>NZ_CBFHNH010000003.1:0-198754 GCF_965657175.1 Pseudooctadecabacter sp. | reverse complement strand
AAAGAGGTACGTGAGCTGGGTTTAGAACGTCGTGAGACAGTTCGGTCCCTATCTGCCGTGGGTGTAGGATACTTGAGAGGAGTTGCCCCTAGTACGAGAGGACCGGGGTGAACGATCCACTGGTGGACCAGTTGTCGTGCCAACGGCAGTGCTGGGTAGCTATGATCGGACAGGATAACCGCTGAAGGCATCTAAGCGGGAAGCCCCCCTCAAAACAAGGTATCCCTGAGAACCGAAGTAGACTACTTCGTCGATAGGCCAGAGATGTAAGCGCAGCAATGCGTTCAGTTGACTGGTACTAATGGTTCGATAGGCTTGATTTGATCCAGTAGAAGCAAGGTCATACGACCTCTACTGATCAAAAGCATACACAACACAATCAGTTGTACGCGACTTGGACAGCCCCCCGTGGGAAGACATCGGGGGCGCTGATGAAAAGAGTTTCTTTCTTGGTTTGGTGGTCATAGCACAAGTGAAACACCTGGCTCCATTCCGAACCCAGCCGTTAAGCACTGTTGCGCTGATGGTACTGCGTCTTAAGACGTGGGAGAGTAAGTCACTGCCAAACCTAGTAAGAAACTCAGACGTATCTCTCGACGATGTAACACTTAGGTAGCGCGGGATGGAGCAGCCCGGTAGCTCGTCAGGCTCATAACCTGAAGGTCGTAGGTTCAAATCCTACTCCCGCAACCAACTCAAATTGCGATTGACCCGCCCTTGTGGTGGGTTTTTTACGTTTTAGGGAAATGCCAAGGATTCCAGCAAGATCGCCCCTCACATCGATGAGCATTTCATCGTCAGTTGGCGTCAAAATGATCTCGTCTACCAGGGACCGCAAAATCTCCGTGGCCTCCAGTCGTTTGGCCTCGATTTCGTCCTGCAGGGAGGAATGCAGTTTCTCGACCTGCAGGCGGTAGAATCCCGCCATTTCGGGATGTAAAAGCGGAGGCGGCTCATCGGCGTTGGCGAGGAAATTTTCGAGTTCTAGCTTCCTGCTTTCCAGCAGCTTGCTCTTTTCCTTCACCATTTCCACCGGCAGAGCATCGTTGAGAAAGAGTTGAAGTATCTTGTCTAAATCTCGATCAATTTTTGCCAGCTCAGTTCGCCCAGCCTTGATCGTTGATCGCTCTTCAATCCGGAGGCGGTTCATTTCGCCTGTAAACTCATCGCAGAATTCTTTGAACAAGGCCGGTTCCATTAGGTGATGACGTAAGGCACCCAATACACGATCTTCCAGATGATCACGGCGTATGTTTTTGCGATTGTCGCACGTCCCCTTGTTCCGGGCTGTCGCACAACCAACAAGATCAGCCGAGATCATGGTGTAGCCACCACCGCAGCACGCGCATTTGGTTAGCCCAGAGAACAGATATTTTGGGCGGCGGCGGTCGCGGAAATGATTTTCCGACGTCAGTTCGCCACCACGCTTGTGCTTAAGTTGCGATTGCCGTTCTTTTACAGACGCCCACAAGTCATCATAGACAATACGAAGTTCCGGGACTTGATGGATGATCCACTCATCTTCGGGGTTTATCCGTGCTTCGCCCTGGCCAAGTGCGGCTCTGGCAGCATCCTCACGGGCAACGATGTCTCTGGCATAGGGCAAGAACTCTAGCCCCTCCGTCGAGAGTGCGACCTTTCTGGTGGACCGATGCAGCAGGTCGGCCCCTACGCTTTTCTCCAGCTTGCTCATCCAGGAACTGGCAACTGATGGGGCCAGCCCAAGTTCCCGCCCGGCGGCGCTGATGTTCAGCTTGTCGGCAGCCAGCACAAAGAGGCGCAGAGTATCTGTTTCCATCATTATATCCAAAATCGGAAATATTATTTCCGATCTGACCCAGTTTATTCAGGTTTTGCAATGGCCGATATCTTGTTGGGAATGGACACGCCACAGGAGATACCCCATGGCCTACTATTCCGTTCTCGCTGTCACGCCATCCAGCGAAGACTGGATTCCCGACGACTTGCCGACAGGAAACAAGTTTGTTGCCAAACATGGCGGCAAGTATCTGGCCCGCACCTCATCGCACGAACAGGTCGAGGGCGGTGAGCAAGCTGCCGCACTCCGCATCAGCCTGGAATGGCCATCGAAAGAGGCGGCAATGAGCTTCATGAATGATCCTGAGTACAAACCGCATCTCGATGCCCGTACCGCAGGATCAGAAAGCTACCATTTCGTGATCGAAGGCAAAGACGACCTTGCCTGATTAGATGATCTGGGCCCGATGCATCGCACCGGGCCCTCTGCAAAGAGGATAATCACGATGCCACGCACTGCGACGGTGAATTACCATGTTCATGCATCTGAGCGGCAAGCCTATCATATCGACGCTGGTGGCGTTGTCGGGAAGATCGTCTCGCCAAGGCTCGATGTGACCGAGGTTCAACTGACTGATGTCCGCACGAATGTCGCTGTCAGCTTCGAGCGCGACAGTGTTGGGTTCCTGACCGCACCCTCAACTGTGCGTGCATTCGATCAAGACCATGCTTGGCGGGATACCCATGACCAGGAACTCAAGAACCTGCTCACACGTGAAGTTGGTGCAACTGAGATCATCATCTTTGACCACACCGTCCGTATCGACGATCCTAACGCGACACGCAAACCTGCCCGCAATGTCCACAGTGATTATAGCCCCGCGGGTGCAAAGCAAAGGCTGATCGACATACTGGGTGAGGCGAAAGCTGCTGAATGGTCAGACGGACACTACGGTTTCATCAATGTGTGGCGTCTAGTGGGGGAAGGATTATCGTCTGCGCTGTGCAAATGCCGGTGCCGAGACAAAGCCGGTCATGCAGTCCCTCTATGTCGATCTCATCGCGGAGGATGGTACAGGGCCGACACCAATCCATCTGGGTTTCCGATCCGGCATCACGTTCCTGAGGACCTATCTCGCGTCTCTGCGTGACCACGGGATCAACCACGTCGCCCTGAACCTGCGGTTCAACCAAGCCGACATCGAACACACCATGAAGCGCCTGGCCGATGAGGTACTTCCCGGATTTCCAACAGAAAAGAGTACATGATGACCAAAACCATTCTCATCACTGGATCAACCGACGGCATTGGATTGCTGACCGCCAAGACCCTCGCTGGTATGGGCCACACCGTCATTCTGCATGGCCGAAGTGCGGATAAGCTGGAGGCCGCAGCAAAAGAGCTAGGAGGCGATGTCGCCACATATCAGGCCGACCTCTCGTCACTGGAAGAGACGGCACAACTCGCCGAGGCCATCAAAGCCAACCGTGATCGGATTGATGTGCTCATCAACAATGCCGGTGTATACAAAACCCACAACCCGATCCTGCCAAACGGTCAGGATGTACGGTTTGTAGTGAACACACTGGCCCCGCATGTTCTGACCAAAGCCCTGTTGCCGATCATTCCAAGCGATGGCCGCATCATTAACCTGTCGTCCGCTGCCCAGGCCCCAGTTGATCTGGTGGCCCTTGCCGGAGACAAGCACCTCGATGACATGGGGGCCTATGCACAGAGCAAACGCGGCATCGCCTTATGGTCTGCACAGATGGCCGCAACCCATCCTGACGGCCCGGTCTTCATCGCCGTCAATCCCGGCTCTCTGCTTGCTGACAAACAGCCCTTCTTTTGCCTCAATCAGATCGCACATAACCAGACATTGAAACGGATTTGGTGATTAAGGGATTTAAGATGGCCAAGGTCTACAAGTATTTTTCACACGAGGTGTTTGATCTGGTCTTTGACCGTGAGGGGTTTTGTGGGCTGAAGTTCTCCTTCCCAAAGGACTACAATGACCCTTACGAGTTGTTTTTGGCGTTAGACCTGAGTGTGCCGACGGAGCACTAGGCGACTTACAACGATATCGTGCAGGAGCTACCTCAGTTTCCAACCACCTGCTTCTCAAAGTCTCCGATTGTCTCGCCGATGTGGGCGCACTATGCGGACAACCATTCGGGTTTTGTGCTGGAGTTCGATAGTGACAGGATCAAGGAGCATCACCCACACACACCAATCCGCGATGTGGACTATCTAGAAGCACCGAAGACCGATCTTCACGACCTCCTGGCGAAGGCATCAGTTGTTGGAAAACCAAGACATGCATCTTGGCTCCGTGATGCGGTTTTTTCCGCTGCTTACTTCTCAAAATATGCTGAATGGGCATATGAGCAGGAATGCAGGATGGTTGTTGATGAAGAGAATTGTGAAGAGATTGTCGGGAACCACATCCTCTTTCTACCAGCTAGCTGCATCAGTGCAGTGATCGTGGGAAGCAAGTTTCCAGAGCCAAAACTGCCGTCAGTGAAGGACATCGCGGGTCGATATGGCTACGAAAGCTATGAGGTTGTGATTGGGAAGAGCTATCCCACCCCGTATCTGCTGGACGATCAGCGAAAGACCCGCGTGTTCTCCGATGGGCAAATTGTTGAAACCGACTTTATATGTGAGTCCTGTTCGGAGCCATTGAATGAAGAAGGCGAACAATGTCCTTGGTGTCGGATTACAGAAGATCATCAGCGTCACGCAGCAATGACCAATCCGTTTAGGATTTTGGATCACGACGGTGCCCTAGATGGCTATCTTGAAGATGTTGCGAACATTAAGCGCAGGTTTCGTTGACGGTTACACAAAGGAAAACAAGGATCGAACGGGACGGGACGGTTTGCTGCGAATCTAAGCTCATTTCGCTGAAACGCGACTAGCACGACCGTAGGCCAACACACCCTACTCTATGCGACAACGCTCTTGTTGCGGAAAATTTATGGGTACGTTACTACGATATGGTACTACGATTTGAGCAGACATACCCGTATAAAGTATTTGATTTTATTTAATAAAATACCGCAACTGTCGTTTGCCCTAAGCCCCACGGATAAGTCGCTTGTTGCGATTAAACAGTCAGCACAATGACCATTCGCTTTCGGTAGTTACGAACTCCCGCAACCAAGGCTTTCTTCATGAAATCAAGAAGCCGTAGCCCTCACAGCGTATTGCAACCCAAAGCGCGAGGGGACCCAACACGCACACACCGCCCTGGGGGGCGGTTTTTTGTGCCCCGCGCCAACAGGCGCCCAACGCCAATGCAGCACGTACGGGCAGACCCACGACGCAAACGGCCCGTCACTGGGCCACGGTCCCCAGAACCATAAACTGGAGAACTCAACAGCCGATCCGATCCAAATGCGAATGCAGCCAACCCGCCATATTTGCCGCCGCGTCTTCCCCTTCCGATGCACGCGCACTAGGTTGCCAGACAAAGGAAGACCATCATGATCAACATCGTCGAGGTCCGTGACCTCACCAAGCGGTATGACGGCGGCTTTGAGGCGCTCAAAACTGTTAATCTGGACATCAAAGAAGGTGAAATCATCGCCCTTCTCGGACCGAACGGTGCGGGCAAAACCACGTTGATTTCCACGATCTGCGGGATCACCCGTGCAACCGAAGGCCGTATTGCCATCGGCGGCCATGACAGCATCACCGACTACCGTGCAGCGCGGGCTTTGGTGGGGCTTGTTCCACAAGAAATCAACCTTGAACCCTTTGAGACGGTGATGAACACGGTCCGTTTTTCGCGTGGGCTGTTCGGCAAGAAAGCGAACCCGGCCCATCTTGAGAAGGTCCTGAAATCGCTGTCCCTGTGGGACAAGAAGGACGCAAAGATCATGATGCTGTCAGGCGGCATGAAACGCCGTGTATTGATCGCCAAGGCGCTGGCCCATGAACCCCGTGTGTTGTTTCTCGATGAACCCACCGCAGGTGTGGATGTTGAGCTGCGCAAAGACATGTGGGAGGTCGTCGCCCGCCTGAAAGAGGACGGCGTTACCATCATCTTGACGACCCACTACATCGAAGAGGCTGAAGCGATCGCCGACCGCATCGGTGTCATCGCCAAGGGTGAAATTCTACTCGTTGAAGACAAAGACGCTTTGATGACCCGCATGGGCCAGAAAAGCATGACCATCATGTTGGCGGACCCCGTGACACAGGTGCCTGCAGGATTGGCTGACTATGATTTGACGGTCAAAGACGGGCACCTTGTCTATACCTATGACACCCGGATGGAGAGGACGGGCATCACTGGCCTTCTTGCCGCACTGCCGGGGGCGGGTCTGAAAATGACCGACCTTCAGACGCAGCAGTCTTCTTTGGAGGAGATTTTCGTCTCCCTCGTGGCGGACAACACCCAAGGGGCGGGCGCATGAATTACCAAGCTATCAAATCCATCTATCTGTTCGAAATGGCGCGGTTCTTTCGCACGCTGACGCAAAGCTTCATCAGCCCAGTCATTTCAACCTCTCTTTATTTTGTGGTCTTTGGCACGGCCATCGGATCGCGGATCGAAGAGGTTGAGGGCGTGGGCTACGGCGCGTTCATCGTGCCCGGCCTCATCATGCTCAGCGTGATGACGCAGGCCACCAGCAACGCGAGTTTCGGGATATATTTCCCCAAATTCATTGGCACGATTTATGAATTGCTGTCTGCGCCCGTGAATTTTCTGGAAATCACATTGGGCTATGTTGGCGCGGCCGCGACCAAGGCGATGTTTATCGGGTTGGTGATTTTGGCGACCTCGTTCTTGTTCGTCGACATCACCATCGCCCATCCGTTGGCCATGCTGGCGTTTTTGACGTTGACGTGTTTGTCGTTCTCGCTTTTGGGGTTCATCATCGGCATCTGGGCGGGGAATTTCGAACAGTTGCAACTGATCCCGCTGTTGATCATCACGCCCTTGGTGTTTTTGGGCGGGTCGTTTTATTCCGTCTCTATGTTGCCGCCCATCTGGCAAACGATCACCCTGTTCAATCCGGTGGTCTACCTGATTTCGGGGTTCCGGTGGTCGTTCTTCGGCACCGCTGATGTGCCCATCGGGTTGAGCCTTTTTGCCATCGCGATGTTCACCGCAGCCTGTGTGGGCGTCATTGCGTGGATCTTCAAAACCGGCTGGCGGATCAGGCAGTGACGGTGCCTTGTTTCACGCCCGTGCTCGGCCTACATAACCCCAGATGAAACGCTGGATCCCCTTTCTCAAGAATGACCCGCATGTGGCTGTTGTCCGCCTGCAGGGTGCCATCGCCACATCTGGCCGCGCGCTGTCTGATCGCGGCCTGTCAGAGGCGATTGAAAAAGCCTTCAAATCCAAACCCAAGGCCGTGGCGCTGGAAATTTCCAGCCCCGGTGGATCGCCCGTGCAATCGTCCCTGATTGCCGCCCGTATTCGGCGTTTGGCCGATGAAAAGGACGTGCCGGTCTTTGCATTTGTGGAGGACGTGGCGGCATCGGGCGGCTATTGGCTCGCCGTGGCGGCGGATGAGATTTACGTCGATCCGGGGTCTATCGTCGGGTCCATCGGGGTGATTTCCGCGGGCTTCGGTCTGACTGGAACGCTGGATAAGGTCGGCGCTGAGCGGCGGGTTTATACAGCCGGCAAGTCCAAAAGCATGTTGGATCCGTTTCAGCCGGAAAAACCGGCGGATGTGAAACGGCTCAAGACCCTGTTGGATGACCTGCATGAGGTCTTTAAGGACCACATTCGCACGCGGCGGGGTGCGAAACTTGATGACAGCCAAGACCTGTTCACAGGTGATATCTGGGTGGGTCAGAAGGGTGTTGATGTGGGGCTGGCGGATGGCATTGGCCACCTTGTGCCGATGATGAAGGACCGCTTTGGGGACAAAGTGACCTTCCGCCGGTTCGGCGCGAAAAAGCCATTCCTCGCCCGTTTTGGCGCGCAGATTGTGGATGATGCTGTTCAAGGCATCGAAGAACGTGCGGCGTATGCAAGGTTTGGCCTGTAAATGATCTTTAAAATTGTCTCCCTCTTTCTCATCGGTATGGGCGTTCTGGCGATGTTCGGAAAACTCACCGTGCCGGGGATGAAACGGCTGACGGATGCCAAATGTCGCCAGTGTGGGCGGTTTACTTTTGGCAAACCTTGTTCGTGTAAGGATCGCACCTGATGCATGAGTGGATATCTTTGCCCGCAGGTCCGGTCACCGACTGGATCTATACGATTGTGGGTCTGGTGTTGTTGTTGCTGGCAGGGGACAGCCTTGTGAAGGGTGCAGTGAACCTGTCGCTGCGGCTGGGCGTGCCTGCGTTGATCGTGTCGTTGACGATTGTGGCCTTCGGGACCTCCGCGCCGGAGCTGTTGATTTCCGTTCAGGCCATTTGGGACGGCGTCCCTGATCTGGCCTTGGGCAATGTTGTTGGGTCGAACACGGCCAATGTATTGTTGGTGCTGGGTGTGCCGGCGTTGTTGGCGGTGATGCATACCAGCCAATTCAACACCCGTGCGTCCTACCTGCAGATGATCGCGGCGACCGTGCTGTTTATCGCGCTGGCCTATCGCGGCGTGTATGACTGGATCGCGGGTCTGATTTTGCTGGCAGCACTGGCCGCGATGCTGACCCATGCGGCCCTGGCGGCCAAAGATCACCGTCAGGCCTGCGCTGAGGATGACGCAGACGACCTCGAGGGCGCGGACCCCGACCTGCCGTGGTCCAAAATCATTCTGTTCTTGATCCTTGGCATGATCGGCCTGCCGCTGGGCGCCAGCCTTCTGGTGGACGGCGCGTCCAACATCGCCCGCGATTACGGGGTTTCGGACGCGGTGATCGGTCTGACGTTGGTGGCCATTGGCACATCGTTGCCGGAACTGGCCACGACTGTGATGGCAGCGCTGCGCCGTCAGGCGGATGTGGCGTTGGGCAATGTCATCGGGTCCAACATGTTCAACCTGTTGGGCATCATCGGTGTGGCGTCTTTGGTGGGCAATATCCCCGTCAGCCCGAATTTCTTTGCCTTTGATTTCTGGGTCATGGTGGCGGCCTCTTTGCTGCTGATCCCCTTCGTCTACCTGCGTCAGGATTTGACGCGCGTCTGGGGCGTGGCGCTGTCTGCGGCCTATATCGCCTATCTATGGGTTGTCCTGTGATGGGGGCAGCGCTGGTCACCGGCGGGTCCGCGCGCCTGGGTAAGGCCATGGCGCTTTATCTGGCAGGGCGGGGCTTGGATGTGGCGATCCATTACAATGCCAGCGCTGATGCGGCTGAGGCCGTCGTGGATGAGGTTTCGGCGATGGGTCGCACAGCCATCGCTCTGCAAGCCGACCTTCTGGATGAGACGCAGACGACCGCCCTCGTGCCCGAGGCCACCCGACTGCTGGGGCAGCCCCTGACGGTGCTGGTCAACAACGCCTCCATCTTTGAATATGACAACGTGCACACCGCCACACGCGACAGTTGGGACCGGCACATCGGGTCCAACCTGCGTGCGCCCTTCGTTTTGACCCAAGCCTTTGCCGCACAATGCCCCAAGGCTGGGACCGACGAGATGGGGGAACCCATGGCGCGCGGGCTTGTCGTCAACATGATCGACCAGCGGGTGCGCAAACTGACGCCGGAGTTTATGACCTACACCATCGCCAAGATGGGGCTTTGGGCATTTACGCAGACCGCCGCCCAAGGGCTGGCGCCTGACATTCGCGTCAATGCCATCGGGCCGGGCCCCACATTGCAGGGCGCGCGCCAGTCTGCGGACCACTTCAAACGGCAGCGCGACAGCACTGTTTTGGGCCGTGGTGCGAACGTGGCGGATATCACCGGTGCCTTGGGGTATTTCCTCGATTCGCGAGGGGTGACGGGGCAGCTTTTGTGCGTCGATGGCGGCCAACATCTGGGCTGGGAAACGCCGGATGTTTTGGGTGTAGAGTAGGACGCTGCATCAACTTGTGCACCGCCACTCTGAGGCGTCACAAAACGTTTACTTTTCGTTAATGATTTCAAATGCTTAGAAATTGTTAATAATTTTTTTCAACGATTACAGCATCTTGCGGAGATGCCTAATTATCGGGCAAACAGATGAACCCCCACAGAAAC
Source organism: Pseudooctadecabacter sp. (assembly GCF_965657175.1). Classification (GTDB taxonomy): domain Bacteria; phylum Pseudomonadota; class Alphaproteobacteria; order Rhodobacterales; family Rhodobacteraceae; genus Octadecabacter. Next base: position 188,896 of record NZ_CBFHNH010000003.1, on the reverse strand, counting down.
AACGATAAATTGCCATTCGCCGACATCTACCCCCGTAGTTATCCACAGATTCTGTGGGGATGTTTTCACTTGCGGCACGGGGGACGCCATTGCAGCGACGGCATAGAATCATAGGTTAGGGACATGAGCAGCGAATCCCCCTCCATCAAGACCGGCTATCAGGTGATTCAGGGCTATTTGCGGACGATTGATTCGTCCCCTGGTGTGTACCGGATGCTCGATAGTGAAAGCCGTGTGCTGTATGTGGGCAAGGCGCGGAACCTCAAGAACAGGGTGAGCAATTATGCGCGGCCGACGGGCCATTCCGCGCGCATTGCCACGATGATTTCGCACACCGCGTCGATGATGTTTCTGACCACCCAGACAGAAACCGAGGCGCTGTTGCTGGAACAGAACCTCATCAAGCAGTTGAAGCCCAAGTACAATGTGTTGCTGCGCGACGATAAGTCGTTTCCGAATATCCTGATCTCAAAGGACCATGATTATCCGCGCATCGACAAACATCGCGGCGCGAAGAAAAAGAAGGGCACCTATTTTGGCCCATTTGCCAGTGCGGGGGCGGTGAACCGGACGTTGAACACCCTGCAGCGGGCGTTCCTGCTGCGGACCTGCAGCGACAGTGATTACGAGACGCGGACGCGGCCCTGTTTGCAGTATCAGATCAAACGCTGCAGCGCGCCCTGCGTGGGCAAGATCGAGGTGGCGGAGTACAAGCAGCTGGTGCGCGATGCGGAGCGGTTTTTGACCGGTAAGACAACGGACATGCAAGCGGCTTTGGCCAAGCAGATGACACAAGCGTCCGAGGATATGGAGTTTGAACGGGCCGCTGCTTTGCGCGATCGGATCAAGGCGCTGACGCAGGTGCAGACGGCGCAGGGCATCAACCCGCAGAACACCACGGAGGCTGATGTGATCGCGCTGCACCGCGATGGCGGGCAGGCCTGTGTGCAGGTCTTTTTCATCCGCGCCAATCAGAACTGGGGCAACCGCGATTATTACCCCCGTGTGAGTGGTGATGAGGACCCGGCGGAGGTCATGCAGGCCTTCATCGGGCAGTTCTATGCCGACCGTGAGCCGCCGCGGCTGTTGTTGTTGTCCCACGGCGTGGATGACGAGGACCTGGTCTGTGAACTGCTGGCCGATAAGGCCGGCCGCAAGGTTGAGATTGTCGTGCCGCAGCGGGGCGAAAAGGCGGAGCTGGTCAGCGGGGCTGCGCGCAATGCCCGCGAAAGCCTTGGCCGCAAGATGTCAGAGACCGCCACGCAGGCGCGGCTGTTGCGCGGGTTGAAAGAGGCGTTCGATCTGCCACAGGTGCCGCAGCGGGTTGAGGTTTACGACAACTCCCACATTCAAGGGGCGTTTGCTGTGGGCGCGATGATCGTCGCGGGGCCCGAGGGATTCGATAAAAACCAGTACCGAAAGTTCAACATTCGCGGCGAGGAGCTGACCCCCGGCGATGACTTTGGCATGATGAAGGAGGTCCTGACGCGGCGCTTCAAGCGGCTGTTAAAGGAAGACCCCGATAGGCAGCTGGGCACGTGGCCCGGTTTATTGCTGATTGACGGCGGTGCGGGACAGGTCAGCGCGGTGCGCGAAATTATGGACGAACTGGGCGTCAGCGACGTGCCCATGGTCGGTGTGGCCAAGGGTGTGGATCGCGACCACGGTAAAGAAGAATTCTACCGCACAGGCAAGCCTGTCATGGCGTTGCCGCGCAATGATCCGGTTTTATATTTCATCCAGCGGATGCGGGATGAGGCGCACCGATTTGCCATTGGCACCCACCGCGCCAAACGGAGCAAGGCCATCGGGGCCACGCCTTTGGATGACGTGCCGGGTGTCGGGGCCGCGCGCAAACGCGCGCTGTTGCAGCATTTCGGATCTGCGAAGGCGGTGGGACGCGCGGCTTTGGCGGACCTCAAGGCGGTGGACGGGATTTCGGACAATATGGCCGAGACGATCTATGGCTACTTCAACGAAAAAGGCTGATGGCGCCTGCGGGGTTTCGAATGGGCTTTGCCCATCCGATCCGCGCCGCTGCGCTGCGCGACGGAAGCGGGTCAGCGGTGCGTAGTATAAGGAATCGGGCGCTCGGCTGTCCTGTCGTTTTTCAGGTATTTGTGAACCAGAGACGCGGGGCGGTGGCGCATGGGCGGCAAAGGGCTTAGACAGACGATATGACGTGGAACATTCCCAATATCCTGACGCTGTTGCGTCTGCTGGCGGCCCCCGGTGTGGCGATCATGTTTTTGTATTTCGCGCGGCCTTGGGCGGATTGGTTCGCGCTGATCTTGTTCGTGGTGGCCGCGACGACCGACTGGGTCGATGGCTATCTGGCGCGCGCATGGAAGCAGGAAAGCAAGTTTGGTGCGATGCTGGACCCGATCGCTGACAAGGCGATGGTGGTCATCGCATTGCTGGTGATTTGCGGGTTTTCCGGCATGAACCCGTGGATTTTGCTGCCTGCGACCTTGATCATGTTCCGTGAGACCTTCGTGTCCGGCCTGCGGGAGTTTCTAGGCGATACAGCGGGGACGTTGAAAGTCACCAAGCTGGCCAAGTGGAAAACGGCTGCTCAGATGACGGCCATTGCCGTTTTGTTTTCCACCGGCGCGTTTGAGACCTATTTCGAGATGTCTGTTGAGGGCATGGACGGCGCCACGGTGGATGCCATTTTGTCGGGTGAATTGCCTGATGAAGGTGGGATCGGATGGAAGCTGAACGGGGCGTATTATTCGTGGTGGATCGGGATCATCCTGTTGTGGTCGGCCATGGTTTTGACGGTCATCACCGGCGCGGATTATTTGCGCAAAGCGATGCCGTTCTTGAGTGACAAATGAGGCGGGGACGCGATGCAGGTTATGTATTTTGCTTGGGTGCGGGAACGCATTGGACTGCCGCGCGAAGTCGTGGACACGTCGGCTAAGACTGTGGCCGAGCTGGTGGATGAGTTGCGCGCCCGTGAGGCCCGTTATGAGGCCGCGTTTGAAGACGTGAGTGCCCTGCGCGTGGCGCTGGATCAGGAGCTTGCGGATTTTGCTGCGTCCTTGGAGGGCGTGCAGGAAGTGGCGTTTTTCCCGCCCATGACGGGGGGCTAGCCATGATCCGTGTGCAGGCCATGCCCTTTGATCCCGGTGGGGAGCTGAACACCTTTTCAGCCGCCTGCCCCGGTGCGGGGGCGGTTGTCAGTTTCACGGGCGTCGTGCGGGATGTGACCGGTGGCCTAGAGGGCATGGAGATCGAGCATTATCCCGGCATGACCGAAAAGGCGCTGGGGGCCATTCGGGGCGAGGCGATGCAGCGGTGGGATTTGGCGGAGGCGATGGTCATTCACCGCTTCGGCCGGTTGGATGTGGGGGAGGTAATCATGATGGTCGCGACCGCATCCAAACATCGCAAGGACGCTTTTGAAGCGGCGGAGTTTTTGATGGATTACCTCAAATCCCGCGCGCCCTTCTGGAAGAAGGAAGTGACCGCAGACGGGTCTGATTGGGTCGCGTCAAAAGACGAGGATGAGGCCGCGCTAAATCGTTGGTGACAGCCGCGCACAGACAGGTCTTTGCGGACACGTGACCAGATGGTCGTTGACCAGCCCACAGGCCTGCATCCACGCATAGACGATCGTCGGGCCACAGAATTTGAACCCCATTTTCTTGAGGTCTTTGGAAAACTGGGTGGAGATGTCCGTGGCGGCTGGCACATCGGACAACGTTTCAAACCGGTTCTGGATCGGCGCACCGCCCACATAGGACCAACACAACGCTGAAAAATCGTCGATTTGCAGATAGGCTTGGGCGTTCGTGATCGTGGCCTCGATCTTGCCGCGATGACGGATAATGCCGGGGTTTTGCAAAAGGCGGTTGACCTGTGGTTCGCCCCACGAGGCGATAACGGCGGGATCGAACCCTTCAAAGGCCTCGCGGAAATTATCGCGTTTCTTCAAAATGGTGATCCAGCTAAGGCCCGCCTGAAACCCGTCGAGGATCAGCTTTTCCCACAAAGCGCGGCTGTCCCATTCCGGCACGCCCCATTCGGTGTCGTGGTAATCGGTGTAGATCTGTTCTGATCCGGCCCAGCCGCAGCGGTCTGACATGGGGGTCTCCTTTATAGATAAAATTAGGTTCAAACGCTTATCCTTTACCAGCCCTTAAACATCTATGTGGCACCACGTGCAGGGTTATTGAGGGATTGAAACCGTGGGACCGAACGCCTCTGAATGGGATGATCAGACGCCACGTGATCCGCTGGAATATGCGGTGAGCGTGCGGGACAAGGATGTGTTGTCGATGGTGCGCACGGCCTTGCAGACGGATTCGTGTCAATTGGCGTTGCAGCCCGTCTGTGCGGCGCAAAGCGGCTTTCCTGTGGCGTTTCACGAATGCCTCATCCGCGTCATGGACGAGACGGGGCGCATCATTCCAGCCGCGCAATTCATGGGCCAGATCGAAGATACGAGCATTGGACGTGATATCGATGCGGCCAGTCTCAAGCTCGCCTTTCGGCTGCTTGCGCGGCACCAAGACCTGCGGCTGTCGGTCAATGTATCGGCGCGGTCGCTGGGGGATGCGGCGTGGCGGCGGGTTTTGGAACGCGAACTTGACAGTGGGTCGATGTATGCGGATCGGCTAATTTTGGAGATTTCCGAAGAAAGCGCAATGAAATTGCCTGAGGTTGTGATCCGCTTCATGGCAGAGATGCAGCCCTATGGGCTGGCGTTCGCCTTGGACGATTTCGGCGCGGGGCTCACGGCCTTTCGGTACCTCAAGGATTTCTTCTTTGATCTGGTGAAGGTCGACAGCCATTTTACGCGCAATATTCATCGGGACCCAGACAATCAGGTGCTGGCAGAGGCGCTGATCACTGTCGCCCACCAATTTGAAATGTTCGCGGTGGGGGAGGGGGTCGAATCCCAGCAAGAGGCGGATTTTTTGATGTCGGTGGGTGTTGACTGTGTTCAGGGGTATCACTTCGGGGTTCCGAAATTCTCGGTGAAGTAGAAAGTGCATGGCGGACATTCGCGTCGCGGTCAGGTGACGCAGGGTGAACCCGTTGCGCACGGGCGCGCAATCTCATATGCACGGGCACAACGGCGGGTAAGGGGGCCCGCAGCCACGTGTCGTGCAAAGTTACGGCAACTGGGGCTCTCTTGTTCCGCCGACCGGTCGGACCAACAAGAGGACTCACCCCATGACCAACGTTGTAATTGCATCTGCCGCGCGTACCGCTGTCGGCAGCTTTGGCGGATCGTTCGCCAACACACCTGCCCATGATCTGGGCGCTGCCGTTCTTGAGGCCGTCGTCGCGCGTGCGGGTGTCGATAAATCCGAAATCTCGGAAACCATTCTGGGTCAGGTACTGACGGCTGCGCAGGGTCAAAACCCCGCCCGTCAAGCCCATGTGAACGCGGGCCTGCCAAAAGAGGCCGCAGCATGGTCCATCAACCAGGTCTGCGGGTCCGGCCTGCGCGCTGTCGCGCTGGGCGCGCAGCACATCATGCTGGGCGATGCGTCGATTGTGGCGGCGGGTGGTCAGGAAAACATGACGATGTCCCCCCACGCCCAAGCCATGCGCGCGGGTCAGAAAATGGGCGACATGAAGCTGATCGACACCATGATCAAGGACGGTCTTTGGGATGCGTTCAACCAGTACCACATGGGTCAAACCGCCGAAAATGTCGCCGAACAGTGGCAAATTTCCCGCGATATGCAGGACGAATTTGCTGTGGCTTCCCAAAACAAGGCCGAGGCCGCACAAAAGGCTGGCAAGTTCGCTGATGAAATCGCGGCCTTCACGGTGAAGACCCGCAAGGGCGACATCGTTGTGGATCAGGACGAATACATCCGCCACGGCGCCAACATCGAAGCGATGGCAAAGATGCGCCCTGCCTTCACGAAAGATGGGTCTGTGACGGCCGCCAACGCCTCCGGCCTCAATGACGGTGCGGCAGCGACCCTGTTGATGTCCGCCGATGAAGCCGAAAAGCGTGGGATTGAGCCTTTGGCGCGGATCGCGTCCTACGCCACCGCCGGTCTGGACCCGTCGATCATGGGCGTGGGCCCGATCTATGCGTCCCGCAAGGCGCTGGACAAGGCGGGTTGGTCTGTGGATGACCTTGATCTGGTCGAAGCCAACGAAGCTTTCGCAGCACAAGCCTGCGCTGTGAACAAGGACATGGGCTGGGATCCGGCCATCGTAAACGTGAACGGCGGTGCCATTGCAATTGGCCACCCGATTGGCGCCTCCGGCTGCCGCGTGCTCAACACGTTGCTTTTTGAGATGAAGCGCCGGGATGCCAAAAAGGGTCTCGCGACGTTGTGCATCGGTGGCGGCATGGGTGTTGCGCTGTGTGTTGAACGTTCCTGATAACGTCACGTCCCGTGCGCAATAAAGTTGCGCACGGGATTATTCGCGTATAATGAAATTACCAAACAGACTGTTTGAAGGAGAAGACCATGGGACGTGTTGCACTCGTCACCGGCGGTAGCCGCGGTATCGGTGAGGCCATTTCGAAAAAGCTCAAAGCGGACGGCTATACCGTTGCGGCGACCTACGCGGGCAACGACGAAGCCGCCGCGAAGTTCACCGAAGAAACCGGCATCAAGACCTACAAGTGGAACGTCGCGGACTACGACAGTTCCAAAGCGGGGCTGGAACAGGTTGAGGCTGATTTGGGCCCGATTGAGGTTGTCGTCGCCAACGCAGGCATCACCCGCGATGCGCCTTTCCACAAAATGACGCCCGAACAGTGGCACCAAGTGATCGACACGAACCTGACCGGCGTGTTCAACACCGTGCACCCGATCTGGCCCGGCATGCGCGAACGCAAGTTCGGCCGCGTTATCGTGATTTCTTCGATCAACGGTCAAAAAGGTCAGTTCGCGCAGGTGAACTACGCCGCGACGAAGGCCGGTGATCTGGGGATCGTGAAGTCCTTGGCGCAAGAAGGCGCGCGTGCGGGTATCACCGCGAATGCGATTTGCCCCGGTTATATCGCCACGGAAATGGTGATGGCCGTGCCTGAAAAGGTGCGCGACAGCATCATCAGCCAGATCCCTGCCGGTCGTTTGGGGGAGCCTGAGGAAATCGCACGTTGTGTGGCGTTCCTTGCCTCCGACGAAAGCGGGTTCATCAATGGGTCGACCATTTCGGCCAACGGTGCGCAGTTCTTCGTCTGATATTCAGACGCCAGAATGACAAAAGGGCGGGGATGATCCCCGCCCTTTTTGCATTGTCCGACCGGATTAGCGGCGGAACAGGTTTGCCATCATCCGGCCGAATGCGCCTGCGCGCTGGCTGCGGGCTTGGGCGATGATGCGGTCGACTTGGGCAGGTGTCAGTTGGTCGTACATGGGTCCATCCTATGCGTGGCGTGGTCTCCTCCCATGGGGATTGAATACGCGGATGCACGCCGTGCGAAAACCGATAAGGCCGCAAGCCCGTGTTGCGGATTCTGCAAGTCTGGATGACAGACGGGCCGACCCCCGTGCTGGATCGGCCCGTTTGCGTTCGGCTGGACTGGTCAGAGACCTAAGCCTGCCGGAGCGTTACTTGCGGCGGAACAGGCCGCGCAGAACCGCGCCGCGCTGGGCGTGGGCTGTGCGGATGGCGTCGCGGGTGCGGGCGTTTGTGGTTGCTTCGAACATATCGTGATCCTCTCAGAGGTGTTTCGGTGTCTGACCCTAAGATGGCGTTGATCGGGCGGTCTGACAAACGAGACTTTCCAACGGTTCAGTTAAGATATACTTATGTGAGATGTCTGACCGTTTGCCCCCTTTGACCGCCCTGCGCGCTTTTGAGGCCGCGGCCCGCCACCTGTCCTTTGCGCAAGCTGCGGCAGAATTGAACGTCACACCCGCTGCCCTGTCGTTCCAGATCAAGTCGTTGGAGGACCATTTGGGCCATCCGGTGTTCCGCCGTCTGAACCGCGCGGTGGAGCTGACGGAGGCAGGGCGCGCTTTGGCGCCCGGTGTGACGGACGGGTTCGCGGCCCTGTCGGCGGCATGGCGAAATACACAAAGATTGAGCGATAACAAGACATTGACTGTTACCGCTGGCCCTGCATTCACATCAAAATGGCTGGCCCCCCGCCTTTTTGAATTCGCACAGGCCCATCCGGAGATTGAATTGCGCTTTTCGGCCAGCTTGCGGTTGATCGACTTTGACCGCGATGAGGTGGACGTCGCGATCCGGTTTGGGTTGGGGAATGACGAAGGCGTTTTTTCAGAACCGCTGATCCGTGAATGGATGACGCCGATGATGACGCCAGAATTGGCGGCCAAATACGATACGCCAGAAAAACTTGAAGGTGCGCCATTGATCCATGACGAATCGATCGCCTTCTTCAAACAACCTACCGATTGGCCCGCCTGGTGCCGTGCGGCGGGTATTTCTATCGATACGACGTCAGGCTTGCGGTTCAGTCAGGCCGATCACGCGCTGGATACGGCGATTTCGGGCGCGGGGGTGGTGTTGGGGCGGGTGTCGCTGGCCACACGTGCGCTGGAACAGGGGCGCTTGGTGGCTCCGTTCAAAACCGGACTTTTGACGCAAGCACAATTTCGGTTCATCTGCCCTGCGGGCACCCAAACGCGGCCCCATGTGGCGGCTTTCAAGAACTGGATTTTCAGTGAAATTCAGGCATCGCGCGTGTTCGAAGAGGGGCGCGATCTGGTGGCCGCCGAGGCGGGGTGACGGCGCTGGCGCAAAACGCCAACGCCAAACGCTTAGCCTGCGGACAGGCGCGTGATTTCTTCTTTGAGGTGGAGTTTTTGTTTCTTGAGACGTGAAATCTCAAGGTCATCAACGCCGGGGCTTCGTTGGGCCACTTCGACGGCATTGGAGAGGGATTCGTGCTTCTTCTTGAGTTCCTGAAGGTGGGACGTCAAGCTCATGGGTATCCTCCGTTATGTTGATGTGTAGTGTATCGGACCACATTTCGCGGCCTCTGTCACGCCGCGGGGCAGCATATGACATAGGCTTAGCTTCGCAGGAAAAGTGTTGCGAAAAGATTAATCGCGTGTGGGGAAAGATGCGCCGTTGCGTAAAATCTGAACGATTTCGGGGCGGTAGTCTTCGCCGTCGCGCAGATGGGCAGGGCCATCGTGCAGGTAGACCGGTGCGGTCAGGCGAAAAGCGGCGCGGCCCCCTTTTTTCGCGCGCAGCAGAACACGGTCGGCATTGCGGCCTTCACGGCCTGTGATGGGCGTCACAACCACCGATCCCAGACGGCTGTCGAGAGCGGACAGAAGTTCGGCCAGACGGTGGGCCTTTTGGATCATGGTAAGCCGCCCGCGCGGTTTCAGCCGCCGTGTCGCCTGATCGACCCAATCGACGAGATCGGTGTCGCCCCCGAAGGCCATGTCCTTGTCGGGCGCGGCACTGGGGTTGCCTTGGGTTCGGTCGAAATAGGGCGGGTTGGCGATGACGTGATCGAACGACAATGCGCGTAGATCACCGGGGAGGGCGCGCAGGTCGGCGGTGTGGATGGACGCATAGGTCCCGTTGCGCGCCACATTGGCGCGGCACAGATCGGCGTAGCGGGCCTGAACCTCCACCCCGTGGAGGGCCAGCCCCGGCACGCGCACGCCCAGACACAACAGTGCAGCCCCCGTGCCACATCCCAGTTCCAGCACCGCATCGCCCGCCTGCGCGGGCACAGCGGACGCCAGCAACACAGGATCAACGCCTGCGCGGTAACCCTTGCGCGGCTGTTCCAGTGTCAGGCGTCCGCCAAGGAAAGCGTCCAGCGTGGTGTCAGAATCCGAGGTCAATGTTGTTGGCTTTCATCACGGAGGTCGCCACGAAGTGATCCTCACGCCGGACCATCAGTCTGCGTGGCAATATGCCCAAGGACCCATCGAGGATGCTCATGTTTACGTCCAACTCGAACACCTCTATATCCTCGCCTTGAAGAAGGGCCTTGGCGAAGGCGATGATGGTGATGTCATTGGTGCGCAAAAGCTCTTTCATGATCCTGACATAAGGTGGAAGACGCACCTTTGTCGAGCAACTGACGGAGCCGTGATGAGCCTCGACCATGCCGCAACGAAGCCGCACGAACGGCTGGCCGCCGCCCTGACGGGTGAGATGGCGGATGTAAACGCCTTGATCCGGGACAGGATGGCATCAGAACATGCGCCGCGTATCCCTGAGGTGACGGCGCATCTGGTGGAGGCGGGCGGCAAACGTCTGCGTCCGATGCTGACGCTGGCTGCCGCAAAGCTGTGTGGCTATGACGGGCCTTACCACGTGCATCTGGCTGCCACGGTGGAGTTTATTCACACGGCGACCTTGCTGCATGATGACGTGGTGGATGAAAGCGAACAGCGGCGGGGGCGGCCAACTGCGAACCTGCTGTGGGACAACACATCGTCTGTGCTCGTGGGGGATTATCTGTTTGCGCGGTCGTTCCAGTTGATGACCGAGACGGGCAACCTTGAGGTTTTGCGCATCCTGTCCAATGCAGCCGCCACCATTGCCGAGGGCGAGGTTCTGCAGCTGACTGCGGCGCGGGATTTGGCCACGACGGAAGACATCTATCTTAAGGTGGTGCGCGGCAAGACGGCGGCGCTTTTTTCGGCGGCGATGGAAGTGGGCGGCGTGATTGCAGGGCGCGATGCGGCGCTGGTGCAGGCGCTGTTTGATTACGGTGATGCGCTGGGCGTCGGGTTCCAGATTGTGGATGACCTGCTGGATTACCAAGGCACAGACGCCACTGGCAAAAACATCGGTGACGATTTCCGTGAACGCAAGCTGACCCTGCCGGTGATCAAGGCCGTGGCCTTGGCCGACGCGGAAGAACGGGCCTTTTGGGTGCGGACCATCGAAAAGGGTCGCCAAGAGGAGGGCGACCTAGAAACGGCTCTGGACCTGATGGTCAAACATGGCACGCTGGAAGCCACGCGGGGTGAGGCCTTGGCGTGGATGGACAAAGCCAAGGCCGCACTAGCGCAGGTGCCGGACCATGAGATCAAGGATATGCTTCTCGATCTGGCCGATTACGTGGTGGCGCGGGTCAGATAGGGGCTTCGTCCGTCGGGGCGACCCACCAATTTGGGCGTTGTGACGTGATTGCCGCCGCCGCCGTATCGCGGGTGTCGGCATCCTCGAAAATCGCAAAACAGGTGGCACCTGATCCGGACATGCGGGACAGGATGCACCCCGACTGATCGGCCAGTAACGTCAGGACATCGTCGATTTCAGGGGCCAGCGCACGTGCGGGTGCCTCAAGATCGTTGCGTTGACGGGAAAGCCAGCTGACCCAATCATCCATTTCGAACGGGTCCGGCATGTCGGCTGTCATGGGCGCATTTGTTTTGCTGGCGAGGGTTTCGAACACCGCTTTGGTCGACACGCCCACGCCAGGATTGATCAGGATCAAATCGAGCATCGGGGCAGTGCCGAGGCGGGTCAGGTCCTCCCCAATGCCTTCCATCCGCGTCAGATCAGCCGTCATGCACACGGGCACATCGGCGCCCAGCGTCAGTTGCGTGGCCGCATCGGGCAGGGGCACATCCCACAGCTGCGACAGGGCACGCAGGGTGGCCGCCGCATCGGCGGACCCGCCCCCGATGCCCGAGGCTACGGGTAGGTTTTTCGTCAGTGTGATCGCCGCCCCTTGGTCCAGACCAAAGCTGCGTGCGGCTTTGAGGACCAGATTGTCAGCGCCCGCGTCCAGTCCTTCAGCGAAGGGGCCGTCGATTGTGAGGCTCAGCGTGTCTGCAGGGGCGACCGTGATGACATCCCCCAACGCGGTGAACATGACCATGGAGTCCAACAGGTGATACCCGTCGTCCCGCTGGCCCGTCACGTGCAGCGTCAGGTTGATCTTGGCGAAGGCCGGTTCGATGACACAGCCGTCAGTTGTTGTCATCGGCGACCTCTACCGCCGGTGTAGGGGTCACGCCTTCTTCGGCGTAGACCGCATCAAGGCCCACGTTCAGCTTGCGACGGATGCGGTCGGCCTCTTGGTCCTCGGGGCCGAAGGACAGGGCGCGGGCCCATTGAAAGCGCGCTTCGACTTCGCGTCCGACCTGCCAGTAGACATCGCCCAAATGGTCGCTGATGATCGGATCGTTGGGTTCCAGTTCGACCGCGCGTTCCATCGGCGTCACCGCGTCCTGATAGCGGCCCAATTTGTAATAAACCCACCCAAGGCTGTCGATGATCGCGCCGCTGTCAGGCCGTGCCTCGGCTGCGTCTTCGATCATAGACAGGGCTTCGTCATATTTCAGGCCGCGATCCACCAAGGAGTATCCTAGGTAGTTCAGGACGGACGGATTGCCGGGGTTCAAGTCCAGCGCGGCGCGGAAATCGGCCTCTGCCGCGTCCCATTCATCCATACGTTCAAAGGTCATTCCGCGCGAGTAATAGAGCCACCAGCGGATCGAGGCATCCTCTTCGTAGACGCCAAGGGCGGCATCATAGGCTTTGTTGGCGTCGGCGTAGTTCTGTTGTTGGCGATACACATCGCCCAGTGAGGCATAGGCCAGCGGCATATCCGGATGACTGCGGGTCAGCTGGGTCAGAACCTCGATCGCTTGGTCATGTCGACCATCCAGACGCAAGGCTTCGGCGCGGCCCATTTCGGCGCTGTGAAAGGCGGGATCGTCGGTCAGGACCTGTGCAAAGGTCTGGGCAGCGTCAGCATACTGGCCTAAAGCGTTTAGCAGCCGAGCGGCGGCAATGTGGGTATCGGCGTCTTGCGGGGCGATGTGACGGGCGGCTTGCGCGTATAGCAGCAGGTAGGTTTCATTGGCCTCCCCCTGCAGGATGTCAGACAGGCTTTTGAACGCATAGGCGAGGCCTTCGGCAGGGTTGGACACCATGGTGTCCAGCACGGGCACTTCGCCTGCTTCGATGGCGTTGCGGATGGCCGCGATTTCAGGGTCCACGTCGGACCCGAAGGCCCGTGTGAGGATGCCACGTGCCTTGTCGAATTCGCCCATCCGGCTCAGGATTTGTAAATGCGCGGAGACCGACCCACGGGTCGGCACGACGCCTTCGTTGGGTGGCAGGGAATAGATGGCATCGGCGGCCGCAAAATCGCCCATGATGGTCAGCGCCATGGCTTTGTGTTGTTGTCCAAAGTTGCGCAGACCGGGGGTGTCGACGACCTCATCAAAGGCCATCAACGCGCGGTCCATCTGGCCCAGACCCATATAGGCCCATGCCTGTCCCAGACCGTCCAGAAGCGGGCCGACCTCATGCCCCGCTTCGAGCATCTCAAAGATCGTGGACCAGCTGCCGTTGCGGGCGGCCTGTGCCATGATCGCGATATTGGCGACTTGATTATCACCACCGGTCTCGTTCAAGGATTTGCCGATTTCAGCGGCGGATTGAACCTCGCCACTGCCCAGATAGGACGTCAACGTCTGTTCCATCAGGGTTGTGTTGTTGGGATCCGCGATAAGGGCATTTTGGAAATAATCCGCCGCCGCTGCGTAATCACCTGAAATCCCCGCCTGACGGGCGGCCAGATAGGATCCGGCGTGCGTGTCGGCAAGCCCGGGCGTTGTCAGGCTGACCACGGCCAAGGCGGCGGTGGTGCACAGCAGTCTTAAAGGTCGGCGTGTCAAAATAGATTCCCCTCTTCGGCTTGAACCAGCGTAGGAGGTCAGAATCATGGGATCAAATAACATTTTGTAAGATGCGCGGTATGTTGCGACAGGGTGAGGCGATGTGTCCCGATCCCATCGCCCATGAAAAAAGGGCCCCGCGATGCGAGGCCCCTTTGATCCGATAAGCCGGATTTACATGTTCGGGTAGTTCGGCCCGTCGCCGCCCTGCGGAACCGTCCAGTTGATGTTCTGGCTGGGGTCCTTGATGTCGCAGGTTTTGCAGTGGACACAGTTCTGGAAATTGATCTGGAACTTGGTGTCCGCCCCTTCGCCCACGAATTCGTAGACGCCTGCGGGACAATAGCGGGCCGAGGGGCCAGCGTAATCGGGCAGGTTCACGGCCACGGGGATGGACGGGTCTTTCAGTTTGAGGTGCGCAGGCTGGCTTTCCTCATGGTTGGTGAAGCTGAAGGACACGTTCGTCAGGCGGTCAAAGCTGATCTTGCCATCGGGTTTGGGGTAGTCGATCTGCTTGTGCTTGGATGCCTTTTCGGTGGCGGCGGCATCGGATTTGCCGTGCTTTTTGGTCCCAAACAGGGAAAAGCCAAGGGTGTTTGTCCACATATCGAACCCGCCCAGACCCAGAGCGCCCAACACGCCGTTGTTGGACTGGAAGGGTTTAACGTTGCGCACTTTGTACAGGTCTTTGCCGACGGGGCCGGATTTCAGCTCGTTGTTATACTCGGTCAACTCATCCGAAGCGCGGCCTTCACCGATGGCTTTGTGCGCGGCTTCAGCGGCCGCGATGCCGGACAGCATGGCGTTGTGGTTGCCCTTGATGCGCGGCACGTTCACCAGACCCACGGAACAGCCCAACAGCGCACCACCGGGGAAGCTGGCCTTGGGCATGGACTGATAGCCGCCCTGCGCAATGGCGCGCGCGCCGTAGGCCACACGTTTGCCGCCCTCAAGCAGCTTTTGCACCATGGGGTGATGCTTGAACCGCTGGAATTCCATGTAGGGGAAGACATGCGGGTTTTTGTAGTTCAGGGCCGTGACCAGACCGATGAAGATCTGGTTGTTTTCGGCGTGATAGATAAAGGACCCGCCTGCAGCGTTTCCGCCCAAAGGCCAACCGAGGGAGTGGAAAACCGCGCCTTCATTGTGTTTGTCGGGGTCGATTTCCCAGATTTCCTTCATGCCGATGCCGTACTTCTGCGGCTCAGCATCTTTGTCGAGTTCGTATTTTGCGATGACCTCTTTGGAGAGCGACCCGCGCACGCCTTCGCTGAGGAAGACGTATTTGCCGTGCAACTCCATGCCCGGTTCTGTGTCGGGGCCGATGGTGCCATCGGCCTCAAGACCGAAGACTCCGGCGACGACGCCTTTGACTTCGCCATTGTCGCCGTAGACCAATTCTGAACACGACATGCCTGGGAAAATCTCAACCCCCAGTTCTTCGGCCTGTTCGGCCATCCAGCGGCAGACATTGCCCATGGAGACGATGTAGTTGCCGTGGTTGTTCATCAGCGGCGGCATGGGGAATGTCGGGATTGGCAGTTGGCCGGCCTCGCCCAGCAGATAGAACTTGTCGGATTTCACCGGCACGTTCAGGGGGGCGCCTTTTTCTTTCCAGTCGGGGATCAGCGTGTTCAGTCCCACGGGGTCCAGCACCGCGCCGGACAGGATGTGTGCGCCCACTTCGGACCCTTTTTCAAGAACCACAACGTTCAGGTCCGCATCCAGCTGTTTCAAACGGATCGCAGCAGACAGGCCAGCGGGGCCCGCGCCCACGATGACGACGTCATATTCCATTGATTCGCGTTCAATCTCGGCCATGTTCCGCTCCCTTGGCTACACGGGTAAATTCATCCTGATCTGCATATCCGAAGGCTGCGCATGCAGCAATCTTGGCGCGACATAAAATTGCGTCTGGGCGACGGAAACGTGGCGTCTGCAAATAAAGGCCTATGGGGATGCGTACCCCCTTGAGGGTTCTCAACCTGACGGGTTATGCAAGAGCACTTGAGAAATAGCACCCAAGGATGCCCCAGATGGACAAAATACCACTGACACGCGCCGGATTCGACAAGCTGGATGCCGAATTGAAGCATCTGAAGTCCGTGGAACGCCCTGCGATCATCCGTGCCATTTCTGAGGCGCGCGAACATGGCGATCTGTCCGAGAACGCCGAATACCATTCCGCGAAGGAAAAGCAGTCCTTTATCGAAGGCCGCGTGAAAGAGCTTGAAGGTGCGATTTCGCTGGCAGATGTGATTGATCCGGCCAAGCTGTCGGGCGCTGTGAAATTCGGTGCCCATGTCACTCTGGTGGATGAGGACACGGATGAGGAAAAGACCTATCAGATCGTCGGTGAATATGAGGCCGACATCGAGAATGGTAAGCTTAACATCAAGTCGCCCATCGCGCGGGCGCTGATCGGCAAGGATGAGGGCGACAGCGTCGAGGTGCGCACGCCCGGTGGTCAGAAATCATACGAAATCCTCGAGATCGTTTATAAATAGGCTTTCAGGCAAGGCGCTGTAATGTCGGATGGTTCCAACAAGACAGGACGGACGGGGGGTGCTGTTGCGCCGCCCGATGATGTGCGCGTCACCGCCATCGAAATCGTCGCCATTGTCGTCAGCCTGATCTGGCTTGTCGGTGTGGCCACGTTTTTTCTGGTGCTGCCCTCCGAAGGGGACGGGTCGGCCGAAATTGACAGCCTGCGGTTCGTCATGACGTTGATGGCGATTTTTCTGCCCATCGCCATGATCTGGATCGCCGCCATGTCCGCCCGTTCGGCCAAAGTGGTGCGCGAAGAAAGCCGCCGGTTGCAGGCTGCGATTGACGGGATGCGCCAGACCTATGTGGCGGATCGTCAGGCGCGCGGGGCGGGGATCGAACCCACCGTGGAACGCAAACTCAACGAGATCGCGCGCGCCACCCAAAAGACCGAAACCGCGTTGGCGACCTTTGCCACATCGCGCCCCACGGCGAAATTGCAGGCGGCCCCTGCGCCGCAGCCGGTGCGCGGCGACGATCAGCCCAGCCTTGCGCTGGGCACCACAGCGGAAGACATCACGCCGCCGATTTCAAAGCCCGATCTGGTGCGGGCGCTGAACTTTCCCGACACCGAAGGCGATGAGGTCGGCTTTGCCGCCCTGCGCCGTGCGTTGAAGGACCGGACAGCCAAACAATTGATACAGGCCAGTCAGGATGTTCTGACGTTGCTAAGCCAGGATGGCATTTACATGGACGATCTGCGCCCCGACCGCGCGCGCCCCGAAATCTGGCGCAAGTTCGCCCATGGGGAACGCGGCAAGACCGTCGCGGCTTTGGGTGGTGTGCGGGACCGGTCTTCGTTGGCGCTGACGGCAGGGCGGATGCGTGAGGATATGATTTTCCGCGATGCGGCCCATCACTTTTTGCGCAAATACGATCAGATGCTGGTCACCTTTGAGGCCGAAGCGTCGGATGAGGATATCGCAGCCTTGGCCGAAACCCGAACCAGCCGCGCGTTCATGTTGCTGGGCCGTGTGACGGGTGCTTTCGACTAGCGTTTAGACGCGGCGGATCATTGTCGTGGCACTTTGAAACCCGAAGATGTGGCGCAACGGGCCAAGCTGATGTTCGCCGCCTGCCACGAACCCCTCACGGTCATAAAGCGCGCGGGCGCGGGGGTTGGTGTCGATGACGTCGAGGCGCACTTCGGTGTAGCCGCGCTGTTCGGCCTCATCACAAATGGCATCCAGCAGGCGTGTGCCCACCCCTTGGCCCCGCGCGCCGTCGCTGACGAAAATGCCATCCATCAAGAACCGCTGGTTTTCGGTGTCCCGTTCCAGCAGCGACAAAACAAGCGTGCGCCAGACGCCGCCCACAAACCCGTAGTGGCGCCGGATGTCGGACCAATCGCCGCCCACCAGCGCGCCATGGATGGTTTTGAACCCGGCCACGCCCAGCAAGACGCCCCGCCCATCGCGCGCGCACAGCGCATGGGTCGGGTCCAGAACATCACGGATAAACGCGATGGCACGCCGGTCCGGCCCCATGACACGGCCCAGTTTGGACCCGAAGGCCTGCCAATACATGCCCGCGACCTGATCGCGTTCGCGGTCCTCAAACCCAAGCGAAATCCTCATGCGGGGACCCCGAAAATCCAGCCTTCAACGTTGGGGGGCACGTCCAGCGTGGCCCCAAGGGTCTGTGCATCCATCGCAGCGATGATCTGGGTCAGGGTGTGCACCTGCACGGCGTCTTTGACCGCGTGGACGTCCGCGTTTTTAGCGATGTCATCGGCGTAAAGGGAGGGCCAGACCTCAACAAAGGCGATGGGCGTGTCGAGGGGTTCAAACGGCCAGACCGATACTTTGCCTGCAAACCGACGGCGCAGACGTTCCAGCACCGGCAACCCCATCAGGGTCTGGGACCCGACGGCCCCCGCACCGGCCAGTTGCCACACGGGGAACGCACCCTTGGTGCGGGTTTCGACCTGTCGTTTTTCGGCAAAGGCGGTGCAGGTGCGATCATTGCCCTTGCGCGGCAATCCTTCGACGTCGGTTGAGGACGCATTGCCCCACAAGGGCCCCACGCCGTCGAAAGGGGCATTCATCAGGCCCGCGACCTCAAACCGGTTGTTGGCCTGCGGGCTGTCCATGATGTGGTCTTCCAGCCACCCCCACAAAGCCAATGGATCGTCCTGACCGGTGAGGGCTAATGCGAACCCCTCTGGAAAGCCGAAGGCGAAATCGAACCCCACGAACACGCGCCGCCCGAATTTCAGTTCTTCTTCCAAGGTGACGCGCAGCCAGAATTCCACCAGTTGCCGGTTGCGGAAGTACATGGGCATTTCTTGCATACCGTAGCGCCAGACGGAGGCCCAGATGGCGTCCGCACTTGGGGTGACGGGGCGTTGATGTCCACCGGACCAGTCCACGGTGATGATGGTGTCGAAAGTTAGATCCAAGCGTTCGCGTCTTTCAGATCGTCCGGGGTGTTGATGTTGAAAAAGGCGCTGGGCGTGGTGTCTGGAAACAGCGCTATGGCCGCATTCTGGCTTGCGGTGAAAGCGCGGACTTTGCGCCCGCCTGAGGCCAGAAAATCCGCAAGGGTAGGGCGTAGCGCCACGGGCCAAAGCCCAAAGGTGCCGTGCACGCCGCTGCCGTCTGCGGCCACTGCAAACCCATCCGATTGGTCCAACCCCGCCAGTTGCAAGCGCGGCACCAGATCGCAAGGAAAAAACGGCGTATCCACAGCGACCGAGGCCACGTGGCTGTGGCCTGCACCTTCAGCATGGATCAACGCGGCGAGGATGCCCGACAGTGGCCCTGCAAAATCGTCAGTCGTATCGGGGATAACGTCCAAATCGGTGGCGATTGGTCCATTGGCATTGACGACAATTCCATCCACCTGCGGATCCAGCCGATCAATGCTCAGATCCAGCAGGCGCCGCGCGCCCAACATCAGGTCGGCCTTTGATACCTGCCCCATGCGGCGGCCCTGCCCACCGGCCAATATCACGCCGAGGGGTTTACGCATTCTCATCCTCGTAAACGACGGGGTTTTGTGTCTGATCCGGCGCGCGCATGGCGGTCCTCTGGTTGCCAAGAATTCAGGCCGCCGCTATGGGCGGATAGAACAAGTGTAGGACAGGACGGTGAACAGGGCGACCGAGAAATCACTTTACCTTAGGGGCGTGCGCGCGGGCGTGCCGTTCTTGTTGGTGGTTATGCCGTTCGGACTTTTGTTCGGCGTGGTCGCCACGGAGGCGGGTCTGACCACGTGGCAGACGATGATTTTCTCATCCGTGGTCTTTGCCGGGGCGTCGCAATTTGCGGCCCTGCAACTGATGGTCGAAAACGCGCCGATGGCGATTGTTGTGGCGACGGCTTTGGCGGTGAACCTGCGGATGGCCATGTATTCGGCGTCTTTGGCGACCTATATCGGGGATGCACCGTTTTTGACGCGCGCCTTGGTGGCCTATCTGAATGTCGATCAAAGCTACGCCGTGGCGGTCAATACGTTCGAGGATGAACCGGACCTGACGACGCCCCAGCGGGTCAGCTATTTTCTGGGGGCGGTGACACCCATCGTGCCCATGTGGATCGTGGCCACCGCGCTGGGCGTCTGGCTGGGGGAGGGTATCCCGCCGTCCATGGCTCTCGATTTTGCGGTGCCCATCTGCTTTCTGGCCATCATCGCACCCATGATGCGGACGCTGGCGCATATGCTGGCGGCGGTGACATCGATTGTGATCGCGCTGGTGCTGGCGGGCGTGCCCTACAATCTGGGTCTGCTGATCGCAGCGGCAGCCGCCATGATGGTTGGCGCGCAGGTCGAACTTTGGCAGGCGCGAAAGGCGGCGGGATGAACGATCTGTATATCTGGACGATCATCGCGATCCTTGCAGTGGGCACCTACCTGATCCGGTTTTCGTTTTTGGGCCTGATTGCTGGACGCGACTTGCCTGAATGGGTGCTGCGGCACCTGCGCTATACGGCTGTGGCGGTTTTGCCGGGGCTGGTCGCCCCCTTGGTGCTGTGGCCACCGGCCACGGATGGGCAGATCGATCCTGCACGGCTGAGTGCTGCGTTGGTGACTTTTGGTGTGGGGATCATGACACGGAATGTCGTGGCGGCGATTTTGTGCGGTGGGGTGACGCTCTACGGAATGTTGTGGGCGCTGGGCGCGGGCTGACGGCCTATTGGCCTGCGCGGATAGCGGCATCAATCTGGGCTGCGGCGATGGATTTATCGTCGCTGTCGTCTTCGTAATACTCACGCGACCGGACGCCTGGGATTTGTCCGAACTGATCCGCCAGATTGTTAGGAAACAGGCTAAACCGGATCGTTTCAAACCCCGGCAACTGACCCAACATCCGCGAGGTGTGGCGCGTGCAGGCGGCCTTCGGCGTGGGCCCATTTGTCATCGCCAGTCGAAGCGCCATGTCAGCCACCTCCGGTGTGACATCGACCTATTGGATCAAGGTGAAGTAGGTCAGGCGCGAATGGTAGGACGTGTAGAATTGTTCGATCCGCGGGGTGACGCCAAAATGCACGTCATTGCGTTCTGGAATGGACGGATGCCCAAAAGTGCCCGCCGGATCCCAAAGCACACGCTGGCTGGCATTGATCATCAGCCCCGAATGCGCACCATTTCCGGATTGGACGTTTTCCATCGTGGACAACGTCAGCCGTTTGGGGCCGGTGTGGACATAGCGGACGCGGTCCACATCCGCCTGTGAGGCCAGAACCTCATCTCGCAAAACGGTATCGCCGCAGGCTGCCGGTGCCGCCGGTGCGGCCAGCAGGAACGTGCGGCGTTTGATGCTCTTAGGCCCCGACGAGGGCGAGGAAGATCAGCGCCACGATGATGATAACCGTGCCTTTTGTAACCATGCTCATGAAGCCTTCGAAGGTCTTTTCCTGAACTTCGATGTCCATTTCGCCGTGCTTGTGATCACCCATGATGTGTTCCCTTTCGTGTGTTGTGCGTGCCTTAGCGCATCGGTGCAGGCTTGTCAGCCCCGAACGCTTGGGTCAGGTCGTCACATCTGTGTCGTCGGTCAGATCAGCCGCCAGACGAAAGCCGATGCGGTTGGGTTCTGCGGCGGCCACCTGTTTGGGCAGGGCGCGCAGCATCACGGACAACTGGCTGACATGTTGAACAAGCTGGGTTTTTGTCCCTGCAGGGTCGGTGCCATAAAACGTGATGATGTCGGGGTCAAAGAACCCCATGCCTTCGATCCGGATCACGCCGGTGTCGCCACCTGCGAAGCCCATGGCGACCTCATGTTCGTTGTCGAGCTGCTTTTCGAAATTCTGGATATAGAGAATCAGACGTTCATAGGCCCACCGCGCGGGGCTTTTGGGGCCATCTGGCTTTTTCAGCGCACTGGCGTCGGGTTTGACGGCGTCAGGGTCGGTGTGGACCTCATGCAGGACGGCGCTTTCCAGCGCTTCGGCGGATGTTTTGATGGCGTCGTTCATGGGGGCGTCTTTCGTCAAAGCGGCAGGGCGGTGGTGTCTTTGATGTCTTCCATAACGAAACTGGCGGAAATGTCCGATACAGAAATCCGTGAAGTCAGACGTTTATAGAACCGGTCATAGGCCGCCATATCCGCCAGCTGCACCTTAAGGACGTAATCCAGATCGCCGGTCATGCGGTAGGCGGCGGTGATTTCTGGCAGGGCTTCGACCGCGATGGCAAAGTCGCTGCGCCATGCGTCTGAGTGGTGATCGGTTCGGATCATGACCAGCACGGACAGCGGGCAGCCCACTTTGCCCGCGTCCAGCAAGGCCACCCGTTTGCGGATGATGCCTGCGCTTTCAAGTGTTTTGATCCGCCGCCAGCAGGCGTTGCGGGACAGGGCCACGCGGTCAGACAGGGCATCGACAGACAGGGTGGCGTCTTTTTGCAGCTCTGCCAATATAGCGTGGTCAATTTTATCAAGTTGGGCCGTCATATTGGGATGATATCCCAAAAAGAGGCCCCATGGCCAGCCCGATTGGGACGCGCCCGCCAGATCAGCCCCCTATCATGGGACCAACAAAGGAGCATCCCATGACCGACCTGACACCCCCCACCCGCCGTAGCCTTGCCGATCGTTGGTTTCTGTCCCATCCCGCCACCGTGGGGGAGACATATTTCCAGCACATGCGCTTTGCTGCCAGCTTTTGTTTCTGGCTGACCGTGGCCGCAGGTGCGGCTTTGATCCACGCGGTTGTGCCTGCTTTGTGTGAAACGACCGCCAGCCGGATTTTGCGCCGTCTTGTGGCGCGCATGGACGCGCGGCACTGATATGTGCCGCATCGCAGCCTACACAGGTCCTGCTATTCCGCTGGAAAATATCATCATCAAGCCGCGTCATTCCCTGCTTGAGCAAAGCCAGCACGCGACGGAGGCCAAGCTGGCCGTCAATGGCGATGGCTTTGGCATCGCGTGGTATGATCACGGCGAGGTTCCGGGCCTTTATCGCGATGTGTTGCCCGCTTGGGCCGATGACAATCTGACGTCGCTGTGCCGGATGGTCCGGTCACGGCTGTTTTTGTCCCACGTGCGCGCCAGCACCATGGGGGAGACCAGCCGCCCAAATTGCCACCCGTTTCAGGTGGGCCGCTGGTCGTTCGTGCACAACGGTCAGGTGCCCCATTTCCCAGCGATCCGCCGGAGGTTGGAGGAGGCTTTGCCTGATAATCCATACGCTGCACGGCGCGGGTCCACCGACAGTGAGATGATTTTTCTGACGCTATTGGCCCACGGTCTGGCCGATGATCCGGACGTCGCCATGGCGCGCACGTTGGAGGTGTTGGGCCACGGCCCCGCGCCGGTCAAGATCACATGCGTGTTTTCAGACGGCGAGGCGCTTTACGGGTTTCGGTATGCGTCCCAAGGGCCTGCGCCGACCCTTTATGCCTCTGGTATCCTCGACAATGGGGGGCGCGCGTTTGCGTCTGAGGCGCTGGACGGTGGTCAGTGGGATGCTGTGCCAGAAAACCGGATCGTCAGGCTGACAAACCCCGCCGTCCGTCAGGTCGCCTGAAACAGATAGGCCCCGTCATCGCCCAAGGTGCGCGTGGCTTGGCCGGTTTGGTGCAGGTGGTTGAGATGGGCCAGCGCCTCAACCAAGGCCAGCCCGTAGGTGCCTTCGTCGATGGTCCGCTTGAAAAGGGGGGCAAAACAATCACCGCCGCGTTTGGGCGTGTCGATGAAGGCCAACAGCCGTTTTAGCGCGCCGTGGTGATTGTCGATCAGTTGGCGCATCCGTGTGGGCAGACCGGTGAAGGGCAGTTTGTGGCCGCCAAAAACCAGATGATCGTCCTGCGCGAAGGGGGCCAGACGTTCGCAGGCCTCCAACCATTCGGCCAGCGGATCGGCATCGGGTTCGGTGGGGTAAACGCCGATGTTGGGGCTGATGGACGGCAGCAGTTGATCGCCCCCGATGACCAGATTGTCATCGCGCGACCAGAAGGTCGCATGTTCCGGTGCGTGACCATTGCCCATGCGGATGTCCCACACCCGCCCGCCCATGCGGATCGTTCCGCCCTCTTGCAGGCGGGTGAAGCCCAGCGGCATGGGATGCACGCAATCGGCAAAGTTGAAGGGCCGTTCGGTGGCGCGTTTGTCCAGCATTTCGGCGGACATGCCGGCGCGGCGGTAGAACTCCATCGACCGTGCGGGGTAGGCGGGCTGTTCGTCCAGCGTCAGCATCCGCGCCATCAGCCACGCGGTGCGCGGCATGGCCAATTCGGCGCCTGCGTCCTGAAACCAACCGGCAAGGCCGATGTGATCCGGGTGGTGATGCGTGCCGATGACGCGGGTGACGGGTTTGCCCGCCAGTGGTCCCTTAAGCAGGCCTTCCCAGATCAGGCGGGTCTTGCGGCTGTCAAAGCCGGTGTCAATGACCGTCCAGCCGTCGCCGTCATCTAGCGCGTAGACGTTCACGTGATCCAGCGCCATGGGGAGCGGCAGACGCATCCAGAGGATGCCGTCGGCCACGGGGGTCGCCTCACCCGCTTGGGGTGGTTCGGGCCATGGGTATGTGATGGGGGCTGTCATGGCAGCGGCCTAGCGGAATTTCCGTCAGGCCACCAGATCATCCACAGACAACGCCATCAGATCATCCGCCCCTTCGCGCACATGGGCCAGAAGGCCTGCGTGTTCGGGAAGCAGGCGTTTGATATAGAACGTCGCCAGACGCTTACGGGTCTCGTCACCCTGCAAGGCGGCGGTCAGGTGGTAGTGCCCGCCCAAGACCCGCGCGAAGGCACGCAGGTAGGGGACAGCCCCCGCAAAGCGGTCATTCATGTCCTGACCGACCAGCCATTCAGTTGTTTCGCGCAAGGATTCGCAGGCCTGCCAAACCGGTTCCACCAGATCGGGGAGCGTGTCTTTGGCGGCTTCGGCAGCGGCCTCAATCTCATCCAGCAGGGCAACGGCGGCATCGCCGCCGTCCATCATCTTGCGCGCCACAAGATCCATGGCCTGAATGCCGTTGGTCCCTTCATAGATCGTGGCCACGCGGACGTCGCGGGCATATTGCGCCGCCCCTGTTTCCTCAATAAAGCCCATGCCGCCGTGGGCCTGAATGCCAGTGGCCGCGACCTCAACCCCGATATCGGTGCCGAAGGCTTTGGAGATCGGCGTCAGCAGTGCGGCCCGCGCTTTCCAGCCCGCATCGCCCGTGGCGTTGGACATGTCGATGGCAACGGCATTGGCCATGGTGATGGCGCGGGCGGCAAAGGTGTCGGCCTTCATCGACGCCAGCATCCGGCGCACGTCGGCGTGTTCGACAATGGCACCGCTGCCCCCGGCGCGGCCCTGTTTGCGATCCATCGCATAGGCCAGCGCGTGTTGGTAGGCGGCCTCGGCCACGCCGACGCCTTGGGTGGCGACACCCACGCGGGCGTTGTTCATCATGGTGAACATGGCCGCCATGCCGCCGTGTTCCGGCCCCACCAGCCAGCCACGGGCGTTATCGTATTCCATGACCGCCGTGGGGGAGCCGTGCAGGCCCATTTTATGTTCAAGGCTGACCACCCGCAGGCTGTTGCGGTCGCCCAAAGTGCCGTCTTCATTGGGGATGAATTTCGGGACCATGAACAGGCTGATGCCCTTGGTGCCGGGCACGCCATCGGGCAGGCGGGCCAGCACAAGGTGGCAGACGTTTTCGGTGAAATCATTGTCGGCCCATGAGATGTAGATTTTCTGCCCGCTGATCGCATAGGACCCGTCGCCCTTGGGTTCCGCCTTGGACCGCAATGCGCCCACGTCGGACCCGGCTTGCGGTTCGGTCAGGTTCATCGTGCCGGTCCATTCGCCTGAGATCAGCTTGGGCAGATAGGTGTCCTTGATCGTATCCGACGCATGATGTTCCAGAGCCTCGATCTGGCCCTGACACATCAGCGGGTTCAGTTGCAAAGACAGGCAGGCACCGGCCATCATGTCGTTGACGGATGTGGCCAGCGTCAGCGGCAGGCCCATGCCGCCGTATTCCGGGTCTGCGGAAATGCCGATCCAGCCGCCTTCCGCAATGGCTTTGAACCCGTCGCCAAACCCCGGAGACGTCCGCACGACGCCGTTTTCCAGTTTCGCAGGGTGCATGTCGCCGGGCCGTTGCAAAGGGGCGATGATGTCGTCGCACAGCTTGGCGGCTTCGGTGATGATGGCGTCGCAGGTGTCCGGTGTCGCTTCGGCGTAGCGGTCGGTGGCCGCGACCTGATCAAAACCGACGACGTGGTCCATCAGGAAACGGAATTCGTTGGCGGGCGAACGATAGGGCATGGAAAGCTCCTTGGGGACGGTTCTTGGATTCGGCGCTTGGGGCGCGTAGAGAGCGGATGTTACAACAAAGGTGATCGCCATGGGCCGCCCAAGCAACCAAAACGCGACGTCATGACTGGGGTGACCACATGCACCTTTGCGTCTGATGCCATTGGCTTGGGCGAAGCGGCTGGTGTTCTGGCACGCGGCGGGCTTGTCGCCTTCCCGACCGAGACAGTTTACGGCCTTGGCGTTGATGCGCGCAATTCGGACGCGGTCGCGCGGCTTTATGCCGCCAAAGGACGGCCCAGTTTCAATCCGTTGATCGTGCATGTGGCGTCCTTGGACGCAGCAGAGACGTATGTCGAATTTGACGACACAGCGCGCGCATTGGCGCAGGCATTTTGGCCCGGTGCGTTAACGTTGGTGCTGCCCCTGCGCGCCGATGCCGGTATTTCGCCGCTGGTGACGGCGGGGTTGGACACCTTGGCCATTCGGGTGCCGGATCACGGGGTGGCGGCCGCACTGCTGGCCGCCTTTGACGGGCCGATTGCGGCCCCGTCCGCCAATCCGTCGGGGCAGGTCAGCCCCACGAAGGCGGCCCATGTGGCGGACCATATGACGGGCGTGATCGACAGGATCGTCGACGGCGGGGATTGCGCTGTGGGGGTGGAATCCACGATTCTCGCGACCCAGCCCCGCCCCACCTTGTTGCGGGCAGGTGGCCTTCCGGCGGAGGCGATTGCCCGCGCCGTGGGCCAAGATCTGGCCATGGCGGGGGATGCCGATGCGCCGACGTCACCGGGGCAGCTTGCGTCCCACTACGCGCCCAAGGGGACCGTGCGGTTAAACGCGGTGGAGGCCCAAGACGGAGAGGTGTTGCTGGGGTTCGGCGCGGTTGATGCCCAGCTGAACCTGTCGCCCAGTGGCGATCTGGTGGAGGCCGCCGCGCGCCTTTTTGATGCGCTGCACCGGCTCAATGCCATGGGGGCTGCGCGGATTGCGGTTTCCCCGATCCCCGATCACGGGCTTGGGGCGGCGATCAATGACAGGCTGCGGCGGGCTGCTGCACCCCGGTCAGGCTGACCCGCCCGAGGACGACAGCATCAGCGGATCAATGCCCAGCACCTTCAGGGCGGCTGTCCATTTGTGTTCTGCGGCACGGCCAAACAGGATGTCATCGGTCGCGTCAGCGACCAGCCAGCCGTTTTGCGCAATCTCGCCCTCCAACTGACCGGGACCCCAGCCTGCATAGCCCAGCCCAAGCATCGATCGTTTTGGACCTGCCCCCATGGCGATATCTTCGAGGATATCGAGGGTCGCTGTCATGGCGATGCCTGACCCAACCTCCATCGTGCCGGCACCTGACGCGTAGTCGGCGGTGTGCAAGACGAACCCGCGCCCTGTTTCAACAGGGCCGCCATAGTGGACGCGCACGTCCGTCGCCAATTCGCCATCATCGATATTGAGCTGTTCCAGCAAGTTGCTGAACCTGATCTCCGGCGTGGGTTTGTTGACGATGAGGCCCATGGCCCCCTCGCGCGAATGGGCGCACATGTAGATCACCGACATCTCAAACCGCGGATCGCCCATATCGGGCATTGCGATCAAAAGTTTTCCGGTGAGGTCTGTTGTGTCCATCATGTTTCAACTGTGGGGTTGGGTCGGGCGCTGTGCAAGGGGGCACAGGCGCGGATATGACAAAGACCTAACCCAAACGTGACTTTCTATTGTGACTTGCTTCGGCGAAAGAAAGGGCATGACACACCGGATTCTCAACCTGGCCCTTGCGGCTTTGACCGCCCTGCCGTTTGCCAACGCCCTCGCCGCCAACCCCGCTGACGGGGTGGTGGAGCTTGAGGTGCTGCCCGGCTGGCGCACGCAGGCTGGCACCCATATGGCAGGGCTGGAAATCACGTTGGCACCGGGGTGGAAAACCTATTGGCGCGTGCCCGGTGATGGCGGTATCCCGCCGCGTTTTGCGTGGGACGGGTCCGAAAACTTGCAAGGCGTCGCGCTGCATTGGCCCGTGCCGGAGGTCAGCCGCATCAACAACATGCGTTCTATCGGCTATGAAGGGATCGTCGTGATCCCCGTCGAATTGGCGCTGGACGATGCCGGCGCGCCTGCGCGAATGGCGGGTCGGGTGCAGATCGGTGTTTGCGAAGAAATTTGCGTGCCGGTGATGCTGTCCTTTGATGCGGCCTTGCCCGTCGACGGACGGCGTGACGCGGCGATTGTGGCATCGCTGGTGGATCGTCCCCGCACCGTCGCTGAGGCGGGTGTGGGCGATGTATCCTGCGCCATTGCCCCGATTGACGGCGGTCTGCGGGTGATTGCGGAAATTCCGATGCCGCCCATGGGCACGGACGAAGAGGTCGTCATCGAAAGCGGTGATCAGCAGGTCTGGGTGTCCGAGCCCCATACGTGGCGCGAAGGTCGAAGCCTTTTTGCGTCCTCCGACATGATCCACGTCGACCGCGACGGATTTACGGTGAACCGGTCCGACATGCGGATCACGGTGATCGCGGGCGGACAGTCCGTGGATATTCGCGGCTGCGCTGCGGGCTAGGGTCAGGACCCTAGGCCGTGCGGCGTCGGCGGCTGAACGCGACGACCAATCCGGCCACGATATAGACCAGCACCAGCCAGACCATCGTCGCCAGCACAAACATCCCCAAAGCAGCACCCGTACCCGCATAGAGCATCGGCAAGATTGCGGCCAAGGGCGCCCAAGGTGCGCCTGTGGCAAGGGTCGGCAAGACGATCGCGGCAAACAAACCGATCACGCCGAGGGCGGCAATGCGCACCGGCAGCGCAATGGCGCGGGTGCCGCTGGCCAGCCCGCGTTTGGCCGATTGCACCTGCACGCCCACATCGCCCTGCATGGCCATCAAGGACGGCACGATGAACAGCACCAGCACCATGCCAAAGCCCAGACCGTAGACCAGCGTGATCACCGTGGGTTTGAGGAACTCGGCCTGCGATGACCCTTCGTACAACAGCGGCGCGAGGCCCAGAACCGTCGTCAAAGTGGTCAACAAGACAGGGCGGAGCCGGTCGCTGACGCCGTCGATGATCGCAGGCACCAACCCGCGTGTTTCGGCGTATTCATCGATGGTTTTGACCAGCACGATACTGTCGTTGATGATGATCCCAGTCATGCCGAGCAGCCCCACGACCGTGAAGATCGACAGGGGAACCTCCCACACGGCGTGGCCGTAAATAGTGCCGATCAGACCAAAGGGGATGATCGCCATGACGACCAGCGGGCGCGACCAGCTTTGGAAAATCCACGCGAGCACAAGGAAAATCCCCGTCAGACAGAAGATCAGCCCGATGCGCGCATCGTTGAGGAATTCATCCTCCTGTTCGCTCAGGCCCGACAGGGACGACGACACGCTGAACGCACTTTGGATGCGGGGCAGGATGTCGGTCTGGATCAGTTCCTGAATTTCGGTAGCGCGGTCGGCGTCGTCATCGGTCAGATCGCCGGTGACGGAGATCAGCTGCACCCCGTTTTCGCGGGTCACCGTGCTGAACCCCGTGCGCGATTGCACCGTCACGATATCGGCGAGAGGCACGTAAATGCCACTGGCCGCGCGCATTTGCGTCCGGTCGAGGAAATCCGCCGTCAGCTCGCCATCCGGCAGTTCCACCCTGATCGTGGCAGACCGGGGCCCGTCGGGGTAGGTCGCGGCCTCAATCCCGCCCAGACGGTTGCGCAACACACGGCCCAACCCGTCGATGGTAAAGCCCAAGGCCTGACCCTGCGGGGTCAATTCAAGGATCAATTCTTCTTTGTCGTAGGACAGCGAGTCTTCTAACGCGGAGACTTCGCCAAACTGCGCCAGTTCCGCTTTCAACGCCTCTGCCGCGTCTTTCAATACGTCGGAATTGGCCCCGAACAACTGGATGTCGATGTCGTCCCCGCCTGGACCTGTTGCCCAAGACCGGAAGCTGACGGTTTCGACCATGGGGTGGCGGATCACGCGGTCTTGCAGTTCGGCCACAAAGGCAAAGCTGGAATAGGGGCGGCTGTCGGCGTCGATCAATTCGATTGCGATGGCCCCCAATTGGTCCGCGTCTTTTGTGGCGGCCCCCGCGATGCCACGGCCCGAATTGCCACCGATTTCAGCGATGACGTAGTTCAGCGGGTTGGTTCCGTATTCTTCTTCATACTCCGCGCCCAAGGTTTCGGTCACCTCTTGCAGCGATTGCATCATTTCCAGCGTGTCTTCGCGGGTGGCACCAGGCAGCATGGCGAAATTGCCGGTCACGCTGCCCTGTTCGGGCGCGTTGAAGAACCGCCATGCCACGTCGCCACGGATCAGCCCGCTGACCTGCACGGCCAGCAACACCACGGCCAGCGCCATGACCGGATAGCGTGCCCAGATCACGCCGGCCATAAAGGGCCGGAACAGGCGGTCTTTGACCCAGTCAAAGCCACGGTTCACCACGCGGGACGGGGCGTCGTACCACTTTTGCCCGCCTTCACCGGCTTTCAGCGCTTTGTACATGTGGTGGGGCAGGATCAGGAAACATTCGATCAGCGACGCGATCAGAACAACGATGACGGTGAACGGTATGTCGGCGATCAGATCACCGAACCGCCCACCCACGAGGACCAGCGCGAAAAAGGCGATGATGGTTGTCAGCGTGGCCGAGAACACGGGACTAAACATCTTTTTGGCCGCATTCTCAGCCGCCTCAGCGGGGCTTTCACCCAGCTTGCGGTGGCGATAATCGGCGTGTTCGCCCACCACAATGGCGTCATCGACCACGATGCCAAGCGTGATGATCAGCGCAAAGAGGGAGATCATATTGATCGTCAGACCCGCCGCCCACATCAGTGCAATGGCACCGGCCAAGGCCACAGGAATACCGGCGGCGACCCAAAACGCGATGCGCGCGTTCAGAAACAGAAACAACAGCGCCACAACGAGGGCCAATCCCAAGGCCGCGTTTTCATACAGGATATTCAAACGGCCCGTGATCAATTCAGCGCGGGCGCGGATCAGTTCAATGCTGGCCCCTTGGGGCAGTGTCGCGTCATAGGCATCTGCCACCTGTTGCACGGTGTTTTGCACATCAATGGCGTCACCTGTCGCAGCGCGATCCACGCGGATGGTGATGGCCGGATCATCGCCCACGAAATACGCGCGTTCGCGGTCGACACCTTCGACGAACACCTGCCCCACATCGCCAATGGTCAAGGTCGCGCCGCTTGCGTCTGTGCGCAGGGCGATGGCTTCAATCTCATCGGCGGTGCGTTTTTCGACACCGGTGCGGACGCGGGCGGCCCCTGACACATCGCCTGCGGGGTCCGCGTTGACCTCCTCCGCGATGGCGGCGGCGATGTCCTGCATGGTGACGTCGTAGCGAATGAGCGCCAGCGACGGCACTTCGATGATGGTGGACGGGGCCGCAACGCCGCGAATGGTGGTGCGTGTGACGCCTTGGGCGAACAGCCGCACGGTGAATTCATCGGCAAACCGGCCCAGTTGTTCGGGGGCGACGGGGCCAGTGATAACCACATCCGTCACTCGGTCCGACCATTGCCCGCGCCGCACGTTGGGGTCTTCTGCGTCGTCGGGCAGGTTGGATGTGGCGTCCACGGCCAGTTGCACGTCTTCGGTGGCTTTGGCCATATCCCAGCCGGGTTCAAACTCCATCGAAATCCGCGCGCTGCCTTCGGATGACGTCGAGGTCGTGTTCGTGACCCCCTCAACCGCCAAAAGCGCAGGCTGCAAGACCTGAACGATGGCCGCGTCCACGTCTTCTGCGCCTGCGCCGGACCATTGGACAGACACAGTCACATTGTCGATGATTACATCTGGGAAGAACTGCGCGCGCATCTTGGGGTAGGCCGCGATGCCAGCGGCCAGAAGGACCACCATCAACAGGTTTGCCGCTGTGCGATGACGGGTGAGGTAGGACAGAATGCCGCCGGGTTTGAGCATGGTCTAGCTCCCCATCCGGTCTTCGATATTGGCAACCACGTCAGAGGGGACCTCATCTTGTTCCAACTGCCCGATGATGCGCGTTTTGACGGGCGGCGGCATGCGGCTTTCTTCGACAAAGGCGATCAGGCGCGCGCGACGGTCGTCTTCAAGCGTGATCATTTCAACCTGTTCAGGAACCTCTGGTTCGGCATTCGGATCAATCGGTTGCACCGCGATGCCCTGCCCCAGAAGGGGGGAGCGTTCGGCCACGATCTGTTTGCCATAGGCCTCGGGCGCGCGGATGAGGACATCGTCGCCTTGGCGGCGCAACACATCGACTGAAACCTCAACCAGACGGTTTTCGTCGCCCAGCATCAGCACGGTTTCATTGGCCCCCACAGCGGTGGACGGCACACGGGCCACGCCGCGCAATTCAGGCTCGGTCACTGAGACGGTCACGAAATCACCGGGCCGCAGGGCTGCGGTGGTGTCGATCTTGGCAAAGAGCAATCGGCCCGTCTGGCCTTCGCCCACAACGGCGCTTTCGCGGGTGATTTCACCCGTTGCCATCAACGTCAGGCCCTGTGCTTCCAAGGCGACAGTGACGGGGGCTGCGTTCAGCGTGCCGTCTTCGCCCACAAGTCGCGCGTATTGGGCGGTGGACAGGCGGAACGACACCTCAAGATCGTCTTTCTTGATCAACTCGCCCAAGGTTTCGTTGGCGGTGACCCGTTCACCCCGCGCCACGGATACGCCCGCCAAAGTGCCAGCGAAAGGTGCCACGATTTCAGTGTCGGTCAAAGCGCGGTCCGCATCCGCGAGGTTGAGTTTAGCACGGTCCAACCGCGTGGCCGCCTGATCAATGCGCGCTTGCGCCTGTGCTTGCGCTTGGCGCCGTGCCAGCACCGCCTGCTGCGCGCCGGACAGGGCCAGTTCCGCCGTTTCCGTTGCGGCAGCTGTGCCCACACCACGATCCGCGAGGTCCTGTTGGCGGGTCAAGGCCTGTTGCCGCAACACGACCTGATCTTCGGCTGCGGCCAATTCGTCACGGGCGAGGATCAGCGCACGGTCGGCATCGCGCAATTCGGCCTCGGCATCGCGCAGATCAGCGGCGAGCCTGTCACGGGCGGATTGGGCGTCACGCGGGTCAATACGGGCCAGAACCTCCCCTTCGGCGACACGTCCGCCGTCCACGAAGTTGGGAGAGACCTCAAGCACGGTGCCACCGGCCAATGCGCGGATGTCGAGGGTGTTGGCGCTGGCCAGTTCGCCAAAAACAATCAATTCAGGGGCGATCACCTGCGGGATGACGTCGACGACATTCACCGACAACACCCGTTCACGTTGGGGAAAACTGCGGGGTTCGGCGTTCATGCGTTCTTGTACGGCCAGCCGGACCGTGTTGCCGGCCCATGCGAACAGCGCCAAGGTGACCGCCAACAAAAAGATACCAACCAGAGACCGTCTCAGAAACTGCATGCGAATTCTCCTATGATCCCCAAATAACTTAGGCCGCACCTGTGCGGTTCCAAGTCGTAGGTATTACGGATCTTACGGGCCGACAGATCATTTCCGTCGCCGGTGTTCATCCAATCGCGGAAGAATTTCGACGAAGTTGCAGGGCCGGTGCCGATAGTCGAGCTGTTTGACGAGGATTTCGTCCCACGCATCCTTGCATGCACCGGTGCTGCCGGGCAGCGCGAAAAGATACGTCCCGTTGGCCACACCACCCGTGGCGCGGCTTTGGACCGCGGATGTTCCGATTTTGGCCATGGACACGTGGGTAAAGACCGTGCCGAAGGCGTCGATTTCTTTTTCATAGACGTCGCGGTGCGCCTCGACAGTGACATCGCGCCCCGTGAGGCCGGTGCCGCCCGTGGACAAAATCACGTCAACATCCGGGTTCGCGCACCATGCGCGCAATTGGTCCGCGATCTGGGCGCGTTCATCGCGCAGGATTTTACGATCGGCGAGGATGTGGCCTGCGTCTTGCAGACGGTCCACCAGCGTCTGGCCGGACCGGTCTTCGTCAAGGCTGCGGGTGTCGCTGACGCTGAGGATGGCGATGCGCACGGGAATGAAATCGCGGGTCATATCAAGGGTCATGTCACGTCTTTCAACCGCGCTTTCAGCGCCAAGAGGTCTGCCCAAGCATCCCGTTTTGCCGCCCCGTTGGCCATCAGGAAAGACGGCGCAAAGATTGGCAGGGCAGGGCGGTCCACCGCATTGGCCCATGTGCCGCGCAACCGTGTCATGCCGCTGCGGCCTAGCAGGGCCTGACAGGGGCCGTTGCCCATCAGCACGACCAGTTTGGGGGCGGCCAGTTCGATGTGACGTTTCAAAAACGGCTCCATCATGGCGAGTTCTGCTGCATTGGCGTCACGGTTTTGGGGCGGGTTCCACGGGCAGACCGGCGCGATATAGACCGACGTTTCGCCCACGCGGGACAGGCCAATGGCGCCGATCATCTTGTCAAACAAAACGCCCGAAGGCCCTGACATGATCTGACCTGCGCGGTCGTCGGTCCGGTTTGGCGCGTCGGTGACGATCATCACATCGGACCCCGGCACGCCATCGGCAAAGATAAAGCTTCGGGCACTGTCTTTGAGTTCGCAATGTTCAAACGCCAACAGGGCGGCCTGCAACCCGTCGATGTCGGACGCGGCGGCGGCGGCCTCACGGGCGGTTTGCACGGCGTCCACTTCGATGGTTTCCGGCACGGGGGGCGGGGCGTCGGCCACGGGGGCTGCTTTGGGTGCGGGCTTTTTCGCCTCAAGCGCATAACGGTCGACGGGGGTGTCGCAAATGGCCTCATCCGCGCCCATCTCAACCTGCCAGTCGAGAAGCGCTTTCGATGTCCAATAGTCCACAGCCGATTCCATGCCCCATCCTAGCGCGCCGGAACGGGGACTTCACGCGCTGATCTTGCCGCGCCCCCGGCACACCCCTATAACCGCCAAAACCCGGATCGGAGGCCCCATGTCTTTTCGCGCGTCGCACCTTCTTGGCATCGAACACCTTCACCCGACGGAAATCACGACCCTGTTGGATTTGGCGGACCAATACGCCGAACACAATCGCATCGGCCGCCCGCACCGCGACGTGTTGGAGGGAATGACCCAGATCAACATGTTCTTCGAAAACTCCACCCGCACACAGGCGAGTTTTGAGATCGCGGGCAAGCGCCTTGGCGCGGATGTCATGAACATGGCGATGCAGGCCAGTTCCATCAAAAAGGGGGAGACGTTGATTGATACGGCGTTGACCCTCAACGCCATGCGTCCTGATTTGCTGGTCGTCCGGCACCCCAATTCCGGTGCAGTCGACCTTCTGGCGCAAAAGGTAAATTGCGCTGTTTTGAACGCAGGTGACGGGCGGCATGAACACCCCACGCAGGCCCTGCTGGATGCCCTGACCATCCGCCGTGCCAAGGGGCGGCTTCACCGGCTGTCGATTGCGATTTGTGGCGATGTGGCGCACAGCCGCGTGGCGCGGTCAAATATCATGCTGCTCGGCAAGATGGAGAACCGCGTGCGTCTGGTCGGCCCGCCCACGTTGTTGCCCAGCGGGGTGGAAGAGTTCGGGGTCGAGGTTTTCCACGACATGCGCGAGGGTTTGCGCGACGTGGACGTTGTCATGATGCTCCGCCTGCAAAAGGAACGCATGGACGGCGGGTTCATCCCGTCTGAGCGCGAATATTTCCACCGCTACGGGCTGGACGCCGAAAAGCTGTCCTATGCCAAGGATGATGCCATCGTCATGCACCCCGGCCCCATGAACCGCGGCGTGGAAATCGACGGGCAGATCGCCGACGACATTAACCGCAGCGTCATTCAGGAACAGGTTGAAATGGGGGTGGCCGTGCGCATGGCGGCCATGGACCTTTTGGCGCGCAACCTGCGCGCAGCACGGGGCGCAAAAGCGGCGGGCGTCATGGCATGAGCGGCCCACCGCTGGAAGACGGCGAGCAGGTCGTCTTTGATCACGTGCCGTCCTTGCGTCGGTTCAAACGCACGGCTCTGTTGATGATCGTTTTGACTTTGTTTCCGGTCGCGGCCTTCTTGATCGTCTTTCCGGATACATTCTGGCCCGCGGTGCCCCTGTTCGTCACGACCGTATTGCTCGCCCAAGAACGGGTGCGTTTGGGCCGCCACCGCGCATGGATCACCAACCGGCGGATCATCCAGCAAGGCGGACACTCGATTGCATTGGACGACGTGGAGAACACGCGCGCCGAAGGCAACGGCGTGCGCCTCCAACTGGCAGGGAACATCGGCAAGGGTCCGAAGTTGTTCTACCCAGAAGATGGTGCTGCCTTGGCGCGCGCCATCATGACCGCCAAAGGGGACCCCTGATGATCGACGGCACTACAGTAAGCATGCATGAACATGGCCTCGTGCGGGTGTTCAAAGCGGATTACCAACTGGCCATGGAAATCGGCCACATGGGCGTTTATGACCGGCTGTGCCGCGCTTTGGGCATCGACGTGATTGATGCAAGTGATGTGCAACAGCTGCAGACCCGCAGCCTCGACGACATGACTGTCACCGACTTTCTGCGCGCAGGCTATGAGGTCAATGAGGACGACATCGCCGCCAACAAAGCGGCCCTTGACGGGTTGGATGATTTTGACGGTCTGCTGCTGTTGATCCGCTCCGGTGCCTTCAAAAACCGTCCCGTGACGCTCAACACCGATGGGGAGGCCATATTGGTTGCCACCTTGCGTGAACCAGAGGCTGACATCGCGTTTGAGCCTTTGCCCAACCCCGACCCAGAGGCTGTACTGGAAGACCCGCCGCAGAAAAAAAAGCCGTCGGACGCGGCCATGTCCGGCCGGATTGCCACTGTGGCTTTGCTGTTGATGGCCCTGCTGGTCTGGCTGATGATCTGGGTTGCAGGCTAGACAGGCGCACAAATACATTTACCGCCGCCTGCATGCGGTGCAAAAGGAACCTCATGAAGACGCTCCTTGAAAATGCCCGCCTGATTGATCCTGAAACCGGCACCGATACCATCGGTTCGCTGATGATTGACGGCGGGGTGATCGGCGATCCGGGCGATACACCGGACGCGCGGATCAATTGCCATGGTCAGTGTCTTGCCCCTGGCATTGTCGACATCGGCGTCAAAGTCTCCGAACCTGGTGAGCGTCATAAAGAAAGCTTCGCCTCAGCAGGCCGCGCCGCTGTGGCTGGTGGCATTACCACCATTGTCACCCGCCCTGACACCGATCCTGCCATCGACACGCCTGAGACGTTGGAATTTGTCGAACGTCGTGCCAGCATTGATGCCGCCGTCAACGTGCTGCCCATGGCCGCCCTGACCAAGTCCCGCGCGGGTCGTGAGATGACCGAAATCGGATTCTTGATGGATGCAGGTGCCGTGGCCTTTACCGATTGCGACCGCGTGATCACCGACACCAAGGTGTTTAGCCGCGCGCTGACCTATGCCAAATCCTGCGGCGCGCTGGTCATCGGCCATGTGCAAGAACCGGGCCTGTCCTCTGGCGGGGCCGTGACGTCCGGCAAATTCGCCACCCTACGGGGGCTGTCCGGCGTGTCGCCCATGGCCGAACGCATGGGGCTCGACCGTGATGTGGCGCTGCTGGAAATGACCGGTGCGGCCTACCACGTGGATCAAATCACCACCGCCCGCGCCTTGCCTGCGCTGGAACGGGCGAAGGCCAACGGGTTGGACATCACCGCAGGTGTGGGCATCCACCACCTGACGTTGAATGAAATGGACGTGGCTGACTACCGCACGTTCTTCAAACTCAAACCGCCTCTGCGCGCCGAAGAGGACCGTTTGGCGGTGGTTGAGGCCGTGTCCTCCGGCCTGATTGACATCATTTCCTCCATGCACACCCCGCAGGATGAGGAATCCAAACGCCTGCCCTATGAGGAGGCCGCCAGCGGTGCCGTGGCCTTGGAGACCCTGCTGCCCGCCGCCCTGCGGCTGGTGCACAACGGCCATCTGGATATGCCCACTTTGTTCCGCGCCCTGTCGCTGAACCCCGCCAACAGGCTGGGTCTGACCTGCGGGCGCCTGACGCCGGGCGCGCCGGCCGATCTGGTGCTGTTTGATCCCGATGCCAGCCACCGGCTGGACCGTTTCGCGCTGAAATCAAAATCCAAGAACACCCCCTTCGACGGGGCAATCCTACAAGGTCAGGTCACAGCCACTTACGTGGGCGGCGTGAATATGACGGAGGCTCTGGATGCCTGAGATCGTCAATACCCTGCCCACCTTCGCACTCTGGGCTGTGATCGCCTATCTGATCGGGTCTATTCCGTCCGGCGTGATCATCGCGCGCGTGATGGGGCTGGGCAATCTGCGCGACATCGGGTCGGGCAACATTGGCGCGACGAATGTCTTGCGCACGGGGTCCAAAAAGGCAGCGGCGCTGACGTTGCTCTTTGACGCTGGCAAAGGCCTTGTGGCCGTCCTGTTGGCGCGCGCTGTGGCGGGGCCGGATGTGGCACAACTGGCGGGTTTTGCGGCAATGATCGGGCATTGCTTTCCCGTCTGGCTGAAATTCAACGGCGGCAAAGGCGTCGCCACCTTCTATGGCGTCCTGTTCGGCGTCCTCTGGCCCGTGGGCGTCGTCGCCGCCGTTGCTTGGCTCGCGACTGCCGCACTCTTGCGGTACTCGTCACTGGCTGCGCTGGTGGCCGCCCTCAGCGCGCCCATTGCGGCGTTCTTTGGTTGGCCCGGTGTCTTCGTACTGACAACCGCGCTGTGGGCGCTGATCTTCGCACGTCACCGCACCAACATTCATCGCCTTGTGTCTGGCGAGG
Source organism: Pseudooctadecabacter sp. (assembly GCF_965657175.1). Lineage (GTDB taxonomy): Bacteria > Pseudomonadota > Alphaproteobacteria > Rhodobacterales > Rhodobacteraceae > Octadecabacter. The sequence continues at coordinate 150,334 of NZ_CBFHNH010000003.1, read as the reverse complement.
AAAGCAAAATCGGCCAAAAGTGAGCTTCGCCCAAAAGCTTGCCCAGTTGCCCTTGGGCACCTTTCGCGGTCAGGCCCATGGCAAGGACTGGATCGTCACCCACGCCCATGTCGCAAACGGCAAAGGCGAAAAACTGGTGGCCGAGGCGCTGGACGGATCAGACTATATCAGCCTCAACCTCTATCACCTTGCCGCAGGCGACCTTCTCAAACCGTGTGAAATGACGGAGGCCAAAGTGCGCGCCTTTGTCGATGACCTCACCGTCCGCGGCTGATTTTCGTTTCGTTTTGCCTCAAATACTCCACGGGGGTCTGGGGGTGTGAAACCCCCAGCTGGTCGGATTTGGCGTAGCCAAATTCGATCCTAATAAGAATAGGCCGCGTAAATCTTGCTCAGATCGCCGCCCCAGTCCCCGTTATAATCGTCCAGCAATTCGTCCGCCGGTGTCTTGCCGGTTTCGATGCTTTCCTTCAACGCGTTCAGAAAATGGGTCTCATCGGGCACCAAGCCGCCCGCACCGGGCATCGCGCGGTTCCTGAGGCCCGTTTCGGCAATCGCCACAACCTCGCGGGCGATGTCGTGCATGGACTGCCCGGCCACGCGCGCCTGCAACCCGTCGACCGAAGCTGCGACGCGCCACGCCTCGCGTGTCTCCGCGTCCCAATTTTTGCACAGGTCCCAAGCTGCATCCAAAGCCTCTTGGTCATAGGTCAGACCGACCCAAAACGCGGGCAACGCGCACAACCGCCGCCATGGCCCGCCATCGGCCCCGCGCATTTCGATGAATTTCTTCAACCGCGCTGCGGGGAAGGCTGTCGTCAGATGGTCCGCCCAATCCGACAGGGTCGGCGTTTCACCGGGCAGAGCGGGCAGTTCGCCGCGCAGAAAATCACGGAATGACTGACCCAGCGCATCTACGTATTCCCCATCGCGGTAGATAAAATACATGGGCACATCGAGGGCGTATTCCACCCACCGTTCAAACCCGAAGCCGTCCTCAAACACAAAAGGCAACATGCCCGTGCGCGCATCATCCAGATGCCGCCACACGCGGCTGCGCCATGATTTGTGACCGTTGGGTTTGCCTTCCCAGAACGGCGAATTGGCAAAGAGCGCCGTAGCCACGGGCTGCAACGCCAACGCCACGCGCATCTTTTGCACCATGTCCGCCTCAGATGAAAAATCGAGGTTCACCTGAACCGTACAGGTCCGGCGCATCATCATTTTGCCGCTGGTGCCCACCTTATCCATATAGGCATCCATCAGCTTGTAGCGGCCCTTGGGCATCAGGGGCATCTCATCGTGGGACCATTCAGGGGCCGCGCCCAGCCCGATAAAGCCCACGCCGATCTCATCGGCGATGGATTTGACCTCGGCCAAATGAGAATTCACTTCGTCACAGGTCTGGTGGATCGTCTCAACCGGTGCGCCTGACAGCTCCAACGCGCCGCCGGGTTCCAGCGATACGTTGGCGCCGTCCTTTTCCAACCCGATGAGGAACCCGCCTTCGGTCACAGGGGCCCAGCCGTAGCGATCGCGCAGGCCGGACAGCACGGCCTCAATGGATCGTTCACCAGAAAATGGCAGGGGTTTGTGGGTCTCAACACAGTAGCCGAATTTTTCATGTTCGGTGCCGATGCGCCAATCCTGCTTGGGCTTGCATCCCTCGGCAAGATATTCGGCAAGTTGTTCGTGGCGTTCAATCGGACCGCCGCCGGACTGTGGAATGGACATGATGGGCGCTCCTGAACTTGGGCCGTTTTCCGCGTTGGGACTTCATCGTTGGCCCCTGTGGGCGGCGGTGTCAATGCACCTGTTTGTAAGGTCTGTGGTCTGGTGCCATCCAGACGGTCATGCGCGCAGGCTTTGTGCGCTGAAGAACCGACAGCATGTGTTCCGTCGAAAGGCCCGGAAGCGCGGTAAAGGCGTCGAACAAAACCTCAACCCCTTTGGCATTTGTGGGGATGTCGATGTAGTTGCCATCCCCGTTGATAAGCCGCCACGCAGGTGCCGGTGTCACATCAAGTTGCACCATCAGGTCCAAATCTGCGACCCCCCCATCCTCAGGCCCCAAATAGGTCACGCGCCGTTCATCCAGAACGACCACGCCCGGCCCGTCGCTGTCCCCGCGAAACCGCACCTTTTGGGCCGCAGCGATCCCCAGCATCACTGCCACTGCCGCCACGCCATAGCCCAGCCAGACCATCACCCCGAAGGATACCGCGCCCCACCACAAACCAAGCCCCGCCACAGCGGCGGCAAAGAGAACCTCCCGCCATTTCCAGGCGAGCGTTTTGACTTCGGGGCGGATCATGCCAACACCTGCGGGTTTGTGAAAGTCACCAACCGGAACCGTCCAATGGAGTGAAATCCGACAGCCTTATAAGCAGCCATCGCTGACGGATCGTTGGCAAAGAGGATCGCACGGGTCCCGCCCGACGCGCGTGCCTCTTCCAGATGCAAAGCCACCGCACGCCGCGCCAGTCCACGCCCGCGTTCGGCTGGCGGAGTATACACTCCGCCGACCTGCACCAGATCATCGACCACCGCGTTGAAGCCGGTCATCGACAATGCCACTTCACCATCTACCAAAAGACGGTGGGATCTGGCTGCGATGAAATGGGTAATCTCGGCTTCAGCACGGGCGGGGGCGGTGTTTTCAGGCTCGCCCAATGTGTGGACGGCATAGTCTGTGCGCCACGGAACCAAGATGCCTCGGTCCGCGTCGGTCAGGGCCCGCAATTGCGCAGGCCCGGGCTGCGCGTTCAGGTCAGCAAGGTCGAGAGCATAGAGGGTTTCGTCGGCATCCAGCATCGTCGGCGCCGTCGTCAATCCGGTTGCCGCCAAAAACGCCTGCATCTGATCGCCATCGGCAATGACGCCCGTGACAGGGGCAGGCAGAACGGCTGCGGCCTTAGCCCAATCGCCCGCGTCCGGCCATTGCGCCATGACTGTGCCGGTCGTAGATTGCGCGATCACGCCAGACACTGGATCGCCGGTCATCCAATATGTCATAGCGTAGGCCTCTGGGCCGCCGTCGGGGCCATAGCGGCGTAGGTTGGTCACCAGAAAAACGGACGTTTCGATGTGGCGTTTCAAGAAAGCCTCCACCAGCGGGACATCGGCCTGCGTGACGCGTCGCCAAGTCACGTCCAGTCCCCCAGCCGCGATTGCCACAGTGTCAGGGCTGCAATCGCTGCCGTTTCTGCACGCAGGATGCGCGGGCCGAGCGAGACAGGCGACGCCACCTCACGCAGGCGCGCGCGTTCGGTGTCGGAAAACCCCCCCTCGGGTCCGATGAATACGGCCCACGGGTTGGTGGTATTCGGGGCGGAGGCGTCGGGCAGGGCAGTGGCGGCCCCGGCGGCGGCCTCATCGCAGAACATGATGTGGCGGGTGGTGTCCCAGCCGTCCATCAGGGTTTTGAACTTGGTGACCTCGGTGACTTCAGGCACCACCAGCGCCTCACATTGTTCCGCTGCTTCGATGGCGGTGGCCTGCAATTTGTCGACACGGACCCGCTTGGCGTCTTGAGTGAACTCAGTCTGCATCAACACAATCCGCGCGGCCCCTAATTCCACCGCCTTTTCCACCATAAACGACAGCCGTTCACGGCGGATCGGCGCACAGACCAGCCACAGATCCGGCGGGGCGGTTTGCGGGCGGATCTGGTCGACGCAGGTCAGGACGCCGCCTTTCTTGCCAGTCTCACTCACCTGCGCGTGCCATTCGCCGTCGCGCCCGTTGAACAGGGCTACGGGGCCGCCCAGCCCCAACCGCATAACCCCGAACAGATAATGCGCCTGATCCCGCGTCAGGCTGACCCTTTGCGCCGCCCCCAAAGGATGATCTACATAGAGCCGAATGTGATTGTTTTTCCGTGCCATGTGAGGACCATATGACCCATCAAGACGGGACACCAGAGGGGCCGATTGCCGATGCTGTGACCGGCAATTGGGTCGACACTTGGGCCCCTGCGCGCACGCGGCCCTTTCTGCGGTTAAGCCGTGCGGACAGGCCGATCGGCACGTGGCTGTTGTTACTGCCCTGCTGGTGGTCGTTGCTGTTGGCGATGCTGCACACGGGCAGCGCCAGCCTTTATGATGCATGGATCGCGCTTGGCTGTGCGTTGGGCGCGTTTCTCATGCGTGGTGCGGGGTGCACGTGGAACGACATCACCGACCGGCACATCGACGGATCGGTGGAACGCACGGCGCAACGGCCCATTCCATCGGGGCAGGTGGGCGTGCGGGCCGCGCTGATCTGGATGGCTGCGCAATCGCTGGTGGCTTTGCTGATTCTGCTGACCTTCCCCCCCAATGCGGTCTTTCTTGGCTTTGCGTCTCTCATTCCGGTGGCCATTTATCCCTTCGCCAAACGGTTCACGTGGTGGCCGCAGGTGTTTTTGGGCCTTGCCTTCAACTGGGGGGCGCTGCTGGCATGGACAGCCCACACCGGCGCATTGGAATGGCCCGCCTTTGTCCTTTATCTGGCCGGCATCGCCTGGACGCTTTTCTACGACACCATCTATGCCCATCAGGACGCCGAAGATGACGCGTTGATCGGGGTCAAATCCACAGCACGGCTCTTTGGCGATGCGACCCGCAAATGGCTGCGTTTGTTCTTGATGAACACGATTGTGCTGTTGGGCCTTGCCATCGTTTGGGCCGCGCAAAACGCGTCTATTCTGGCGTTGGTGGTGGCGCTGGGTGGGCCGTGGGCCATGGGTTGGCATCTGGCGTGGCAGCTGCGCACGTTTGACGCGGACGACGGCCCCCACCTGCTGCGCCTGTTCCGGTCCAACCGCGATGCAGGCCTGATCCCCTTGCCGTTTTTCGCCGTCGCGTTTTTCCTATGATTGAACCCAAGGCCCGAACCGCCTAAACGACACCCCACAGGTTTCAAAGGATCCGCCATGCGGCTGTCAGAACTTTTTGTGCGCCTCGCGGCGTTTGCCGTCGCAGCCCTCATCTGCGTTGTGGGCGCGCGCTTTGCCGTCGCCACCGTAGAGACGCGGTCGGTTGAGGCGGTGCAGGTGGCCTTGCAGGAGAACGGGCACGACTTCGCGACCGTGCTGGGCGACGGGTTGCAAGTGATCCTTGAAGGCGAAGCCCCGACCGAAGCCAACCGCTTTCGCGCCATTTCCACCGCGGGGTCCATGGTCGACGCCAGCCGCGTGATCGACAACATGACCGTCAAAGCCTCGGAGGCGTTGCAAGCGCCCGAATTCTCGATGGAGATTTTGCGCAATGACAGCGGTGTGTCGCTGATCGGGCTGATCCCCGCTGCCACGGACCGTGAGGCGCTGACCGCACGGTTTGCGGGCCTTGCAGGGCGCGATGGCAACTTCGCGGATTTCCTTGAGACGGCGGATTATGAAACCCCAGTGGGCTGGGACGATTCGGTGGATTTTGCCCTGCGGGCTTTGCGCCAGCTTCCACGGTCGAAGATTTCCGTGCGCGCGGGCCGCGTTTCGGTTGAGGCGATTTCAGATTCGCCTGAGGAAAAAGCCAGATTCGAAAATGAACTGCGCCGGATCACGCCCGCCGGTCAGTTGGTGACGTTGAACATCATGGCGCCCCGTCAGGTGGTGTCGCCCTTCGTGACGCGCTTTATCAAGGACGCCGATGGCGCGCGGTTTGACAGCTGTGTGGCCGATACCCCTGCCGCCGAACGCCGCATCGTTGCCGCAGCGCAAGCTGCCGGTGTTGAGGGCCGCGTGGGCTGCACCGTCGCCTTGGGCGCGCCAACCGCGCGCTGGGCGGATGCAGTGACAATGGCGCTTGAGGCAGTCGATGAATTGGGCGGCGGCACCGTCACGGTGTCCGACACCGAAGTTACCCTTGTGGGGCAGCAAGGCGCAGTCCAGGGGCTGTTTGATCGCATCGCGGGGGAGCTGGAAAACACCCTGCCGGAGGCCTTCGCGCTTGAGGCGATTTTGCCCGCCGCACCGACATCCGGCCAAGAAGGGCCGCCGCAGTTTGTCGCTACGTTGAGCCCCGAAGGTCTGGTACAATTGCGCGGACGGGTGTCCGATGAATTGTTGAACACCACTGCCGAAAACTTCGCCCGTGCCAAGTTCGGATCCAACGACATTTCCATGGCCACGCGCGTGTCCGATGGCCTGCCTGGCACATGGCCCATGCGCGTTCTGGCTGGGGTTGAGGCCCTGTCATCGCTGTCCAACGGGTCGGTCACGGTGCAGCCGGACACTGTTGTCGTGCGCGGCAATTCCGGTATCGAAGACGCAAATGGCGTCATTACACGGTTGCTGGTGGATAAGCTGGGCAGTTCGGCTGAATTTGAGGTCGATGTGACCTATGTCGAAGCGCTCGACCCGATTGCAGCGCTGCCGACCGAGGAAGAATGCCTTGATCAGATCACGGCTGTGACGACTGCGCGTAAGATCACATTTGACCCCGGTTCCGCCAATATCGCGGGTGAAGGTGCAAGCATCATCGACGACATCGCGGAAATTCTGCGCCGTTGTTCCGATTTGCGTCTGGAAATTGCGGGCTACACCGACAGCCAAGGGTCTGAAGAAGGCAACCAACGTCTGAGCCAGCAGCGTGCCGATGCGGTGCTTGATGCGTTGCGTGTGCGCCGTGTGCCGGTGTCTAGTTTCCGGTCCGTGGGATACGGCGAAGAAAACCCCATCGCCGACAATGAAACCGAAGCGGGCCGTGAGGCGAACCGCCGGATTGAGTTTACATTGATCGTGCCAGAAAGTACCGAAGAACTTACAGCGCTTGAGCAGATCGAAGCAGAAGCCGCCGAACAAGAGACCGGGGACGAGGCCACCGAATGAACAGAACCGAATTCATCGTCGCCACAGCGATCATCCTCTTTGTTGCGTTTTGTCTGGGCTGGTTTGCCAGTTGGCTGATCAACCGCTTCACCCGCGTGTCCAAAGCCGAAGTGGGTGAATTGGACCGGATGGCGCAAGCCCTGCACGAGGCCGAAGAAACCCGCGATCAGGCGATCACCTATCTGCAACAACGCGAAGCCGAGATTACCAACCAGCTGAGCCAGACCGAGGCCGAGTTGCGCGCCGCGATGGACGGATTGCGCGACGCCAGACAAGAGGCCGAACACCTGCGCGGTCAGTTGCAGGGATAAGCAAGCGGAGGTCGTTCTGCGGACTTTGCCGCCGTTCAAGTCCAGATGGATTACGTCCGTTTTCGTTCGAACTCTTGTTCAACAACTTCCGTACCCCATTGGCTGCCACGGTTTTCATGGACCAACTCAAAGCCGTGCTTTTCATACAAGTGGCGGGCTGCATCGAGCCCTTTGAATGTCCAGAGCCGCGTCTTCTCGAAACCTGCCGAGTCCACAAATGAGGTCGCCGCTTCAAGAAGCAGATTACCGATACCCATGCCTTGCGACTCGGGACTGACGATGAACCATCTTAGATGACTGACACTTTCTTCGAGGTCTTCTCCATCAAGAGATACCGAGCCGAGAAGTGTTTCGCCAAGAAAAGCGGAGAATGTCGTGTTCGTAGGGTTCGCAATGCGCCCCATGAACTCTGACATTTCGGTTGCAACCTTCCGCTCAAAGACGGCACCAAACCCATAGTTAGTCGCGTAATACGAGGCATGCAGGCCAACGACGGACGCGATCATTCCGGGGCAATAGCCTTGGCGAAGCTCCACCGCATTCGTGTTGATGTGGCGGCTTTTTTCTCCTCGCAGCGCTTTCGCAAAAAGCGTCAGACCTGATTCAACCTTGGCGAGATCATCCTTCGCAAGATGCACGAAGGCCGACTTCATTTGTTTGCGCCCGAAGTCCTCAAGCGATTTCAGAAGTGCTTTGCCTTCTTTCGTGAGGCCGATTTGTCGAGATCGCCGGTCGGAAGGGTTCGACCTTGCCTCGATCAATCCATCTTCAGCGAGCTTTTGGACGAGCCGACTGACCGACGACTTCTCCAGATGTAGCATCTCGCCCAAATCACCTGCATTTTTGACGGTGCCGTAGCCCAACTCAATGATCGTATGCACGGCCGACGGAGACAGCGATGTCCCAGCTAACCCTTTCTGCATGAATCCAAGCTGCCGGACGATCTCACGTGAAGCTGCTCGCAGTTCGTCGATACGCTGTGTGGAAACGAGTTGGCCCATAGTTGTATCATACAACCAATTTTCACCCTGTCTACCGATAGCCGACATTCGCTTCGATGCAACAACACGCAAGGTTGGGCTCGAAGCGGGCATTTGTTGCGGTTCTTAAGTATCGTCCTTACTCGCCTGCCACCAACGCCCGCAGAATTTTCATTGCAGGTTCGCTCGCCCAGTCGGCATCTCCGATCAGTCGGGCGATTTCGTAACCTTCGGGGTTGAGGATGAGCGTGACCGGCAGGCCGACAACGCCGAAGTCGCGGGCGAGGGCGGAGTTGGGGTCGGTGTGTAGCGGCAGGTTGTCCACGCCAATTTCATCCAGAAACCGTTCCATCGCAGGCCGCTGGTTGAGGCCGGTGGCAACGGTCACGACTTCAAAGGTGTCGCTGCCCAACTCACTTTGCAGGTCCGACAGATGCGGCATTTCTTTGCGACAGGGCGCACACCACGTGGCCCAGAAATTCAGCACCACATGTTTGCCTTGGAACGCGGCCAAGGTCATGTCTGACCCGTCTTCGTTCACAAACACCACGTCCGACCCGCGATCGACGCCGAACTGCAGCTTTTGCATGTCGCCTTCGCGCATCGCTTCGACGGCGGCAAAATCTATCTCTGGCAGGCCGGGGGTTCCCTCGGTCTCGCTCGCTAGGTATAGCCCACCGGCAACACCGATGACGGCGGCAGCGGCAAGGATCAGCTGTTTTCTCATTCGGGACACCCGTGCTTAAGGACGCAATTCATGTCGGACAAAACAACCTCGAATGCAATGTGGGGCGGGCGGTTTGCCGCAGGGCCGGACGCGATCATGGAAGCCATCAATGCCTCCATCGGGTTTGACCGCCGATTGGCCGGTCAGGATATCGCAGGGTCCCGTGCCCATGCTGCCATGTTGGCCGCCACTGGTATCATCACCAATGACGATGCGGAGGCGATTAGGGAAGGCCTCCTCACGGTGTTGTCAGAAATTGAGGGCGGGACGTTCCCCTATCGGGTGGAATTGGAAGATATCCACATGAACGTCGAAGCGCGCCTGAAAGAGATCGTGGGTGAGCCTGCGGGCCGTTTGCACACAGGCCGGTCGCGCAACGATCAGGTGGCGGTCGATTTCCGCCTTTGGGTCCGTGACCAGTGCGATGCCGCGATGGAGGCGTTGGTGGCGTTGCAAAAAGCGCTCTTGGGACAGGCCGAAGAGGGCGCCGATTGGGTCATGCCTGGCTTTACCCACCTGCAAGTGGCCCAACCTGTAACGTGGGGCCATCACATGATGGCCTATGTGGAAATGTTCGCCCGCGACCGTGCGCGGTTTGCGGATGCACGCGCGCGGATGAATGAAAGCCCCTTGGGGGCCGCAGCATTGGCGGGCACATCCTTTCCGCTGGATCGCCAGATGACCGCTGAGGCGCTGGGCTTTGACCGGCCTATGGCCAATTCGCTGGACGCCGTGGCGGCACGTGATTTCGCGTTGGAATTCCTGTCGGCGGCGTCCATCTGCGCCATGCACCTGAGCCGTCTGGCCGAAGAACTGGTGATCTGGTCCTCAGCCCAATTCCGGTTTGTCTCCATGTCGGACCGGTGGTCCACGGGCTCATCCATCATGCCGCAAAAACGCAATCCCGACGCGGCAGAGCTTCTGCGCGCCAAGATCGGGCGGATTTTCGGGGCGAATGTGGCACTGATGACGGTGATGAAGGGCCTTCCGCTGACCTATTCCAAGGACATGCAGGAAGACAAAGAACAAGTCTTTGACGCGGCGGACAACCTGATGTTGGGTCTGGCTGCGATGACAGGGATGGTCGCTGACATGAAAGGTCGGCCTGACGATTTGCGCGTGGCTGCGGCCATGGGCTTTTCCACCGCCACCGACCTTGCCGATTGGTTGGTGCGCGCATTGGGCCTGCCATTCCGCGATGCACACCATGTGACCGGATCGCTGGTGGCTATGGCTGAAGATAAGGGCGTGGACCTGCCCGACCTGACGCTGGCGGATATGCAATCGGTCCATGCGGACATTACCGATGCGGTGTTTGAGGTGTTGGGAGTGGACAACTCCGTGCGCAGCCGTACATCCTACGGGGGCACTGCGCCCGACAACGTGCGCGCCCAGATCGCCCGCTGGAAAGAGGTTTTGTCATGAAGATTGTTTTCGCCCTCGTCGCTTTGACCGTGGTTGCCGCCTGTGGAGCGGATGATCCGCCGTTTCGCCCGACCGGCAATGTAGGCGTGTCTGTTGGACCCAATGGTGTGACGCCGAATGTGGGCGTGGGTGCCACGAACGGCACCTTCAACGTGGGGCTGTCGCTTTGATGCGTTGGGTGTTCGCGGCGCTGGCCGTGTGGGGGACGATCCATCCGATGTCCTATTTTATCGCGTGGTTTCAGGCGAATACATGGGACATCATGGCGATGGTCGATGCGTGGCATGCCAATGATGCGTCGTCGGGTTTGGTTTGGGACCTGACAGTGGCGGCGGTCGCCCTGACCGTTTGGGTGATTTACGAAGCCGTGCAGACCCGCCAATGGGTGCGGCTTGTTGCGATCCCCGCGACCTTTGGAATTGGCGTCAGTTGCGGGCTGCCCTTGTACATTTTTATCCGGATGACCAAGGCGCGTGCCGCGGGCGGGTAAACAAAATTCCGGAATTTTGTTGCCTCCGGCGGGAGTTTTTCGGGCCAGATGAAGGTTGGACCGCGCGCGTAATCTGTTAGGTCAACGGGAGACGCGAATCCGGAGGGTCATGTCGTGGATCATTTTCTGTATCGGGACGGCCAGTTGATGGCTGAGGACGTGGCGATTGCGCAGATCGCGGCTGAGGTGGGCACGCCATTCTACGTCTATTCGTCGGCCACCTTGCTGCGGCATTTCAAACTGTTTGATGAGGCCTTGGCTTGGACAGACCACCTTGTGTGCTTTGCGATGAAATCGCTGTCCAATCAGGCGGTGTTGACGCTGTTGGGCGACGCGGGCGCTGGAATGGATGTGGTGTCTGGCGGAGAATACCGCAGGGCGCGGGCGGCGGGCATTTCCGGCGACCGGATCGTCTTTTCCGGTATCGGTAAAACGCGCGAGGAAATGCGCATAGCGCTTGAGGGTGGCATCCGTCAGTTCAACGTCGAATCCGAGCCTGAGATGGAAGCCCTGTCCGACGTGGCGGTGGGTTTGGGCGTGCAGGCGCCGATCACCGTTCGCGTCAACCCGGATGTGGACGCCAAAACCCACGCCAAAATCTCGACCGGCAAAAAGGAAGACAAGTTCGGCATCCCGATTTCGCGCGCCCGTGAGGTCTATGCCATGGCAGCTGCCCTTCCGGGGCTGAAGGTGATTGGCATTGATGTGCATATCGGCAGCCAGTTGACCGAGTTGGAGCCTTTCCGTCTGGCCTATCGCAAGGTTGCGGAGCTGACTGAACAACTGCGTGCCGACGGGCACGAGATTACGCGCCTTGATCTGGGGGGCGGTCTGGGCATTCCCTATGCCCGCGACAATTCCGCCCCACCTTTGCCCACCGATTATGGCGCCATGGTGCAAGAAGAAGTCGGCCATTTGGGATGTGAGATTGAGATTGAACCGGGCCGTTTGATTTCGGGCAATGCGGGGCTTTTGGTGGCTGGCGTCATTTATGTGAAATCCGGTGAGGGGCGCAAATTTCTGATCCTTGATGCGGCGATGAATGACCTGATCCGTCCTGCCATGTATGAAGCCTGGCACGACATCATTCCCGTTGTTGAACCCGCGCCGGGCCACGATTTTACCCCCTATGATATTGTCGGCCCTGTCTGCGAATCCGGCGATACCTTTGCCAAGGAACGCCTGATGCCCACGCTGTCTGCCGGTGATCTGGTCGGCTTTCGCTCCGCCGGGGCCTATGGCGCGGTGATGTCGAGCGAATACAATTCGCGCCCCTTGATCCCTGAAGTTTTGGTGAAAGGGGATCAATTCGCGGTTATCCGCCGACGTCCCACCTTTGACGAGATGATCAATCGAGATACCATACCTGAATGGCTATGATCGTTTCGACGTAGCCAAATCAGCAGGAGAGGGCATCTGACCCCCAATCACCCCGTCCCACGGCACCTGAAACTGCCCATCGCCCTGACCCGTGCCGGCCTTGTGGCTGAACGTGTGACGCAGGCGTTCTGGCCCGTCTGGACGGTTCTCTTTGTGGTGTTTGCGCCGCTGATGATGGGGTGGCATGAGATCGTCCCGCTTGAGGTGTTATGGGGGAGCGGTGTTATCGCCGCCCTTACGTTGCTCTATACGTTGTATCGCGGTGTTCGCGTGTTCGCCTGGCCGTCAGAGGCTGAGGCGATAGCCCGCGTGGATGCGCGCCTGCCGGGTCGGCCCATTGCCGCGCTGAACGACAGTCAGGCCATTGGTGCAGGTGATCCCGCATCCGAGGCCGTTTGGGCTGCGCATCTGGACAGAATGGCCGCCAAGACCCGTGACGCCCGTGCGGTCGAACCTGACCTTCGGGTATCTTCCAAGGACCCCTTCGGCCTTCGTTATATGGCGTTGCTGGTGATGGTGGTCGCCCTTCTGTTTGGGTCGATCTGGCGGGTTGGCACCGTGGCTGATATGGCCAGCGGTGCGGATGCCACGCTGGTGACGGGGCCTGTTTGGGAAGGCTGGATCGAACCGCCCGCCTATACCGGCAAGCCGACGCTGTACCTTGCCGATATCATCGCGAACCGTGTGCAAATCCCGCAAGGGTCCTTTGTGACCATCCGTCTTTATGGCGACACGGGTGACCTGACTGTGTCCGAAACCGTATCCGGCCGGACAGATGACATCCCCCCTGCCACGGATCAACAGCAGGGGTTTGAGGTCACGCAATCCGGCACGATTTCGATTGATGGGGACGGTGGGGCCCGTTGGAATATCCTTTTGCTGGACGACCAAGCGCCCACGGTTGATCTGACCGGTCCCGTAGAGGCCGATGCCAATGGCGAGATGTCGCAACCTTTTTTGGCGATGGATGATTATGCCGTTGTCGCGGGCACCGCGACCATCGCCCTTGATCTGGCGCGCGTTGACCGCCGCTATGGTCTGACGGTCGATCCGGACCCGCGCGATGCGGTGGTGATCGACTTGCCGATGCCGTTTTCAGGCGACCGCGCCGATTTCGAAGAGATGTTGATCGACGATTTCAGCGAACACCCGTTTGCCAACATGCCCGTCACGATCACCTTGCAGGTCGAAGATGCGCTGGGCCAGACCGGCACGACCGAGCCTGAGCCGATCATCTTGCCCGGGCGCCGCTTTTTTCAACCCATCGCGCGGGCGGTGGTGGAACAGCGTCGCGATATCCTTTGGTCGAAAACCAATGCCGTCCGCGCGGCACAGGTTTTGCGCGCCGTGTCCCACCGCCCCGACGATATTTTCCCCGATGAGACCACGTATTTGCGTCTGCGGTTCATCATCCGTCGTTTGGAAAACATCGAGGAGGTCGGTTTGACGGATGACGTCCGCGATGAGGTCGTGGATGCCTTGTGGGAGCTTGCCGTTCAGCTTGAGGAAGGGTCCCTCGCCGATGCCCGCGCCCGTCTTGAACGGGCGCAGGAGCGGCTGGAAGAGGCGATGCGCAATGGTGCCTCTGACGAAGAAATCGCCGAACTGATGCAGGAACTGCGTGAGGCGATGAACGATTATATGAACATGCTGGCGCAGAATGCGGAACCGAATGACGGGACCGATCAGCCACAGCAGGGCGAAAGCCAGACTATCACCCAAGACGAATTGCAGGCCCTCATGGACCGTATTCAGGAGCTGATGGAAGAAGGCCGCATGGCCGAAGCGATGGAGCTGATGGAACAGCTCAATGAGTTGATGGAAAACCTGCAAGTCACCCAAGGGGAGGGCGGCGAAGGTGGTCCCCAGACGCCGGGCCAGCAAAGCATGGAAGACCTCGCCGAAACGTTGCGCGACCAGCAACAGCTGTCCGATGAAGCGTTCCGCGAATTGCAGGAGCAGTTCAATCAGGGCCAGCAGGACGGCCAGCAACAAGGACAACAACCAGGTCAGGACCAGGGCCAGCAGCAGGGTCAACAACAGGGCCAGCAACCCGGGCAGCAGCAAGGCCAGCAAGGGCAGGATGGCCAGCAAGGCCAAGGGGGCCAACAAGGCCAGCAGCAAGGCCAAGGCCAAGGTCAGGGTGACAACACCCAAGGTGGTTTGACTGATGACAGCGGGCAAGGCGGCGAAGGCGGCGGTGGGGATGCGGGATCACTGGCCGAACGCCAGCAGGCGTTGCGTCAGGGCCTAAACCAGCTGCGCGATGGCCTGCCCGGTCTGACCGGCGATGCCGCCGACAACGCGGAGCGGTCGCTGGAACGCGCCGAAGGGGCCATGGACAACGCCGAAGATGCCCTGCGCGAAGGCGACTTGCCCGGTGCGATCGATCAACAGGCCGAAGCCTTGGACGCCCTGCGGGACGGGTTGCGCAGCCTTGGTCAGGCACTGGCCGAAAACCAAACGGACGAATTGCGCGAAGGCCAAGGCACCCAAACGGGCAATGCCGAAGGCCGGCCAGAACCTGAACGTCGCGACCCATTGGGCCGCCAGATGGGCACCCAAGGTCAGTTCGGGTCCGAAGAATCCATGCTGCAGGATGAATTGAACCGCCGCGCGGAAGAACTGCTGCGCGAATTGCGGGATCGGTCGTCAGAACAGACCCGCCCGCAAGAAGAACTGGATTATCTGCGCCGCTTGCTCGACCGGTTCTAGGTCAGCTGTCGCCCTCACCGGATCCGGCTTGTTCCACCAGATTGCCGATCTGGGCATCGAGCCACAAACGCATGCCGTCGACCCAATTCACATAGGCCATCAACGGCCCTTCGGTTTGGGGCACGGCTGCCGCAATTTGGGGCGCAAAGACGTAGGCGGCCAGCGCGATCAGGGCGATCAAAACCATCAACATAAAGCCACGGCGGAAACCACTTTTGCCTGTGCTGACCTCAACATCATCGTCAGAAGACTGTGATGTTTCGTCAGGGCGCAGGGTGGAATTGATTTCTTCGATGTCGGGCAACAGTTCGCGTCGCGGGGCGTCGGTTTGGCTGGCCATCGTCGCCCCCACGGCTGCCGCCGTTGCCGCGTTGGTCGTGGTGTCCTGTTCGCCGCGCAGACGCGCCAGACGGTCACGGGCCTCACGGCTGCGGCGGTCTTCGTCGGGGTCTTGGGATAGGTCCATTTCCGGCTGGGTTTCAATCGGGTCCGCCTCAGCGGCGCGGGCGGCCTTTTCGAATTCGGCCTCCTCACGCAGGATGTCGGCGACGCCCGGGTCCAGTTCACGGCGCTGCAGTTCGGGTTCCGGCTCAGGTTCTGGCGCTTCGGGTTCAGGCTCTGGTTCCGGATCGGGTTCAGGCTCTGGCGTTGGTTCAGGCTCTGGCGTTGGTTCGGGGTCAGGCTCTGGCGTTGGCTCGGGCGCGGGGTCAGCCTCTGGGGCTGGCTCTGGCAGGTCGGTCGCGACTGGCGTCGGGTGTTCATCGGCCACGGATGCGCCGGGCGTTTCAAACCAGGTATGCCCGCAGTTGGAACATTGCACGTCACGACCGGCCTGCGGGATGACATCATCCGCGACCTCATATTGCGCACCGCAATTCGGGCAGATCAGCCGCATTGTTGTGTTCCCTTGCCTTAATCGAATGGGTTACTGTGTCATTGTTTCCTAATTCTTAACGGGCGAAAAGTCCCCTCGGGTAGGTTTGGCAATAAAATCAATGGGTCTGTTGATTGCATGTAACGCTTCTTTGCGCCAAAACCGATGTAACGAACGGGGGCAACCGTGATCGAGCTGGACAATGTCGCTTATTCCTATGGCGGGGCAGAGCTTTTCTCCGCGCTGAACCTGTCTTTGGCGCCCGGATCGTTCCATTTTCTCACCGGACCGTCGGGTGCCGGAAAAACCACTCTGTTAAAATTGTGTTATGGCGAATTGATCGCGACCGGCGGGCAAGTCCGGCTGTTTGGAGAAGACGCGCGCGCCATGGATCGCAATGCCGTGGCCCAAATCCGGCGGCGTATTGGTGTCGTGCACCAAGATTGCCAGTTCCTCGACCATTTGTCTGTGGCTGAAAACATCGCGCTGCCGTTGACCGTTTCAGGTCGCAGCGCGCAGCCCAGTGATGTGACGGACCTTCTGGGGTGGGTTGGCCTGACGCGCCAAGCCGCCCAGACCCCGCCGGAGCTGTCGGGCGGTGAACGTCAGCGTGCGGCATTGGCCCGTGCGGTGATCATGTCGCCTGATGTGATCCTCGCGGATGAACCCACAGGCAATGTGGATGCTGAGATGTCACAGCGGTTGATGGCGCTGCTGTTGGAGCTCAATAAAATGGGCAAGACGATCTTGATTGCCACCCACGATCTAAGCCTGATCCGTACCGCAAAGGCGCAGGTCAGCGCCCGTGTGTTGCGCCTGAAGGACCGCAAGTTGCAGCTGGCGGGGGCGGATCTGTGATGGATATGTTGCGCCGATGGCTGGATATTCTGGCGGGTGATCCGCAAGCCGATCGTGCGGTGCCGCCCACGGGATTTACCGCACGTCTGACCGTGTTGTCGGCCTTTGCCATGGCGTTTCTGGCCGTCTTTGCGCTGGCCCTGTCTTTGGCGACTGGGCGCCTGGCGGATCGTTGGTCGTCTGAACTGGCCAAGACATCGACCTTGCGGATTTCTGCACCGGCGGGTCAGGTTGTTGCACAGCGCGACGCGGCATTGGCCGTGTTGCAAACTACACCCGGTGTGGCCTCAGCTCGCGCGCTGACGGATGATGAACAACGCGCCCTTCTGGCCCCGTGGTTCGGCCCCGATCTGCCTATTGAAACGCTGCCAGTGCCGCAACTGATCGAGATTGTCGAAGGCGATGCGGGGTTTGATGCCACGGGCCTGCGCGCGCGGCTTCAGGCCGAAGTGCCCGGCGCGGTTCTGGATGACCATACCCGCTGGCGCGCCCCTTTGGTTGAGGCCGCGTCCCGTTTGCGCCTGTTGGGCATTGTGTCGATGATCCTGATCGCAGGTGCAACGGCGGCGATGATCACGCTGGCCGCCAATGCGGCGCTGGCGGCCAATGCGCAAGTTATCCGCGTGATGCGTCTTGTGGGCGCGCAGGACATCTACATCGCCCGCGCCTTCATCCGCCGGTTCACCCTGCGTGCGCTGACAGGGGCCGCCGCAGGCACGCTGGCCGGAACCCTGGCGGTCTTGTTGTTGCCGCGAACGGATGTGGCAGGCGGGTTTCTGACCGGGCTTGGCTTTCAGGGCTGGCACTGGCTTTGGCCGCTGATCATCCCCATACTGGCCGCTGTTGTGGCCTTTGCCGCCACGCGGCACGCCGCCTTGCGCACCTTGAAGGAACAATCATGACCTATGCCGTCCAATGGATCCGATCCTTTGTGTTTATCGTCATCATGTATGCGGTCATGCTGCCGTGGAGCCTTGTCTTTGCGATCCCTGCGGTCTTTTCGCGCAAGGCCGCGATCCTGTGTTGCCGGTCTTATTGCTGGTTCATCATGTGGCTCGCCGGTTGGCTCATTGGCCTGAAATGTCAGGTGCGCGGCACGCCGCCCCAATATGCCTGCTTGATCGCCGCCAAACACCAGTCGTTCTTGGACGTGCTGATGATCTATTCGGCCATTCCGGCGGGACGCTTTATCATGAAAGACGTCCTGAAATTCGCGCCTATTGTCGGCCAATTCGGCCTGCGCGTGGGCTGCATCCCTGTCAAACGGGGCAAGCGCGGCAGCGCGATCAAAAAGATGGTCGCAGACGTTGAAGCCGGACGCCTGTTTCCCGGTCAGTTGATTATCTATTCCCAAGGCACCCGCATCGCGCCGGGCGTGAAGGCGCCCTACAAGATCGGGACAGGTGTTTTGTACAAAGAACTGGGGCAGGATTGCGTGCCTGTGGCCGCCAACGTCGGCGTCTTCTGGCCAAAGCGCGGCATCTACCGCGCACCGGGGGTGGCTGTGGTGGATTTCATGGACCCCATCAAACCGGGGATGGAGCTTGAACCGTTCATGGAACAGCTGGAACACTCGGTCGAGGCGCGGTCAAACGCGCTGATGCGGGAGGCGGGATTTACCGCGATTGAGCAATGACACAGATCACCACCATCGAAGACCTTGAGACGCTTTATGACGTGCCCGTGCCTGCGTCCCTCGATAAAGTGGTGCGCCGGATCACGCCGCTTTATGCCAAATGGCTAGAGGCGGCGCGGTTTTGCGTGGTCACCACGGTGGGCCCCGAGGGCACAGATGGGTCACCCCGTGGCGACACCGGCCCCGTTGTGCGTGTGGTGGATGACACCACGCTGCATCTGCCTGACTGGCGCGGCAACAACCGCCTCGACAGTTTGCGCAACATCGTGCGCGACGGGCGGATCAGCCTGATGTTCATGGTGCCCGGCGCCAGCAATGTGATCCGCATCAACGGCACGGCGAGCCTGACGGCGGACCCCGCTGTCACGCAGACCTTCGATCAGCGCGGCACCCACCCCAAATCCGTGATCGTCGTCACCATGGGGGAGGCGTATTTCCAATGCGCCAAGGCGATCATGCGATCTGAGTTGTGGACAGCGGATCAGGACGTCGACCTGCCAACTGCAGGGCAGATGATCAAAGAACAAAAGGCTGAATTCGACGCCCGCAGCTATGACGACGGCTATGCCGAATACGCCAAGACAAGGATGTGGTGAATGAAACGCTGGGGCTTTCTGACCGGTGCGCTGTTGGCCGCGATCGGTGTCTGGGCGTTCTATGCGCTGACAGGTGTGTCCGATGATGACCGGCTGGCCAGTGTCCTCACCGATCACTGCGTGCCTTACGTTCAGACCGGCGATGCGCCATTTTCAGACATGGGACGCACGCCAGGTGTGTTTGATGACGTCCCCCTGCGCGACGCCGTGTCGGATGGCGGTGCGCGGCTGATTTATGACGGCCGGTTTTCGGCCCAATGGGGCACGATTGACGGGGTGGGTCGCGCCTCTCGTATTTGCGAAATCTCCCCCATCTATACCGAACGCCGCACGCCCGCGTTTGAGGTCCGCGCGGATGGCTTTACGGCCCGCTACGCCGATCTGCTGGGCCTTGTGGCCGAGCAGAACACGGCCCCCAATATTGCCGGATGGTACGAAGACCCGACCCAACAGGACCGTGGCTTGCGTGTCGTCATGATCGCCGGTGACGGTATCGTATCCAACGTCGTTGTCATGGACGACCTGCCGGACGAATGAACCTGCCATGGCAGCAATCTGACCTGCATCCCCACGCGTTGTCCGTGATGGAGGACGGGCTGGACCACCCTGATCTGGCACAGGCCTTGGCCGAGGATTTGGATACTTTTAACCCGCCCGACATCATCCACCGTTACCGTGTCGTGGCCCTGCGCGGGCAGGCCTGCGACGCGCTGTCCGCCAACGGCTTTGCCCCCAACCGCATCACGCAACTGATTGACCTGCCGCTGTCTGCGCAGTGCGATCCCGTTCTGGCGGCCCCGCCGCCGGATCACATTGCCACCCATTGGTTTCGCCCCGGCGAACGCGCCCCTTGGGACGGCTGGGTGCAGGCCCATTGGCGGCATTATCAGACCACCCATCACAGCAACCCGCCCCGCGTGCCAAAAGGCGGCCTTCGGGATGTGTTCATCGGGGATGATCTGGTGGAGGGTCTGGCCCTGCGCGACGGCCCCCAAGGGCGCACGCGGGCCTTTGCCAGCCTACGGGAGGGGCAGGAATTGGGGTGGATCGGTGGGGATCCCGCGCTGTTGCCCGCGACGCTGGCTGCGTGCCTGCGTCGCGCCACCGCCATGGGCTGGTCGAAAGCAACGGTCGAGGTTGATGATGATGATCACGTTTTGTGGTCGCTGATCCAGCGGCTCAACCTTACGGCAGCACAGACCTATGTCACATGGCACCGCGAACGGTACACGGACATCCCTTCCCACTAACTCAGCGGGCAGTCGGCCACGTCGACGTTGACCACCACAAAGACATCCGGCCCAAAGGTGACCCCACCCACGTCCACAAATAGACGCGATCCTTCGACGAAAATCGCATCGTGATCCAAGGTGACGGTCGAATTTTCGACGTCCAGTTCCGCACCGTTGAACAACACACATTCTGTCAGAAAATCGAGGACATAGCCGTTGAACGCAGGTTCGGGGAATTCCCCCGACACGCCTTCGGGGTAGGTCAGAACGACCGCTTGGTCCTGAATGTCGATGATCGACGGCACGATATCCCAGCCGTTTTGCATACCCTCTGGCCCAAGCCCGTATTCGATACCGGGGCCGACCTGTGCGGGGTGGCGTTCGCCCACATAGATGGGAGCATCGCGGTCGTCATAGGCCAATGCGCCGAAGGTCACCGTGCGGTCCATCAGACCGCCTGCCGCGGCCGCTTGCCCGCAGAACGCAAAGGCAAGGGCGAGGCGGATCACGCAGCCAACCCGCGCTTGCCCAGATCGAGGTACTTTTGACGCCGTGCCGTCGACAGACCCCCTGCGGATTTGCCAGACAGTTCAGCCAGCATTGATCCGATGACCCCACCCACATTTGCGATGGTTTCTTTTTTGTGACGGTGCGCGCCACCCACCGGTTCGTCGATGATGCGGTCGCAGACACCCAGCTGGTGCAGCTCCTGCGCGGTGAGACGCAGCGCCTCTGCGGCTTCGCGCATCTTTTCGGCGTCCTTCCACAAGATCGACGCGCAGCCTTCGGGTGAGATGACGGAGTAGACGCTGTGCTGCAACATCGCGACGCGGTCGGCGGTGGCAAAGGCCACAGCCCCGCCGGACCCGCCTTCGCCGATGATGACGCTGACAAGCGGTACTTGCAGTTGCAGACATTTCTGGGTCGACCGGGCGATTGCCTCGGACTGGCCGCGTTCTTCGGCTCCTTTGCCAGGGTAGGCACCGGGGGTGTCGACCAGCGTGATGACAGGCAGGCCAAACCGGTCGGCCATGTCCATCAGGCGGATCGCCTTACGGTAGCCTTCGGGCCGAGCCATGCCAAAGTTGCGCTCGATCCGGGATTTGGTGTCGTTGCCCTTTTCATGGCCGATCACCATCACGGGCTGGCCGTTGAACCGCGCCAGACCGCCCATAACGGCGTGGTCGTCGGCAAAATTCCGGTCACCGGCGAGCGGTGTGTATTCGGCAAACAACGCCTCGATATAGTCTTTGCAATGGGGGCGGTCGGGGTGACGGGCCACCTGACATTTCCGCCATGGGGTCATGTCGGTGTAGAGCTGTACGAGCAGATCGGCGGCTTTTTTATCCAGCGCCTTTGCTTCAGCCTCGACGTCCATCTCCTCATTGGCGCGGGCCATGGCGCGCAGCTCTGCTGCTTTGCCTTCAATTTCCGCCAGCGGTTTTTCAAAGTCGAGGTAGTTGGTCATGTCGGCCCTTCCGGTTCTTTCCCGCGATATAAGGCCTGTCGACACAGGTTTGCAACGGCGCGCTTGACCAAGCGGCAATGTGAGCACATTGCCGCGGTTTGGTCTTGATCGGTGTGGGCTTGGCCCCGGTCTAGGCTTTGGCGATCATTTCGGACTGTTTCACGATGACCTCAGCCTGCTTGATGCTGGCGATATCGACCAGACGGCCCTTGTACACGGTGGCCCCTTCGCCGCGTGCTTTGGCCTCTTCCATGGCGGCCAAAATCTCACGCGCTTCGGTGACGGCCTCGTCCGACGGGGTGAAGACCTCATTGGCCAGCGCAATCTGTTTGGGATGGATTGCCCATTTGCCGACCATGCCAAGGGTGGCGGACCGGCGCGCCTGCGCGCGGTAGCCTTCGTCGTCGCTGAAATCGCCAAAGGGGCCGTCTACGGGCAGCACCCCGTGGGTCCGGCAGGCCGCGACAATTGCGGTCTGCGCCCAGTGCCATGGGTCGGAATAGTGGCGTGTGTTGCCGTGCAACATGTAGTAGTTGTCCTGCGTGCCGCCGATGCCGGTTGTCTGCATCCCCATGGACGCGGCAAAGTCCGCAGCCCCCAGCGACATGGCGGCCATACGGGGGGAGGCGGCGGCGATTTCCCCAACATGGGCGATGCCTGCGGCACTTTCGATGATGACCTCAAAGGTGATCGGCTTGGTGCGGCCCTTGGCGGCCTCAATCGCGGTGACCAGTGCATCAACGGCGTAGACATCAGCGGCGCAGCCGACTTTCGGGATCATGATCTGATCCAATCGGTCGCCGGCTTGTTCCATTACATCGACCACGTCGCGATACCAATAGGGTGTGTCGAGCCCGTTGATCCGGACGCTGACCGTCTTTGTGCCCCAGTCGACGGCGTTGATGGCCTCAATCACATTGGCGCGGGCGATGTCTTTGTCTGTGGGGCTGACAGAGTCCTCAAGGTCAAGATTGACCACATCCGCAGCCGAGGCCGCCATCTTTTCGAACAGCTTGGTGTTCGAGCCTGGGCCAAACAGCTGACAGCGGTTTGGACGGGCAAGCGGGGCGGGCTGGAGGCGGAAGGACATGGGGGCACCTTTCATCGGGCGGGTAATGATGTTGCGTTTTCTGCTGATCGGACGGGTAGATTATTGCGCGACGTGCTGCAAGTGCGAAAGGGACGAAGGGCGTGACAGTAAAGTTTCGTGCGTTAGCATCATTTGGCGCAACAAAATTCCGGAATTTTGTTGTTTGCGGCGACATTTCGGCATCAATTCCCGTCCGTCCCGCCGCAGTCTGCGCGAAAGCACCTGGAGGCCAACATGATTCCCACCCCATATCTTCTTTTCCTCGGCGACGCGCCGGATCAACTTGCTGCGAAAGTGGCGCAAGGCATCAAGGACTGGCGTCCTGAAAATGCCGTGGGGCAAATTCGGTTGCCCGGATGTGGTGCGGATGTGGGTCTTGACGATCTGTCGTTGGAAGAGGCCAAAGCAGCCGGTGCACAAACCCTTGTGATCGGCGTGGCCAACCGTGGCGGCGTGATTTCGCAGGCATGGAAAGAGGTCCTGATCGAGGCCCTGAAGATGGGCTTCGACATCGCGTCGGGTTTGCACAATCTGCTGCGTGATGAGGACGATCTGGTGGCGGCGGCCAAGGTCAATGGCCGGTCCCTCCATGATGTGCGGATTCCATCGACGGCCTATCCGATTGCCAATGGCGTCAAGCGCAGCGGGAAGCGCTGTTTGGCGGTGGGCACGGATTGCTCCGTGGGCAAGATGTACACCGGACTTGCGATGGATGCAGAGATGCGCAAGCGCGGGATGAAATCAACGTTCCGGCCCACCGGCCAGACGGGCATTCTGATCACCGGTGGCGGTGTGCCGCTGGATGCTGTTGTGGCGGATTTTATGGCCGGGGCGGTGGAGTATTTGACCCCTGACAACGATGATGATCATTGGGATCACATCGAAGGGCAGGGCAGCCTATATCACGTCAGCTATTCGGGAGTGACGATGGCGCTGGTCCATGGCGGTCAGCCTGATGCCCTGGTGTTGTCCCATGAACCGACCCGCAAACACATGCGCGGATTGCCCGATTATCAACAGCCCAGCCTTGAAGACCTGCGCGACACCGCCCTTGCGATGGCGCGCGTGGCGAACCCTGCGTGTCAGGTGATCGGCATTTCCGTGAACACGCAGCATTTGTCCGAAGATGAATCCAATGCCTATCTGCAAGAGGTGGAGGACCGAATGGGCCTTCCGGCGGTTGATCCGTTCCGTCATGGGGCGGGGCGGCTGGTGGATGCGCTTGCCGCACTGTAGGCGTTGAGTGGCTGTCGTCGGAGCCTCCGGCGGGAGTATTTTTGGCAAAACGAAACAGGGGTCGCCTATGACCATCACCGTCGCGCAAGATGTGTTCAAACTGGCTGAGGTTTTCACGATCTCACGTGGATCGCGGACGGAGGCGAAGGTGCTGACGGTTCGGATCACGCGGGACGGTGTGACAGGTTGGGGCGAATGTGTGCCCTACGCCCGTTATGACGAAACGATGAGTTCTGTGGCCGCACAGATTGCGGCCCTGCCTGAGGATGTGACCCGTGAGGGGCTGTATGATCATTTGAACGCAGGGGCCGCGCGCAATGCCGTGGATTGCGCGTTGTGGGATCTGGAGGCCAAAACCGCGGGCCAACGTGTGTGGGAGATGATCGGCGTGCCCGCGCCTGCGCCTTGTATCACAGCCTTTACCCTGTCTTTGGACACGCCCGAAAACATGAAGGTGTCGGCGGCCAAACATGCCCATCGGCCTTTGTTGAAGATCAAGCTTGGCACGCCTGATGATATGGCGCGTCTTGAGGCCGTTCGGGCCGGTGCGCCGGACAGCACGATCATTGTGGATGCCAATGAGGGATGGACAGCGGAGGTCTATTCCGATCTGGCGCCGCATCTGTTGCGGCTGGGTGTTACCATGGTGGAACAGCCTTTGCCCGCAGGACAGGATGACATGTTGGCCGAAATTGCACGGCCTTTGCCGGTTTGTGCCGACGAAAGCTGTCATGACACGGCGACTTTGGCGGGGCTGGCGGGCAAGTACGATATGGTCAACATCAAGCTGGATAAGACCGGCGGATTGACTGAGGCCTTGCGGCTGAATGCGGCCGCACGCGATGCCGGATACCAGGTGATGGTGGGTTGTATGGTCGGGTCGTCTTTAGCCATGGCCCCTGCCACAATAGTGGCGCAGGGAGCGGAGGTTGTGGACCTTGATGGGCCGCTCTTGTTGGCTGAAGACCGCGATGTGCCGCTTGCCTTTGACGGGCAGGGGGTTCATCCGCCTTTGGTCGATCTATGGGGCTAGGCGCGGCCTGCGATCTGGGTCAGGAATACGCCTGCGCCCATGACGGCCAGCCCGGCCAGTCGGGTCAGTGTAATCGGTGTGACTTGCGCCCCAAGCAGGCCGAAGTGGTCAATCAGCGCCGCAGAGACCAGTTGCCCCAGCAGCACAAAGAACACCGCATTTCCCACCCCGAAACTGGGCGCGATCCACGTGATCGACAGCACATAAAACGCGATCAACGCCCCTGCGAGAAACAGATGCTTTGGCGCAGCCCCCACACCTGTGAACCGCCCACCAAACACCAGCACCGCAACAAGAGCCGTGACGCCTGCCACAGCAAACAGCACCAGCGCCGCCGACGCGGGCGACCCCAACCGTTGGCCCAGATTGGCGTTCATGGCCGCCAGAACGGGAATGCCGATCCCTGCGACCAACATCACCGTTGCCGCTGTTCCATTTGAAAACATCTCTTCCCCTCGCATCCCATCCGCGCTACCGCATCAGTGGAAAGAGGGACCGCCCCCAAGTCAACATCCGCTATGCCCAAAGGAGACCCACATGAGCCGCACCGTCTACGTCAACGGAGAGTATTTGCCCGAAGAAGACGCCAAGATTTCGATCTTTGACCGGTCGTTTCTGATGGCTGACGGGGTATATGAGGTCACGTCGGTTCTGGACGGAAAGCTGATTGATTTCGAAGGTCACAGGGTCCGGTTGGAGCGGTCCTTGAACGAGCTTGAGATGCAAAAGCCCGAGGCATTTGATGACTTGCTGGAGATCCACCGTGAGTTGGTCCGCATCAACGACATCAACGAAGGGATGATCTATCTGCAGGTCAGCCGTGGCAGCGCGGGGGATCGCGACTTTGCTTATCCGTCCGAGGATGTGAAGCCGACATTGGTGTTGTTCACCCAGAACAAGCCCGGTCTGGCGGATAGCCCTGCGGCCAAAAAAGGGATGAAAGTCATCTCCATCGAAGATCAGCGTTGGGGGCGCCGTGACATCAAGACCGTCCAGCTGTTGTATCCGTCGATGGGCAAGATGATGGCGAAGGCCGCAGGCTGTGACGATGCGTGGATGGTGCAGGACGGCAAAGTCACCGAAGGCACGTCCAACAACGCCTATATCGTCAAAGGCAACAGCATCATCACCCGTCAGCTGAGCAATGATATCTTGCATGGGATCACCCGTGCCGCTGTTTTGCGGTTCGCCAAAGAAGCGCAGATGAAGGTTGAAGAACGGTCGTTCACCATCGAAGAAGCCCAAGACGCCGATGAGGCGTTTATCACCTCTGCCTCCACCTTTGTGATGCCGGTGGTTGAGATTGATGGCGATCAGATCGGGTCTGGCGCACCGGGCCCCATCGCGACCCGTCTGCGCGAAATCTACCTCGAAGAAAGCCGCAAAGCCGCCGTTTAAGCCCTCTTTGTCCCCGTGTCGCTTGCCATAGCGGCTTTGAGGCAGCCATACTCCGACAAAGGGTCGGCATAAGGCCCTATCAGGCTGGAGAGCATCGTGCGCAAGCTGATCGGCGTTTTGCTGTTGATCGCAGGAACAGGCGGGTTGGCCTATTGGGCGAGCATGGATCATGCCGTGCGGATCGAACGCGCTATCACTGCGCAGGCTGACGTTTTGGCAGGGGAAATGCAGCCGCCCTTAACGGTCGCCGTGTCTGGCCGTGACGTGACAGTGACGGGCGTGGTTGAGACGTCGGGCCAGTTGGACACCATCACCACCGTCTTTGGCGCAATCGACGGCTTGCGGGTTTTGGACGTGTCCGGCGTGGATTTACTGCCCGTTGTATCTCCCTTTGTGGTGAGCGTTCTGAAAGACGACACGGGTGAATTGGTCGCAGAGGGTGTCTTGCCCAACGAAGACGCCAGACGTGTGTTGGGCGGCATCGACGGGCAGGCCTTTGCAGATCTGGCCTTAGCCGCTGGCGCCCCCGATGGGGACTGGACGCAAGCTCTCGTGACAGGGTTGGACGGGCTTTCGGCGCTGCCATCCGGTGCTTTGACGGTGAGCGACCGGACAGTCACCCTTGATGGAACGGTTGCAGGGCCCCTCGAACGGGATGCGCTTATCGGGGTGATGCAGGCCTTGCCAGCTGGCTTTGTGTTTGAGGACCGCATCGACGTCCTGGATGATGGTCGCCCCCCGAGCCTTGATGTGCGGCGGTCCGGTGAAATCATACGTGCAACGGGCAAATTGCCCTCAGATATGGCGCTGGCGGAGGTGACGGACCGGTTTCCAACAGCGGCCTTGGACATCGATCAAGCACGCATTCCGGCAGCGCAAACAGATTGGCCAACCATGGCCAGCACAGGATTGGATGCTTTGGCGCTGCTGGACGAAGGGCGGTTGCAGATCGAAGGCCAGACGATCAACATCAGCGGACGTGGGACACCTGACGCACTGTCGCAAGTGACTGCGATGTTGGGCGATGTGCCGTCGACATACACGGTCGCGCCGTCGCTCGACGTCACGGATGACGGGGCGCCTTTGCGACTGACGATCGATTTTACTGGCACAACTGTCACAGCATCCGGCAAATACCCCGCAGATTTCACACCCCGCAGCCCCTTGGGGCTGCCGCTGACCGACACGGGACGGGGCAGCTTTGTATCCAGCGAAACATTCGCGGCCAATGCAGACGCAGGTGTGGCGGCACTCGGCCAACTTCAAAATGGAACGCTGGTCGTCACCGAAGAGACCATCACCCTTACAGGTCAGGCGGCGTCCCCCCAAATCGGCAGCGTGATTGATGGGTTGCTGGACGGCGCCCCGGCCACCATCACGCGGGATATAACCTATATCGACGACGGCTCACCGGCTGCGTGGTCCCTCACCTATTCAGCAGAAACGGGCGCTTCGGTTGAGGGGCGTTTGCCGACGACACTGTCGGCGGATGACCTGACCGCGGCGCTGGGCGTACGGGTTCTCGGATCCCCAACCGTCGCGGCTGAGGATGATAATCCCACAGCAGCTTCCGACATTTTGACCATCGCTGCGGACGTGTTGCCCGAACTGGAACGGCTGACCCTTTCCGCTGATGGTGCGGGCATGGCCCTTGATCTGGTGACGTCCCCTTCGGTCGATATCGATTTGTTGGCGACTGATCTGGCCCAACGGCTGCCCCCAGACGTCGCGTTCTCAATCCAACCGGTGGCGCCCTTGCCGCAACAAGGCAGTGCGCGGATCAATGCGGCCACGGGCTTGGCCGAGGTGTTTCTGGACGGATTCTGGATTCCCGACCTCGATTTTTCCACCACCTTGGATGGCTGCAGCGCGCAATCGCGCGCGATCTTGGAGGCGGGGCAAATCAACTTCCTGTCCGGCTCCGCGCGGCTTGATGCGACGTCCATTCGAACGATCAACGCCTTGGCGGCTGTCGCCAAACCTTGTGTCGAGGCCGATCTTGATCTTGAGGTGTCCGGCCATACTGATGCCTCTGGTGACGCGGACCAAAACCAAATTCTAAGCCAGGACCGTGCCGCCGCGGTGCGTGCCGCCCTTGTTGATCGTGGCGTGCCCGCCCGCGCGATCACCGCAATTGGATTTGGCGCACAAAGGCCCGTGGCCAGCAATGATACACCCGAGGGTCGGACCCTCAACCGACGGACCGAGATCGATTGGTTCGAAAAAGGCGCACTGCGCGATCCGTAATGCAGATCAAAGGACCGAGATATGTTTGAGGAATGGGGCTTTCTGCTGGCCGAAATCTGGGTGCTTCTGGCGCTTGCGGCTTTGGTTGGATTGGTTGCCGGTAAGCTGATCTGGGGTGGGGGCGCAGGACGGGCCAGCGCCGATGAAATGTTCCGTCTCCAAACCCAACTCGACCGCGAACGTGCCCGCACGAAAGCAGCCCTCGCAGGCCCGGACACAAACATCCCGCCGATGGAAGGGGGAGGCTACCGCAGGCCAACGCCGCCGCCGGTGTCCTTTCCAACCGTGGCCACGGACGCCGTGCAAACACTGCCCCCGCAACAGGCAGACCCAACTCCCGCGTCCACAATGCCCACAGGGCTAGACGCGCCGCGCGACGGCATTCCTGACGATCTGACGAAGATCAGCGGCATCGGACCCAAGCTTGCGGTGCTGTGCAACGACCTCGGGTTCTACCACTACGACCAGATCGCGGCATGGACCGATGACGAAATCGCGTGGGTGGATGACAACCTCGAAGGGTTCAAAGGTCGGGTTACCCGTGACAATTGGGTAGGACAGGCCAAGGCCTTGGCGACCAACGATTTGCCGACATTCCTGCGTCGCCGTTAACGCGCCCTGTTTCTCTGGTTCAAAAATACCTCCGCCGGAGGCAACAAAATTCCGGAATTTTGTTCGCCCGCCCGCCGCAGGCGATATCACCTGTGTTTTGAAGTTACGTTTTCCTCAAACGATTTTTCAAATGCCGCCCCTTGCGCTGCCGTCGCATCGGTTTGGAAGTTGGCCTTCCAGTCGTCCATTGTCATGCCGTAAAAAGCCTCCCGGCCCTCGTCTTTGGACATCTCGATGCCCCGCTCTACGGCGGCTTCCTGATACCAGCGGCTCAGGCAGTTCCGGCAAAACCCCGCAAGGTTCATCATATCGATGTTCTGCACATCCGTGCGGTCTTCCATCAGATGCCGTTGCAAGCGGCGGAAGGCTGCCGCCTCAAGTTCGATCTGGGTCTGGGCGTCCAGTTTAGGCATGTGTCGTCTCCATCTGCTGTAGGGCACGTTCCAAAAGGGGGGCCAGTCTCGCCCCCCACGCGTGCTGTGCGTCGGGGTCTTCAATCAGGTCGTTGCGCAGTTCGATCAATGTATTGGGACGGCCCATTTTTAATCCGTGCTGATCAATACTGTCACCAGGTAAATGCCCGACATAGGGTTCGTTGTCGCCGACGCAAAGATCATCTTCGGCCCGCAAGATATCCATCAACGGGTCTGACAAGCGTCTGTCTGACGCGTAGAGAATGCCAATATGCCAAGGGCGCGGTGGGCGGGCGCGCAGTTGGCGGGTGAACGAATGCACAGCCACAATGACCGTATCATCCTGACGGGCGGCCAGCTGCGCGATGGCATCATGATAGGGCGCATAGAACGCATCGGCGCGCCGCGCTTTTTCATCCGCGTCCGCATGCCGGTTTGCCGGTATGACCGATCCGTCATAAAGCTTCATCAACAAAGTTGGGTCATGCAGGCCGCGATTGGGGTCAATGACCATCCGCGAAAAATTCGACAGAACCGCCGGTGCCCCCAATGTGTCTGCCAACGCGCATGTGACGCCTGCAGCCCCGATATCATAGGCGATGTGGCGGGCCATGTCTGCTGCGGGCAGCCCAAGGTCACCGCCATTCACGCAAGGCGGCACAGTGTTGGTGGCATGATCGCACGTGATCAGCCAGCGTGATGACCGATCTTCGCCATGAATATAGACCGGCTGAAACCCTGCATCCGTCATCTGATTGTCAACCTTCTGAGGGCAGTTGTAGCCTGCCTGATTTCCGCTATAAGACCGCCAACGTTAGCGGTAACTGAACCGCCTTCCGCCGCAGACCCAGAGGAATACCACCATGAAACGCGATCGCAACGTCAAGATTGTTGCCACCCTTGGCCCGGCCTCCGACGACTACCAGATGATCCGCGCGCTCCATGAAGCGGGCGCTGACGTGTTCCGCCTGAACATGAGCCACGGCGACCATGCTGAAATCAAAGTGCGGCACGCGATTATCCGGCAGGTTGAAAAGGACCTTGATAGTCCGATTTCGATCTTGGCTGACCTGCAAGGGCCCAAGCTGCGCGTTGGTGTTTTTGCCAATGATGATGGCGAAGATCTTGTGGTTGGTCAGGCGTTCCGACTGGATCTGGATGATGCGCCCGGCACAAAAGATCGGGTGCAATTGCCCCACAAAGAAATCTTCGACGCGCTGGAACCTGGCGCGCATCTGTTGGTCAACGACGGCAAGATCAAGCTGCGCGTCAAAGACTGCGGCCGCGATTTTGCTGATTGCGAAGTCGTCGTCGCAGGCACGATTTCCAACCGTAAGGGTGTGAACGTTCCCGACGTTGTGCTGCCCCTGGCGGCTTTGTCCGAAAAGGACCGCAAGGACCTCGAATTTGTCTGTGATCTGGGTGTTGACTGGCTGGCCTTGTCTTTTGTGCAGCGTCCCGCCGATGTGGATGAGGCGCGCGCGCTGGCCAAGGGCCGTGCGGCGATCCTGTCCAAGATCGAAAAGCCCGCGGCCGTAAAATCCTTCGACGATATCCTTGCCGTCAGCGATGGCATTATGGTGGCCCGTGGTGATCTGGGCGTGGAATTGCCTGTCCAGAACGTGCCGCCGATCCAGAAACAGCTGATCCGCAAGTGTCGTGCCGCGGCCAAGCCCGTGATCGTTGCCACCCAAATGTTGGAAAGCATGATCGAAAGCCCAATGCCCACGCGGGCCGAAGTGTCCGATGTTGCCACGGCCATCTACGAAGGCACCGATGCCATCATGTTGTCCGCTGAATCCGCCGCCGGTGATTTCCCGATTGAGGCCGTGACGACAATGAACAACGTCGCAGTCGAGGTTGAGGCCGATCCAACCTACACCGACATCATCGCCGCCAGCCGCAAATCCGATGGCCGCACCGTGGCCGACGGCATCGTGGCCGCCGCCCGTGAAATTGCGGAAACGGCCGACATCAAAGCGATTTGTTGTTATTCGCAGTCCGGCACCACGGCACTTTTGACGTCACGTGAACGGCCTCGGGTGCCGATTGTTGTGCTGAGCAGTGACCAGAATACGATCCGCCGTTTGTGCCTCAGCTGGGGGACCACGTGCGTGAAATCGGTGAAAGTCGTGGACCGTTTCAAGACCGCTGTGATCGAAGCAGTCCGCGCTGCGACCGGAACCGGTATCGCCGGAAAATCCGATATGATCGTGGTGACCGCCGGTGTTCCGTTCAACACGCCGGGCAGCACGAATATCCTGCGGGTTGCCCCCTGCGACGAAAGTTTGATTTTGGCTGGGTCTTCGGAGTAACGTTCTTTAACGGTAAGTTGAGGGTAGGGTATGGATCCGGATCTGATGTTGGTGATCGGCCTTGTGGTCGGTGCGTTTTCGATTCCGTCAATCATGGGGTCGTTGTCCGATGGACGTGTGCCCCGTGCTGCGTCGATTGCGGTGATGATCGCGGGCGGTTTGATCGTATTGGCCATTCGGGACAATCCGGGGGGCTATTCCATCGCCGATATACCGGATGTTTTCGTGTCAGTGGTTGGCCGCTTCGTGAACTGATATCGCGCCCGACTTTTGCGCGAATCCTCTTGCCATACATGCAAACGCGGGCTACACGCCCCACTCCACCCGCGCGACCGGCCAGTTTGGCATGCCGAGTCGCGTTTCATGACCGCACCTAAGAGGAGACGGAAATGCCTAAGATGAAGACCAAATCGAGCTGCAAAAAGCGGTTCAAAGTGACGGCCTCTGGCCGCGTTCTGGCCGGTCAGGCCGGTAAGCGCCACGGCATGATCAAACGCACCAACAAATTCCTGCGCAATGCGCGCGGCACCACAACGCTTTGTGCGGCTGACGAGAAAATCGTCAAGTCCATGATGCCCTACGCACGCTAAGAGGAGGGTAGACCATGTCTCGTACCAAAGGCGGAACCGTTACTCATCGTCGTCACAAGAAGGTCACGGATGCAGCGAAAGGCTATTATGGCCGTCGTTCCAACACCTTCAAAGTTGCACGTCAGGCCGTTGATAAGGCCAACCAGTATGCAACACGTGACCGTCACAACCGTAAGCGCAACTTCCGCGCATTGTGGATCCAGCGGATCAACGCGGCTGTGCGCTCGCTTGACGAAACTCTCACATAT
Source organism: Pseudooctadecabacter sp. (assembly GCF_965657175.1). Classification (GTDB taxonomy): domain Bacteria; phylum Pseudomonadota; class Alphaproteobacteria; order Rhodobacterales; family Rhodobacteraceae; genus Octadecabacter. The sequence goes on along the minus strand of NZ_CBFHNH010000003.1, from coordinate 117,652 downwards.
TCCCGTTTCATCAACGGCCTGAACCTGGCTGGGATCGAAGTGGACCGCAAAGTTCTGGCCGATCTGGCTGTGAACGAGCCTGAAGCATTCGGCGCGATCGTCGAAAAAGCAAAGGCTGCTATGGCCTAAGCCAGATGCGATATGAATTGAGAAAGGCCGCTCCTCTCGGGGCGGCCTTTTGCGTTTCTGAGCCCCTGCTGCGCCCCGCTAGGCCGCCGATATGGACCGGGTGTGATCGAACCGGATCACGCGGTCGCGTCCTGACCGTTTGGCCGCATAAAGTGCCTGATCCGCGCGTTCCAAGACATCTTCGGCGCACACATCGTCAGAGGCAATCTCGGTCACGCCAAAACTTGCCGTGACGGGCAAGACAAGGTCCCCCACTCGAAAGGGCGCAGACCGGATGGCCGCGTGAATGCGTTCGGCGACTTGCAAGGACGTGTCGTATTTCGTGCGCGGCAACAGCACGCCGAATTCTTCGCCCCCCAAACGCACCACCATATCGTCTTCGCGCACCTGATCCATGATCCGCTGAGCCATTTGTTTGAGGATTTCATCCCCTACAGTATGACCGTGGGTGTCGTTGACGGATTTGAAGTGATCAATATCGAGGGCGAGGATGGCGAAGGGCACCTTTTCCTTCTCCCACTTTTCCCACGTCAAAGGTGTCGCTTCGTCCAACGCGCGGCGGTTGTTTGTGCCGGTCAGCGGGTCGGTTAACGCGACATCACGCAGCCGCGTCATCTGTTCAACGAGGAGCATCTGCGACCCCATGCACAGGGCCATAGCCTCAATCACAGTCAGAACGCGTGCGGGGCGCACGCTTTCGACCCGAAAACTCGCCGTGAGGGTGCCAAAACATGTCTCACCTGCGAGGATCGGGGCCACGTAGGAACATTGGAACCCGTTATTGGCCGCCGTCTGGGCCGCAGCGACGGGTATATCGCCCAAACAGGGAACGAACAGGCCCGTCCTGCGCATCACCACCGCCCCGACGGCTGAGGCCGTCAGCGCGCGGACCGTATCGGTTTCGATCGTTTCTTCGCCTGAAATCGCCAACATCTTGAGGGATGTGTCCGGTTGGATCAGGGAAATTGAACAGTTTTCGGACCCGATGATCCGCCGGGTCCAACGGGCATAGGCGGCAAGGATATCCGAGTTTTCTTCTGCTGCGTACACATCCGTTAAAAAGGCAATCGGTAGTGTGGCCTCCATCGTGGTGCGCGCCATCACATCGGGATGGGACGCCGCAAACAGAGGGTCAAGGACATCGTTCAGATCGGTCATAAGGTCGGCCTAAAGGTTTCGAAGGTCCTTAAATGGTCGGCCCCTAAGATCGCGTTAACGCCCGCCCGTCTTGCAGAACGGGCGGCTGCACGGTAGCAGGGCATCAAATGACGAAGGGCCAGCCTCATGGACGATCTGAAATCCAAATACCTCGACCTTATCGGGAACGCTGCGGACGAATCCACGCTCGAAGACTTGCGCGTGCAGGCTGTCGGCAAAAAGGGCGAAATCAGCCTCAAGATGCGTGAACTGGGCAAGATGACGCCGGAGGAACGGCAGGTCGCCGGCCCCGCTTTGAATGCGCTGAAGGATGAGATTAACGCCGCGCTGTCCGCCAAGAAGGCTGGCCTTGCCGATGCCGCCCTTGATGAACGGCTGAAGGCGGAATGGTTGGATGTGACCTTGCCCGGACGGGACCGGCGTCAGGGCACGATCCATCCGGTAAGTCAGGTTTGGGAAGAATGCACAGCTATCTTCGCGGACATGGGTTTTGCCACTGCCGAAGGCCCGCAAATCGAATCCGACTGGTACAATTTCGACGCGCTGAACATCCCCGGCCACCACCCCGCGCGGGCCGAGATGGATACGTTCTACACCCACCGCGCCGAAGGCGATAACCGCCCGCCCCACGTGCTGCGGACCCACACCAGCCCCGTACAAATCCGGTCTATGGAAGAACAGGGTGCACCCATCCGCATCATCTGCCCCGGCCGCGTGTACCGTGCCGATTATGACCAGACCCACACGCCTATGTTCCATCAGGTCGAAGGTCTGGCCATCGACAAAGACATCTCAATGGCGAACCTGAAATGGACGCTAGAGGAATTCTTCACCGCTTACTTCGGCACCAAGGTGAAAACCCGTTTCCGTGCGTCGCATTTCCCGTTCACCGAACCCAGCGCCGAGGTCGACATCCAGTGCGATTTCTCAGGCGGTACTGTGAAAGTGGGCGAAGGCGACGATTGGCTTGAGGTTTTGGGGTCCGGCATGGTGCATCCCAAAGTCCTGCAAGCGGGCGGCATCGACCCCAATGAATGGCAGGGGTTTGCCTTCGGGATGGGGATCGACCGGATCGCGATGCTGAAATACGGCATCCCCGACCTGCGCGCCTTCTTTGAAAGCGATCTACGTTGGCTGAAACACTACGGGTTTAGCGCGTTGCAGGTCCCAACAGTGCATGGCGGCACCTGAAACCGCCGGCGAAAGTCCGCCATGATTGATGCCATCTTTAGGACTTAATTGCCTAATAACTAGGCAGAAGCCATGTTTTGGCCTAATCAGTCTTAAGGGATTAAATCATGACAACCAAAACCCTGTCCCGTCGTGCGGCGCTGACGCGTCTTGCTGGACTTACCACAGCCGGTGTCTTCGCTCCGACCATGTCGGTCATGGCGGCCAGTCATAGCTCTGGCACGTCTTCAGCATCGTCCGCTTCATCGGTTTCGTCCGCTTCATCGGTTTCGCCCGCATCGTCGGTTTCGTCGGCGTCTTCGGTATCCTCCGCGTCGTCGGCCTATTCTGCTGCATCAGCACCCTCCGCCTCTGAGGCCTCCGATTGGAGCGCACCGTCCATCGCGTCTACGGGCGATGCCAATATTGATGCGTCCATTGGCAACTGCCAGTCGTCCAGCACCAGCCAGAGCAGTTTTGAATCCTGTCTGTCCGATGCCGGTCTGCGCATCGCAAACTAATTGACCCATCGGTGCAGTGACCGTTCACGATATCTGGTTTCAGGGGCTTTCGGCCCCAGTCCGCTGCGTTGATTGCGATGATCTGGTGACAGGGCTGGCGGGGTACGTTCCCTGCTGGCCCTTTACTGTAAAACGGACCGTACCGGCCGAATACGGCCCCGAGGTTCCTTGCGCCGTGCTGGCCTTTAATGGCACCGCATGGTTGATCCAGTCCCCTCACACCACTGAACCCCGCATCCACAAGACTCAGGTGAATGTCATCTGCGATCTGCTGAGCATTCTCGCCTCGGCGTTGATCGCGCAATCGCCGGACAGGTTGTGTTTTCACGCCGCCGCTGTTGAGGGCGATGGCGGGCTGACACTGTTCCCGGCCTTGCGACGGGCGGGGAAATCGACCCTGTCTGTGGCACTGATGGCCCGTGGGGCGCGATTGTTTACCGATGATTATCTGCTGGTTGACCGCGGTCCCAGCGGGGCGTTGATTGGGCATGCCACAGGGATCGCTGCGCGCCTGCGTTTGCCTTTGCCAGAGGGGCTGCCGCCCGAGGTGCTGACCTTTGTTGGCGCGAACCCCGGTCCTGAAAACAAGCAGTATCGCTATGTCGGCGGACAGACTGTTGCTGCGCACGGCATGGTGGCCCCCATCCGGTCAATTGTGCTGCTGGACCGTGCAGACGATGGGCCCACGACCCTGTCGGAGGTGCCTTCGGGGGACGTTCTAGCCGCACTGGCCAAGCAGAATTTCTCCCGTGGCTTGCCAGCGGGCGAAGCGCTGAGCGCATTGATCACATTGACCCAGACCGCCCCAGCGGTGCGCCTGACCTACAGTGATGTTGGCGAGGCAGCAGACCTTGTGATGTCTGGCCTTGACCATCTGCTGCCGGCCCCCAGACAGGACGTGCAGTTCCCACACCCCGGACCGCACCCCGATCGCTCCGCTTTGGATTTTATGCGCGCCTACCAGCGCACACGTTTTGCAGTCCTGTACCCCGCTGGCGACGTTTGGGTCGGGGCCAGCTGTGACGGGGAACGGATGCTGCAGTTTGACGCAATCGCGGCACATGTTCTGGACCTGCTTGAGGAGGCAATTTCGCCCAGCGACCTCATTGACCTTCTGGCTGATGCTCTGCCGGATGTGGAGCGTTCCGCACTGCGCGACACCGTGACCGACCTGCTGCGCCGTTTTTTGCGCGTGGGCTTCATCGCGAGGGCAACATGACAAAGCGGTCAAAACTTGGGTTAGCCGTCCTCGTGACGTTGATCGTGGTCGCCCATATCGGGTTGTGGCGTGACCCCGATATTCCGTTAGAGGCCAAGCGTCGGCTGACCGGTCTTAACGCACTGGGCTGGGCGGTGATCATTCTGCCGGTCTTTGCGGTGAACCAATGGCTCAAGGCGAAGACCCGCAAGGACTAGCCCCCGCTGGGCCTTTCCGTTAAACCCCCGCCAACACCTTATTTGGCAGGACCTGACGCGATGAAATTCACCCTCTCTTGGCTCAAAAACCACCTCGACACGGATGCCTCTGTGGATGCTATTGCAGAGGCCCTCACCGATCTCGGGCTTGAGGTTGAAGGGATCGAAAACCCTGCTGCGAAACTCAGCGATTTTATCATCGGTAAGGTGACAGCGGCGGAAAAACACCCCGACGCGGACAAGCTGCGCGTCTGCACGGTGGAGTATGGCGAAGGGCCAACGCAAATCATCTGTGGCGCACCCAATGCGCGCGAAGGGATTACCGTCGTTGTGGCCCGCCCCGGCACCTATATCCCCGGCCTCGACATCACCATTTCCGTGGGCAAAATCCGCGGTATCGAAAGCCACGGCATGATGGCGTCCGAGCGTGAACTGGAGCTGAGCGAGGAACACGACGGCATCATCGAACTCCCCGCCGGAGAGATCGGCCAAAGCTTTGCCGACTATCTGGCCGAACATGATGCGGCCAAGGTCGACCCTGTGATCGAGATCGCGATCACCCCCAACCGTCCCGATGCATTGGGCGTGCGCGGTGTGGCCCGTGATTTGGCCGCCCGTGGTCTGGGCACGTTAAAACCGCTGACCGTTGATCCGGTTGAGGCGTCTTTCCCGTGCCCTGTGTCGGTGACGATTGACGCAGACACCCTTGGCCAAGCGCCTGTGTTTTTTGGCCGCCTGATTAAGGGTGTGAAAAACGGCCCCAGCCCTGATTGGCTGCAACAGCAGTTGCGCGCCATTGGCTTGCGTCCGATTTCGTTCCTCGTGGATGTGACCAACTGGTTCACCTATGATCTGAACCGTCCGTTGCACGTTTTTGACGCCGACAAGATCACCGGCAACGCCCTGCGTTTGCACCGTGCCGAAGGGGGCGAGGCCCTGACCGGACTTGACGAAAAAGACTACACCTTCCCTGAAGGCGCCACCGTGATTTCCGATGCCGAAGGTCCGGAATCCATTGCCGGTGTCATGGGTGGGCTGCGCACAGGCGTGACCGAAGACACGGTGAATGTCTTTGTGGAGGCCGCTTATTTCGACACCATTCGCACGGCCTACACGGGCCGCGCGATGAAGATCAATTCCGATGCGCGGTACCGTTTCGAACGGGGCATTGACCCCGCGTTCACGCCTGAGGGTCTGGAACATGCCGTGCGCATGATCGTGGATATCGCAGGCGGTGACGCGTCTGAGGTCGTGCAGGCCGGTGAAATCCCCGACACCTCACGTGCCTACAAACTCGATACGGCGCGGTGTTCATCGCTTGTGGGCATGGACATCCCTGCCGATCAACAGCGCGCCACATTGACTGCCCTTGGCTTTGTCATGGATGGCGATATGGCGCAGGTGCCGTCTTGGCGCCCTGACGTCATGGGGGAGGCTGATCTGGTCGAGGAAGTCGCGCGCATGGCGTCGCTCACCAACCTCAAACCCCAGCCTATGGCCCGCCAGCGCGCCGGCGTGCCTGCGCCCGTGTTGACACCTATGCAAAAACGTCTGTCCATGGCACGCCGGACCACGGCGGCCTTGGGGTACAACGAATGCGTGACCTACAGCTTTATCGACAAAGCGGCGGCTGAATTGTTCGGTGGCGGCACCGACGCGACCATGCTGGCCAATCCCATCAGTTCTGAAATGTCGCACATGCGGCCCGCCTTGTTGCCCGGTCTGTTGCAGGCCGCAGCCCGCAATCAGGCCCGTGGCCTCAACAACATGGCCCTGTTTGAGGCTGGCGATGTTTTTCAGGGCGGTGAGCCCGGCGAACAGCACACCCGCGTGACCGGTATCTTGGTCGGTAAAACCACCGCCAAGGACGTGCACGGGGCATCCCGTGACGTCGATATCTACGATGCCAAGGCCGACGCCGAGGCAATCCTGTCCGCCATGGGTGCGCCAGCGAAGGTGCAGATCCTGCGGGATGCGGGGCCAGAATGGCATCCGGGCCGTCACGGTAAAATCTGTCTGGGCCCAAAGAAGATGCTTGGGATTTTCGGTGAAATTCACCCCAAGATCCTAAACGCGCTGAACGTGAAAGGGCCGGTCGTGGGCTTTACCCTGTTCCCCGCTGAGATCCCGTTGCCGAAGAAACAAACCGCCAACCGTGGTGCGGCCTACATTCCTGATCTTCAAGCGGTTGAACGGGATTTTGCCTTTGTCATGGACACGACCGTGGATGCGTTGACGGCTGTCAACGCCGCCGTGGGGGCCGACAAGGCGCTGATCGATGATGTGCGCGTCTTTGACGAATTCATCGGTGGTAGTCTGGGTGAGGGTAAAAAATCCCTCGCTATGACGGTGCGTTTGCAGCCCGTGGATGCCACGTTGAAAGATGCCGATATTGAGGCCGTCAGCGCCAAGATTATCGACAAGGTGACAAAGGCCACCGGCGGCACTTTGCGCGGTTAACGGTCCTTTAGCGCTTTGGCGACCAGATCAAACACCAGCCTGATTTTCGGGCTGGTGTGAAGCTCCCGATGGGCGACAAGCCAAATGGGGAAGGCGACTTTCAGAACGTCGGGCAGGACCTTTTCCATACCCGGCGTCGCGCTGCCCACCACATCGTCGATGGGGCAAACGCCAAGACCCGCCTTGGCCATTTCCCACGCCACCAATCCGTCCTCGGATGAGGCACGGAAATTGGCCGGCGTCAGGGTCAGTCCAAGGCCCGTCATATAATCAATCATCCGGTCGGTGTTGCCGTAGCTGACCCAATCCATGACGTTGATATCTTCGAGTGTTCGCGGCCGCCCGACGCGGTCCAGAAACTCCGTACTGGCGTAGAAATACCCCACGGCCTCACGCACCAGTCGTGCGACAAGTTCGGGTTCTTCGGGGCGCATGTGGCGGATGGCGATATCCGCCTCACGGCGCATTAGATCGGAAATGTCGTTGGTGGCCACCACCTCAATCGCCAACTGAGGGGCGACTTTGCGCAGATCGACCACAATTCCCGGCAATAGGTTGGCGGCCATGATATCGCTGGCGGTGATGGTGACCCACCCGCTGAGGTCAGACCGTTGGCCGCTTGCGGTCAGGCCTGCACGTTGGGCCGCGGCCCCCATATCTTGAACATGGGACAGCAATTCACGCCCCGCTTGGGTGATCGCCAGACCGCGCCCGACCCGTTCAAAAAGCAGCAGCCCCAAACTGTCTTCAAGCGCCGCAATCTGGCGGCTGAGCGTGGGTTGCGTTAGGGTCAGTGTCTTGGCGGCACCCGACAAGGACCCCGCCTCTGCGGCGGCCAGAAACGCGCGCAGGTGGTTCCAGTCCAACCGGTTGGCATCAATATCCATACGTAAACGTATAGATGTCTTGCGTTTTTCGTCAATTCCTTGGGTCAGGTCATTGGGTTATACATACCCCAGTAAGGAGAGACCCATGACAAACGCCGCATCATTCTGGGACAAGATCGCGCCCAAATACGCCACCGACCCGATCAAGGATATGGAGTCCTATGAATACACCTTGGGCCGCACGTTGTCGTATTTAATGTCGATGGACCGCGTTCTTGAGGTTGGCTGCGGAACGGGCAACACCGCGACGCAGATCGCGCCCCATGTGGGGCAGATCACCGGTACGGACATTTCGCCCGCAATGATCGACATCGCACGCGCCCGCCCCACGACCGGTGACGTCCGGTTTGAGGCGATGTCCGCGGAAGAAGCCGTCAAACTGCCCGGTCCCTTCGAGGTGGTCCTCGCCTTCAACCTGTTCCATCTGGTCGCCAAGTTCGAAGACATCCTTGCCGACATTCACCGCCAATTGCCGAAAGGGGGCTATCTGATCAGCAAAACGCCCTGCCTTGCCGATCCCGTCATCGGGTTCAAACGTCATCTGATCCGCGCCATGATCCCGCCGATGAAGATGCTGGGCAAAGCGCCTGACGTGCGGTTTTTCACGCAGAAGTACTTTGAGGACAGCCTGACATTTGCAGGCTTCGACATTGTGGAGGCCGGAAATTTCCCCGCCATGTCCCGCTACATCGTGGCGCGCAAACAGTGACGTGCTAAGTGGTCGCCAAAGAGGAGGCGACACATGCTTAACGTTTACCTATCCGGTGAAATCCACACGGATTGGCGCGATCAGATTATTGAGGGTGCCAAGGGCCTTGAGATTGCGTTCCACAGCCCCGTGACCGATCACGGCGCGTCGGACGATTGCGGGGTCGCGATCCTTGGGGCGGAGGATGACAAGTATTGGCATGACCATAAGGGTGCCATGGTCAACGCGATCCGCACCCGTAAGGGGATCGCGGATGCAGACGTGGTTGTTGTGCGATTTGGCGAAAAGTACCGCCAATGGAATGCGGCGTTTGACGCGGGCTATGCGGCGGCTTTGGGGAAATCCCTGATCGTGTTGCAGCAACCCGATCACGACCATGCCTTGAAGGAGGTTGATGCCGCAGCCCTCGCCGTTGCGCGGGAGCCGTCACAGGTTGTCCAAATCCTGCGGTATGTTTTGACCGGAACGCTTCCAGGCTAGCCAGTCGGCCCGCAGACGAAACGCTGCGGGCCAATCTGGGCGGGGTTTAGCCCTTCGGGTCCGGGATCGTCTTGCCTTTTTCAACCGCCGGACGGGCCATAAAACGGTCAAGGTAGGCGGGCACGTTGGTCAGATCGTTGAACCCGACCACACCTTTGGTGCCGTAGAATTCCAGCGCGCTCAGCCATGGGGCAATCGCGATATCCGCGATAGAGAAATCACCGGCAATCCAGTCTTTGCCGTCCAGTTCTTTTTCCAGAACGGCCAGCAGGCGCTTGGCTTCGTCAATGTAGCGTTGACGCGGACGGGGGTCTTCGATCTCGGAACCCGCGAATTTGACGAAATAGCCCATCTGCCCGAACATCGGCCCAAGGCCGCCCATCTGGAACATCACCCACTGGATGATCTTGGCTTTCTCAGAGGCCGTTTTGCCCAGCAGCTTGCCGGACTTTTCTGCCAGATAGATCAGGATCGCGCCGCTTTCGAACAACCCCAATGGCGCGCCGTCTGGCCCGTTGGGGTCAATGATTGCGGGGATCTTGTTGTTGGGGTTCAGGCTGAGGAAGGCGTCAGACTTCACATCGGCGTCCGACAAGGTCACGAGGTGGGGTTCATACGCCAGCCCCATTTCCTCAAGCGCGATCGACACTTTTACGCCATTGGGCGTGGGGTACGAATACAGTTGAATGACGTCGGGGTTCTGCGGGGCCCAACGGGCGGTGATGGGGAAATTCGACAGGTCAGTCACGGGGTTTCCTTTCGTGTTGCCCGACTGAATTTGGGGGGAATGTCACAGATTATAACCCTTTGGTGGTGTGCGAAAAATGCGTTAACACTGTGCGCGTGAGCGCATGTGCACAATTGTAATGCGTGGTAGCCAAACAGTGGGAACTAAAATGATTAAAGAATTCAAAGACTTCATCGCCAAGGGCAATGTCATGGACATGGCCGTTGGTATCATCATCGGCGCGGCCTTTACGGCCATCGTATCCAGCCTTGTTGCTGACTTGATCAACCCGATCATCAGCTTGTTCATGGGTGGTATCGATTTCTCGTCGCTGGGATATCGCTTGTCCGAAGGTGAAGACGGTGCTGTCTTCGCGTATGGTAACTTCATCATGGCCCTGATCAACTTCCTGATCATTGCGTTCGTTGTGTTCATGCTCGTCAAAGCCGTGAACAAAGCCAAAGGCCCAGAGCCAGAGGCAGAGCCCGAAGCACCTGCTGGTCCAACGCAAGAAGAGCTTCTGATGGAAATCCGCGACGCCCTGCGCGCGCAGAAGTAAAAAAAACCCTAAGACTTTTAGGTCTGGCCCGTCGGTTTTCCGGCGGGCCTTTGTGTTTTCAACGGCCAGCAGGGCTGGTCTTTGTGGGAATGTTGGTCGTAATCTTTGGGCGAGATTATTGCGCCTTGCGCCCCAACTTTCGAAAGATAGTGCATGTCTGACCTTGATGAGACGGATCGTCGCCTCCTTTCCGCCCTTCAACGCGAAGGCCGTCTGTCCAACGCGGAGCTGTCTGAAAAGGTGAACCTGTCCCCATCGGCCTGCCACAGACGGGTTCAACGGCTGGAAAAGGACGGCTTTATCAGTGGCTATGTGGCCTTGGTCAATCCACGCAAAGTAGACCGCAAGACGACCGTGTTCGTGGAAATCACCCTGCGTGCACAGGCGGATGATGTTTTGGCGGCGTTTGAGAAATCCGTGGCCTTGGTGCCGGACGTGTTGGAATGTCATCTTATGGCGGGGCAGGCGGATTATCTGTTAAAAGTCGTCGCCGAAGACGCCGAAGATTTCGCGCGCATCCACCGGCGTTATCTGGCCAGCCTGCCCGGTGTGCAGGGGATGCAATCGTCTTTCGCATTGCGCACCGTCCGGCAGACGACGGCCCTGCCGGTTTAAGGGCGGCGGAACCAAAGCGGCGCTTTGGGGGTTATGGATACAACCAAACCTAGAAAGGGACATACCATGCGCGGAATTCTCAGCCTTATCGGCCTCGTTGTTGTCGTCGTTGCAATCATCAATCTGGTGTAACGACATGCGCAACATTCTTTACATCATTGGCCTGATCGTCGTTGTTGTCGTGATCCTGCGTCTTGCAGGCATCGCTTAAACCGACCGCCGATCGCGAAACGAAAAAGCCCCCGCGCCGGTAATCGGTGCGGGGGCTTTCTTATTCTTAACGTGTTCAGAGGTGCTTAGAGCATCCCCTCACGCTGTGCTTTCTTCCGAGCCAGCTTGCGCTGACGGCGAATGGCCTCGGCCTTCTCGCGCGCCTTTTTCTCGGACGGCTTTTCGAAATGCTGCTTGAGCTTCATTTCACGAAAAACGCCCTCACGCTGGAGCTTTTTCTTCAGGGCACGAAGCGCCTGATCGACGTTGTTGTCACGAACACTAACCTGCATGTGGTTTTCACCACCTTTCTAAGTTTGATTTGCAAGGAATTGCAGGAAGTGGCCGTATAGCAAAGGGGTTCTATCTTGTCTAGAGTACCGCAAACCCCTGAAAGGCAAGCTGACATGACGTCCCAAACTGACCCCCGTCAATTGGAATTGCTGGATGCGATTCTGCCCCATGTGGCCTTCGATGGCTGGACCGATGACGCCTTCCGCGCGGCTGTGGGGGACAGTGACCTCACAGCGGATGAGGCCCGCGCCGCCTGCCCACGCGGGGCTGTTGATCTGGCGATCCTGTTTCACAAAGAAGGCGATCGCGCGATGGTCGCGGCCCTTGAGGCCGCGGACCTTGGCGATATGCGGTTCCGCGACAGGGTCGCCCATGCGATCCGCCTACGGTTGGATGCTGTCGACGACAAAGAGGCCGTACGCCGCGGATCGGTCTTGTTCGCGTTGCCGCATATGGCGCCTGAAGGGTCGAAGCTTATTTGGGGGACGGCGGATGCGATTTGGACGGCCCTGGGCGACCAATCAGACGATGTGAACTGGTACACAAAACGCGCCACGCTGTCGGCGGTCTATGCGTCGGTGGTTCTGTATTGGTTGGGGGATGACAGTCTGGATGGTCAGGCAACGTCGGCTTTCATTGACCGGCGGATCGACAATGTGATGCAGTTCGAAAAGTTCAAGGCATCGGTTAATGCCAACCCCTTCACCAAGCCTTTTGCATCGGTTCTGGGCCAGCTGACGTCGCGGATCACAGCGCCTGGTGCGCCGCCATCCGATTTGCCAGGATCATGGCGGACCCCACGATGAAGGCGGTCGAAATCACGACGGCGGGTGGCCCCGAGGTTCTGAAACTGACCGACGTCCCAACGCCAGAGCCTGCCCACGGGCAGGTCCGGATCAAGGTGGCCTATGCCGGTGTGAACCGGCCCGATGCCTTGCAGCGTGCGGGGCTTTATAATCCGCCCAAAGGGGCCAGCCCCCTGCCGGGGTTGGAGGCCGCTGGCACCATCAGTGCGATTGGCCCCGGCGTGACCGACTGGGCCGTGGGCGATGCGGTTTGCGCGCTTTTGCCCGGTGGCGGCTATGCGCAAGAGGTCGTGACACCTGCGGCCCATTGCTTGCCCGTGCCGGAGGGCCTGACCCTGAAACAGGCCGCCTGCCTGCCTGAGACGTTCTTTACCGTCTGGTCCAACGTCTTTGTGCGCGGTGGCTTGAAGGCGGGGGAAAGGGTGTTGATCCATGGCGGGTCGTCGGGCATCGGCACGACAGCGATCCAGCTGGCCCATGCCTTTGGCGCGCGGGTTTTTACCACGGCGGGGAGTGACGCCAAATGCGCGGTCTGTCGTGATCTGGGCGCGGAAATCGCGGTGAATTACCGCGAGGATGATTTTGTGGAGGTCATGAAGGCCCAAGGCGGCGCAAATCTTATCCTTGATATGGTGGGCGGGGATTATCTGCCGCGCAACGTGCGCGCATTGGCCGATGACGGTCGCCTTGTTCAAATCGCATTCTTGCAAGGCCCGAAGGTTGAATTGAACTTCGCCCAAGTGATGATGCGGCGCTTAACGATCACTGGATCGACCCTGCGCCCGCAATCCGATTTGGCAAAGGCGGCCATTGCGGATGATCTCCGGCAACATGTTTGGCCCATGCTCGCCTCAGGCCGTGTGGCGCCTGTGATGGATCAGACGTTTGATCTGGCCGATGCCGCCGACGCCCATGCGCGGATGGAGAGCAGCACACACATCGGTAAAATCGTCCTCAAGGTCGGTTAGGCTGGCCGCGCCGCAGGCCGAGGGCGATGAGGATCAACAGGCAAAGCCCGCCTGTTGCCATGACCCAAATGGGATCAACATCGCGCCCTTCAAACACCCGCCGCAACGGGGTTGAGACGAGGATCGCGGCAATTCCGAACCACAAGATCGGGCGCGGTGCCGGACGGCTGATGCAAAGGGCCAAGGCCAAGATCAGCGGCCCGATCAGATAATGGCTCCAGCCCAAGGGGCCGCACAGAATGCTGAGGGACCAGAGGGACAACAGGCTACCATTCCGTGTTGCTTGGCCCGATATGCGCAGCCGCCAGATGGCCAGCACGCCCAGCACCAGAACGATCAACCGGATGGCGGCAATGCCGCCGTTGGCGTCGTGCACATCGATCTCCGCAAGGGGCAACGTCGGCGCACCGGACCACAGGTCTGCCGCACGGATGATAATGGCATCCAGCCCAAGGTTCAGCTGGTTCACCAGAACGTTGTCGCCAACCCGTGCCAGCTGATCCAAGAACGCGAGGTGAAGCGGCACACCGCTCAGGCCGATACTGACCCCCAACAGGGCCAAACCCGACACCGCCATCGCGGCTGCCGCATCCCATCTGCGGTCCATCAGAAAGATCAGGCCAAAGATAATCGGGCTAAGTTTCAGCGCCGTGGCGAGGCCCAGAATTACACCCGCCCATTTGGCATGGCCCGCGTGATATCGTTCAAAGCCTGCAAGGATCAGAAAGGTCACCAGAATGTGCGGCTGGTTGAGCCAAAAGGCGAGGTGATAGGGTTGCAGCGCCCAAACCATCGCCGCCATTGCGGCCCATGCCCACGGCACGACAGCCTTTGGCAGTCGCACCAAACGCAGAGTTGCCCAGATCGATCCAACCAAGGCCGCCGCATGAAGACACAGCACCGCGTTGTAGAACGCTATCGGCCCAATCGCCGCGGCCACAGGTGCCAGAACTGCCGCCCATATGGGGGCATAGACGTAGGGCAGGACGACGACGCCGTCATGGCCTAGCTCCGCTGCCATGCGTTGCCATTCGACCGAGGCCGATGTTCCGAAGAATTGCGGCTGGGACAGATAGATCAGATCGAATTGGTCCAGTGCAAAGGACCGTGCGGCAAAGTAGATCGCGCTCAGATCCACCGCCCAAGTGTTCCAATAGGTGGTGACGAATCCTGCGAAGAGAGCCGCAGCGATTGCCCCCCTCAACAGGTATTGAAGGTGTTGGGGCACGCTACCGGACCGGATCGAACAGCGCGTCATCCAGCGTGCAATCGCGGATCACGTCAGACCCGCAGCGGCGCGGTTCCAGATCACGGGTCAGGCAGATGCGCGCCTCCTGTATGCGGCCAGACCTGCAGGTGATCGTGATTTCATCGGCGTCCAAGCCTTCGTTGTCGCGCATGAAAGCCTCTTCGATAAGGGATGCTGGAAGGGTCACCGGGTCGGTCAGACGGCGGAACACCTCGGGCCGGGTGAACTGCCCGTAGGCTTCGCGTGACAAGGCGTAATAGTCGTCCGGCGACAGCCCGCTGCAGGATCCGTGTTTGTTCCACTGGTACCACGCCAGACCACTGGTGCCCATGATGTCGGCCATGGCGGCGGTGTCCGCGCGGGACGGGTTGCGGAAGGTGTGGCGGCAATCGGCGGGCCAGCCGCGTTCGTATTGCGGCCAAAGGCCGTGCAGCACCCAGCCAAAATCGCGGTCGTCGTCGCATTGGGGTGATCCACGGGAATCACCCTCCAGCGCGCACCAGTTGGGGGACCATGACAGGGACAAAACGTAGTAGTCGAATTCACCCGCCACGTCTTGGGCTTTGGCGGGAAGGGCAAGGATCATCAACAGGGCAAAGGCGCGCAGCATTTCGGGTCTTTCCATAAATCGTTTGCGCGACTATATACACTTCAAGTTCCCCGACAACGTGAACCCGGCCTGAAACGGTCTGCCCCTTCAAGGGCGCGGGAGAGGCGTGTCGAATTGACAAGGAGAGATGCGATGAGCGGCACACCAATTATGGCAAAAGCCACAGCCGTCTGGCTGTGTGACAACACAACAATGACCTTCAAGCAGATCGCGGATTTCTGTGGCTTGCATGAATTGGAAGTGCAGGGCATCGCTGATGGCGACGTGGCCCAAGGCGTTAAGGGCTTTGACCCCATTGCCAACAAACAGCTGACCCAAGACGAGATTGACAAGGCCGAGGCTGATCCGTCCCACAAGCTGAAGCTTCTGTATAATCCTGCGTCTGCCGGCGAAGAAAAGCGCCGTGGGCCGCGGTACACACCCCTGTCCAAACGTCAGGATCGGCCTGCGTCGATCTATTGGTTGGTGAAGTTCCACCCCGAACTGTCCGACGGTCAGGTGTCCAAACTGGTAGGCACCACGAAGCCCACCATTCAGGCCATCCGTGAACGGACCCACTGGAACATCAACAATATCGAACCGATTGATCCGGTGGCCTTGGGTCTGTGCAAACAGTCCGAACTGGATGCCGCTGTGCAAAAGGCCAACGCCAAGAAAGCCGAAGAAGGCGGCGTTATGACGGACGATGAACGTCGCAAACTGGTATCGACGGAGCAAAGCTTGGGCGCGGACCCTGATGAGCCCAAGATCCCAGCTGGCATGGCCGGTCTTGAGACGTTTACGTTGTCTGACGCGCCCGAGCCCGAGGAAGATACATCGGTGCCGGATGCGGATACGTTCTTTAACCTGCCCGACGATGACGGCAGCGACGACGAGGATTGATCCGGCGTCACGCATCATTTGGTGAATTGAAAAACCGCCCCGCCTGACGGCAGGGGCGGTTTTGTTTTGTTTGATTGGGTGCGTTTGAGGTTCTGGTGTGTGCCGTGCCAGACGTGGGCGAACGTGGCGGTGTTGGAGCCTCCGGCGGAGGTATTTGGGAACCAGAGAGTTCGAGCCGTCTCGTAAAGCCTCCAGTGGAGGGTTTCAGGCGAGAATGCGGTCAGAGGGCTTTGCGCGCGTTGATCGCTGCGGTGATTGTGCCATCGTCGAGGTAATCAAGTTCACCGCCCACGGGGACGCCTTGGGCCAGTGATGTGACTTGGATGCCTTGCAATTCGTCGGCAATGTAGTGGGCCGTTGTCTGCCCATCGATTGTTGCACCCAAAGCGAGGATGACTTCGGTCACGTTTTCCGTGGTGATCCGGTCACGCAGTTTGGGGATGCGCAATTCATCGGGGCCGATGTCATCAAGGGCCGACAATGTGCCGCCCAGCACGTGATAACGGCCCTTAAAGACGCCTGCGCGTTCCATGGCCCATAGGTCAGCCACGTCTTCAACCACGCAGATTTGGCCCGTCGCCCGTTTTTCACTGTCACAGATTTCGCAGATGTCGGATGTTCCGATGTTGCCGCAGTTGAGGCATTCGCGCGCCGTCGCACCGACCGTAGCCATGGCGTCTGCCAGCGGGTTGAGAAGTTGTCCGCGTTTTTTGATCAGATGCAGGACCGCACGACGGGCAGATCGCGGCCCAAGGCCCGGCAAGCGGGCCATGAGGTCGATCAGCGCGTCGATGTCCTTGGGCGCTTGGGACACGTTTTAGAAAGGCAGCTTCATATCGGCGGGCAGGCCGAGGCTTTCGGTCAGCTTCGCCATCTCTTCCTGCGCTTTGTCCGAGGCTTTGCCTTGGGCGTCTTTGATCGCCGCGAGGATCAGGTCTTCGACCACTTCTTTGTCGTCGCCGTTGAAGATGGATGGATCAATGTCGAGCGCTTTGAGTTCACCTTTGGCAGAGGCCGTGGCCTTTACCAGACCCGCGCCGCTTTCGCCCACGACCATGACGTTGTGCAGTTCTTCCTGCAGGGCGGCCATCTCGGTTTGCATCTGCTGGGCTTTTTTCATCATGCCGGCCATATCGCCAAGCCCGCCAAGTCCTTTGAACATCTGTCGTCTCCTATTCATGTGTTGCCCCTTAGATAGGCGGGGGCGCGGGGTGCCGCAAGTTAGCTGTCTTCGAAGGGGTCCCATTCGTCTTCGACCTCTTGCAAGGCGTCTTGCTGGGCTTCGGCCTCAAGCTCTTTGGGGCTGCGGATTTCGGTGATCTTGGCGCCGGGGAATTGGGACAGCACGGCCTGCACCACGGGGTGCGTTGTGGCGCGGTCGCGCAGGGCGTTCATTTCGGCGTCGCGGACTTCCGCGATGGTGGGTGCGCCACCGTCGTTGACCACGGTTACGGCCCAGCGGTTGCCTGTCCACGCCTGCAAACGAGAGCCGAGCCGTTGGGCCAAATCCTGCGGGGCGTTGGGGGCCGGTTCAAATTCGATCCGGCCCGGTTGATAGGCGGCCAGTCGCACGCCGGTCTCAACCTCAACCAGCAATTTGACATCGCGGTGGCGGCGGATGAGTTCGGCCACATGATCGAAAGTCGGGTAGTGTTGCAGCGCTTCTTGCGTGGCAATGGCCACCGCCGCGCCACCTGCGGACATGGACGTGCCGGACGGGCCGGAATGGGTGGGGGCCGGTGCACCGCGCGCGTCGGGCGGGGCGGATTGCGCAGGGCGGGGGGCGCCGCCGCCTGTGGTGGGGGGCGGCGGTGTTTGACCGTCCAGTTTGCGCACGAGTTCTTCGGGGCTGGGCAGGTCGGCCACATGGGTCAGGCGGATCACCGCCATTTCGGCAGCCATCATCGCGTTGGGCGCCATGGAGACTTCTTCCAATGCTTTCAACAGCATCTGCCACAATCGGGTCAGGACGCGCATGGGCAGCGCCTCGGCCATGTCGGCGCCGCGGGTGCGTTCATCGGGTCCCACGGTGGGGTCTTCGGCAGCGTCGGGGGTGATCTTGATCACGCTGACCCAATGGGCGATTTCGGCCAGATCGCGCAGGATCGCCATGGGGTCCGCGCCATCGGCGTATTGGCTGGACAGTTCGGTCAGGGCCTCAGCCGCATGACCTTTGAGGATCATGTCAAACAGGTCCAGCACACGGCCCCGATCCGCCAAACCCAGCATGGCGCGCACCTGTTCGGCGGTGGTTTCGCCAGCCCCGTGGGAAATGGCCTGATCCAGCAGCGATTGCGCATCACGGGCCGATCCTTCGGCGGCGCGGGTGATCAGCGCCAAAGCGTCGTCAGTGATCTCGGCCCCTTCGGCGGTGGCGATGCGGCGCAGCAGGGCGATCTGGTCTTCGGGTTCGATCCGGCGCAAATCAAAGCGCTGACAGCGGGACAGGACCGTCACCGGCACCTTGCGGATTTCGGTGGTGGCAAAGATGAATTTCACATGGGCGGGCGGTTCTTCGAGCGTCTTGAGAAGTGCGTTGAACGCAGATGTCGACAGCATGTGAACTTCGTCGATGATGTAGATTTTATAGCGGGCAGAGGCCGCGCGGTAATGCACACTTTCGATAATTTCGCGGATGTCGCCCACGCCGGTGCGCGATGCGGCGTCCATTTCCATGACGTCGACGTGGCGGCCTTCCATGATCGCCACGCAGTTTTCGCAGACCCCGCAGGGTTCCGTTGTGGGACCGCCATTTCCGTCCGGCCCGATGCAATTCATGCCTTTGGCGATGATCCGTGCGGTCGTCGTTTTACCGGTTCCCCGAATGCCCGTCATGATGAACGCCTGCGCGATGCGGTCTGCGGCGAAGGCGTTTTTCAGGGTGCGCACCATGGCGTCTTGACCGACGAGGTCGGCGAACGTCTCGGGGCGGTATTTCCGGGCGAGGACTTGGTACTGGGTGCTGTCGGATTCGGTCATTGCGCTAGACTATGCGCGGGGGTGCGGGGCGTCCACTAGACAAACCAAAGAATGAAGCCCGCGCCGATGGCTGTGGCAGTCATCAGCACCGTGATGATCGTCAGCGTCGTGGTCGAGGCCGACTCTACGGTGCGTTCGTTCAGGCGTTCAATCGTGTGGCAGGCTTTGCGGCGGGCCGACCAGAACAGAACGATTGCGGCAATCAGCGGGATTTGGGCCACCACGCGGGCCACAATCAGCGGCTCAAAATCGCCAAAGACGGCTTTAAAGGCCAGCGCCAGACCAATCGCGCCCATGCCGCCGCCGGTCCAGCTGGCAAAGGTACGTTCATTGGCCATCAACGTGCGGTCTTCGGCCCAATCGGTGCGGTTTTCGGCAAGGTCTTCTGATTTTCCCATGACCCAGATATAGCGGAGACCGCGACAAAAGCGAGGGCGCGCCAATGGCAGAGTTTGGGATTTTTGCGGTGGATGTGGCCCAAGGGCAGGTGGCGTTGTCGCCCATTCCGGGCCGGTCGGGGTCCTATGAAAACGACCTGTCCACCGTGTTGCATTGGGGGCCGGACATGGTTTTGACCATGACCACCGGGGCTGAGTTGGACCGCATGGGGGCCGCAGGGTTTGGCGATGACCTCTCGGCGGCTGGCGTCACTTGGCTGCATTTACCGGTTGAAGATTTTGGCGCACCGCGGCCACCTGTCCGCGCCCTTTGGGCCGATGTCAGCGGACACGCGGCGGAGGTTTTGGCGCGGGGCGGCAAAATTCTGGTGCATTGTTTTGGGGGCTGTGGTCGGTCGGGCATGGTCGCCCTGCGGCTGATGGTCGAGGCGGGGGAGCCTGCCGATCAGGCGCTGGCGCGGCTGCGGGCCGTGCGGCCCTGTGCGGTGGAACGGGACGCGCAGTTTGACTGGGCGGCGGGGTAGTTACCGCCGCCTTTTGGCCGCCCCACGTTCCTTGCCTTCGTTATACATCTTTTGCAGCCGCTTCAGGTGGCCGCGATTTTCGCCAACGGTTGCGGTGTTGAACCGGTTTTCGCGTTCCAGCTTGCGCCAACGTTCCAGCCTGTCCGCGTCCAGATCACCGGCCTCAATCGCGGCGCGAACTTTGCAGCCCGGTTCAGTGCGGTGGGCGCAATCGTTGAATTTACACTGCACGGCCAAGTCTGTGATGTCGGCAAAGACCTCATCCACACCGTCTTCTGCGTCGACCAGACGCAATTCGCGCATGCCCGGTGTGTCGATTAGCCAGCCGCCCGCGGTGGTGGCGCGCAGGTTGCGGTTGGTTGTGGTGTGGCGGCCTTTGGCGTCGTCTTCGCGGATGTCTTGGGTAGCATCAATCTGGCCCGTCAGGCGGTTCTGGATCGTGGTTTTGCCCACGCCGGACGATCCCACCAAGGCCAGCGTCTGGCCCTTGTTGCACCACGGTCCAAGGCGCGCCACGTCGTCGTCATCTTTGGCATTGATCGCGATGGCCGTCAGCACAGGCGACAGACTTTCGGCCTGTTTGATGTAGTCCGACACATCGTCGGTCAGATCGGCTTTCGTCAGGATCACCAGCGGCAAACAACCGGATGCCGCACACATTGACAGATACCGTTCCAGACGGGCCACGTTGAAATCGGCGTTGCAGCTGGTGACAATGCCAAGGGTGTCGACGTTGGCCGCGATCAGCTGTGGTTTTGATTCTTCGCCTGCGGCGCGGCGGGTGATTTCAGTTGTACGCTCCAACGGCTCGGACGCGGAGGCACCGGTGGCGATGACCCAATCGCCCACGGCATAGCGCCCCGCCTCAACTGTGGGGGACAGCGACGGTGTGCCGTCCGCTGTCAGCCCGTCCAGACGGGACCGGTGCACGGCGGTGATCCGCACGGGACGCTGGGTGTCCTCCAGCGTCAACTGACGGGCAAAATGATCGGACCAGCCGAGGGTGGTGAGGGTTTGGGTCATGCGCAGGAGATAGCGTTCTTTTGTCGTTCGCGAAAGCCAAGGCTTTTGCTGCGCAAAAAAGCGACGTGGGTGAGAGGTTGGACATCGACCCAAGTGGGGCTCGTTGTGGCTGCTTCCTTCCGGACCTGACCAGGTTGGCGAGGCACTTGCCCGCGCCAACCCCTCATCGGTCATATACGAATGAGAGAGGCGCCATGCAAGGGGTGGTCTTGTGCGTGGCCATATCCCGTGCAACTTGGCAGGTATGAAACATGCAGAGACAGTGACCTTCGGGGGCTCCGGCCTTGATCGTGCAGCGCAGTTGCGGGGCGATATTGCGGCGACGGCGGCGGACTTGGCAGCGCGGTGCATCGTGATCTGGCGCGGTAAGGTGTTGACTGATGGGGATGGCGGGCCGCTGTTGCGGGTGCCGCTGGACCATCCGGTGATGGCGGACGCGGGCGAGGTGCGCCTGTTTTTGGGGGTCGATGACGCGGGGCCGGTCTTTGCGGTATCGCTGGACCATTGGGACCCCGACCTGCCAGAGGCCGATCAGATGGGCAGTTTTCTGGACCCAACCTTGCAGCAGCACCCCGCAACGGGCAACGCGGTCTTTGCCGAATTGCGCGCGATCATGATGGGGCTTACACCGCGTGACGCGGAACTGGCGGCCACCGCCAAGGCGGTTTTGGGATGGCACCAAAGCCATCGGTTTTGTTCGGCCTGTGGCGCGCAGAGCGAAGCCGCCGACGCAGGCTGGCGCAGGTCTTGTCCCGCCTGTGGGACGCCCCACTTTCCGCGCACAGACCCAGTGGTGATTATGTTGATCACGTCAGGCGATGATGTGCTGGTTGGGCGCTCCCCTGGTTGGCCGGAAGGGATGTACTCCCTGCTCGCGGGCTTCGTTGAACCCGGCGAGACGATCGAGGCCGCCGTCCGGCGTGAGGTATTCGAAGAAGCAGGTGTGCGTGTGGGGGCGGTCAGTTATCTGGCAAGCCAGCCCTGGGCCTTTCCATCGTCCTTGATGATTGGCTGCCGCGGGGAGGCGACGTCAACGACAATCACACTGGACCCTGTTGAGTTGGAAGACGCGATCTGGGTCAGCCGCGAAGACATGGCCAAAGCGGCGCAGGGACAACACCCGACGATCAAACCGGCCCGAAAAGGCGCGATCGCGCATTTTCTGCTAGAGAATTGGTTGGCGGACACGCTAGATTAACGGTCTAGACAGTAGAACAGGTTCGTAAAGGGCCGGACGATGGGCAGTGACACATGGATCTTACGACGCACGAAGATATCGAAGCACCGATTGCATTTGTTTTCGATCAAATCACTGATTTTGCGACCTTCGAAAGATCTGTGATGCGTCGCGGCGGCGATGTTGAACGGCTTGAAAAGGGCGACGACGACGGGCTGGGCGCGAAATGGCGCGTCAAATTCTTGATGCGTGGGGTGGAACGCAAAATCGTGGGCGAGGTCACGCAGGCCGATAAACCCAACGCCATGGAAATGACTTTGAAGTCCAAAAGTGCAGACGGGGCCTTGCGGGTTGACTTGGTGGCCCTGTCTCGGGCGCGGACGCGGCTGAACGTCCAGTTTGAAGCGACGGCGAAATCCATTCCCGCGAAACTGTTGTTCCAATCCCTGAAATTCGCGCGGCAAAAGACGCAAAGCCGGTTCAAGGCGGCCGTCGCGGGGTTCGCTGAAGACGTCGAAAAACGTTACCGGACCTAAGTGTCGCCTTTTTCCAGACGGCGCGGGGCTGCGGGGAAGACACCCATCAGCCGGATGTGGTCTGTGAAATAATCCAGTTCATCCATGGCCAGTTTGACGTTGCGGTCATCGGGATGGCCTTCGACTTCGGCGTAGAACTGCGTGGCGGTGAATTGGCCGCCGACCATGTAGCTTTCCAATTTGGTCATGTTGACGCCGTTGGTCGCAAACCCGCCCATGGCTTTGTACAAGGCGGCGGGAATGTTGCGCACGCGGAAGACAAAACTGGTGACCATGCCGTGTTTGCCGCGTCGGTTGAAATCGGGCTCCCGTGCCATAATCAAAAACCGCGTCGTGTTGCGATCGTGGTCTTCGATGTGGCGCGCGATGACGTTGAGGCCGTAAATCTCAGCCGCCATTTCAGACGCCAAGGCGCCTGCGGTCATGTCGTCGCCATCGGCCACATCCATGGCGGCACGGGCATTGTCCGGACTGACTTGGGTCGCAATCCCGTGGCTGCGTAGGAATTTTCCGCACTGGGGCAGAATCACAACATGGCCGCTGGCGGTCCGGATCTGGTCAAGCTGCGCACCAGGTTTGCCAAGAAGGTTGATATGAACCCGCACGAATGCCTCATCCACGATGTGCAGCCCACTGCTGGGCAACAAAGTGTGCACATCGCCCACGCGACCATAGGTGGAATTTTCCACTGCGATCATGCCCAGATCGGCCTCACCGGTGCGCACGGCATCAATGGCGGCCTCAAATGTGGGGCAGGGGAGGGGCTCAAAATCTGGCCGGGCCTCAACACAGGCCTGATGGCCGTAGGCGCCCGGTTCACCCTGAAATGCGATGCGTTTCGACATTTTTACCCCCATCTGACCCACATTCGACGCGGTTTGCGAAAAATGGGCATTTCGTCGCGGTGCTACACCTTGATCATTGGCGGGGGAAGCGGATACATGGCGCTTGAATCAGGAAGAAAATGGAACGCGACATGTTCGACACAATGACAATGACCAAAGTTCTGGGCGGCGTGTGCGGCACTTTGTTGGTCTTTTTGCTCGGCGGCTGGTTGGCCGAAGAAGTGTATCACGCCGATGGGTATGGTGATGACCGTGTTGCAGGCTATACCATCGAGGTTGCCTCTAACGAAGATGCGGGCGCCGAAGTTGAAGAAGGCCCTGCATTTGCCGAAGTCTTTGCAGCAGCAAGTGCGGCTGACGGCGAAAGCCAATGGCGCGCCTGTTCCGCCTGTCACGCCCTTGAAGACGGCGTAAACGGCGTAGGTCCGCACCTTTACGGGGTGGTGGGTCGTGATGTGGCGGCTGTTGGTGGCTACAATTATTCCGGCGCCTTGATCGCTGTGAATGACGTCTGGACCGCAGAAGAGCTGAACGCGTTTCTCGAGAATCCAAGGAACTACGCACCGGGTACAGCCATGGGCTACAACGGGATGCGCCGCATCGAGGACCGTGCAAACTTGATCGCGTATCTCGACAGCCTCGACGACTAAGTCGCGTCAGATCGGAAAACACTGGGCCGCTCTTTCGGGGGCGGCTTTTTCTTTGCGCAAAAGCGGCTGATCACGGCGAAGTCACGCAATCTCAACTTGAATGTTCGACAATCCGCGATTTAGCTTCACATATGCATAAACCCCGTCCGAACAGGAGTGCCCCTATGCCCGTGAAGTCCCGTCAAACCGCCAAAGCCGTCGCTGCATCGAAATCGGCCCAATCTTCCAAATGGATGATGCTGCTCGCCGGATCCGTTCTGGCCATCGGTGCCGCAACCCTTGTGCGGGCGGACAGCCACGAAGACGTCATCACGAGCCACGGCTACACCAACTTTGGCGAATTGAAATATCCGGCCGACATGGCCCATCTAGACTACGTCAATCCTGATGCACCCAAGGGTGGCGAAATCAGCGTTTGGTCCCGCGGGACGTTCGACACCTTCAACAACTTTGCACGCGAAGGTGCGGCGGCAGCGGGCACCACGATCCTGTATGAAAGCATCATGACGGCGACGGCGGATGACCCTTATGGGTCTTACTGCTATCTGTGCACGACCATCGAATACCCCGAAAGCCGTGACTGGGTGATCTTTAACATCCGTGATGATGTGACGTTCTCCGATGGGACGCCACTGACGGCTGAGGATCTGTTGTTCACCCATGATCTGATTATGGAGCAGGGCATCGCTGAGTACCGGAATGTGGTTTCGGGGTTTGTGGACAGTGTTGAATTGCTCGACACCTACCGCATCAAATTCAACTTCACCGAAGAGGCGCCGCGCCGCGACGTGATCGGTTTTGCAGGCGGCACGCGTGCGTTTTCAAAGGCGTGGTTCGAAGAAACCGGCGCCCGTCTGGACGAAAGCACAGACGTGCCGTTTCTGGGTACCGGTGCCTATGTTCTGGGCAGCTTCGACACCAACCGTCAGATCATCTATGAACGCGATCCTGACTGGTGGGGTGCTGAGCATCCCCTGAATATCGGACAGGCAAATTTCGACACGATCCGTTACGAATATTTCACCGATGGTGCCGCCGCGTTTGAGGCGTTCAAGGCTGGTGAATATACCTTCCGCAATGAAAATTCGTCGCTGCAGTGGGCCACGGGATACGATTTTCCCGCTGTTGAAAACGGCTGGGTGAAGACTGAGGAATTGCCAGACGGCACCATCGGATCAGCGCAGGCGTTCATTTTCAACTTGCGCGAAGAAAAATTCCAAGACCCCCGCGTGCGTGAGGCGATTCGCCTGATGTTCAACTTCGAATGGTCGAATGAGACGTTGTTCTACGGCCTTTATGACCGCGTCGAATCTTTCTGGCAGGGGACAGACCTTCAGGCGCAGGGGATGCCGAGTGAGGGGGAAATCGCCTTGCTTCAACCGCTCGTCGACGAAGGTCTTCTGGATGCGTCCATCCTGACAAGTGAGGCGATTTTGCCGCCGACGTCGGATGCGCGCCGCCCGACGGATCGCGCCAACCTGCGCCGCGCGTCTGATCTGTTGGATGAGGCCGGCTGGATGGCCGGTGATGACGGGATGCGCCGCAAGGACGGTGAACTTCTGACGGTTGAATTTTTGCAGATTTCGCCTGCGTTTGACCGTATCGTGAACCCCTATATCGAAAGCCTGCAACGGCTTGGCGTTGATGCCTCGTTGAACCGGGTCGATTACGCGCAATATGTTGATCGGTTGCAGGCGCCCGTCGATTTTGAATTCATCAACCACACGATGACGCAAGGCTTTGAACCCGGTGTCGGGATGCGCCAATGGTTCGGGTCTGAAACCGCGGCCGACAGTTCCCGCAACTTGATGGGGCTTGAAGATGAGGCGATTGACCGGCTGTTGACCGCCGTGATTGAGTCCGAGAGCCTCGAAGATATGCAAGTGTCTACCAATGCCTTGGACCGTGCCTTGCGCGCCAAAGGGTTCTGGGTGCCGCAGTGGTATAAATCGGCCCACACGGTCGCCTATTACGACATGTACGAATATCCCGACCCTCTGCCGCCGTATTCTTTGGGGAACCTGTCGTTCTGGTGGTACAACGCCGACAAGGCAGAGCAACTGGAAGCCGACGGCGCGCTGTAAGCGTGGTGGCGGGCCAAAAGATGACCGATAAAGGCACAGGCTGAATGGGCGCGTATATCCTCAAACGATTGCTGCTTGTGATCCCCACATTGCTGGGGATCATGATCGTCAATTTCGCGCTCACGCAATTTGTGCCCGGCGGCCCGATCGACCAGATCATCGCCCAGATGGAAGGGGGCGGTGACGTCTTCGAAGGCATCTCCGGCGGTGGGTCGGAATTGGTAGATGACAGCAGCAACGACAGCGTTGGTGCGCGGGGGTTGCCGCAGGAATTCCTTGACCAGTTGCAGGTTGAATTCAACTTCGCCCGTGTGGTCTGTGACGCTGGATATGAGGGGGAGCCTGATCTAGAAGCAGAGGCTTGCTCCGCTGTGCCGATCCCAGCGTTTGAACGGTTCTTCCTGATGATGTGGGATTATGTGCGGTTCGACTTTGGCGAAAGCTATTTCCGGTCTGTGTCCGTTGTTGATCTGGTGCTGGAAAAGATGCCCGTGTCGGTGACGTTGGGCCTGTGGTCCACGTTGATTGCCTACCTCGTCTCAATCCCTTTGGGCATCCGCAAGGCGGTGCGCGATGGGTCGTCCTTCGACACGTGGACATCCGGAGCGATCATCGTGGGCTATGCGATTCCAGGCTTTTTGTTCGCGATCTTGTTGATTGTGCTTTTTGCATCAAACAATTGTTTCCGCTTTCCGTTCGGCATTTCCGACTGGCTGCGCGATAACGCGCGGTTCTTCTATGACATCAACCCCACCTGCGCGCGGCTGTTCCCGCTGCGCGGCCTGACGTCGCCCGATTGGGAGGAGTTCAGCACATGGGGCAAAATCGTCGATTATTTCCACCACATCGCGCTTCCGGTTCTGGCCTCGACCATCTCCGCCTTTGCGACGTTGACCTTGCTGACCAAGAACAGCTTTCTCGATGAGATCAAAAAGCAATATGTAATCACCGCTAAGGCAAAGGGCCTGTCTGAATCCCGCGTGATGTACGGCCATGTGTTCCGCAACGCGATGCTGATCGTGATCTCCGGCTTTCCGGCGCTGTTCATCGGTGTGTTCTTCGGCGGATCGCTGATTATTGAGACGCTGTTCTCCCTCGACGGGTTGGGACGCTTGGGTTTTGAGGCCACGTTGCAGCGGGATTATCCGGTGATGTTCGGCACGCTGTTTGCATTCTCGTTGATGGGGCTGATCGTGGGGATCATCACGGACATCACCTACGTCCTCATCGACCCGCGCATTGATTTTGAGAGGAGGGGATAATGGCCAATACCACCGAAGCCGCCATGCAGACCCTTCCCGCGCGCAAACGCCGTCTGTCCTTGTCGCCATTGAACCGTCGTCGCTGGACGAATTTCAAACGCAACCGGCGGGCCTATTGGTCGCTGTGGATCTTCATGATCCTGTTCGGGCTGTCTTTGTTTGCCGAATTTCTGGCCAACGACAAACCGATCCTCGTCAGCTACCGCGGCGAAATCCGCATGCCGATATTCAACTTCTATTCTGAACGTGACTTCGGCGGCGATTTCCCGACCGAGGCTGAATACAAGGACATCGAAGTTAAATGCCTGATTGAAACCGGCGGGCTTGAGGATTGCTTTTTCGAACCTGAGGCGCTGATCGCAGCCGCCAATGACGGCACGCTTGAGGCCGAGGATTTTCAGAAAGGCTGGCTGATCTGGCCGCCCATTCCCTACAGCTACAACACCATTGTCGACACCCCCGGCGTGGCCCCGTCCCCCCCTGACAGCAACAACTGGCTGGGGACTGACGATACCAAGCGGGACGTTGTTGCGCGGGTGATCCACGGGTTCCGGCTGTCGATTTTATTCACCATCATCGTGACGTCTGTGGCGTCGGTGATCGGTATCATTGCCGGTGCGGTGCAGGGATATTTTGGCGGTTGGGTCGATCTGGTGTTTCAACGCTTGCTGGAAATCTGGGGCTCCACCCCGTCGCTGTATGTCATCATCATCTTGTTCGCGATTTTGGGGCGCTCCTTCTGGCTCCTTGTGTTCTTGACCATTCTGTTCGGCTGGCCCGCCTTGGTGGGGCTGGTCCGCGCGGAGTTCTTGCGGGCGCGGAACCTTGAATATGTGCGCGCGGCCAAGGCGCTGGGCGTGCGCGACCGGACGATCATGTTCCGCCACATGCTGCCCAACGCCATGGTGGCGACGTTGACCATGCTGCCTTTCATCATCACCGGCACCATCGCCACGCTGGCCAGCTTGGATTTTCTGGGCTTCGGCTTGCCGTCCTCCGCCCCGTCGCTGGGGGAGATGACGTTGCAGGCCAAACAGAACCTGCAGGCCCCTTGGCTGGGCTTTACCGCCTTCTTCACCTTCGCGATCATGTTGTCGCTGTTGGTGTTCATCTTTGAAGGCGTGCGTGACGCGTTCGATCCCAGAAAGACATTCTCATGACCCTCGTGCTGGATGTCAAAAACCTGACCGTCGATTTCCGGCAGGACGGCGAAGTGACCCATGCGGTGCGCGGCGTATCGTTTCACGTGGACAAGGGGGAGACGGTCGCGCTGGTTGGCGAATCGGGGTCGGGGAAGTCCGTATCGGCCCTGTCCACCGTGCAGCTTCTGGGCGACAGCGCGACCCTTGGCGGGTCCGTGGCCTACGACGGTGAGGAAATGATCGGCGCCGCTGAGGCGACCCTGCGCCGGGTGCGTGGCAACGACATCAGTTTCATTTTCCAAGAACCGATGACGTCGCTGAACCCGCTGCACACCATCGAAAAGCAGCTTGGTGAATCCATCGAACTGCATCAGGGATTGCGCGGCGACAAGGTCCGCCAGCGGATCATCGAACTGCTGACGCAGGTGGGCATCCAAGACCCTGAAACGCGGCTCACGTCCTATCCGCACCAGCTCTCCGGCGGGCAACGTCAGCGCGTGATGATCGCCATGGCGCTGGCCAACGGGCCGGAGCTGCTGATCGCGGATGAACCCACGACGGCGCTGGATGTGACCATTCAGGCGCAGATCTTAGACCTCTTGGCCGATCTGAAACGGGATTTGGGTATGTCCATGCTGTTCATCACCCATGACCTGACCATCGTGCGCAAAATTGCCGACCGGGTCTGTGTGATGAAAGACGGTGAGATCGTTGAGACTGGCCCCACGGCTGAGCTGTTCGCCAATCCCCAGCATCCCTATACCCGCATGTTGCTTGAGGCTGAAAGCGTGGGCGTGCCAGACCCCGTGGACCCTGCCGCCAAGGTGGTGGCCGAGGCTGAGCACCTCAAGATTTGGTTTCCCGTGCAGGCCGGACTGCTGCGCCGGACGGTGGGCTACGTGAAGGCCGTCAATGACGCCACATTCAGCGTGCGTGCGGGTGAAACCGTGGGGATTGTGGGCGAATCTGGCTCAGGCAAGACCACCTTGGCGCTGGCGATGATGCGGCTGATCAAATCCGAAGGACGCATTGTGTTCATGGGGCGCGATATTCAAGGGTTCCGTGACCGTCAGATGCGGCCCCTGCGGTCCGAGATGCAGATCGTGTTTCAGGACCCTTACGGCTCCCTCAGTCCGCGGATGACGGTGGAACAGATCATCGCCGAAGGTCTTGCGATCCACGGCACTGCACCGGGCAAGAACCCCCGCGATATGGTGGCCGAGATCATGGGCGAGGTCGGTTTGGACCCCGCTTTGATGGACCGGTATCCGCACGAGTTTTCAGGCGGACAACGTCAGCGGATCGCGATTGCCCGCGCCATGATCCTGCGGCCGGAACTGGTTGTTCTGGATGAACCCACATCGGCGCTGGATATGACCGTGCAGGTACAAATCGTCGATCTTCTGCGCGATTTGCAGAAGAAATATCAGCTGGCTTATCTGTTCATCAGCCACGACCTGAAAGTCGTGCGCGCCTTGTCCCACAAGGTGATGGTCATGAAACGCGGTGACGTGGTTGAAGCCGGTGAGGCCGAGGCGATCTTTGATCGCCCCGAAACCGATTATACCCGCGAACTGATGGCCGCCGCGTTCGGCTAAATTTCGCGAAATTTAGGCCGCGAAGGTCACTGTCGCGGAGGGCAGACCTTCGATTTCGCACAGACAGGTTTGGCCCGCAGTGATGGGCCCCACGCCCGCAGGGGTGCCTGTCATGATCACGTCCCCCGGCTGAAGGGTGACAGTGCGCGACAACGTGGCGATGATCTCAGGCACGGACCAGATCATTTGGTTCAGATCGCCGTTCTGGCGCACGCCGCCGTCGACCGAGCAGCGCACAGCGCCCTTGGCCATATCGCCTGCGTCTGAGGCTGGCACGACAGACCCAATGACGGCGGAATTGTCAAAACCTTTGGCCATATCCCAAGGCGCGCCTTTCGCTTTCGCGGCCCCTTGAATATCGCGGCGGGTCAAATCGTTGCCGACGGCATAGCCAAAGACATGGCCCAAGGCGTCCGCCTCATCGATATCTTTGCCGCCGTCGCTTAGGATCACGACCAATTCGACCTCATGGTGCAGGTCCTGCGTTGCCGGAGGGAAGGGGATTGTATCGCCGTCGGCCACGATCGCACTGGCGGGCTTCGTAAAGAAGATCGGTGGGTCAGATTTCGCATCGCCGCCCATTTCTGCCACGTGATCAGCGTAGTTCTGGCCGACGCAAAAGATGCGGTGCACGCCGATGATGTCGCCTCTGGTGGTCTGCAAGGTGGGCAGGGGCGGGGGCGTGACGATCATCTGGGTCATGGGTGGTCCTTCGGGTCGGGGGTTAATCAGGCCCGATCATGAAACACGTGGTGCCGCGCGCTTGCAAGCGGGCACAGGCCAATTCCGCGCCATCACGGGTTAGCCCCATGAAATTCGCATCATACCCTTGGGGGGACCGGTTCACGCGGCGTAGCGATCCATCCAACGTGGACATTTCGTTTAACGCGACGCGCAGCAACACGCGTTCAGCCTGATATTGTGACCCGTACCGGCCCACATTGATGCCCCACAAGCGACTGCCAGAGGTAGAGATGCGTGTCACGACCTCCGGTTCTGTTGGCACCGGTGTGGCCTGCTGCACGGCGGCCAGAACCACGTCACCGCTGGGGCGGCTTGGCGGTGTTGGGGTCGCGTCCGGCACAGAGGCCGTCTGGAGGACCTCACTCACCGCGTTTTCGATAACATCCGCATCAACGATCAGGACGGCGGCGGGCGCTTCGGGTTCTGGCACGGCACGGGCCTGCGGACGCAAAGACCGTGCCACAAGGCCGTTTACACGCACCGTACGGGCCGTTGTACCGGGGGGCGGGGTTTCATTTCCAGCCCCTTGTGGGCGGACAGGCGTCGGGCGGTCCACACGGGCGGTGCTGGGTGCGCGGGCAAAGCCCATGTCCATCAGTTCAGCCACGCGGGCATTGCGCTGGGCTGTGGACGATCCGCCAAACATGGTCGCGATGATCCGTTCCTGACCACGTTCGGCAGAAGCCACGAGGTTAAATCCAGCCGCACGGGTATAGCCCGTCTTGATCCCGTCCGCGCCGCGATAGGCGTTCAGGAAGCGGCGGTTCGTATTGGCCACTTCGCGCACGCCTGCATCGGTCGAACGACGCGAGAAGATGTTATAGTATTCAGGGAAATCGTAAATCATGTGACGGCCCAATGTGGTCATGTCGCGGGCTGTCGACATATGGCCCGATTCTGTCAGGCCGTGGGCATTGCGGAAGGTCGTACGGGTCATGCCCATGGCGCGGGCGGTCGCGGTCATGCGGCGGGCAAAGGCGGCTTCGTTGCCTTCAAGGGCAATACCAATGGCCGTGGCAGCGTCATTGGCGGATTTGATGGCAGCGGCGCGGATCAGGTAGCGGAACTGGATGCGCTGGCCCTGACGCAGCCCCAATTTCGAGGGCGGTTCATTGGCGGCGAGCGGTGTGATCGTGACCATGTCGTCAAGGCCGATCTCACCCCGTTCAACCGCTTGAAACGCAATGTAAAGCGTCATCATCTTGGTCAGCGACGCCGGATGCAGGGGCGTGTCAGCGTTGCGCGAATGCAGAACCTCACCCGTGCGGGCGTCCATCACCATCGCCGCATAGGGGGCGGCTTTGGCTGACATTGGCGCGATTGCGGCCAACAGTAGCGTAAACAATAGAAGAATGCCCGCCAACGCGGGGTGATTTATACGTCGTGCCACGACACCTGCCTCTTTACTGCCTCGTGAGCCCCGATTTTTTGTGGGGTCTCATTTGTTATTCCGCCAAGGTAGCACGCGCAGTGATTTGGGAAAATACCTTTATATCAAAGGCTTTTGGTGTGTCTTTCGCGCACATGGGGCCACATCTAGGGGGTGCGGCGAAAATAAGACGCAATATGGCCGATTGTGGCAGGAATGGGGCAGTTTGGTTAACGAAAGGTTAAGCAAGGTTTCGCAGATCAGCCAGCAAATCAGGCAGGCCCGACAGCGCGGTGATTTGCCGGAACCTGCGGTGGGTGACGGGCGCATCCGCCGCCTCATAGGCCCATGTTAAATCGTGGGGGACATGGACGCCCCAAGCGCCAGCCTCAATCGCGGGGATCACGTCTGATTTGATTGAATTGCCGACCATCATATGGTGCGGCGTATCATGTGCAGCAAAGATGTGGGCGTAGACGTCCGGCGTCTTGTCGCTGACGATTTCAACGCGGTCGAACAGATCGCCCAACCCGGATTGGGCAAGTTTACGTTCCTGATCCGGCAGATCGCCCTTGGTGATCAGTAAAATATCGGCGTCAGGCTTCACCGCCTCAATCGCCGCGCGCACGCCGTCCAGCAATTCCACCGGATCAGCGAGCATGTGACGCCCCATCGCGAGCAGTTCCGCGATAACCTCCGTTGGCACCTTGCCGTCAGTCACGTCCAGTGCGGTTTCGATCATCGACAGCACGAAACCTTTGATGCCAAAGCCGTAGATCGCCAGATTGCGCCGTTCAGCAGCAAGAAGACGCCCCATCAGATCGTCATGGGACACCCATTCCGACACCATGTCGGCAAACCGCGCCTGCGTCATTTGGAACCCGCGTTCGTTGTGCCAAAGGGTGTCGTCGGCATCAAATGCGATGGTCC
Source organism: Pseudooctadecabacter sp. (assembly GCF_965657175.1). Taxonomy (GTDB): domain Bacteria; phylum Pseudomonadota; class Alphaproteobacteria; order Rhodobacterales; family Rhodobacteraceae; genus Octadecabacter. The sequence continues at coordinate 84,541 of NZ_CBFHNH010000003.1, read as the reverse complement.
AGCGGTGTTTGTTCATAGTTGTCCCTAACGACGCAGCGCGTGCCCCCTTTTCATGAGGGCCATGAAGATTATATTAAGCCGCCAAGGGAAGACTTCACCAAAGACCGCAAAGAGATTCGCAATGCTCATGAGCACATGGATGATGGCAGACAAAGACAGTGACGACGATGGTGACATCGGCGTCAAGCTTGAGACGCGCCCAAAAACGAAGCGGCCCCCGCTGTATAAAGTGATGATCCTCAACGACGACTACACGCCGATGGAATTCGTGGTGCACGTGCTAGAACGGTTTTTTGGCATGACCCACGCGCAATCGGTGGAACTGATGCTGACGGTGCATGAAAAGGGTTTGGCTGTGGTCGGCGTGTTCAGCCACGAGATCGCTGAAACCAAGGTGGCCATGGTCATGGACTTTGCCGCCCGTCACCAGCACCCGCTGCAATGCACGATGGAGAAAGAGTAAGGGCTGCTGCCCGCTCTTTGGCCATGAAACATTCCAGATTATTCACTGCCCTGCAGGATGGGCTGACGGTTTCAGGGCCGCTGCATGTGTTGCGCCCACCAGCAGGCTATGACCTTGCGGGGCTGACTGATGTCACCGTCGACGCGGTGTTCTACCCCGATCACCAGTATTGGTCCGCGATGGGGCTGGTCGGGGACGGCGCACGGCGTGAGGCTACTATGGTGGTTCTGCCACGGTCCAAGACCCTCGCGCGGGTTATGGTCGATGCGGCCATCGCGGCGGGCGGATTGGTCATTGTCGACGGCCAAAAGACCGATGGCGTTGAAAGCATTTACAAAGATGTGCGCAAGGTGGCGCAGATCAACGGCGTCGTCACCAAAGGCCACGGGCGGCTGTTCTGGTTTGATGCAGGTGAGACCCCGAATTGGGATACCACGGTAAAATCTCCGGAGGGGTTCATCACAGCCCCCGGTGTCTTTTCCGAAAGCAGGATTGACGCGGGCTCTGCCCTGTTGGCCCCCCATGTGGACGCGCTGAAGGGTGCCGTCGCGGACTTGGGCGCAGGCTGGGGCTATCTGTCCCGCGTGGTGTTGCAAAGTGAGACTGTGACGCGGCTCGACATGGTTGAGGCCGACAAAATCGCGCTGGCGTGTGCCACGCAAAACGTCCCCGATCCGCGTGCTGCGGCCCATTGGGCCGATGCACTGACCTTTCAGGGTGGGCCTTATGATGTGGTCGTGTCGAACCCGCCGTTCCACACATCGCGCGACGGCGACCCTGATCTGGGCCGTGGTTTCATCGCCACAGCTGCGCGTTTGCTGACGCCACGCGGCACGTTCATGATGGTGGCAAACAGGCATTTGCCCTACGAATCCACGCTTGAGGCCAAGTTTGGCCGTGTCGAAGAACTGGATGGATCAGGTGCGTTCAAATTGTTCCGCGCCACGAAATCAAAACGATAGAACCAAACCGCAGGCATCGCCGCAGGAGTTCACATGACGTTTTCAATCTCAGGCAAAACCGCAATCGTCACGGGTGCGGCCAATGGGGTCGGCCTTGCCATCGGGCGGCATTTCGTGGCGGAGGGTGCAAATGTCGTCTTCGCGGATATGGATGAGAACCGCCTTGAGGAGGAGCTGGGATCGGCCGAGGTTGAACCCGAACGCTACCGCACCTTCGCTTGCGATCTGCGGCAAAAACTGTCGATCAACAACCTGCTGTCGATGACTGTCGATAGCTTTGAACGGGTCGATATTCTGGTTAATGCGTCGCGGCAGATGATGCATTCGGACCCGTTGAACCCCAAAGAAGACCAGGTTGAGGCTTTGTTGAACCAAAACCTGATGACCGCCCTGCGGCTGACACAAGCCATTTCAAAACGGATGATGAAACAAGCCGAGGATCAAGAAGACGGGCCGGTGGGGTCGATCATCAACCTCAGTTCGATCGCGGCGCGTCGGGCCAACGCCGATCTGTTGGGTTATTCGATTTCCACGGCGGCACTGGATCAAATGACACGGTCCATGGCCGTGGCACTGGCCCCACACCGTATCCGCGTGAATGCAGTGGCCTTTGGGTCAGTCATGTCTTCAAGTCTGAAACATCAGCTTAAGGAACATGACGAATACCGCAACGACATCATCGACCACACGCCCTTGGGCCGCATTGCTGGTCCTGGAGAAGTGTCGGATGCGGTGCAATACCTCGCCTCTGACGCGTCAAGCTTTGTCACAGGCCAGATCATCACAGTGGATGGGGGGCGGACGTTGATTGATCCCGCCTCAGCCCCCGCGCACTAGGGCCTGCGGACATTCACCATGTCTTACCAGCGCGAGTCCCATTTTGCCTTTGGCTAACTGATTTGAGTGCAGCGATATGGGTATCGTTAGCGAAAATCAGAGCAGACAGGGGCAAAATGGGCCGCGCCCCTTCGGGGTTTCGCCAAAATTGCCTAGCCCGTTGTCAAATTCGCTTGCATTAACCCGTTAGTGCCTCGCTCATTTTCCTAGCACTGAGCAATTTTGGACAGAAACTGGTGAGGCATGGTGAGTGTCCACAGGCCCTAATCATTCCGGGTGAATGGCCACGCATTGCTGGATGCGCTGTTGGGCCGCTTGGCCCTGTTCGGCGCGGCGCTGTTGCAGCTGGGCCAGTTTGGTGCGTTCTTCCGCGATGTTGATGGACACAGGTTCCTGTCGGGTGAACGTCTCGGTCTCTTCGCAAGGGAAGCGGAAGGTCGATCCGTCTTCGTTCGTGCCTTCACAGGTGGTTCGCAGCACACGGACGTCCTGCACTTCGGCCAAGCCAAAACCGCGATTGATGTTGCCTTGGGTTGTGGCGATCAGCCGGTCCAATGGGGCAAGGCCGCGATTGGCGTCACGGATACATTGTTCGCGCGGTGTGGCGCAGGCGGCGACGGTGGCCAGCGCAAGAAGGGGGAGGGTTGTTCGGATCATGTATGGTTCCTTAGACAGTCTTCATGTCGCAGCGACATGACAGGTGTTGGCCTGCCCGTTGAAGTAATGTTAGGTCTCTTTGATAGGCAATAACATAGGTGCGACATGGCCGCTGACGACATGATTTCTGAGAAGGCAGAGGCCTCTGCATGGTTCCGAACCCTAAGGGATGAGATTGTCGCGGCCTTTGAGGCCCTTGAGGACACGCAAGAGGTTGGCCCCCACGCAGACCTGCCCGCCGGTCGGTTCGAAGTGACCGAGACCAAGCGCACCGGCGACGCGGGCGAGGACGCAGGCGGTGGCCTGATGTCGGTCATGCGCGGTGGGCGTGTGTTTGAAAAGGTGGGCGTCAATATCTCAACCGTTTATGGCACCTTGGGCGACCGCGCACAGATGGCCATGGCCGCGCGCAAGGGCATTCCGGGGATGAAAGATGATCCGCGTTTTTGGGCGGCAGGGATCAGCCTTGTCGCGCATATGCAAAACCCCCATGCGCCTGCGGTCCACATGAACACCCGCATGTTCTGGACGCCCCATGCGTGGTGGTTTGGTGGCGGATCGGATTTGAACCCCTGTCTGGAATACGATGAGGACACGGCGCATTTTCATGCAACGCAGAAGGCCTGGCTCGATCCCCATGGGGAGGATCATTACCCCAAGCTTAAGGCTTGGGCGGATGAATATTTCTACGTCCCGCACCGAAACCGCGCCCGTGGCGTTGGTGGTATCTTTATGGATGATCTGTGCACCGGCGACTGGGTCGCCGATTTCACCCTGACCCAAGACATCGGGCGGGCGTTCTTGCCAGCCTATGTGCCATTGGTTGAAAAGCGCCGCAATGATCCTTGGGGTGAGGCTGAGAAGGACGCGCAACTGGTCCATCGCGGCCTCTATGCAGAGTATAACCTTGTCTACGATCGCGGCACGAAGTTCGGGTTGGAAACAGGCCACGATGCCAACGCCGTGTTGATGAGCCTGCCACCCTTGGCCAAGTGGCACTAACCACCCAAGGCCGTTACGACGGACCGTGACGGGAAACATGTGGGCGGCAGGCCTTGCGCCTCTTGCCACTGACCGATGGCGCGCCGGGTCTTGAAACCGGCCAGCCCATCGGCCCCGCCCACGTCGAGCCCCTGCGCCTCAAGCCCGCGTTGCAGGGCCGCAATATCGGACCGCAGCAGGCTGTCCACGGGCTGCCATCCAGCGCGGAAGGCAGGCACATTATAGGCGATCCGGTCGCCCACATGGCCCACGAACAATGCGTAGAGGTCCGAATTGTTGTAGGTCTTGATGATGTAGAAATTGGGCGTGACCAAGAACGCAGGCCCGTTTCGTCCCGCAGGCATCAGCAAAAAAGCCTCGCCCTGTTGTTCGGCCGCAGGAAAGGGGCGGCCATTGGCACGGGTGATCCCCATGTCTTCCCAGTTTGCGATGGTGCGGCCCTGATCGCGACCTGCAAGAGTGCAGGACAAGGACGCGGGCACATTCACCTCAAACCCCCAATCGCGGGCGGGGTCCCAGCCATTCAGCCCTAGGAAATTGCCCACAGACCGGATCGTGTCGGCTTCTGAATTCCAGATGTCAGCGCGCCCGTCGCCATCCCCATCACGGGCGTAATATTCAAAGCTGCGCGGCACGAATTGGGGCTGGCCCATGGCCCCCGCCCATGACGACCGCATTTGATCCGGCGCGATGTGACCGGCCTCAACAATCCGCAGGGCGGCGATCAGTTCTTCGGTGAAATATTCGGCCCGTGTGGACATGAACCCCTTGGTGCCGAGCACGCGGAAGGTGTTGTGGGGGATCGATACCTGCCCATAGCCGCTTTCGCGGCCCCAGATGGCAAGAATGATGTGCCCAGGCACGCCGGTTGCGGCCTCAGTTTCTGCCAATTCGGTCGCGTGGCGCGCAGCATAGTCACGCCCGATCCGTACGGTGGGGTCAACGGTATTGGGGCGGAAATAGCGCGCGGGGGATCGGAATTCGCTTTGCGTTTGGACCCGCCGTTCAGGGGGCGTAGTGCCCGGCGGGACCAGATCGGGCAGGTCCCAGTTCAATGTCACACCGTCGAATGCCGCATCAAAGGTTGCGCGTGCTACGCCATCGGCCTCAGCCCTTGGCCAGATGGTGGTGTTCAGCCAGTCACGAAACATCCCCTCAACCTCGGCCCTGTTTTGGGCGTGGGCGGGGGTGGTGAGGGCCAACAACAGAAACAGAACAATACGGAAGATGGGGTCAGGTTACCCCATGTTTGCACAAAAACCAGAGTGTGCTTTGACGGTGGCGGTCTTTCGCCCTTAGCCGCCGCGCACTGTGTCGATCATCAACTGCACGTTTTCAGGGTCTGCGTCTGGCGTGATGCCATGACCAAGGTTGAAAATATGCGGCCCGCCTTTGAAGGCATCGACGATCTTGCGGGTCTCAGACACCAGCGCATCGCCCCCTGTGACCATATGCGATGAGGCAAGGTTGCCCTGAACACAGCCGCCGGTTTGCACGTTGGCTGCAGCCCAATCTGCCGTGACACCATCGTCCAGCGCAATGCAATCGGCCCCGATGGCTTCGTGCAGCCCGACGTATTTGTCACCGGCCCCACGGGGGAACGCGATGACAGGCGTGTCGGGGTGGCGCGCCTTTAGGGCAGCGGTGATTTTGGCGGCAGGTTTGACCGCATAGTTCACGAAATCATCGCCTTTGAGCGATCCCGCCCAGCTGTCGAAGATTTTCACAACCTCGGCCCCGGCCTCAATCTGTTTGCTGAGGTAGTCGATGGTGCCCTCGGTGATCAGGTCCAACAGGGCCTCAAACGTGGCTTTGTCTTCGGCCTTCAGTGCGTGTGCGGGGCCTTGGTCTGGGGTGCCTTGACCCGCGATCATATAGGTCGCGACAGTCCACGGCGCGCCCGCAAAGCCGATCAGGGTTGTCTCATCGGGCAACTCACGAGACAGGATTTTGACGGTCTCATAGATGGGCGCCAAATGGTCGTGGATGTCTGTCGCGGGTTTGAGTTTCTTGAGGTCATCTGCCGTGGTCACAGTGCTGAGCCGCGGCCCCTCACCCGTGACGAACCACAAATCTGCACCCAGGGCCTGCGGCAACAACAAAATGTCGGCAAACAAAATGGAGGCATCGAACCCGTAGCGGCGGATCGGTTGCAACGTGACCTCAGCTGCCAGTTCGGAGTTGTAGCACAGCGACAGAAAATCCCCCGCCTCGGCCCGTGTGGCGCGGTATTCGGGCAGATAGCGGCCCGCCTGACGCATCATCCAGATCGGGGGCGTGGGCAGGGTTTCGCCCGCAAGGGCACGCAGGATCGTCTTTGTCATAGCTACTCCTTAACTTGTCTTTGGTGTCCCTTTTGTGGGCAATCGTGTCAAGAGAGTTGTCAGGTTTGGTTGACAGGTCTAAAGGTGGTTTTCATGGAATATGCACTGCCAACACCCGCCGCACCCCTTAAGATCGGAACCCGTGGATCGCCTTTGGCGCTGGCCCAGGCCCATGAAACACGCACCCGCCTGATGGAGGCCTTCGACCTGCCGCAAGAGGCATTTGAAATTTGCGTGATCAAAACAACCGGCGACGATCGGACGTTGATTGATGCGGATATTGCGTTGAAGACGATCGGTAACAAGGGGCTGTTCACCAAAGAGATCGAAGAGGCGATGATTGACCGCCGCATTGATATCGCCGTGCATTCCACCAAGGATATGCCCGTGGAACAGCCCGACGGCTTGGTGCTGGATGTGTTTTTGCCCCGCGAAGATGTGCGCGATGCCTTTGTGTCGCTGAAATACAGCGGGATCGCGGATTTGCCTGAGGGGGCCGTCGTTGGCACGTCATCCCTTCGTCGTCGTGCGCAGTTGCAGGTGAAACGTCCTGACCTGAAACTGGTCGAATTCCGCGGCAACGTGCAGACACGATTGCAAAAGCTGGGCGATGGCGTGGCCGATGCGACGTTTCTTGCCATGGCTGGCCTGAACCGGATGGACATGACAGATGTGCCGGCCCATGCCATCGCACCAGAAGACATGCTGCCCGCCATTGCGCAGGGCACAATCGGGATTGAATACCGCGCCGATGATACTCGCGCGGCGCAGATGTTGGGCAAAATCCATCACACAGAAACTGGGCAACGCCTTGCAGCGGAACGCGCGTTTCTGGCCGCCCTTGATGGGTCCTGTGAAACGCCGATTGGCGGTCTGGCGCTGCTCGATGGTGACCAGCTTTGGCTGCGGGGCGAAATCCTTAGCCCAGATGGGCAGATGGTCTTTACCGGTGAACGCCGTGGCGCGATTGCGGAGGGTGCGGCGATGGGCCGTGACCTCGCGCAGGAGCTTTTGGGCAAGGCAGGCCCTGATTTCTTCAAGGCCGTGGCTGAGGGGTAGGGCCCCTTAATCCGGGATCGTCTTTCCGGGGTTCAGGATACCGTGGGGGTCCAACACCCCTTTGATCTTGCGCATCATATCAAGGGCGACAGGGTCTTTGCGGCGGCGCATGGTGTTCAGTTTGGACAGGCCCACGCCATGTTCGGCGCTGAAACTGCCACCCACTTCTTCAACCACATCTTCGATCGCTTCAACGATCCGGTCTTTCAAGTCGGCCTCGTCCTGTGATGGGTAGACGCCGTAGTGAATGTTTCCGTCGCCCAAGTGGGCGATATAGAACGGGTCGGCCTTAGGGTCGATCTGGGCCACTTTGTCGGCCGCCCTGTCCAAAAAGGTCTGCACCTTATCCAGCGGGACGGCCACGTCCGTGTCGACGATCGGGTGGCGCCAGAAGGTCAGTTCGGCGGCGGCCTCTCGGCGTTCCCACATCTCAGCCCGTTGGGTGTCGTTCTGGGCGACGGTGGCATCAAGGATCCGGCCCGCATCCATCTCAGCGGCGAGTTCGCTTTGCACGATATCGGTGACGTCCATGTCGGTGGTCGTCGCGGCCTCTATCATGATGTTGATGGCGTAGGATTTGGAAAACGGAGGGCGTGATTTGGCGATACGGCCCAAGTGCACGTCTATGTAGTGTTTGGGCATGTATTCAAACGCCTCAACCGCCCCGCCAGTGGCGTCTTGCAGGCGGTTCAACAGGGCCAAGGCAGCATCAAGAGATTTGGGGGCCGCCATGGCCGTCACACGGTTGCGGGGCTTGGGGGCGAGTTTCAGGACTGCTTTGGTGATGATGCCCAACGTGCCTTCTGACCCCACCAGCAACTGCCGCAGGTTCAAGCCGGAATTGTCTTTGTGCAGGGACGACATCAGATTGACGATCCGCCCGTCGGCCAACACGGCCTCAAGCCCCAGCACCATGTCGCGGGTGTTGCCGTAGCGCAGGACATTCGATCCGCCTGCGTTGGTGGACAGGACCCCACCGATCATGGCGGACCCTTTGGCCCCAAACGTCAGCGGGAACATCAGGTCCTGCGCCTCCGCCGCATCATGCAGCGCGGACAGGATCACGCCCGCGTCCACGGTGGCGATGCGCGCCGTGGAATTCACGTCGTGGATGGTGTTGAGGCGGTCCAGCGACAACATCACACCGCCGGGCGCGTAGGTGCCGCCCACGAGACCGGTATACCCGGACACAGGCGTAACCGATTGTTTTTGGGCATGGGCGAGCGTCATGATCTGGCTGACCTCAAGCGTGGAGGAAGGGCGCAACACAACGCCCGGTTCGGCGCAATATTTGCCCGTCCAGTCTTTCGACCAGCGGGCCGTGTCTGCGCCTGTCAGCGCGTTTGCTTCGCCTATGATCGCTGCGAAGTCCTGAACCAATGCCATTTCTTGTGCCTCCCCCGAGGTGGAAACACTACGCAACCTGAGCGTGATGTCAAAAGGCGAATGGGGGAGTGTGGTGGCGTTACCTGGATTTGAACCAGGGACCTAACGATTATGAGTCGTTCGCTCTAACCAACTGAGCTATAACGCCATGCACAGCGGGCGGAATAGTCGGACGGGGCCGCGCTGTCAAACCGATTCTGACGGTTTTTGATGCGGGATTAACGGCGGGCGAAGGTCCACCGTGTGGTCTGGGTGACAGGGGCGTCCGGCGTCAGCAAAATCGATGGAAAATGCGGGTGCGCGGGCGCATCGGGCCAGCCCTGACATTCCACCGCAATGGCCCCGTAATTGGGCCTGTCATCGTAGATATGCACGCCCGGTTCTGTGGTCGCCACGGTCATTTCAATCGCATCGGTCGCCAGCGTCAGCACCGGTGTCAGGGCGCGGCGCGCACGGGCGGCGACGAATGTGTTGTCATAAGGCGTCATCCCAAGCGTCAGGGGCGTGGTGGTTCGAAAATCGAAGCCCGTGCCTGCCACCTCTGCGACCTCACCGGTGGGCAGGGCCTCATCCGTTGTGGGCAGATATGTTTCGGCATCAATGCGCAGGGTGTGCCCTGCCATGGTGCCCGTGTCGCCCAAACACCAGTAGCTGTGGTTAGTGGCGTTGACGAAGGTGTTCTCATCGGTGGTGGAGGTGATCGATAACGTCAGGGCAGGGCCCTGCGTGATTGAAAACTTGCCTGTGAATGTGCGATTGCCGGGCAGTCCGAAATCCCCGTTGGGCACAGAAAGGGCGAGGGTCAGCGAATTGTCGGTCTGGTCCTCAACCGACCAGACACGGGTATGCAGACCACGTTCACCGCTGTGCAGCGTGTGTTTGCCCACGAAATTGCGTTCAAGCTGGTGTTCAAATCCGTTGATCGTCGCGGTGCCGCCAGAAATCCGGTTCGCCACGGGCCCGACGATGGCCCCGTGATAGCACAAATCGCCCTCGTAATCGGCCAGCCGGTCCGACCCGACTGTGAGGGATCGGTCTATTCCGTCAAGACGCACGTCCTGCACGATGGCCCCAAGGGTGAGGACCGTCGCCGAAAGGCCGTGGCCTGACAGGGTGACGGCGTGGACATCCTCACCCTGTTTGGTGGTGCCGAAGAGGATCATAGCGTGTCCCAATGCACGTCGGCGGCTGGAATTTCCGTGCCGTTCCAGTGCATTGGTTCCGGCGCATAGTTGAACACGAAGCGGTGGGTGTCCGTGTCGCGGATGCGCAGCCCGTCGGGCAGGGTGTGATGGGTCAGGCCGATTTCGTCACACAGATCGCGCAGGATCGTCTCCCACGTGGGATCATCTGGCCAGCCCGCAAGGTAGCGGACCGTGTCACCGGCGATGGCGGGGATGCCCTCTGCGGTGCGCAGGCGGACAGTTGCATCGCCTTCCAGAACCTCACGCCAATGGACGAACTGGCCGCCGTTTTCCAACGGGATGGATGCCTGCGGCGGGATGGATTCCGTCAGGGTCACCGTTACATCAAGCCCATCGATATTGGGACCCATGGGCGTCGGGATTGAGATGTGTTCGGTTTTGGTATCCGTCCGCGGCCCGATCAGTGAGACCGTCGTGCCAAGCGCCTTTTTCAAAGGCGCGCTCAGGGCCATGATGCCCGGTGCAAGCGCGAATTTGTAGTCCGACAGGTCTGTCGCATTTGGCGGCACGATGTCTACGTTCAGGCCAAGACGGCGGCAAGCGCGGTAGGCGGCGAAGGCCAAGCGGAATTGATCGAAATCGGCGCCTTGTGGCTGGGCCTCCCAGCCCCAGGCGCTTTCGTAGTCGAAGACCAGTGCCACATCTGCTTTGGCGGTGCCCACATCGGGCATGTCTTCGATTTCGCGCGCCACTTGCAGGCATTCGGCCAAGGCGGGGGCGTCGGCGCTGTCGGGGCGCAAAAGGCCTGCGTGCATCTGTTCTTGCGCGAAGGGGGCCTGTCGCCAGCGGAAATAACACACGGTTTCAGCACCATGGGCGAAGGCCTCCCATGCCCAAAGACGCGCCATGCCGGGCAGGGGGGCTGGGTTGTAGGGTGCCCAGTTCACGGGGCCGGGCTGTTGTTCCATGATCCACCAGCGCCCGCCTGCAGGCGACGGGTTGCCACCGGCGCGACCTACCGCACGGTAAAGGTCGTGGTGAAAGGCTTGATTGTCGGGATGGCCTTGGCGCATGAAGCGCGCTTTGAAATCGGGATCCCCCTCGAGCCGGTCCGACAGGAACCCGATGGGGTAGCTGTCCCAGCTGGCGATATCCAGATCCGCCCCGACCTTGAAGTGATCGAACGAGGTCTCACGCCCCATGTAGTTGTGGATGATCGGCGCGGTGGAGCGTTCGCGGATTTCAGCCACCTGTTCGCGGTTGAATTCAGCGACCATGTCCGATGAGTAGCGGTAGAAATCCAGCACATGGGGGTGGTTGGGTTCTGTGACCGTCAAGTTTGGCAGGTCGATGTCCGCGAAATCGTCGTATTCCATGGACCAGAATACATTGCCCCAAGCGCGGTTCAGTGCATCCGGGGATTGGTATTTCTGCGCCAGCCACTGCTGGAACCCTTGGGTGGCGGCAAAGGAATAGCTGCGCGTGGTGTCGTGGCAGGCGTATTCATTGTCTGTCTGCCATGCGGCGATATGGGGGTCTTTGCCGTAGCGGTCCGCCAAGATCGCAGTGATGCGTTTGCTTTCGGCGCGGTAGCCTTGGTGGCTGAAACAATAATGACGGCGCGACCCGAAACCGCGCGGGCGGCCTTCGGCGTCGACGGCGAGCATATCGGGGTGTTTGTCCAGCATCCAACGGGGCGGGGTCGCCGTGGGGGTGCCCAGAATGACCTTGAGGCCTGCAGCCCCCAGCGTGTCGATGGCGCGGTCCAGCCAATCAAAGTCGAACTGATCGGGCTTTGGTTCGATCCGCGACCATGCGAATTCCCCGATCCGCACCCATGAAATCCCCGCCGCCACCATGCGCGCGGCGTCCTCGGCCCAGATATCTTCGGGCCAGTGTTCAGGGTAATAGCAGACGCCAAGGGTGCGTTTCATGTCAGGGCTCCGGACTGGGGTCGGGGTCGGGATTTGAGTTTTTCTGGCCAGATGAAGGGGGGACCAGCGTTACAGAATGATCTGGTGTTCGGCTTGGCCCACGGCGTCCACGGGTGTGGCAAAGGTTTTACCATCATCGTCCCCGATCAGCCCGTCTGCCGCAGATGTGCAGAACAAGGTCTTGAGGTCGGGGCCACCAAAGGCGGGGCAGCTGGTTTGAACACCGGGGAAGGCCACGGTCTGGGTCAAGGTGCCATCAGGGGCATAGCAGGCCACGCGGTTGGCACCCCATTGGGCGTTCCAGAAATTGCCTGACGCGTCTACGACGGCGCCATCGGGGCCCCAATCGGTGCGCCCGAAATCCAACCAAACCTCGGCGTCGCCCACGGGCCAGCCGTCAATTTCGTCCAGTTTCTGACGCATGATTTTGCGGGTGGTCGTATCGCAAAAGTAGGCGCAGGCCCCGTCGGGGGCAAAACAGATCGCGTTTGAGATCGTGATACCCGCGTGCAGTTTGCGCACTTCGCCTTTGTAGAACCGATAGATCGCGCCCGCGCCGCGTTCGGCGTTCAGGCCCATCGTGCCAATCCAGAACCCACCCCAAGGGTCGGCGCGCCCGTCATTGGAGCGCGTAACAGGATTGTCGTCTTCGATGGCGGCAACCTGTTCGGTCTTGCCGGTGGCAAGGTTCATGATGTGCAGCCCGATGCTGTCGGCCATCAAGAGCGTATCATCATCAATCCAGCCCGCAGCGGAGACATGGCGGTCAAACTGCCAATGCCGGCCCTTGATATGCAGCCGTTTGGACAGGATGTCGAACCAGAACAATTCACCTCGGTCGGGGTGCCACAATGGGCCTTCGCCCAAGGTGCATTTCGTATCGTCATAAATCATCGCGCTAGCCTACAGCGGCATCATAGGCCGCGACAATGTCCTTTGCGCGTGCGGCGATGTCGGCGGTGGACATTCGCGGCTTATACAGAGCTGAGCCGATGCCAAAACCATCTGCACTGGCGTCGATCCATTCTTTGAAATTCTCAGGGCCAGCGCCGCCCACGGCGTAGACTTGAGTGCCCTTGGGCAGCACCGCGCGGATCGCTTTCAGGCCGTTCGGCCCCAACAACGTGCCAGGAAAAATTTTCAGCCCATCGGCGCCGTTTTTCAGGGCGGCGAAACATTCGGTCGGGGTCATGACGCCGGGCCAGCTTTGCATACCGGCGGTCTTGGTTGCGTGGATGACGCGGGGGTCCATGTTAGGGGACACGATCAGTTTGCCGCCCGCTTGATCGACGCGGTTTACGTCCTCAACACTGAGCACCGTGCCGGCCCCGATGAGGGCCTGAGACCCGAAGGCATCCGCCATGGCTTTGATGCTGTCGAAGGGATCGGGGGAGTTCAGCGGGACCTCGATTGAGGTGATGCCCGCATCGATCAGGGCCTCAACTGCGGGCACGGCCTCTGCAGGGGTGATGCCGCGCAGAATGGCGATAAGGGTGCGCTGGGTCATGGGTTAGCCTTTCAACAGGGCTTGGGCGGCCTTGATGCCTGCCAGTGTCGTGGATTTTGCGTCCGCACGGGGGGCCGTGATGCCTTGTGCCTGCAGGCCTGAGACATAGGGCGCGGAGATGGCATCGGCGCCGATGATCGCGACCTGCTGGCCCAGCCAGTAGGGTTTTGCGGCGGCCAGTTCGGCACCGATCAAAAGCCCGCTGAGCTGCGCGCGCGCGGTCACTGTGTCGGTACCATGAACCAGTTGCCCTGCCCTCAGCGCAAACAGTCGTGCGGCCATGCCTTCGGGTTTCGACAGGGTTTGCGACATCGCCTCCATGAAGGCGTCGTCGTCCCAACCGCTGTCCGCAATGGAATGACGCAGCACGGATTGGCCCGACAGAAGGGCGAACAGTTCACCTGTCATGAAGGTGCGGAAGCTGACGACCTCTCCGGCTGAGACATGGACCCATTTGGTGTGGGTTCCGGGCAAGCACAAGACGCCGTCCCAGCCGTCGTTCTGGGCCAGAAAGCCCGCGATCTGGGTTTCTTCGCCGCGCATGACATCGGCGGGGTCCATCTGGCGGATACCTGGAATGACATGCACGGTCAGACCTGTGCGTTTGACCGGGGCTGTGACCATGGTGCGCGGACAGACGGCGCATGGGGCGGTCTGATAGGGGGCCTCAATCCAGCCTTGGCGGGAACCGACCATTCCGCAAGCGACAACATGGTCCGCCGTATCCAGCCAATCGCCCGCGACTGTCACAAGGACGTCTTCGAATTCGGACGGGTCAAGCTGACCCATACCTTGATCCGACGTGCGTTCGCCCAGAACTGCGCCATCCTCCGCAATGGCCCAAAGGCGCATGTTCGAGGTTCCCCAGTCTGCGGCAAGCCAGGTCGGTGTCATAGGCGCTTTCCTTCCAAGACCCACATGGTGTCCGGGAATGACCAAGGCAAGGTCACGCCGTAGCGCATCAGATAGGCACCGGACACTGTGATTGGCCCATCTTTGAGGGCTGGCATCCCGCGTGACAAGTGGGACGCCGTCAGACGGTTGGCCAGATTGACCTCATACATGGCATGCGGGTTCAGACCCGTCAGGCGCAGGGGCCGTGGCGCAATCTGCGCAGAGGTGGCGGCCTTGCCCGCGAAAACGACAAAGCGGTCGCCGCTTCTGGGCATTTGTTGTTCTGCGATAACGGCTGGGTCGTGGCTGTCCAGACGCAGGATGTCGGCGTCTTCCATCCAGTCGCGGTTGTGTTTCCACCAGCTGGTGACTTCGGTCAGGACACGGGTTTCGTAGTCGTCCAATTCGCGCGGGTCCATTTCAAACCCCATGTGGCGCTGGGCGGCAACCCAGGCGCGGAACGAGATGTCGAAAATCCGGCCAGAGGTGTGGCACCGGCGCGGACCCACGTGACTGCCGGTGATGGACAGCGGCAAGAACAGCGCGGCGTTGTGCTGAATGTTCAACCGTTCCAACGCGTCGTTGCTGTCAGACAGCCAGACCCGCTGGGTTCTTTCAAGAATGCCGAAATCAATCCGGCCCCCGCCTGAGGCGCAGCTTTCGATTTCCACATTGGGAAATTGTTCGCGCAGGCGGTCGATCAGGCGATAGGACCCGCGCGTTTGGGCCGCATCGGGCATAGGCAGCACGCGGTTGTGGTCCCACTTGATGTAGTCGATGTCGTGGTTGGCCAGAATGGAGGACATGCGATCGTAGATGAAATCACGCACCTCGGGCAGGGCCATGTTGATGGCCTTTTGCTGACGTCCCAACAGTTGGTCCTCAGCCCCCAGCGCCCAGTCGGGGTGGGCGCGGTGGATGTTGCTGTCGGGGTTGATCATCTCAGGCTCGAACCAGATGCCAAAGGACATGCCTAAGGATTTCACGTGGTCAATCAGCGGCGTCAGACCGTCGGGGTATTTGCGCGGGTCGACTTCCCAGTCCGACAAGGCACGGGTGTCGTCATCGCGGTTGCCGAACCAGCCGTCATCCAGAACAAACCGTTCCGCGCCAAGCTTCGCGGCGCGATCGGCGATGTCGCACAGCACGTCGAGTTTGTGATCAAAATAGACCGCTTCCCAGCAGTTGTAGTGCACAGGGCGCGGGCGGTCGGGTTTGGGCCAAGTGACGATCCGGTCGCGGACGTGGCGCTGGAAGGACAAAGCGCAGCCGTTCATGCCTTCGTTCGAATAGGTCATATAGAGGGGAGCTGTCGAAAATTCTGTCGCGGCGTCGTGTTCCATACGCGCGGCGTGGCCCCACTGGATTTGGCGACGTCCGTCTGGCAGTTCCTCAGCCACCATGCGGTGCCCGCCGGACCAGCCATAGTGAAAGGCGTAGGCCTCCCCTAGGGTGTTGGTGGCCCCGCTGCAGGGGATGATCAGACCGGGGAAATGTTCGTGGCCGGTGCGACCGGTGCGGTTTTCGCGGTAGCGGATACCAGGCGACCACGCGGTGCGGTTGGTCTGGAATTCACCACACCAGCGTCCGGTGAAATCGATCATTTCATCGCTGGCTTGCGGGGCTGGCACAACGGGGGCGGCCAGCCAGTGCAGGTGCACGGGATTGTCGGTGTTCAGCACGGTCTTGGACCGGATGATGTGTGTTTCCGCATCGGTGATGAATTCAAACGTCAGCGTCAGGCCGTTTTCTTCGTCGCGGTAGCGGATCGTCAGGTCTTTGCCGTTTTCAACGCTTTCAAAGCAGAACTTCGGCAGCAGCGGCGTGCCGTCTTGGGATCGGACAATCAGACCCGGCTGGCCGGGGAAGGTCCGCGATGCTTCGGGGGACAAGGACAGGTTGGGATTTTCATCCAACATCCCGCCGGTGACGTCGATGGCATAGGCGTTGTGCAGCGTCACAAGGTCTTCGCCCAACGGCAGGCGTTCGCCCCAATAGACGACTTGCGGCAAACGTTCACCGGTGGCTGTGATGACCATGGTCTGGCGACCATCATCAAGGCGCCATGTGTGGTCTACGGGTTTGCGTTTGACGCCAGTGTCGCCAATGGGGAGGCCTGCGGCGGGTGCATCCGCCGCAGAAGTCGAAATCGTTGTCATGTCTGTTCCGTTACTTACTTAACAGCGCCGAGTGTAAGGCCCGCGATGAAGTGCTTCTGCATCAGGAAGAACATCGCAACGGGCGGCAACGCGGCCACAATGGAGCCGGCGGACATCAGATGGTAGGCCGCACGGTACTGCGAATTAAACGAGGTGATGCCTGCTGTCACGGGCTGGCTGTCCGGACCTTGGGTCAAAACGATTGCCCAGAAGTAGTCATTCCAGATGAAGGTAAAAATCAGCACCGCAAGGGCCGCCAACGCAGGTTTCATCAAGGGCAGAACCACGTAAATGAAGATGCGCCATTCTGCGACGCCTTCGACGCGCGCGGCCTCAATCAGTGGGAATGGAAGGGCGCGGATGAAGTTGCGCATGAACAAGGTACAGAACCCGGTCTGGAACGCCACGTGGAACAAGATCAGGCCTGTTTTCGTGTCATAAAGGTTCAGCGACAGGGTCAGGTCACGGACCGGCACCATCAGGATCTGGAAGGGCACGAAGTTACCCGCGATGAACATGAAAAAGATCAGCAGGTTGCCGCGGAACTTATACACGCCCAGCGCAAAGCCGGTCATCGACGACAGGGCCACAGCGCCGATCACGGTCGGGATCGTGATCATGAACGAATTCAGCAGATACCGTGGCATATCGCTTTCGAAAAAGACTTTGCCGTAGTTGTTGAACATCTCGAATGACGACGGGATGCCCCAATAGTTGCCGTTGGTGAAATCCGCATCCGGTTTGATGGAGAACACGGCAACTGCAATCAGCGGCAGCAGCCAGATGATCAGGACGACAGGCAGCAGCCATTGATAGGTGATCTGCCAGCTGCGGGACGTTTTTTCGATAGGTGTCGGAAACATCAGCGTGCTCCTTTTTCGTCTTGGTACATGGACCACAGGAAGTAGGTGATGAAGCCAAGCATGATAAAGAACAGAACCACCGCAATGGCAGCGCCATAGCCCATGCGGAACCCGAATTCAGACAGCGATTCCTCGAACATGTAGAACGACAGCACGCGGGTGGATCCGAACGGCCCGCCGTTGGTCATCACGGCGATGAAGTCAAAGGACCGCAGCGCGCCGATGATCGTCACGACGAAAGCGATGAAGGTCGCAGGCTTCAGCTGTGGGATAATCACGTACCACAGCATTTTGTGACCCTTAGCGCCGTCCAGTCGGGCGGCTTCGACCTGTTCGGGGTCAACGGCGTTCAAACCGGTGAGATACAGGATCATGCAATAGGCTGTCTGTGGCCACAGACCGGCGGCGATGATGCCGTAAGTGGCGCTGTCAGGACTGCCGAGGATGTTGTACGGCCCAAGGCCGAACACGCCGACGACATTGTTCAAAAGACCCTGATCGCCGGGCAGGTAGAACCATGAAAACACAAGGCCCACGACCACTTGTGAAATCACAAATGGGAAGAAGAACAAAGATTTATACAGACGGATACCGCGCACCGTCTGGTTCAGGAACAGCGAGATGAACAGGCCCATGGGGATGGCCAAAAGGTACAGCACCAGCCATTTCAGGTTGTTCCAGAACGACACCTCAAACTTGCGGTCCCCGCCCAGCAGACGTTCATAGTTGCCAAGACCAACCCATGTCTTTTCGCCCAGACCGTCCCATTGATGGAACGAAATCCAGAAGGACTGAAAAATCGGGATGACGACGTAGAAGGCAAAAAACAGGATGCCGGGCAGCAAGAACAGCCAAGGCGTCACCGCGATTTCGTTTTCCTTATACCAGCTGCGCTTTACTGGCGGATGGGTATCAGGCACGGCGGGTGCGGTCATGGCTTGGTCTCCTGACGGTCAACACATGTGGAAATCGCCTTGGCGCGGCTTGCAGATGGGTTGGTGCGAAGGGCAGGGGTGAGGGCGGACCAAACGGCCCGCCCCCGGTAAGTCAAAGCTTACTGGTAGATGCGCTGACGTGCTTCTTCCAGACGGGCCAGGATGTCGTCACGGTTCTCGGGGAACACCATGAATTCCTGCAGGCCTTCCATGCCGACAGATGCCATTTCGGCTGGGAAGTCACGGTCGAAGAACTGAGCAACACCGCCCTGGGCGTTGTTGGACAGCATGTCGAAGCCCTGCTCCAGGAACTCGTCTGCGTCGACGCTGGAGTCTGCGTTGATTGGCAGCTGACCCAGTGCGTCACCGGAGTTGATTTCTGTCTGAACGTCGGCAGATGCGACGAAGGACAGGAATGCACGGGCGTTGTCTTTGTTAGACGCCTGAGCCGGGATGTGGAACGTATCCGTTGGTGCGTCTTCGCCCTGTGGAACGTCTGCGATCGTTGGGAACTGGTAGAAGTCGATCTGGCTATCGTCCAGACCGGCGTCACGCATAGGTGCCACAGCGAAGTTACCGATGAGGTATGCTGTTGCGTCACCGTCTGTCATGAACTTCAACGCTTCCTGCCAGCTGTAAGACTGGTGGTCGTCGATGAATGCGCCCATTTCGATCAGTTGAGCCCAGTTTTCGAATGTTTCGACAACGCGTGGGTCTGTCCACTCAACTTCGCCGCGGGCCAGTTCCATGTGGAAATCAAAGCCGTTTGTGCGCATGTTCATGTAGTCGAACCAACCGCCAGCAGTCCAAAGGAACTTGGTGCCGATGGCGTAGCACTTGCGACCGCTGTCGAGGATAACCTGACAGTTGGCCATTTCTTCTTCCATCGTGGTGGGCTCAGTCAGGCCCAGCTCGTTGAAGATGTCTTCGCGGTAGTAGATGCCCCACTGGTAGAACGTGTATGGCACGCCCCACTGTGCGCCGTTCAGCGTCATTGCGCCTTTCACAGCGTCCAGACCTGGCAGGCTGCCGTCTTCGTACATGTCAGACACGTCTTCGAACAGACCGGCTTCAACGTATGGACCCATACGGTTCGCGGCATACCAGTTCACAACGTCAGGCGCGTCAGCCGTCAGAGCGTTCCGGATCTGTGTTTTCCAAGCTTCGCGATCAACGATCGTCAGCTCGATGTTCAGGTCGGGGTGCATTTCCCCAAAGTCGGCCACGAGGCCTTCCATCACTGCACGTGGTGCAGGGTTGGACATATCGGATACGATACGAAGATCGCCGGACAGTGCGTGACCGTCAGCGAATGCGGATGTCGATGCGACACCCAAAGCGAGCGCCGCAACGGACGCTTTCATCATGGAATGCATGGTTTCCTCCCTTAGCTTCCATCTTAACCAGTCTCATTATTTGAAACTTGGTTTTGAATATTGAAATTTAATCGCGACTCGCCCATGGTTGTCAACAGGCGAGGTTGGAGGACACGCTGAATTGGGAGGAAATACCGTGAGTACGTCGGGCGACGGCACAGTTGGTAAAGCATTGGACGTTCTGGATCAGGTCGCATCTTATGGCCGTCCGGTGCGTTTTGCCGAATTGCTGGAGGGGTCTGCCTTTCCGAAGGCCACTCTCTACCGGTTTGTCCAAACCCTCACAAATCAACGGATGCTGTCGTTCGATCCGGAACGCGGGACTTATTCACCGGGTGTCCGTCTGGTCCGGCTTGCCCATGCGGCATGGCAAACAGCGTCACTGGCCCCGATCGCACGCGCGCAGATCGATCAGTTGAGCGCGGATGTGGGCGAAACGGTGCATCTGGCCCAGCTGGATCATGCGCAAGTGATCTATGTGGACAAGCGCAACGCGGCGGAACCTGTGCAGATGTACAGCCAATCGGGCAAAGTCGGCCCGGCCTATTGCACTGGCGTGGGCAAAGCGATGATGGCCTATCTGCCCGATGCTGAACTGGATCAGGTTCTCGACCAGCAAAGCTACCACGCCTTTACGGACACAACCCATACATCGGCGGAAAGCCTGCGTGATGAACTCGCTGATATCCGCGCCAACGGTTACGGTTTTGATCGCGAAGAACATGAACCCGGCATCATCTGCGTGGCAGTGCCGATTCTGACTGAAACGAACCGTGTGCTGGGGGCTTTGTCTGTCACCAGCACAACGACCCGCACCAACCTTGCGGGGCTGGAAAGCCTTGTCCCGCGCATCCAAACAACTGTTGAAGCCATCTCGAAAGAGGCCAGTTCCTGGCACTTTCCGGCCACGGCGACAACTTCTTAAGAAAGGGGCTAAGACATGTCCGGCGTAACAATGAACAAAGTCATCAAGAAGTACGGTGATGTGCAGGTGATCCATGGCATCGATCTTGAGATTGATGACGGCGAGTTCTGCGTCTTTGTCGGCCCGTCGGGCTGCGGCAAGTCCACCTTGCTGCGGATGGTTGCGGGGCTGGAGGAAACAACGGGCGGCTCCATGAGCATTGGGACACGCGACGTCACCCACATGGACCCATCCCAGCGTGGTGTGGCCATGGTGTTCCAGACCTATGCGCTTTACCCGCATATGACCGTGAAAGAGAACATGGGCTTTGGCCTGAAGATGAACGGTCACCCCAAAAAGGTGATTGAGGAAAAGGTGGCCGAAGCGTCGCGTATCCTCAAACTTGATGAATATCTGGATCGTAGGCCCGCCGCCTTGTCCGGCGGTCAACGTCAACGTGTGTCCATTGGCCGTGCGATTGTCCGTGGGCCAGAGGTGTTCTTGTTTGACGAACCCCTTTCCAACCTTGATGCCGAACTGCGGGTAGAAATGCGCGTGGAAATCGCGCGGCTGCACAAAGAAATTGGCGCCACGATGATCTACGTGACCCACGATCAGGTTGAGGCGATGACCTTGGCCGACAAGATCGTCGTGCTGCGTTTGGGCCATATCGAACAGGTGGGCGCGCCGATGGAATTGTACCGCGACCCCGACAACAAATTCGTCGCGGGCTTCATTGGATCGCCTGCGATGAATTTCATCAAAGGCACCGCAGGTGACGGCGCGGTTGAGGTTCCGGGGCTGGAGCAAACGATCGAGATCGGCATTGCACCTGCCTACAAAGGCAAGTCGGTGGATGTGGGTCTGCGACCCGAACATCTGGCCATTGATCATGCGGGCGGCGCGCTGCGCGTTGATTTGGTCGAAAGCCTTGGCGGCGTCAGCTACGCCTATCTGGTCAGCCCGGCGGGCGACCGGATTGTTGTCGAGGAACGTGGTGATGAACGGGTGAGCGAAGGCCAGATGGTTGGCCTCACCTTTGAGACCAAGCGCGTTTATCTGTTCGACGGTGAAACAGAAATGCGCATCCGTACGTAAAGCGCACGGGGCGCAGACTTTCTTTGAAAGTCTGTCACTTCAAATCCTCTGGGAGGATTTGGTCCCCCTCCAATGAACACGGGCCCCAGCTAGGGGCCCGTTTTGCGTTTAACGTTTGCCGTAGTAGAGCCCGACCACGTGTTCGGCTTGCGCAAAGAACAGCCAGCGGGCCGTAAAGACGCCGACAAGGTGGCTCAGCACGGCCAATCCTGCAAGGATGTGATCGGTGCTGCCGCTGACGCTGTCCAATTGTGTAAGCGCCAAGAAAACAATTGGGATGATGACCATCAACGCCATCGACATGATGCGCAGTTTGGCGGCATGTTTGCGGCCAATCACATAGACAAATTCCTTAAGCAGGTAGTTTGTGCCTGTGTGGGGTGGTTCAAAGGCGCGGACCGTTCCACGGTCGCCCAGCCCAGTCGCTGTCGCCATGGTGGTGCCCGATTGCGCAAGCGCCTTGTCCCCGATGATCCAATGGGCCAGTTGCGCCAGTGCCGCGACGATCAGCAGGGGAATGGCGATGGCCGCTTGTCCCGCCAACAGTGCGCCGCCGGCGATACAGATGCTGAGAAACATTGCGGGTGTGGTGATGTTGTGCCACCGCGGGACGGTCTTGATCTGGGTATAGATCATTGCCGTCGTGAACACCGTCAGGATGGACAGGACCGCGCCAATGACCCCGATCACAGGCAGGGGGGTTGCAAAGAAGATGGCCGCACTCGCGTAAAGCCCCATGACCAGTAGGGCGGCCACGGCACAAATGCCTTCACGGCTGAGCCAGCTGGACCGCCATTGTTTGAACGCTTTCAGCGCGCGTTCTGGGTGTCCGAGGTGGAACGTCGATGAAATCAGGCCGCCCACAGCCAGTGCATAGGCGCTGAAAAACCAGATGAACGCCGAGAAACCGGTGGGTTGCGGAATGCCAAACCCAAGGAAGGCCAGCAGGCCGAAGCCCAGACCGGAAAGCGTGGAAAACAGGATAACGGATGGTGCGGGATGCATTAGGTCTTACCTCCGGGCATGGCGTCGAGGGCTTTGTCCAGCCAGCCTAGGAAACCGGTGGCCTCGGCTGCGACGGGTTCAAGGAAAGGCGCCAGAATATCTACGTCTTCGGACCTGTCGCGGTCTTTGGGGCGCGGTGGCAGGTACTTGTTCACGGGCTTGGTGCCCATTTCGGGCATCAGATCCATGCCGCCCCGTTCTGCGGACAGGGTAGAGACGTTGGATGTTGGGTCCGCGAAGTCCCCGAAGTGGCGCGCGCCTGCGGGGCAGGTGCGCACGCAGGCCGGTTCGCGGTCCTCTTCGGGGAGGTTTTCGTTATAGATGCGGTCGACGCACAGGGTGCATTTTTTCATGACCTTTTCGACGGCGTCCATTTCGCGTGCGCCGTAGGGGCAGGCCCATGCACATAGCCCGCAGCCGATGCAGTCTTGTTCGTTGACCAGCACGATACCGTCTTCGACCCGTTTGTAGCTTGCCCCTGTCGGACACACGGTGACGCAAGGCGCGTCTTCGCAGTGCAGGCAGGATTTGGGGAAGTGGATCAGCTGCGCTGCCCCTTCGGACGGCTGAACCTCGTACGAGTGGACGCGGTTAAGGAACGTGCCCGAGGGGTTCGCGCCATAGGCGTCGGTATCGGCCAAGGGCGCGCCATAGTTTTCGGTGTTCCACCCTTTGCAGGAGATCACACAGGCGTGGCAGCCGACACAGGTATCAAGATCGATAACCAGGCCGAGCTTTTTGTCGGTGGAGGTGGGGAGCGTTGTCATGTTGTTCCCTTTGCGATGAAGACGGTGCCTGTGGCAGAGGATGGACCCTGCGGGGCGAGTATTTTTGGCAAAACGAAACCAATCGGTTCCTCTTTGGAGGCATCCCATGTGGCGACGAACCAGACGAAGGACCCGATCATCAGGGCCAGTGCCGCGAAGATAAGGGCGAGGGTTTTATTCATTTGCCCACCTTCCATGTCAGGTCCTTGGGGCCTTTGGGCACGGGGGCCTTTTGGGCAGCTGCCGCAGGCTGGGATTGCTGGCCTTTGGGGGCTGCGGTTTTCTCGATCTTGACGCGCAGGTCGAACCAAGCGGCTTGGCCTGTGATCGGGTCCGAATTGGACCAGCGCATGCCGTCGGCCTGTTCGGGCAAGAGTTCGTGGATCAGGTGGTTCAGCAAAAAGCCTTTGGTTGTTTCGGGCGCGTCATTGTCCAGCGCCCACGCGCCTTTGCGTTTGCCAATAGCGTTCCATGTCCAGACGGTATTTTCATTGAGCGCGGCCATATGGGCGACGGGCACGGTGATGACGCCGGAGGGGGAGGTGACTTTGGCCCAGTCGCCGTCAGCAAAGCCATGCTTTTCCCAGATTTTGGTGGGCACATAAAGCGGGTTCACCCCGTGGATTTGCCGCAGCCATGCGTTCTGGGTGCCCCAGCTGTGATACATCGCCATGGGGCGTTGGGTCAGGGCGTGGACGTCGTATTCGGACGTATCCGTCAGCTCATCCGAGAGGGGCGCGTACCACATAGGCAACGGATCCATCGTGTCTGTGATGCGCGCGCGCAGGTGATCTGGTGGCTGCACTGCGCCATGACCTTCGGCGGCCAGTTGCATCCGGCGCAGCGGTTCCACGTAAGGCGTGAAGATATAGGGCTGGGGGCTGTCGTAGAACGACATTTTCACCGCCCAATCCTGATAGGCCATATTGAAAGGTTTGTAATAGGCGGCCTCTTCGGGGACGTGGCTCATCCAGAAGCCGCCGTTCTTGATGTAGGCGTCAAGCTGGGCATCATTGGGTTGGCCGCGGCCTTCGGTCAGGCCGTCGTCGCCCATGCGCCAACCCGCCAAGGGCCCCACGCCAGGGCGGCGCATGTGGTTGGTGATGTAATCGGCGTAGTCTTCGTATTTCTGGGTGCCGTCTTCGTTCACAAAGCCGGGCAGGCCAAGGCGCGCGCCAAGGTCGCACAGCACAGATTGGAAGCCGCGCACGTCGCGGTCAGGTTCCACCACGGGCCAGCGGATGGCGTCAGCGACGGCGTCGGCCTCACATATCGGACGGTCGAGGAGTGAGATACAATCGTGGCGTTCCAGATAGGTGGTGTCAGGCAGGATCAGGTCCGCGAAGGCCACCATTTCCGAAGAATAGGCATCCGAATAGATGATGCGCGGGATGACGTATTCGCCTGTTTCCTCGTCCTTGTCGGTCAGCATGTCCATCACGGCGGTCGTGTTCATGGACGAATTCCACGACATGTTCGCCATATACATAAACAGCGTGTCGATCCTGTACGGATCGCCCGCGTGGGCGTTCGCGATAACCATGTGCATCATACCGTGGGACGACAGGGGGTTTTCCCACGTGAACGCCTTGTCGATGCGGATGGCGGAGCCGTCGTCGTGCAGCAGCAGATCATCCGGCCCGTGGGTGAAGCCAAGGTGCGGGCCGTTCAGCGCCTCACCCGGTGTGACTTTGCCGTGGGGTTTGGGGTGGGCTGTGGCGGGTTTGGGGTAGGGCGGTTTGAAGCGCATGCCGCCGGGCGTTTCCACGGCGCCCAAGGTGATCTGCAGCGTGTGCAGCGCGCGGCAGGTCTGGAACCCGTTGGAATGCGCCGAAATCCCGCGCATGGAGTGCATGGAAACGGGGCGGCCCACCATTTTGTCGTGCTTTTTGCCACGGAAGTCTGTCCATGGACGGTCCAGTTCAATCGCTTCGTCAAAGGCGACGCGCGCCATGTCGGCTGCAAGGCGTTTGATGCGCGACGCCTCGATCCCTGTCTGGGCGGCTACGTTTTCAGGCGCGTATTTCACGTCGAGGAACCGGTCGGCCATCAGGTGGAAGACAGGGCGGTGGGTGACGCCTGCGTGGCGGTGGGTGGCGCGCAGGTCGGGTTCAACGCCTTGACCGTTCCAAGGGGCCAGTTCGCCGGTGTTGCGGTCGATGACCAGCGGCTGGCCGTCGCCGTCACGCAGCAGCAGGCCGTTGTCTGGGCTGTTTGGGTCTTCGTTTACGATGCAAGACGCATTGGTGAAACGTGCAAGGTAGTCGAGGTCCAGTTTGCCCGCCTTAAACAACTCATGGATCAGGGCCATGATCAGCAAACCGTCGGTGCCTGGTGTGATGCCAAACCAATCGTCGGCCACGGCGTTATAGCCGGACCGGATCGGGGTCACGCCCACAACACGCGCGCCGCGGGCCTTGATTTTGCCGATCCCCATTTTGATCGGGTTGCTGTCGTGGTCTTCGGCGACGCCAAAGAGAACGAACATTTTTGTATGGTCCCAATCGGGCTGGCCGAATTCCCAGAACGCGCCGCCCATGGTGTAGATGCCAGCGGCGGCCATATTCACCGAACAAAAGCCACCGTGGGCTGCATAATTGGGCGTGCCGAAGCCCTGCGCCCAAAGCGACGTGAACGATTGCGACTGATCGCGGCCCGTGAAAAACGCGAGCTTTTCGGGGTGCTTTTCGCGCACAGGTTTCAGCCAGTCGGTGGCGATGGTCAGGGCCTCTTCCCAGCTGATCTCCTCGAATTCGCCGGACCCGCGCGGGCCGACCCGTTTCAACGGTGCCTTCAAGCGGGATGGCGCGTTGACCTGCATGATCCCGGCGGAGCCTTTCGCGCACAGAACGCCTTGGTTCACGGGGTGGTCCTTGTTGCCTTCGATATAGGCGACTTTGCCGTCCTTCATGTGCACATTGATGCCGCAGCGGCAGGCGCACATGTAGCAGGTGGTTTTGCGCACCTCGTCTGAGACCTTGGGGGATGTGTCGAGGACCGGTTGATCTTTGGGCATATCAGGACCTTTCAATGTCAGACGATTTGGGTGCGGATCAGGCCTAGGGATGCAAGGCCGATCAGAAGGGAGAGGCAGAAGGGTTTATAGTAGGATTCCCATCTGGGGATGAACAACTTGGTGCCCAGCCAGACGCCAAGCAGCGTCGGCGGGATCAGCAGTAGCCCACGGGCAGCGGCGGTGGTCGTCATGGTGCCAAACCCGAGTTGGATGAAGAGAGAGAAAAAGCCTGAGGCAAACAAAAACAGCACCAGTGTGCCGCGCATGGACCGCGCCGCACTGCCCAGTGATAACACGTAAAGCGCGATGACCATGCCGCCGACGTGGGCCAGCCCTGATCCGATGCCTGCCAGAATGCCTGGTGTGAGGGTGCCTGCCTTGGACGGCAGGCCGGGGATACGGACCTTACCCAGCTGCAGCACAGCGAGGACCACGATGATCGACAGGGCCACCGCGCGGGAGGTGTCGACCTGCATCGAAAGCGTGAGCCACAGCCCCAGTGGCCAGCCGATGACGGACCCCGCCACCAACAACATCGCCACACCGCGATCCGCGTCTTTGATGCCCGCGCGCGCCATCATCAGGCTGGCGGACATTTCCAAAAACCACAGGATGGGGATCAACAGGACGGGGGCAAGGAATGTCGCCGCCGATGCCATCACCAAGGCCGACAGCGCAAAGCCCGAGAACCCGCGCACGATGCCCGCGACAAATGTGATCGCGACGAGGGCTAGAAATGTCCCTTGGCTCAGGTCGGTGATCTGCAAGGCCCAGTCCATTACGCGGCCCCCAGTTTAACGGCATCCAGTGCGATCTGGCGTTCTTCGTGGGTTTCAACGACGTGGACAGGGATGTCGCCCAGAAAGGCCAGATGCGCCATGATCCGGTCGCGAATGTCAGCGGAGTTCTGGCCGATGCCGCCCGTAAAGACGACCGCGTCAATGCCGCCCATGGCGACCAGTGCGGACCCGGCGTGCCGTGCGGCCCAGTAGCAAAAATGATCGACGGCGAAATTCGCCTCCGGCGTGTCAGCGGCCAGCAGCAAGCGCATGTCGTTAGCCCCGCCAAGCCCCTTGAGGCCACTGTCTTTGTTCAAACGCCGCGCGGCCTCGTCCATTCCGTGAATTTCAGCCATCCGCAGGACGGCCATGCCGTCAATCGCACCGGACCGCGTGCCCATGGTCAACCCGTCCAGCGGTGAATAACCCATGGAAGTGGCGACGGATTTGCCATCCTTGATCGCGCAAAGCGATGCACCCGAACCGAGGTGCAGGGCCAGCAAACGGGACGGGATGTCATCGCCAAACTGCGTGACGATCCACGCATAGCTGAGTCCATGAAACCCGTAGCGGCGAATACCCATGGCGCGGTCTTCCGCAGGGATCGCATATGACGTGGCCACATCAGGATTGGTCGCGTGGAAGGCCGTGCCGAAACTGGCAAACTGCGGCAGGTCCGGCGCCAGCGTTTGCAGCGCGCGGATACCGGCAAGGTTGTTGGGGTTGTGCAGGGGGGCCAATGGAATGGCCGCCTCGATCCCTGCGACCACATCGTCATCGACGCGGCAGGGGGCCACAAGGGTCGTACCGCCGTGGACCACGCGGTGGGCGGCGGCTGTCAGTGTCTGCGTTGTGATGCCTTGGGCGGCAAGGCTGGTCAGGATCGCTGTCAGGGCGGCGTCATGATCGGGGGCTGCGATGTCTTTGTCGTCGGTGCCCAGATCGATATGGGCCAAGGGGCCGCCGATGCCGCTGACCTGGCCTGCCATGACCTCCGTCAGGTCAGCCGTGTCCGTGGGCTGGAACACCGCCACCTTGATCGAGGACGATCCGGCATTGACGACCAAAATCATCAGCCAGCCGCCACAATGGCCCCAAGGGCGATGGACGACAGGCGCGCCGCCGCAGGGTCAGCGCGGGACGTCAGCAGGATTGGGACCTTGGCCCCCATAACGATGCCACCCGCACAGCCACCGGTAAGGTAGACGAAGGATTTGAAAAGCGCATTGCCCGATACGATGTCGGGCACAATGATTGCATCCGCCTGTCCGGCCACGGGGTCACCTGTGATTTTTTTGGCCTCAACGGCCTTGGGCGACATGATCAGATCAAACGCCAAGGGGCCGGAGAAATCGGCGTCCGCGATGTTGTCCGCCGCCCAGTCCCGCAAGTCGCGGCCTTCGACCGACGATGGCACGCTGTCGATCGGGCTTTCGGTGGCGGACAAAAACGCCACCTTGGGACGGGGATTTCCGATCTTGTGCAGCAGGGTCACAACCTCAGCCGTGGCGTCTTTGCGGGTGTCGAGGTTGGGGGACACGTTTACAGCGGCATCCGAAATGGTGATGGCTTGATCGCCCTTGGTGATGTGGAAGATGTGCACGAACCGTTTGCCGGTGCGCAGCCCGTTGTCGCGGGCGACGGCGGCGCGCATGAAGGCGTCGGTGTGCAGCTGGCCTTTCATCAAGACATCCGCGCGGCCCTCGCCACAGGCCTTTGCGGCGGCCATGCCGCTGTCGACCTCGCCGTCAGCCTCGATAATTTCGAATTCGGAAATGTCCCAATCCAGCTTGGCGGCTTCGTCTTCGATCATGTGGCGTTCGCCGGTGAAGATCGGGACCATCATATTGGCCTCTGTCGCCTCTTTGGCGGCCAGCATGGGCAGCGGCGCGCCTGCGCGGGCGATGGCCACGCGGGGGCTGGGCAAGGCTTGGGCGAGCTTGATGATATGGGCGGGGGCCTCAGCCGCGTCATTGGACAGGAAAGTCATGGTGGGGTCCCCTTAAAGATACGTATGGCCGGGGCGAGAAAATCCCGCCCCGGCCGAAGGTTTTACAACACGTATTAAGCCAGCTGTGGCTTCATGTCGTCCTTGGAAATACCAGCCACGGCCACAGGCTTCTTCATGGCGTCGCGGCGGAAGGGTTCACCCAGTTCCTGATTGATCATGGCTTCAATCAGCGTGGTCACGCCGTTTTCCATCTGGTCCTTGATCGCTTGGTTCAGCGCGTCAGTCAGTTCTTCCTGCGTGCGGGCAACGACGCCCTTCAGGCCACAGGCGTTGGCGATGCCGGCGTAGGACACTTCTGTGTCCAACTCGGTGCCCACGAAGTTGTCGTCGAACCACAGGGTGGAGTTCCGCTTTTCCGCGCCCCACTGGTAGTTACGGAAGACGATCTGCGTGACCGCAGGCCATTCACCGCGACCAATCGCTGTGAGTTCGTTGACCGCGATGCCGAAGGCGCCGTCACCGGCGAAGCCAACCACAGGCACATCGCGTTGGCCAATTTTCGCACCCACGATGGCAGGCAGGCCATAGCCACAAGGGCCGAACAGGCCAGGCGCCAGATACTTACGACCTTCGTCGAAGTCAGGATAGGCGTTGCCGATGGCGCAGTTGTTGCCGATGTCGGAGGAGATGATCGCCTCACGGGGCAGCGCGCTTTGGATCGCGCGCCATGCCATCCGTGGGGACATCCAATCCGGCTTGTCCGCGCGGGCGCGTTCGTTCCAAGTGGTGCCTGGATCGTCGTCCTCGTGGTCCATGGAGGACAGTTGCTGCGCCCAACGGGATTTGGTTTCAGCGATCTTGGCTTTGCGGGCGTCACGGCCTGCGTCGCCTGCATTCGCGCTAAGGTTTTCAAGGAGGCCTTTGGCCACCTTGGCCGCGTCACCTACGATGCCCACGGTGACCTTTTTGGTCAGGCCGATGCGGTCGGGGTTGATGTCGACCTGAATAATCTTGGCGTCTGTGGGCCAGTAATCCATGCCATAGCCAGGCAGGGTGGAAAACGGGTTAAGGCGCGTGCCAAGGCAGACGACAACATCGGCGTCCTTGATCAATTCCATGCCAGCCTTGGACCCGTTGTAGCCCAGCGGGCCTGCGAACAGCGGGTGGGAGCCAGGGAAAGCGTCGTTGTGTTGATAGCCCACGCAGACAGGTGCATCGAGCTTTTCGGCCAGCGCCTTGGAGGCTTCAATACCGCCTTCGGACAGAACCACACCGGCACCGTTCAGGATGACAGGGTTCTTCGCTGCAGAAATCAACTCAGCCGCTTTTTTGACGGAGTTTTCACCACCGCCGGAGACTTCGAATTCAATCGGCTCAGGGATTTCGATGTCGACCACTTGGGTCCAGAAATCGCGAGGGATGTTGATCTGGGCGGGACCGGACAGGCGCTTTGCCTTGGCGATCACGCGGGTCAGGACCTCAGCCACGCGGGTGGGGTCGCGGACTTCTTCTTGGTAGGCAACACAGTCAGCGAACAGGTTCATCTGTTCCATTTCCTGAAAACCGCCCTGACCGATGGTCTTGTTGGCGGCCTGCGGCGTGACCAGCAAACACGGTGTGTGGTTCCAATAGGCGGTTTTCACGGCAGTGACGAAGTTCGTGATGCCGGGGCCGTTTTGGGCGATCATCATGGACATTGCACCGGTCGCACGGGTGTAGCCATCGGCCATCATTCCCGCAGAGCCTTCGTGGGCGCAATCCCAGAAGGTGATGCCCGCATCTGGAAAAATGTCGGAGATCGGCATCATCGCGGAGCCGATGATCCCAAAGGCATTGTCGATGCCATGGGCCTGAAGCGTTTTAACGAAGGCTTCTTCGGTGGTCATTTTCATTTGGGAATCCCCTCTGATCAAATTTGGCCCAACACTATGGTTTTGCCCCCTCTAGCGTTAGGTCCAGTTCGATACCGGCCTTATTGCCAGTCGCGTGTGTTTCGAGACTTTTGGTCTCATTTATTGCACGGTTTGTCGAGTCAATCCTACCGCTCTCCCGACTTTATCCCATTTCCCCAAGGGTGCGCGCCAGCAAGGAAATGCCCTCGGTGATGCGCGGCGTCGGGATGGAACTATAGGCGAGCCGGTAGTAATTCGTAGGCGGGTTTGGTCCTTGGAAAAACGCGTGTCCCGGTTCGATCAGGACAGACTTTTCCGCAAGTCGCGCAGCCAGATCGCGCGTGTCGACATGATCGGGCGCCCGCATCCACAAGGATGATCCACCAAAGCTGCCGCGCCCAGCAACGGTCAGCCCATGTTCGTTGACGGCGCGGTCAATGGTCGTGCGCCGGTCGTGAAACGCGCGGGACATACGCCGGACCAAGGCATCGTAGTGACCGCGCGACAGGAAATACGTGACCGTACGTTGGATGTGGCCCGGCGGGTGGCGCAAGACCGACGCGCGCAGGGCGCGGGCCTCGCGGATAAACGGCGCGGGGCCGACGAGGTAACCCAGCCGCAACCCGGGAAACAGCGATTTGGAAAAGGAGCCCACGTAAATCACCCGCCCGTTCTTATCGAGGGATTTCAGTGCGGGTGAGGGCGGTTTGAGGAACGACATCTCAAATTCGTAGTCATCCTCAACGATTAGGAAATCGTCTTGTTCGGCCTTCTCCAACAGGTCATGTCGGCGCGACATGGGCATGGTGGCGGCGGTGGGGCATTGGTGGCTGGGGGTCGTGAACAGCACATCAGTGCCCTTGGGCAGCGCACCGGGCGGGATGCCGTCGCCGTCCACAGGAATGGCATGCAGGTGGTAGCGCGATTGTTCGAGGATGCCCCGCAGGGCAGGGTAGCACGGGTCCTCAATTGCCGCGGTGCGGCGTTGGGTCAGCAGGACCTGCGCGGTCAGCCACAAGGCGTTTTGTGCCCCCAAGGTCAGTAGGATTTCGTCCGGTTTGGCAAGGATGCCGCGCCGGGGCAGCGTTTGGCGGGCGATGAAATCCAGCAGTTTGGGATCGTCGCTGTCAAAGTAGTCCGCGGTCAACGCGTCAAAGTCTTTGCGCCCCAAAGCTTCCAACGCGCACAGGCGCCAGTTGGCGCTGTCAAAGAGCGTCGGGTCGGCCTGCCCGTAGATGAACGGATAGCGATAGTTGGCCCAATCCGAAGGTTTGGAGAACGTATCCAGCGACGTGAACCGCTGCCCGATGGCGCGGGACCAATCCACCGTGCTGTCGCCTGCGGCCTTGGCGGGAAAATGCGGCGGTTCGGGCGCGTTGTCGGACACGAAATAGCCGGACCGCCCACGGGCCACGATATAGTCGTCGGCCAGAAGTTCGGTGAAGGCGAGGGTGACCGTGATCCGGCTGACGCCGAGATGTTCTGCCAGTTTGCGCGAGGAGGGGAGTTTCTCGCCAGGGCGGAACCGACCGGCAAGGATACCCTCCGCCACCAACTGGCGGATCTGGGTCTGCAACGTGCCCTCGGCATCGGGCTGCAAAAAGAAGGTTTCAACGGGTAGGGCCATGGCGCTAGTGTAGCTGGCCCTATGGGGGAAGTGAACTGGTCTTATGGGGGTGATGCATCCTTGAAGATTAACGCGCCGTTCGGTCGCAACATCCAAATCTGTTCTAAATCTAGGTTAACGCCTTGTTTTGCGGTGTTTTGGCGGTATGGAAGCCGTATGGCTTGCGTCTGGCTTTGGTATGGCAACACGCTGGCAAACCCCAAGGTTAACGCACCGCACGGTGGCGTTTGTTAAGAATGACTAAGGAACAGATAACGCGGTGCAGCGAGGGGCGCGTTTAGGCCATCCTCTTCGAACGATGACGGCTCAAGGCTTCATTTGCTGGATAGGCTCCGATGGCCGCAAGGAGCCCATACCTCCCAAATTGCTGCAACGAGGCGAACGTCCGGTCTTTGGTACGTCCGGGTGGCGAAATGTCGCCCTCGTGAAAATCAACCGTACTGCTAGTGACAATAGAATACTTTCACGGAGATCATGATGCCGCCCGTAGAACTGCTTGTTCCATTTCTAGCCGCAACAGCGATATTCGCGTTCACCCCCGGCCCTGGAATGCTCTACATGGCCGTTCAAACAATGACACATGGAGCGAGGGCGGGATGGCTCAGCTCCGTCGCATTTCACCTAGCGTCTTATTTGCACATATTCGCGGCTGCCTTCGGTGTAACTGTTCTTTTGAAAACCGCGCCAGTCTTGTTGATCGTCCTCAAGGTCATTGGGGGTTGTTACCTGATTTGGATGGGAATCCGACTATGGAAACGTCCAAGGAGCGATGTTCCAACACCCCAACCATCCAACGCAGAACCTTCTCGAGAGGCTTTTCGCGATAGTCTCACCATCGAAATGCTGAACCCGAAATCCGCGCTCTTCTATTTCACCTTCCTCCCGCAATTCACGACACCGGATGCGACTTTTCCGGTCTGGTTGCAAATCCTAACACTCGGCGTCATCGCCAACATAGCCTTCAGCCTTTCCGATCTCGTGTGTATCGTCTTTGCGCGACTTGTTGCTGCAAAAGCAGCAGCGTCGGCTCGCCTTGTCGCGTGGGGGCGATGCCTTGGAGGAACCGTTCTTATCGCATTGGGTGCAAGGATCGTCGCTGATGCGCGTTGATTAAGCAGACCTTGGCGCAGCCGCAGCGAAATGGTGCTTCGTCCGCATAGCGGACCTTTGCCCCTACCGCTGCTGTTCCACCGCTGCCGCAAATGCGCGGCTATCCACCGCCAGGTTTGCCTGACCGAAGGGGGATTTTTCGTCTTCGGCGTTGAAGAATGTGCTGTCCACGGCGACGATTTTCCATGCGCCGTCTACGTTCAGCAGAAACGGGGATCCGCTGTCGCCTTGGGCGGTGTCGCATTCGTGCAGGATGGAATTATCCTCATAGGCTTCGATGACGCGGCAGCCGACGTTGCCGGACAGGTTGTCGCCCGTGTCCCACGAATAACCTGCTTGGTTCACAATCAGCCCCGCGCGTCCGATCTGGCTGAGGTTTGCGGTGGTCAGTTCGTGGACGTCGAGGTAGCCGACCTCATCCCCCAAGGGCTGATCCAGCAAGACCAGCGCCCAGTCGTAGCCATTTCCGCCGCCTGCGGGTTGTGTGTCCGGCGTGTAGTTGGGGTCGAACACCGCGCCCAGCACTTTTGCTTGCCCCATGGAGCGGCCCAGCGACAGACCGGCTGTAAAACTGACGGGGGTTAGGGTTTCGTCGCCCGTGTCGGTGACACAATGGGCCGCCGTCAGCACCAGCGACGGGCCGACCAATGTGCCGGTGCAGGTGCCGTCCTGCAGCTCAAGCGAGCCGATCGCTGACCAAGGCATTTGCGTCGCATCCACCAACAAACGGTCATCGCGACCAAAGAAGTGGTTTTCCAAACCAGCGGGGCGCGACCGGCCCAGACAATCGGCGGTGTCGCTAAAAGCTTCACAAGTGCCATCGCCGCCCGAGGCTTCGTTGCAGACCCCGTCAAAGGCCGTGTTGCAGGTGTCGGTGCGGTTGCGCAAATAGGCCACTGGCGCGCAATCGGTCACATCCGTGCCGGAGGGGCAGTTGTCGGTGCCGATGCCCGGTTCATCACATTCGCCATCGTTGGCCCAGCGGCAGCTGTCCTCCCCGCCCAGTGCCATGGCGCGGCAGTCAGAGGCGTCGGTGCCGGTTTCGCAAAAGACCGTGCCGCCAAAGGCCACGTCGTCACATTCGCCGTCATTTGAATACTGGCAGCTGTCGTCGCCCAAGCTGGCGCGCAGGGTGTCTGGCACAAGTGCCAGCAAGCGGGCCAGTGCCTCCGGTGAGGTGCCAAAAGCATCGCAATCGGTGGCATCGGTGCCGTCCAAACAGGCACCGCCTCCGCCGTAGCGCAATTCGTCACATTGGTTGTCGTTGGCAAACGAACAGCTGTCGTCATCAAGGCCGGCGGCCAGTTGGCGGCAATCGGCGGTGTCCGTGCCGTCCGCACAATAGCCACCGCCGCCATAGCGGGCCTCGTCACATTCGTTGTCGTTGGAATATTCGCAGCTGTTATCGCCGCCGCCCGCTGGGGCGGCCACGGTTTGGGCGCTGCAATCGGTGGTGTCGGTGCCGTCCGCACAAAAGCCTTGGCCGCCGTATTGGGCCTCATCGCATTCGCCGTCGAAGGCAAAGTCGCAGGAATTTTGCGCAAGGGCGGGAAGGGCTGTCACCAGAAAAATCAGGGCAAGGAAGGAACGAAGCATGAAACGGGCCTTTGGAAACGATGTCAGCCCCCACCTTTCCAAAAAGAAAAGGCTGGGTCCACTGAGAACCCAACCCCTTTTTTCATTCATCGGATCGGTTTTAGCCAAACACCCGGCCCAATGCGCCGTCCACGGCGGTGGTGATTTCGTCGATATCATTGGCCGTTGCGATCAGCGGGGGTGAGAAACACAGCGTGTTGTTCTTGCCCGGAACGGAGCGGTTGGTGGCCCCGATGATCACGCCCTGCGCCATGCAATCGGCCACAACCTGACCGACCATTTTTTCATGCACGGGGTCTTTGCTGTCGCGGTCAGACACCAGTTCAGCACCGCAGAACAGCCCCTTGCCGCGCACATCGCCGATGACTTTGTGCTTCTCAGCCAGCGCGTTCAGATTTGCCACAAGGCGTTCACCCATGACCAATGTGTTGTCCAACAGGTTCTCATCTTCAAGGATGCGCATGTTTTCCAACGCGGCAGCGGGGCCTGCCGTGCAGCCGCCAAAGGTGGAAATGTCGCGGAAGTAGTTCATGGGGTCGGTGTGGTCGTCCTTGAACAGATCGAAGACCTTCTCAGACGTCACGCAGCACGAAATCGCCGCATAGCCAGAGGCCACGCCCTTCGCCATTGTTACGATGTCGGGCTGTACGCCGTAGTTTTGATAGCCGAACCAAACACCTGTGCGACCCATACCACAAACGACTTCGTCGATGTGCAGCAGGATGTCGTACTTGGTGCAAATCTCCTGCACACGTTCCCAATAGCCTTCAGGGGGCGTGATGACGCCGCCACCGGCTGTGACGGGTTCAAGGCACAGCGCACCGACTGTGTCGGGGCCTTCGCGCAGGATGACCTCT
The DNA here is from genome assembly GCF_965657175.1 of Pseudooctadecabacter sp. Taxonomy (GTDB): domain Bacteria; phylum Pseudomonadota; class Alphaproteobacteria; order Rhodobacterales; family Rhodobacteraceae; genus Octadecabacter. The sequence continues at coordinate 48,436 of NZ_CBFHNH010000003.1, read as the reverse complement.
TCGATCTGGTTGGCGGCCCATTCACCGTAGTTCTGGTCTGGCGCGCCATCCTGTTCGTGCTTGCGGTATTCCATGCAGTGGGGGACGCGGATAAAATCGGGTGCGAAGGGGCCGTATTGGGCGTTGCGTTCTTCCTGTCCGCCTGCCGACATCGTGGCGAGGGTTGAGCCGTGGTAATCGCGGTCGCGATATAGGATTTTTGTCTTCTTGCCGCCGTAACGTTTATGGGCGATCTGGCGGACCATCTTGAAGGCTTTCTCATTCGCCTCAGAGCCGGAGTTCGCATAGTAGACCCGCGTCATGCCGGGCATCTTTTCGATCAGTTTTTCTGCAAACAGCGCGCCGGGGATCGTGCCCACGGTGCCGCCAAAGAAGTTCATCTTCAGGATTTGATCCCGCACGGCGTCAGCGATGCTTTCGCGGCCGTAGCCCACGTTGACAGTCCAGACGCCACCGGCGACGGCATCGAGGTGTTCTTTGCCGTGCTGGTCCCAGACGCGCATGCCTTTGCCTTCGACAATGATGCGGGGCTCACCGGTCTCAAAAGGCTTGTGCTGGATCAGGTGATGCCACACGTGGGCACGGTCGGCCTCGACGACGTGGCTCAGATCGTTTGCTGTCATTCCGTCCATGGGGGACCTCCTGCTAGAATCGGGGGCGCTGATGTGGCGCGATGTCATACTATTGCGACTTTGCGGGGTGTCAGATAGGGCCAGAGTGTCCCGCCGAATAAGACCAGAATAGCGAGGCCTTGACCTTCTAGTCATTGGAACCCTTATGACGGGGTGAACAACGGGGCGACATGGCCACGTTTCGGTTTGATATTGAAGGGATGACCTGCGGCGGATGTGCGGCGCGGGCAGAAAAAGCCATGGCAGGCGTGCCCGGTGTTGCGTCGGCGGCGGTGAACTTCGCCAACCACACCGCGACCGTCGAAGCCACGGGGGCGACCGCTGCACAGATCGCGGCGGCCGTGACCAAAGCGGGCTACCCCGCGACGACCCGCGCCCGCGCAACGGCAGTGGCGGAGGCTGATACTGCCGCGCTGGGCTGGCAGGTGGTCTCGGCAGCTGTGCTGACCTTGCCGATTTTCGTGGTCGAAATGGGCGGGAATCTGTTTCCCGCCCTAAATCACTGGATTGCCGCACAGATCGGGCTGGGCCAGTCGTGGACGGTGCAATTTGTCTTGGCGTCGCTGGTGCTGATCGGGCCGGGGCGGGTGTTTTACCGGCTAGGCGTGCCTGCGCTGATGCGTGGCGCGCCGGATATGAATGCGCTGGTGGTGCTGGGCGCGACGGCGGCTTGGGCCTATTCGACGGTGGCGACCTTTGCGCCCGCTGTGCTGCCCCAAGGCGCGGTGGCCGTCTATTTCGAAGCAGCGGCCGTGATCGTGACACTGATCATGCTGGGTCGCTGGTTGGAGGGCCGCGCCAAGGGCCGTACGGGGGCTGCGATCAAGCATCTCATCGGGGTGCGGCCGGATACCGCGCGCATCGAACGGGACGGTGCGGTGGTTGAGGTGACGCTTGCATCCGTTCAGGTGGGTGACGTCGTGCACATTCCAGCAGGCGCACGGGTGCCGATGGACGGTGTTGTGGCGCGCGGCGCCGGTGTCGTGGATGTGGCGATGTTGTCCGGCGAACCGGTGCCGGTGGAAAAGGCTGTCGGTGACGTGCTGACCGCAGGCACAATCGACGGCACCGCGACCCTTGTGATGACAGCACAGGCCGTGGACGATGATCTGGCGGCAGTGGCCGCGGCTGAGGCCGCGTCGACCCACCCCCTCGCCGCAGCTGTTCTGGCCGAGGCGGGCGGGCTGTCGCACCCCGCGAATGATGTTGAAACGCTGCCCGGTTTGGGCGTGCAAGGTGTCATAGATGGGCGACACGTCAGCGTCGGCAATGCGGACCTTATGGCGCAGCTGAATGTGACGGTGACGGCTGAGATCCCCCAAGACCAGACCCCGGTCTATGCCGCCATTGATGGGCAGTTTGCGGGGGCCTTAGGTGTCACCGACCCGATTAAAGAGGATGCCGCCGCCGCTGTGGCCGCGTTGCAGGCCCGTGGGGTCAAGGTCGCTATGATCTCAGGCGATAGGCCGTCTGCGGCTGAGGCTGTGGGCCGCACTTTGGGCATCGACCACGTCATCGCCGGCGTGCGACCAGAGGGCAATGTCGGGGCGTTGAAGGCCCTGCAATCTGACGGTGCGGTGGCGTTTGTGGGTGACGGGATCAACGACGCACCTGCGCTGGCGGCGGCGGATGTGGGTGTCGCCATGGGCACCGGGACGGACATGGCCGTAGAGGCTGCGGATGTTGTGCTGATGTCGGGCGACCCCATGGGCGTGACCCGCGCGATTGAGGTCAGCCGCCGGACGCTGCGCAATATTTGGCAAAACCGCGGCTGGGCGTTTGGGTATAACGTGATCCTTATGCCGGTGGCCGCCTTGGCGTGGTTGTCGCCGCAGTTGGCGGCCCTCGCCATGGCGGCGTCCAGTGTTCTGGTGGTCACGAACGCGCTGCGTCTGCGCTGGGTCAAGGTGGCGGCATGAACATCAAAGACGCCAGCGCAGCTGTGGGCCTGCCTGCTAAGACAATCCGTTATTATGAAGACATCGGCCTGATAGCGCCGGATCGCGCGGCGAACGGCTACCGCGATTTCAGCGACGCGCACCTGCATAAGCTGACGTTTCTGGCCCGCGCACGAGGTTTGGGGTTTTCCGTGGACGACTGCCGCGATTTGCTGGCCCCGTGGGAGGACCAATCCCGCGCCAGCGCGGATGTGCGCGCCATTGCCACGGACCATCTGGACCGCATCACCGGCAAGATCCGCGACCTTCAGGATATGGCCGAAACCCTGTCCCATCTGGTCGAAACCCGCGCGGGCGATGCGCGGCCAGATTGCCCGATCCTCACGGGGTTGGCCGGGCCACACCGCACAACCAAAGCGTGAAATCAGCACGGTCCGGCCCAATTTCTGCCCAATAGCGTCGTTAATCCTTCAACCGATTGCATTGGTTGGAGGTGCCAGAATGGCCTACCGCATTTTGTTTGATCGCTTTTTGCGCCTTGGCCCTGTGGCGCTGGGCATTGTGTCACTGTTGATCTTTGTCGGCGCCTATTTCCTGCAGGTGGAGATGAACAAACGTCAGGTCGAAAAGCTGCGCGCGCTTGATGCGGGTGCGCCTGCGGCGGTTCAGGTGCAGTCTTTTGATCCCGCCCGTGATGTGACCCTAGTGCGTGAGGCCGTGATTGAGGCGCAGTTGCTGTGGAACTATTCCTACGACCTTTGGTACGAAAAGGAATGGTCGACCGACTACGTTGTCATGTTCCCCATTGTGGCCGCGAACCAGACGGACCCGAACAGGGTACTGGGCTTTGCGATGCTCAAGGCGGAGGACGGAAATTTCTCCACCTTTACGCCAGAACAGGTGGACGACCTTCTTATCGACGAAGGCATGCTGGGGCCGGTCATGACCTTGAACGGCGAAGTGCGCGGTCTTGGTCAATGGGAAGGCTTGGTTGAGGAGTCCATGTTCGACATGGGCCTGAAAATGCCCGAAGACGCGATTGTCATCTGGCCCTTTATGGAGGGCCGAGAGGTTGCGTTGGGCGGTCCCAAAGAAGGCACGATGACGATCTTTGGGCTGCTGTCCAAGGTCGCAGGGGCCATCGGGCTTTTGGCGATTGCCAAACTGGCGTTTCGGCGCAAAGACGATGATGAGCAGGTTGAAGACTTTGACGAAGGCCATGACCCTCAGCCTGATTATGCGATGCAGACGGACGTTGGGGGCTATGCATCTGGGCCGGAGGATGATCCGGTCATTGTGCCTGCCCGCCGGTTTAGCCTGCGCAAAGCGGCTATTGGCGTGGTCGGGGGCGCGTTTGTGCTGCTGGCGGCCTCCGTTGGGTACAGCATGTTGGCCACGGACGCTGCACCAACCACAACTGTTGAGGCCTCAGATGTTGTTGCGGCACCAGCCGCACCGGTTGAGGTGACGGACGTCGTATCAACGCCTTCGGCCCAAACGGCGGACGGCACACTCCAAGACCTGCTGACAAAGGCAATGGCGTGGGTCGATGCCGGATCTGAGTGGTTCGCGGGGCTTATCGACGCTGCGGCTGCGGGCGATATGACGGCAACGGTGACGTTGCTGACGGTCGTTCTGGGCGCGTTCTTCGGGATCATCGGCCTCAAAAAGCTGTTCGGCCTGACGGGCCGGTTCAAGCTGGGCAATGGCGATCTATTGGAAGACTTGGACTTTGGCTAGAAATCAACCGTGACGCCAGGCAGGTTGAGGGATTTGATAAGCTCCCTCAACTCCTGCCGTGCGGCCACGTTTGAGATGTTGAGCCCTTTAACACCCAAGTCGCGCAGGTCCAGCAAGGTCAGGCCACGGGGGAACAGTTCACGGAAGATGACCCGTTCATTGAAACCCGGAGCCGTGCGGAACCCGATGCGGCGGCTGAGTTTTTCAATCGCCGCTTCCATCTTTTGTTTGTTGACCATGTTTTGCGCCCCCATCCGGTTGCGCACCACGATCCAGTCAATGGGTTCAAACCCCGCCTGCGCACGCAGCTGCCGCGCGTTCCAGACCATCTGGGAATAGACCGACGGACCAGTGATGTTTTCACCATCGCTGTCGACATGGGCCAGAAGGTCAAAATCAATAAAGCTGTCGTTCAGGGGCGTGATCAATGTGTCGGCCAGCGAATGGGCCACCTGTGACAGACGGGTGTGGCTGCCGGGACAGTCGATCAGGATGAAATCGTTGTCCGGTTCCAGCCCTGCTACAGCGGCAGACAAACGGCGGTCGAAGATGTTTTCGCCTTCCCGCAGGGAGGCGGGGTCCACCTCAGGCAGGTCGTGATAGGTGGGGGTTGGCAGGTCCAGCCCCTCTTTGGCCAGATAGGTCGTGCGGTTGTCGATGTAGCGGCCCAGCGTTTTCTGGCGCAGGTCCAGATCGAGAGTGCCGACCTTGTGGCCCATCCGTGAGAGGGCAGTGGCCACGTGCATAGAAACGGTCGATTTGCCCGCGCCGCCCTTTTCGTTCCCCACGACGATAATATGTGCCACTGCTTTGTTCCCTCGATGCTGTTCCCGGGTCGTTGCCCGGAAAGATGCCGTAACCTTACTGCGTCCTGCTGACAAGACAATGACCGCGAAAGGGGCGCTGGGGATTGACTTGTGGTGGCGTGGCCTCCATGTGCCACACAACGGGGCGATACCGGCTGCCGCGTGAGCAGGCGCACTGGGTGCGCACAGGCGTATCGACCACGGACCCACGACCGGTCCGATTAAGGTTCCCACAGTCACGCAGGGGTGCCGCGCCATCAGGCGCGCGTTCTGTGGCGGGCAGTTCCCGTAGATATTGACGGCCTTAGCGCCGTGCATGGGCCTTTGCCCAGAAAGACGACCGATGGATTTTGACATGCTGGGCCTTGCGCCCCGATTGATCGCCGCTTTGGAAAAGCAAGGCATCACCGACCCCACCCCGATCCAGTCCCAAGCGATCCCGCACGCCATGAATGGCCGCGATGTGATGGGGTTGGCGCAGACAGGGTCCGGCAAGACGGCAGCCTTTGGCCTGCCGATGATCAATATGCTGCTGAAAGAACAGGGCAAGCCCGCGCCCAAGACCGCGCGCGCCCTGATCCTTGCCCCCACCCGCGAATTGGCCAAGCAAATTCAGGAGAATTTGGCAGCCTACACCACTGGCACGCACCTTAAGACTATGTTGGTCGTGGGCGGTGCCGGTATCGTCGGCCAGATGCGTAAACTGGAACGTGGCACGGACCTGTTGGTCGCCACGCCGGGCCGGTTGATTGACCTGTTGGACCGCAAAGCCGTGCGCCTGAATGAGACGCATTTTCTGGTGCTGGATGAAGCGGATCAGATGCTCGACATGGGGTTCATCCACGCCTTGCGCCAGATTGCACCGCTTCTAGCTGCGGATCGCCAGACAATGTTGTTTTCGGCGACGATGCCCAAGCAGATGAACGAATTGGCGCAGGCTTATTTGAACGATCCCGTGCGCGTGCAGGTGAATGCGCCTGGCAAGGCGGTGGACCGGATCGAACAATCGGTGCATTTCGTGGCCAAGGCCGCCAAGACCGATCTGTTGATTGAATTGATGGAAAAGCACCGCGATGAACGCGCGATTGTCTTTGGGCGCACGAAACACGGGTCCGAAAAGCTGCATAAGCTGCTTGAGAAGAAGGGTTTTGCCTCTGCGTCGATCCACGGGAACAAATCACAAGGCCAGCGGGATCGCGCGATCACGGATTTCAAGGCGGGCAAGGTGACGGTGCTGGTGGCCACGGATGTGGCAGCGCGTGGTCTGGACATTCCGGAGGTCAAACACGTCTACAATTACGACCTGCCCAATGTGCCCGAAAACTACGTGCACCGGATTGGCCGGACGGCCCGCGCCGGTGCGGACGGTATGGCGGTTGCGTTTTGTGCACCTGATGAGATGGGCGAGCTGCGCGACATCCAAAAGGCCATGAAGGCCGACATCCCCGTGGCAGGTGGCCGCCCGTGGGCCAAGGACGAAGAAGAAGCCAAACCCAAACGCGGCGGCGGCGGTGGCCGTCGTGGTGGTGGCGGCGGGGGCCGTGGTGGCCCCCGCGGTCAAGGCAAACCCGGCGGCGGTGGTGGCCGACCCGGTGGTGGCGGAAAGTCCGGTGGTGGTCGGCGGCGGAAGCCCAAGGCGGGGTAACGTTTCTCGGTCTCTCTAGCGGATGAACGCGAAGACGAGCGCACCGATCAGGCCGATCTGCGCAATGCAGATCAAATTCAGGAGCAGCCCAAAAGGCTGTTTGCGTGTTTTATGACGAAACCGGCGTTGCGCCAGCTTCGCACCAATGCTGCCACCAAACAGGGACAGCGTCAGTAGGGTATTTTCTGGGATGCGGCGGCCACCACGCCTCGCTTGGTCTTTGTCCAAAGCAAAGGCCAGATAGGTGGTGATATTGAACAGTGCCAAACCGATGGCCCCGCCAATCCAGAAAAAGTGGCTGGTGATAAATTCCGACACTGCCGTTCTCCCCAAACGAAAAACGCCGCCCCCGAGGGAGCGGCGTCTCTATCTGCAAATTGCCAAAGCTTAGAAGCCCAGACCTTCGTACTTCTTCTTGAACTTCGACACGCGGCCACCGGTGTCCATCAGACGTGCGCCGCCGCCGGTCCATGCGGGGTGCACGGTCGGGTCGATGTCCAATGACAGCTGGTCGCCTTCGGCGCCCCAGGTGGATTTCATCTGGTAAACCGTGCCATCGGTCATTTTGACGTCGATGATGTGGTAGTCGGGGTGAATGTCTTTTTTCATGCGCCCAATCCTTATGCGTCTGCGCCGCTGGACAGCGGACGATAGTTGGTCTTTTCAGCGATACGTGCGGACTTACCACGGCGTGCGCGGAGGTAGTACAGCTTGGCGCGACGAACGCGGCCACGACGCACAACGGTGATGCTGTCGATGTTGGTGGAATAGAGCGGGAACACACGTTCCACGCCTTCACCAAAGGAAATCTTGCGAACGGTGAAAGAGCCAGCGATGCCCTTGCCGTTTTTGCGTGCGATGCACACGCCTTCGTAGTTCTGCACACGGGTGCGCGTGCCTTCGGTCACTTTGTAACCGACGCGGATGGTGTCACCCGCTTTGAAGTCTGGGATGTCTTTGCCCAGTTCGGCGATTTGTTCCGCCTCGATTTGTGCGATCAGGTTCATTGACCGTCTCCTATGTGTCGCGCGGTTTGCCCGCGGATGTGATCGGCGCCAGAGCTTTGGTCTTCATAGGGTCCGTCCCTGTCTTGCAATAAGATCGGGGGCCCACCAGAGGTTCGCGTCCTTGTTCATGCTATTTGGCGGGTTCGCGGTGAAGAGGTCGCGGCCAATACCAAACAGGTCCGACCGACTCATTTCAGTCGCGGACACGCGGCGTATAAGGGTGCGCGCCGGTGCAATCAAGGGGGTTTGATGGTCTGGCGCGATGGTACACCCCCTTGCGGTGTGACGGGACGTTTTCAGACCGCTGGGCCCGCGGAGCCGTTCTGACATTTGACCGTGTGCCAAGGCCGCATTACGTCCCCTCAGAACCCAAGAGAGATATTTTATGACCCAGCCTTCGGACCTTGCCGCCGATGTGCCAACCCATGTGATTGTTGGGGACGGCATCACGGCCTTTGCATTTCTTGAAACCGGCGATTTCGCGCCTGGCGAACAGGTCGTGGCTGTAGGCCGAAATGCCACGCAGCTGGGGCGGGGTGCGGCCTATGGCGCGGGTGAGGCGGGGACGCCCTGGCGCTATGCCTATCTGCTCAATTCTCCAGCTGACGATATTGATCCCGCCTTTGCGGCGTGGTTGGCCCGCCATTGGGCCGATATCGAGGACCGGATGCAGGGCCGCTCCCCCGATTGGTTGGCCATGGCGCGCCCCTTGGTCGAGGCGGGCGATACTTACGGCGTCAATGCACCGCGTGAATTCTACGGCGATTTCATGGCCGACCAGCTGAAGGGCGTTCTTGCGCGTTTGGCGGCCGCAGGCGTGTCCGTGACGTTCATAAACGATGAGGCCATATCGCTGCGTGAGGCACCAGATGGCGTACACCTGATGCTTGCATCCGGACAAGCGATCCGCGCCCGAACCGTCGATGTGGCCCCCGGCGGCCCCTCAACCATGCGGATCGATGGCGATGATGGCCCGTTTGCCGCGCCCAGCGTTTTCGGACACGAACACCGGATTGCCGAACACATCAAAGCGGGGGAGGAGATTTTCTGCATCGGGGGCAATGCCGCGATGCTCGATGTGCTGCGTTTGTGTCAAAGTCTTCTAGACGATGATCAAATCCGGTTTGTTGCCTGCGCACCAGATGGGGAGGTCCCGCCGCCGCTGGTGCCGCGATTGCCCCGCCGCATGACACAGCCACAACTGACCAAAGGGCACGACACGGCCGACAGTTTCCTTGCACAGGTCAGCGCGCAGATTGACCTCGCAAAAGCAGCGGGTGATGAAATGCGGGAAATCCGTGCCGGGTTCCGGGCGCATTTTCTGGCCCATCCGCTCCATCATTATGTGTCCGATATTAATGAGGCACGGCGGGTGCCGGGAACACTGCGTCATTGGCTGCGGGGCGGAACACGGGACACGATCCAAGACATGCATCGTTTGATCGGGGCAGGCTGTGCGCGGGTCATGCAAGGCATGGTGGCTGGTGTGGACCACGGCGCGGGCGGCGCAGTGATTCGGATGGTTGACGCAACTGGGACAGAAACGCTGTATCAGACAGGGTTTGTCGTCAACTGTGCGGGCGCGGGGCCGAAATCGACGTATGACCCGCTGACCACCGATATGTTGCGTCAAGGTTTGATTAACGTGTGTCCGGTCAATCGCGGCCTCAAGGTGGGGGACGGCTGTCGCATTCGGATGGGCCCCGTGCGGTTTCTTGCCCCGTCCGTGACTGAAATTGGCAATGAAGTCATGGCGATGCCGCTTTATGACGCGCATATGCTCAGGACTTATGTGGGCCGATCCCGCCGAGTGGCCGCCATTAACCACGGCTGACGAGCACCGCATTTCTTCATAGATTGTTTAGGTTTTGCCACGAAAGTCAGCTCCAAAAGGAGTTGGCTATGAAATACCGTGCGCACCGATTTCCCACCCGCTTTCCTGTCACAGTTCGCCTTGGGGCAGTGGGGTATAAGTCTCTTGTCACCAGTATCAGCGCCTCTGGCGCCTGTTTGTCCGTAGGTGAAAGCCTGGCCGTGGGTCAATCTGTTGAAGTGTCGTATAGCGGGGGGCGACAGACCGCCAAAGTCTGCTGGGCAAATGGCGATAAGGCCGGGGTGACGTTTGCCCGACCGCTTGGGAAATCCGAATTGGACCGCATCCGGTTTGGCTGCAACCGCACGGGAAGCGCGGGACCACGCCGCGTGGGATACGCCTGATCAACTACGGCCTTTGGTGTCTTTGGAGGGGCGTCTGGCCCACAGATCAGGACGGCGGTCTTTGGTGATTTGCTCACTCATCTCGCGGCGCCACGCGGCAACTTTGCCATGATCGCCTGAGGTGAGAACATCGGGAATTGTGTGTCCCTCCCATTCGGCGGGGCGCGTATACTGCGGGTGTTCCAAAAGGCCATTGGAATGGCTTTCTTCCACCGCGCTTTCCGCGTTGCCCAACACACCGGGCAGTAGCCGCACACAGGCGTCGATCATTGTCATCGCCGGAAGCTCGCCGCCCGTCAGGACCTAGTCGCCCATGGACACTTCCATAATCTCGTAATGGTCCAAGACCCGTTGATCGACGCCTTCGAACCGACCGCATAAAAGTGTCACGCCGTCCTGCATGCTAAGGTCCTGCGCCATTTTCTGCGTAAACGGGACACCGCGGGGGCTAAGGTACAAAAGCGGCATACGTCCACGTGCCTTGCGCCGCGCATCGCCGATAGCATTGGCCACTACATCCGACCGCAAAACCATTCCCGCACCGCCGCCCGACGGGGTGTCATCGACATTGCGATGTTTCCCAACGCCAAAGCGGCGCAGATCGGTGGTTTGCAACTGCCACAGCCCGTCTTTGAGGGCGCGACCTGTCAGGCTCTCGCCCAGCAATCCTGGAAAGGCATCCGGGAATAGGGTGATCACCTGCGCGGTCCACGCTTTCGCAAGGCTGGGGCGATCGGTCATCAACTCCTGCGGCTTCAGGTTGACCTGCACGGATTTGCGACCGATTGAACGGTTCTTTTCGGGACTATCCGTCATGGGAATGAGCCTTTTCCAATAGGGCCGCCTTGGCTTTCTGCAGCGCCTTGTCCGACAGTTTTGACCTGTTGAGGTCCAGCAATGCGTCAAGGACGTCGTCGTTGGGTCCTACATTTTGGGGAGGCAACGGGACCAGCTTGCGACGCAGGTGGCCCGGCAGATCCAAGAGGTCAATCAGCGGTGCCGACAGACCCTCGGGGCCATCAAGACCTGCGACATCACGCAGCTGCACGCGCCCTTTGACGGCGCCCGCCACGTCCTCTGCGACGCGCCGCAGGTCGGACGCCGCGCGGTAGGTGTCCAGATATGTGTCGCGGTCCATGGTCAGACGCGAGGTCCGGAGGTTGTGTCGATAGGTCGACCGCAGCCATGTTTCGGGATGGCGGATTGAGAAGTGAAAGATGACTTCGGCGTCCGTGCCAAAGACGTCGTGGATCACCTGTTCCGCCCGCGCCATCAAGGGGGCGGTGGCCCCGTAGGCCATCTGCCCGTCGCGGCCGGGCATCCGCCCCGCAAGGTTTTCGTCTGAGATCAGCACTTTGCGTGAGGTGCCGACATCAAGTGCCGAAAGGGTTTTGTGCAGGTCAGAGGCGAAGGCCTCAAGCAGCGCAGGTGCCCCCAGACGCGAATACCGCACAGCCATCAAAGCTGCGCCACCACGTGTCCGCCCCGGCAAAACCAGCGCGGATTTCGGCCAGATATAGCGCCCGTTTTGACGCAAATGGGTTTGAACGGTGGTCGTGCCGGTCTTATGAAAGCCGGCGTGCACGATAATGCGGCGGGGCGTCATGCGTCCGGATCGGCGAACAATCCGCCGGGTGGGTCGATGATGATGCGTCCGCTGGCAAGGTCCACGGTAGGGACAATCGCGCGCGTAAAGGGGACAAGAACACTGTCCTTGAGGGCGGGAGCGATGATTTCCAGCAGGTCGTCCGCGCCATTACTTTGCACGGCTTTGACGCGGCCCAATTCAGCGCCGCCGGTGTCAAAGGCCATCAGGCCCATCAGGTCTGCGTGGTAAAATTCGTCATCGGGCAGGGTGGGCAATTGATCGCGCTGGGCGATCAGATCAACGCCGCGCAATGCATCGGCTTCTTCTTTGGTGGTGATGCCATCGACACGGGCGATCAGGGCGCCTTTGGTTTGGCCCTTAAGCACGATGGTCGTGATGGTTTTGCCGTCAGACCGCGTCAGCGGTGTATAATCGGCCAGCGCTTCAGGATCGGAACAAAAGGATTTCAGGCGTACGTCCCCATGGACACCAAACGCGCCTGAGATCGATCCGACAATGAGCGTTTCATCTGTCATGGTGCACCTGTGGTCTGGCCGGGCGACCCGCAATGTTCATTGCGAACCGCCCAGCCAAGGGTCTGATTATTCAGAGGCTTCTTCGGCAGCAGGCTCTTCTGCTGGGGCGGCAGCGGCCTCATCGGCAGCGGCGGCTTTGGCAGCTTTTTCTTCAGCACGGTCCTGCGCTTTTTTGCCTGGCTCACCTTTTTTGAGGTTCGCGCGTTCTTTCGTCTCGGCCACACCAGCGGCTTCGAGGAAGCGGGAAATACGGTCGGTGGGCTGGGCACCCTGGTCGAGCCAGTACTGCACGCGCTCCATGTCCATTTTCACGCGCTCTTCGCTGTCTTTGGCCAGCAGTGGGTTATATGTGCCGAGCTTTTCAACATAGCGGCCATCACGTGGCATGCGGCTGTCGGCTGCAACGATACGGTAGAAGGGCCGCTTTTTGGAGCCACCACGGGCGAGGCGAATTTTCATAGCCATGAGTTTGTTTCCTTAGGATTTTGATTGATGTGATTGATGATGCTGAATGACTTCAGCGATGATGAAGTTGAGGAACTTCTTGGCAAATTCCGGGTCCAGATCGGCCCGTTTTGCCAAATCTTCAAGCCGTGCGATCTGCGCTTCTTCGCGCTTGGGATCGGACGGGGGAAGGTCGTGGCTGGCTTTGAGTTTCCCCACAGCCTGCGTGTGTTTGAACCGCTCACCCAGTGTATAAACAAGGATCGCATCGAGCCGGTCGATACTGTCGCGGTGGTCTTTGAGGATGTCGGCGGCGCGGAGGCTGTCGCTCATGTCATCTCTCCTTTGTGGTGACGCCAAATGTTGACGTGCGTGTAGTGGTTTGCAAACTCGCCGCCAGGGGCGTTGGCGATCTTCGTCTCATCGGGGTCAGGTTTTGCCCCCAGCGCGCGGGCAACAGCGGCTGATGGTGCGTTGCCTTCGTCGATGTGGGATTGCGCGGTCGTCACGCCCATCACGTCCCATGACCACGGAATGATCGCGCGCATGGCTTCGGTGACGTAGCCTTTGCCTTCGTATTTGGCGTCGTAAAGCGTCCAGCCGAATTCGGGTTCTTTTTGATAATAGGGATGAAAGATGCCGAACCCGCCGATCACGTCGCCCGGTGCATCCTTGAGTGCGGTCATGAACAGACCATAGCCGCGCAAGACCCATTGACCGGCGATGGCCATGAACTGACCAGCGGCTTTTTCGCGGTCGATCGGGCCACCGGTGAATTTTGACCTCTCAGACATTTTGTACGCGATGTAGCGGTCCGCATCGCCCAGATCGGGCGCGCGCAGCACAAGGCGCTCTGTCTCAAGTGTGGGTATGGTTGCGGTGAGGGTCATTTCTTTTTGCCGAAGCCTGACAAACCGGGGGGCAGGGCTGCGCCACCGCCGAGACCGGGAAGGCCCCCCATGCCGCCCATACCGCCGGGCAGTTGCGCGCCCATCTTCTTGGCGGCTTCCTCCATGGCGGCGGGGTCGTTCATATCGGGCATACCGCCCTTGCCGAACATGCCTTTCATGGCCTGTTTCAGCATCCCGCCTTTGCCCATCTTGCCCATCTTCTTCATCATGTCCGACATCTGGCGGTGCATTTTGATCAGCTGGTTGAGTTCACGGACCTCAAGCCCTGCACCTTGCGCGATGCGTTTTTTGCGGCTGGCCTGCAGCAGTTGCGGGTTGGCGCGTTCTTTCTTGGTCATCGAATTGATCAGGGCGATCTGGCGTTTCAGAACGCTGTCGTCAAACCCAGCTTCTTCGACCTGTTTCGACATTTTTTTCATGCCGGGCATCATGCCCATCATGCCTTCCATCCCGCCCATTTTGAGCATCTGGTCCAGCTGCATTTTCATGTCGTTCATGTTGAACCGGCCCTTTTGGAACCGTTTCATCATTTTTTCGGCCTGTTCGGCCTCAATGGTTTCTTGTGCTTTTTCAACGAGGGAGACGATGTCGCCCATACCAAGGATACGGCCTGCGACGCGGTCGGCGTGGAATTCCTCGATCGCGTCCATCTTTTCGCCCAGACCCACAAACCGGATCGGGCGGCCTGTGACCGCGCGCATGGACAGGGCCGCACCGCCGCGTCCGTCACCATCCATCCGGGTGAGGACCACGCCGGTGATGCCGATGCGACCGTCGAAGTTTTCCGCGGTGCTGACGGCGTCCTGACCGGTCAGGCCGTCGACCACCAACATGGTTTCACGCGGGTTGGCCACGTCGCGAACGGCTTCAACCTGTTGCATGAGTTCTTCGTCGATGCTCAGACGACCCGCGGTGTCGAGCATGTAGACATCATACCCACCAAGGGACGCTTGAGTTTTGGCGCGTTTGGCGATCTGAACGGGGTCTTCGCCCTTTACGATGGGCAGGGTATCCACGCCGATCTGCACGCCGAGGATTTGCAGCTGTTCCATCGCGGCGGGGCGGTTCACGTCCAAAGACGCCATGAGGACTTTCTTGCCCTCGCGTTCTTTCAGGCGTTTCGCCAGTTTTGCTGTGGTGGTGGTTTTACCGGAGCCTTGCAGACCAACCATCAGGATGGGCGCCGGCGGGTTGTCGATTTTCAACGTGCCGGCGTCGTCATCCCCTTTAAGGACATGGACCAATTCGTCGTGGACGATTTTCACGACCTGCTGGCCCGGTGTCACGGATTTGGTGACGGACTGGCCGGTGGCCTTGGATTGCACAGCTTTGACGAAATCTCGGGCAACGGGCAGCGACACGTCCGCCTCAAGCAACGCAACGCGGACCTCACGCAGGGCGGTTTTGACGTCGTCCTCGGACAGGGCACCCTGTTTGGTGAGGCGGTCGAAGACGCCGCCTAGGCGGTCTGACAGGGTCTCAAACATGGGCGCGTCCTTTCAGCGTCGTTGCGTTTGTCCGACCTATATGGGGTCGAAGGGGTTCAATACAAAACGGCCCCCGTGGGCGAAACTCGCTGACGGGGGTCGATCCCTTGAAACAAGGGACCGGACGGCTGGTGCTGTCCGGATATGGGGCGCGTTTAGGCGTCAGAGGGGGCGGAGTCAAGCGGTTCGCGCTTGCGCCAGTCCTGCATCCAGTCGCTCACAGCGGATGAGGCCGCAAGGGCATCATCTGCGGACACGGAATGGGCGGTCAGGCGGTGGCGGCCTTCGTCCATGCCGTGACGCACATAAAGCGTGATGATGCGTTTGGGGTCCTCACTGGCGGGGCCTGTGGCGCGGTGGTGACGGGTGACGCGGGTGGATTGGACCTCCTCCAGCGGCCAGATGTGTTGATGCAGGCCAAAGGCCGTGCGGTGGGACAGCCGTGCAGTGCCGGTTTGCGCATTCAGAACCAGACGGGACCGTTCCACGAACAACAGCGCAAACAGCACGGTCCAGAACACCGTCAGAAACAGCCACAGCAAAAGCCAGCCAATCGTGCCATCGGGCAGAGTGATGATGCGGTAGCCCACCCAAAGCCCCAGAAAGCTGAGGATCGTAAAGATCAGTGATGCCTTCCAGCGGGTGAACCGCAGGATCAACAGATCCGGCGTGTTTTGCGTGACATTCATGTCCGCCCCTTTGCAACCCACGCACTGGCCCGCGCCATTAATGTGCGGGTTTTGTGTTGTGATTTGCCGTAGTGGGTGACGATGTAATGACCTGGGTCCATACCGCCGTTGACGGTGAGGTACATGTAAACACGTTCCATCGAGCCGGGGCGGGTGACAATGCCCGCGCCCTCGGGGTTGATGTCGAAACCCGCCACGTCTGAAATCTCAAACCATTGGGAGTGATACTGCGGCCCCTTGCGGACCCGCAGTTCGACCTTGCCGGTAGTGCGGTCAAACACGACTTGCCGAGGTTCAGGCCCATGGAGGATCACAAGGCCAATCATGACCGTGAAGGCACCAATGATCAGGTGCACCCAAATCGGGGCAGCGGCGGCAAAGCTGATCCAATGCAGCCAGAGAAACAGACACAACAGCGGGATCATAAAGACGGAGGTCCAACCCCCGCGCACATCCACGACCAAAGTCTCATTCGTCTCTTGGCTGATCCCCATGGGCCGCAGTCAAGCGCGGCCCATGGGGGGTGTCAATTCGGATGGCCCCGGATCAGGCGGGTTTGCGGGCGATCAAAACGATGGCCGATAACACGCCCAGCACCAATGCAGGCACAAACGACGGCCCCAGCACAAGGATATGGAACAGCACAGCCGCGCTCATGGTGCAGACCAACAGCCCCGCACCGATCCATTGCAGGCCCGGCACCCACAACAACACCGCAGAGCCGACCTCGATTACGCCCGTCACATAGCGGAACCATTGCCCCCACCCGATGGCGTCAAAGGTGGCGACCATCATCTCAACCCCGGCGAGTTTCGACAGCCCCGCCGCGCCAAAGGCAAAGGTCAAAAGGGCGGTGATGGCCAAAAGGCCGTATTTCTTGGTCGTCGGTGACATCGTCGTTCTCCTTTATGAGGCTTTCGCCAAAATGTCGTTTGCGGCTGAAACCGATACATCGTTGATTCCGATAAACCCAAGGAAAAACCTGAGGTGTGGCGTCAGAAAATCAGCGGGCGATCCGATTTGAACGCCGCCGGAAGACACCGTCACAATCGCCTTTTTGCCCGTCAACAATCCTTCGGGGCCGTCTTGTGTGTAGCGAAAGGTCACTCCGGGACGCGCCACCAGATCCATCCATGCCTTCAGGGACGCAGGCGCCGCGAAGTTGTAGATGGGCGCGCCTATCACGATGGTATCGGCGGCCTGAAGCTCGGCAATCAAGGTGTCGGACAGGGCCAAACGGGCGGCGTCTTCGGGCGTGCGGCTTGCGGGGTCGGTCAGACGGGCGTCTGCCCATGCGCCGTCGATCTGCGGCAGGGGGTCTTTTGCCAAGTCGCGGTAGGTCGCGGTGCCCTGTTGGTCCGCCACGATGTGCGCGGATGCCGCGCGCGACAGGCTGGTGGTCAGATTGGCAGAGGCGTCTATGTGAAGTGTATGGGTCATGAGAGGGGTCCTTGGTTGGTCTCTCTTCCATATCGGCATTGCGATTTTGAACGCTACTGCTGGAATTATCTATCTCATGTGCATAAATGCAAAGTCATGCCTGAGATGGCAAAGGCGTGAACACGTGGACCTTGGGGTGCCGCGCCAAGCGCGTAAGTATGGGCAAAGATCGGATGGGACATCAGATGGACAATTGGGACGAAATTCGCACGGCGTTTCAGGTGGCGCGCATTGGCACGGTCAGCGGTGCGGCCGACGCGCTGGGCGTGCACCATGCTACGGTGATCCGGCATATCGACGCCTTGGAAAACCGGCTCGGGGTGAAGTTGTTTCAACGCCACGCGCGTGGCTATACCGCGACCGAGGCTGGCCAAGATCTGATGCAGGTGGCCACGGCCACCGACGATCAATTCACGCAGCTTGCCGGTCGTATTCGTGGCCAGGGTGAGGGTGTGTCCGGTGATCTGGTCGTGACGTCACTGGTCATGCTGTCCCCCATGCTGGTGCCGGTCATGGCCAAATTCCGGCGCGAAAATCCTGATCTAACGGTTCGCTATCTGACCGGTGACCGTCTTTTCCGGCTGGAATACGGTGAGGCCCACGTGGCGATCCGTGCGGGTGCGGCCCCCGATCAACCCGACAACGTGGTGCAGCCGTTCACATTCCAGCCGCTGCATCTGGTCGCCTCACCTGAATATATCGCAAACCACGGCACACCCGCCGACGAAGACGCGCTGGCGGATCATTGGTTTATTGGCCACGACAACGCCGAAAGCCGCGCGCCGTTTATCCAGTGGCTGAATGCCACAGTGCCGGCCAACCGGATTGTTTTTCGCACCACAGACAACCGCGCCTTGGTGGATGCGGTTCTGGCCGGGGCCGGGATCGGTTTCGTCTCCAAGTGGGAGATGGAGCGCCATCCCGAATTGGTCGAAGTCATCCCCTCACGTCCCGAATGGTCCGCGCAGCTGTGGCTGGTCACCCACGTTGATCTGCACCGCACGACCAAAGTTCAGGCGTTCCTGAAGTTCCTCAAAGAAGAGGCCGCAGCTTGGGACTTATAAGCGGGGGCACCTAGCTGTCGTCTGACAATTCAACGGCCAGAAACTTCTCAAAGGCATCAAGGTTGACAGCCTCAAACTGACCAAAGCTTTGCATCCAGACGGATGCCCCCCGCAAGGCATCAGGTTCCAGCTTGCACCACTTCACACGGCCTCGCTTCTCTTGGCTGATCAACCCCGCCGCTGTTAAAACGCCCAAGTGTTTGGAAATTGCAGCCAGCGACATCTCAAACGGTTCAGCCACATCTGTGACGGCCATGTCGTCCTCCAGCAGCATCGACAAGATCGCGCGGCGGGTGGGGTCGGCGAGGGCGGCAAAGACCTGATCAAGAACCGGTGTCATAACCGCTATCAACCGCAGTACCGCGTAAACGTCAACCAGATGGTTGAATATCAACAAGGCGCTCCGTTGGCCATTTTGACGCAGGTCTTGTGCTTCTCTGGTTCAAAAATACCTAAATAAAACAGCGCTGTAACGCACCGCATCCCCAGCTTGACTCTGTCCCCTGACCCGGCCTAAACCCCACCCAACCAAGGAAGGGGCTTCCGACGTGTCCGACCCGGTCCACGACGACGATCACACAGCGCGCATGAAGGCGCTGGAAGACAAGATCGCGGCGTTGAAGGGCGGGGACGAAAAGCGGCCTCATCAGGACGAACATTATTCTCAGGCACAGATGGCCTGGCGTATGGTGATCGAACTCGTGGCCGGTCTGGGGATCGGTTTCGGCATTGGGTACGGGTTGGACGCCGCTTTTGGCACCTCTCCGTTTCTGATGGTTATATTTATATTCTTCGGCCTCGCGGCGGGTGTCAAAACCATGATGCGGTCGGCGGAAGAGATGCAGAGAGACCAGTTGGCCAAACAGGCTGACGACGCAACAACCGCCCCGGTGGCGGGCGAGACAAAGGAAGACTGACGTGGCAGAACCAGTTGATGGCGGCGGGCTGAGCTTTAAGCCCCTTGATCAGTTCGAAGTGAAACGTTTGTTCGGCGAAGGTCCGATCGAATGGTACACGATCACAAACGTCACCTTGTGGATGGCAATTGCCGTGGTATGCATCGTGCTGTTGCTGGTGATCGGCACGTCCAAACGCGCCGTTGTGCCCAACCGGACGCAATCCATCGCCGAAACGCTGTACGGTTTCATCTACACCATGGTCGAAGACGTGACAGGAAAGGACGGGATCAAGTATTTCCCCTATATCTTCACGCTCTTCGTCTTCATCCTGTTCTCGAACTACCTTGCGCTGCTGCCGACGTCCTTCAGCACCACCTCGCACATTGCTGTGACAGCGGTTTTGGCCCTTGGGGTGTTCATCACCGTAACCGTTCTGGGCTTCGTCAAAAACGGCGTGAGCTTCCTGAGCCTGTTTTGGGTCAGCTCCGCCCCTTTGGCGCTGCGCCCGATCCTCGCGGTGATCGAGGTGATTTCCTACTTCGTGCGCCCCGTCAGCCATTCAATTCGCCTGGCTGGTAACGTCATGGCCGGACACGCCGTCCTCAAGGTGTTCGCGGGCTTTGCACAGGTGGGTCTCATCATCGCGCCTGTGGCGATTTTGGGCGTCGTCGCGATTTACGCGCTTGAGGTCCTCGTGTCGGCCATTCAGGCCTACGTTTTCACAATTCTGACGTGCGTCTATCTGAAAGACGCGCTTCACCCCTCACACTAAGAATGCTTCCTCGGGGGTGACCCCCGGGGTGCTAAACTTCCAATCGTAAGGAGATACATTATGGAAGGCGAACTCGCACACATCGGCGCTGGTCTGGCTGCAATCGGTTCCGGCGCTGCCGCAATCGGTGTGGGCCAGGTGGCTGGCAACTTCCTCGCCGGCGCCCTGCGCAACCCATCCGCTGCTGCGGGCCAGACGGCAACGCTCTTCATCGGCATCGCATTCGCAGAAGCATTGGGGATCTTCTCGTTCCTCATCGCTCTGCTGCTGATGTTCGCTGTCTAAGAGATAGACCGCTTATCCTTACGCTCGGTGGATCGCGTGCTGCGTGATCCACCGATGTAAGGCCAGACAGAGCGGGAGGCGGACACCGCCCTTCGCAGGAACCAGAACGCCATAAGGGACGAATACAATGGCTGAAACACCAGTCGAAGCAGGGGCAGAGGCCAGCGGCTCAGGAATGCCGCAACTGGACTTTTCGACCTTCCCCAACCAGATTTTCTGGCTTCTGGTCACGCTTGTCGTGATCTATCTGATCCTGTCCCGCGTGGCATTGCCCCGCATCGCCAGCGTATTGGCGGAACGTCAGGGTACAATTACAAATGACATCGCCGCTGCAGAAGAGCTGAAGATGCGCGCGCAGGAGGCTGAGGCCGCCTACGACCAAGCGCTGTTGGACGCCCGTGCAGAGGCCGCCAAAATCGTCGCCGACACCAAGGCCGACATTCAGGCGAAACTGGATGTCGAAATGCAAAAGGCCGACGCCGAGATTGCCGCACAAACGGCCGAAAGCGAAAAGGCCATTGCCGAAATTCAGGCCGGTGCCACGGAGGCGGTGAAAGCCGTCGCTAAGGACACCGCCAAAGAGATCGTCGCCGCCCTGGGTGGGAAGGCAGATGCCCGCACAATCACAGCGGCCATCAACGCGCGGATGAAGGGGTAAGGACATGAAATATTCACTGACTGCCCTGTTCGCCCTTGCTGCATCGCCTGCATTGGCCGCCAGCAAGAACCCGTTTTCGGCTGAGTTCTGGTCCTTGTCCAACACGAACATGATCGCTCTGATCGCCTTCATCATCTTCCTCGGCGTGCTGATCAAATTCAAGGTGCCAGGCATGTTGTCTGGGATGTTGGACGGTCGCGCCGAAGGGATCAAAAACGATCTGAACGAAGCCAAGGCCCTGCGCGAAGAAGCACAGACTTTGCTGGCCAGCTACGAGCGTAAGCAGCGTGATGTGCAAGAGCAGGCTGACCGCATTGTGGCAAACGCCAAGGATGAAGCGACCCGCGCCGCTGAACAGGCGACCGCTGACATTAAAACGTCTGTTGCCCGCCGCCTTGCCTCTGCTGAGGACCAAATCGAAAGCGCCAAGCAGGGTGCCATCCGCGCCGTGCGCAACCAAGCGGTGACGGTTGCTGTTGCTGCAGCGCAAGACGTGATCGCCAAGCAGACGACCGCGGCTGACGCCAACGCACTGATCGACGACGCGATCGCAGAAGTCGGCGCAAAGCTGCACTAAACGCGGCAAGATAGAAGTAAAAAAGCCCGGCCATTGTGCCGGGCTTTTGCTTTTGGGGCGGACCGATCCGAGGCGGTGCCTCGACCCGGTCCTTGGGGTCGGTGCGCAGCGCCGGGTCTCAGGACCCTACCGGCGCAACTCGTGATCAAGACGTTTTTTCGCGATCGCATCGTTTCTTTCCGCTTTGTCCTGTTCGAACAGCGCGGTTTCCACAAACGTCAGGTGGGCCTCGACCGCGCGGCGCGCGCCTATGGCATCGCGCGCTTGCAACGCGTCGTTGATGATGCGGTGTTGATCCAGCAGTTGATCGCGGGTGGTGCGCTGCTTGAACATGATCTGGCGGTTGTAGAACACGCCTTCGCGCAGGAGCTGATACATGGATCGCATCATGTGCAGCATGATGACGTTATGGCTCGCCTCAATGATACTGAGATGAAAATCAGCATCGAGGCCCGCTTCTTCCGTCGGATTGCGTTTGGTGTGGGCGGCGGCCATTTTTTTGAAGATCGTATCGATCACAGCAAGGTCGGTATCCGTGCCGTGGGTCGCCGCGCGTTCTGCTGCAAGGCCCTCCATATCGCGCCGGAACGCAATGTAGTCGAACACCGCTTCGTCGTGATTGGCAAACAGGCGGACCAGCGTGTCTGAGAAAGCAGACCCAAGGACATCCCCCACAAACACCCCGGCCCCTGCCCGCGACGTCAGTAGGCCGCTGTCCTGAAGGTCAGCCAAGGCTTCGCGCAGCGACGGGCGGGACACGCCCAATCGTTCGCTGAGTTCACGTTCCGAAGGCAGCCGTTCGCCGGGCTTCAAGATCCCGCGCAGGATCAGTTGTTCGATTTGGCGGACAACCGTTTGCGAAATTTTTTCAGGCTGGACCGGTTCAAATGGCATAGGCGACCTTTCGGGAATTGGTCAAATCATATGACCAATGGCTGAGGCTCGCAAATAAAAAGGGCCGCCCAAACACCTGGACGGCCCTTTTGTAGAACACTGTTGCTTTAGTTTGGTGTGATAGTGATTTCCACACGACGGTTCTGGGCGCGGCCCTCTGCGGTCAGGTTCGATGCGATCGGTGCGTCTTCGCCGCGACCGATAGACCGGATGCGGTTTGGCGATACGCCGCTGGAAATCAGTGCGGAGGCCACAGATTGTGCGCGACGCTGGGACAGTTCGAGGTTGAACGCAGCACCGCCCGTGTTGTCAGCGTGGCCGATGACGTTGACCGTTGTGTTCGGGAAGTCGTTCATGGACCGCGCCAGCGCGTTCAGGTCTGTGCGCAGCGCGCCAGACAGCTGGTCGCTGTTGGTCGCAAAAAGGATGTCCTGTGGCAGCGTCACGATCAGCTGGTCACCAGTGTTCACGATGCGCGCGTTGGACCCCAGCTGTTGGCGCAGCTGCGCTTCTTGACGGTCCAGCAATGCTCCGGCACCGGCACCAAGGCCGCCACCGATAATAGCACCTGTGATGGCGCCGCGGTTGCGTTCTTCCACGGTGTCGCCGCGGGCAATGCCCACCAAAGCGCCAGCAGCGGCCCCCACAAGGGCACCTTGCTGGGTGTTGCGGTTCGGGTTGTTCGGGTCCTGAATTTGTTCACAGGCGGTCACAGCGAAAAGGCCGGACACGGCGATGGCGAGTGAGGCTTTGGACAGGGTCATGTTCTATCGTTCCATTGTTGGGCACCGGACATGGTGCACTTGATGGGATTTATATCGGACAAACCCCAATGCTATCCAATAACGCCACTGGCGACGGCAGGGTTCCGCCGAAGTTATCAGAAAACATAACTTTTTGCAGGGGGTTACACTGTGGCTCAACCGGCTTCTTCGCGGGCACTTTCCCATGCCAGAAGCGCACGTTTCACAGGCAGACCCCAATGATAGCCCCCCAAAGCGCCCGATTTGCGCAATGCCCGATGGCAAGGAATCAACCATGAGACGGGGTTGCGGCCCACGGCAGTCCCCACGGCGCGGACCGCTTTGGGTGACCCGATGGCACTGGCGATTTCGCTATAAGTGGTCACATGGCCCGACGGGATCGTCAGCAGCGCCTCCCACACCTTAAGCTGGAAGGGCGCCCCAATCATGTGCAGCTTTGCGTTGCCATTCATGTTGAGGGCGGCATCGACCCACGGGCGGATCATGTCAGGTGTTTTCATAAACGCGGCCTTGGGCCAACGACGGGCAAGGTCATCATAGGCCGCCTCATCGCCCATCTCAGACGTAAAACCCATCCCGCACAACCCACGGTGGGTGCCCATCGCGATCAAGGGTCCGAAGGGGGATTCAAAGCAGCCCCAATGGATCGTCAGCCCCGCCCCGCCTTTGGCAAAGTCCCCGGGGCTCATGGCTTCCCACGTCAGGAACAGATCATGCAAACGGCCAGAACCCGACAGGCCGACCGCATCAGCGGTTGCGAGCGTCGTAAAATTCTCAGCCAACAATGTCTTGGCATATCCCAGTGCCAGATATTGCTGATAGCGTTTCGGGGAGACACCGACCCAGCGGCTGAAGACGCGCTGAAAATGGGCGGGTGACATCTCCATCCGTGTGGCAAGCGCATCCAGCGACAGGGGCGTGTCAGCTGCGTCGATGTGATCAAGCGCGCGGCGGATGACGTGGTAATGATAGCGGTCTGACTGGTCCATGGGGGCACTTTAAGCGGCCATCTCCGCCCGTGCGACCCGAATGTTGCGCCTTGTGCGCAGGACGCCCGACGGGCAAAAGGGGTGCCATGGCAAAGCTTCAAAAACAGCTCGATTATCACACCATCCGTGAGATTTTCACCCGCTTTCAGGCCGCAGATCCCGAACCAAAGGGGGAGTTGGATCACGTGAACGCCTATACCTTGGTCGTCGCCGTGGCCCTGTCGGCGCAGGCGACAGACAAGGGCGTGAACAAGGCCACAGCTGAGTTGTTCAAGATCGCTGACACGCCCCAAAAGATGCTCGATCTAGGTGAAGAGGGTGTGATCCAGCACATCAAGACCATCGGCCTTTACCGCAATAAAGCCAAGAACGTCATCAAGTTGAGCCGTATTCTGGTCGACGACTATGACGGCATCGTCCCCAATTCCCGCGCAGCCCTGCAATCCCTGCCCGGTGTGGGGCGCAAGACCGCGAATGTCGTGCTGAATATGTGGTGGCAGCAACCTGCGCAGGCCGTGGACACGCATATCTTCCGGCTGGGCAACCGCAGCGGCATCGCCCCAGGCAAAGATGTAGATGCAGTCGAACGCGCAATCGAAGACAACATTCCTGCCGATTTCCAACTGCATGCCCACCACTGGATGATTCTGCACGGGCGGTATATCTGCGTGGCAAGGAAACCGAAATGTCAGGCCTGCCACATCCGTGAGCTGTGCCTTTTTAAGGATAAGACACCATGAACTTCGACGTAATCGGCATCGGCAACGCGATGGTAGATGTGATTTCCCCCGCGCCGGACACCTTTCTGGACCAGATGGGCATCACCAAGGGTATCATGCAGTTGATCGAACGGGACCGGGCCGAACTGCTGTATGCCTCCATGTCCGACCGTGTCGAGGCGCCTGGCGGGTCTGTGGCCAACACGCTCGCCGGTATTGGGGAGCTTGGCTTGCAAACGGCCTTCATCGGTAAGGTCAAAGACGATGCACTGGGCCGGTTCTATGCGGACAGCCTCGCCAAGGCGGGCACCGCTTTTCCACTGCCGCCACAGGATGTTGATCTGCCGACCTCACGGTCGATGATCTTTGTGTCGCCGGATGGGGAACGGTCGATGAACACCTATCTGGGCGCAGGTGCGGATATTTCTTCCGCCGATGTGCCCGACGTGTTTGGCACAGGGCTGTTGTTCCTTGAGGGCTATTTGTTCGATAAGGACGAAGGAAAGACCGCCTTTTCCGAGGCCGCGACCAAGATGAAAACCGCCGGTGGCCGGTCGGCGATCACGATTTCCGATCCGTTTTGCGCCGAACGTCACCGCGCCGATTTCAAACGCCTGATCGCGGAAGACATGGACATCGCCATCGGCAACGATGCCGAATGGATGACGCTTTATGAAACCGATGATCTGGATGCAGCCCTGCGTCAGGCCGCTGAGGTCTGTGAGATCGTGGCCTGCACGCGCTCCGGGGATGCGGTTTGGGTACAGCAGGGATCGCAGCGGTTCACCGCAGACGTCACACCTGTGACGCCGGTCGATGCGACCGGTGCTGGTGACCAATTCGCAGCAGGGTTCCTATACGGTGTCAGCACCGGTGCGGCGCTGGATGTGGCAGCGGCCATGGGCGTGATGTGCGCGGCTGAGGTTATCGGCCACATCGGCCCGCGTCCGCAAGCGAACATGCTGGCCGCCTTCAAAACCGCTGGGCTGGTCTAGGATCGGACCGTCGCCAACCAGGCCGCGTCGATCTCGTCAATGATGGCGGGGTCGAAGCGGTCTTCTTCTTTCCAGTATTTGCCTGACGGCACCATGTAGCCTGCGTTAGCCTCGCGCCGCAGGGCGTGATCAATTGCTGCCTCATCGAAGGCCACGCGGGCCGTCATATCAGCGGGGGTGGCGCGGACAAACACCAGACGGCTGGCATCGCGGCTCAGGTTCAAGGTGCGGCACCCGCGCCGATGGGCCATGGCCTGCAACCGCGCCGATTTCGCCTCAAGTGATCGCAAAGTGACATCCGCACGCAGGGGGTCTGCGGTGCCGGTGCCGTAAAAATGGGTTTGCGCGCGATCATACGTCATATCGCAACCCATAAAGGCCATGACGGTTGGTTTCAGGTCATGAAGCGCCCAATATCCAGCGGTGAACGCCATCGTGCCGCCCGCATAGACAAACCCACCCAACGCGTTTTGCGCAGGCACGTAAGTCTCATAAGTGATGATCTTCTGTCCGGTTTCGACCGGATCCGGATGACGATCCGCTGGAAAATCTGACGGGTGGATCAGATAATCCCAATCCGGCCGAACCCGCCAGGCGTTGTTGATCGTGACGATCGCATCAAACGGGCTGCGGTCCCAATGGGCGGCTTCGGTCACATTCGGGCCACTCCCGAGGATCAGAATTTTCATTGGGTGCCCATGTGTTCATTGTCCCGCCGTTCCTCGCGTGACCTAGCACGCGGTAGGTCTGGGTCGAGAGGGCAGATGCCTGCCGCGCGGGCCTATTTGCGAACCCAAAAAACGGCGGCACGCAGTGCGCCACCCAATCTTATCCAGATCAAGTGGCGGCTTCTTCGGTTACGGTCATCGGGATGCCTCCCTGTGCCGCTTCGGGATCATGGCGCGCTAACGTTAGTGGCCGGTAAAGACGGGGCAAAGACCGCCCCCCGCCCGCCGCAGGCGCTGATCGTCAGATCATTCCCCCAGTTTGGCGTGCACCTCATCAAGGTCAATTTCACCGATGGGCATCTTGTTGCCGGGGTTTTCGAAGTCGTATTTGAACAGATTGAAATCCCGTTTGTAGATTTCATAGACCAAATGCATCGACAAATCGTCGAAGTAGTCTTCAACCGGATGGGCACGTTTGGGGCCGTGGCCTTCGCTTTCGTTGAAGCGGGGTATTTCGCCCAGATCGATGGCTTTCGGGGTCTCGATCGCGTCAAGAACCTGCTGCATGCCGTCGTTGAACTGTTCGGTCCAGAAAATCTTGTCGTAGCGCCCGCCGTTCACGATGAACGTCGAAATGTGGCCCGACATGGCCGACCAGTGGATGTCTGGGTCCATCGGGCGGCGCCAGCGGATGGTGTCGCGGGCGAACAGCAAAAACCGGCGGAAGGATTTGATTTGGTCGAATTCAAACCCGTCTTCGGGGGATCCGACCTCAATCCCGTATTTCTGGATAAGCAACGGGACCAGATTGCCGCGATACCGTTTGCCGTTGCGCTGAATGCCGCAAATTTTGTCAAAGAACGACGACAGGATGCGGGTGTAGGGATTGCGCACGCAGGTGAACGCATAGCTTGAATGGTTTTTAACGTTGTTGGTGATCAGCGGCTGGCTGTCATCCATCGCCCATTTGTGCATCCCGCCCTGCGCGTCGTGAATGTCGCCGTCGAAGAATTCGCCATGGTCCGAATAATACATGATTTGACCGATGGTCGAGCAGGCGCATTTGGGCACCACGCGGTACACCACACTCTCACTTTCGGTCATCCAGGTCCCGGGAAACCCCATACTCTTGTCCTCATATATTTGCCGTGCCGTTGGTCCGGCCAGCTTTTGTGCAAAAAAGCAAAGAAATCGTGTTTATTCAATCCGTCTTCACGTTTACATATCTAAAACACTGATCATCCTAGGGGAATATTGTTTCCGATATGGCAAAAATTGCCTTCATCCTGCTGTGTCATAAAGACCCTGAGGCCATCGTGCAGCAGGCCGAACAGCTGACGGCGGTTGGTGACTATATTTCGATCCACTTTGATGCCAGTGCCCCCAAGGCTTATTTTGACCTGATTCAGTCGAAACTCAAAGACAATCCCAACGTCGCTTACGCCACCAAACGCATCAAATGCGGGTGGGGGGAGTGGTCGTTGGTGCAAGCGACGTTATACGCGGTTGAGGCTGCGGTTCAGGCGTTCCCGAGGGCCACGCATTTTTACATGGTGTCGGGCGATTGCATGGCGATCAAATCCGCCAAATTCGCCAAGGAATTTCTGGACTCCGACGATTGTGACTACATCGAGAGTTTTGATTTCTTTGAGAGTGACTGGATCAAGACCGGCATGAAGGAAGAACGGTTGATTTACCGTCACTTCTTTAACGAGCGGACCCATAAATCGCTGTTCTACAATTCGTGGTGGGCGCAGCGAAAGTTGGGTCTTGAACGGGAGATTCCGGCGGATTTGCAGATCATGATCGGGTCGCAGTGGTGGTGTTTGCGGCGCCGGACGGTGGAATGGATCCTCGACATGACGCGCAACCGTCCTGACGTGATGCGCTTTTTCCGCACCACATGGATTCCGGATGAGACATTCTTTCAGACCCTCGTGCGCCATCTGGTGCCTGAGCCTGAAATCCGCACCCGCACGCTGACATTCCTGATGTTCACCGACTACGGGATGCCCGTGACGTTTTACAACGATCACTACGATTTGTTGCTGAGCCAGGATTTCCTGTTTGCACGCAAGATCAGCCCTGAGGCCACGGCGCTGAAGGACCGTCTTGGGCGGCTTTATGCATCTGAGCGGGATGATTTCAAAATCTCGAACGAGGGCAACCGGCTGTTTCACTTCCTGACCGGTCGCGGCCGGATTGGCCGGCGGTTCGCGCCGCGGTTCTGGGAGACCGAGGCCTCTTTGGGCCGTGAACGGGAACTGATGATCATTGCCTGCAAAAAATGGCATGTGGCAAAGCGGCTGGTGGGGTCGATCCAGCATCACACGAACATCCCGGCGATTGACTATCTGTTCAACGAGGAACACACGCCACTGCCTGATCTGGGCGGTATTCAAACGACCTTGGGCAAACGAACGCGCCACAGGCGGGCGTTGATGCGGATGTTGTTTGATTACTATGAGACAGACCGTCTGATCATTTGTCTGGATACGGCGAACCTGGATCTGATGCAGGATTTCTTTTCGGACCGGTCGACGACGCGGTTGTTGGAAATTCAGTGTGAATTTTCCGATGAATACCTGATTGGCCACGCGAAACGTGTGGGACTTGCAGGTGAGCAGACGGCGGAGGAGACGATGCAGCAGCTGCTGCCGACCATTCGTTACGATGTAGTGTATGAGAGTGACCGGATCGGGGATGAGGGGTTCGAGAACCACTACCGCATTCGCGAAGCAGACAGCCCCGATGAAAACACAACGCCGCTGGTTGAATTTTTGAGCTTGCCCGAAGACATTGCCCGCAATCTGGCGCAGACGCCGTATCTTTTTGCTGACTGAGGAACCCCATGGATTTTGTTTACGACGACCAGAATATCTTTGCCAAAATCCTGCGCGGCGAAATCCCGAACAAAACGGTCTATGAAGACGAACACGCCTTGGCGTTTCACGACATCGCGCCCAAAGCGCCGGTACATGTCCTGGTGATCCCCAAAGGGCCATATGTGTCGATGGATCATTTTTGTACGGAAGCCAGTGACGCAGAGATCGTGGGCTACATGCGGGCCGTGGCCAAAGTGTGTGAGATCACAGGTGTCGAAAACGGGTTTCGGGCGATTTCCAACGCGCGTGAGGACGGCGTCCAAGAGGTTCCGCATTTGCACGTCCACATCTTGGGCGGGCGCGATATGGGGCCGATGGTGGCTCGTTAACCCCCGGTCTTTATCGAACAGGCTTTGCCTGTCCGATCCGCGCGTGCTGCGCACGCGGGAGGGGCGCTGCCCCCGGCCTGCGGCCTCCCCCGGAGTTTTCGGATCAGAAGAATGAAGGCCCGCGTGTTCGACCGCCGCGCGTCAGGCGCGGGTAAGGTCGAGGAAGACGTCTTCGAGGTCGGGGTCTTCGGTGCGGACGTCTTTGATCGAGATTGAGGCCGCGCGCAGAAGATCAAGCACCTCATCCGCGCGGGTCTGGCTGGTCTTATAGGTGAAGGCCAAGGTGCCGTTGTCCCGTGCAGTGCCCGTGATTTGCGGCGGCAAGGCGGGCAGATCGGTGGGGCGGTCCGGGGTGATGACCAGCGTTTTGGCGTCCAGCTGGCTGAGAAGATTGGACGTTGTGTCATTGGCGATGACCGCCCCGTGGTTGATGATGGCGATCTGGTCGCACATCTGTTCGGCCTCTTCGAGGTAATGGGTCGTCAGGATGATCGTCATCCCGTCGTCATTGAGACGCCGCACGTTTTGCCAAAGCAAGTTGCGCAATTCGATGTCGACGCCAGCGGTGGGTTCATCGAGGACAAGGATTTGGGGGCTGTGGACCAGCGCCTTGCCTAGGAGCAAGCGGCGTCGCATGCCGCCAGACAGGGACCGCGCGTAGGCATTGGCCTTGTCCGTTAGCCCTGTAAGTTCAAGAAGTTCATCGGTGCGGCGCTGCGCCTTGGGTACGCCGTAAAGACCCGCCTGTACATCGAGGGACCCGCGCGGGGTGAAGAAGGGATCAAGGTTGGGTTCTTGCGGCATGATGCCAATGGCAGCGCGCGATTGGCGCGGATTGCGGTCTTGGTCAAAGCCCCAGATGGTCACGGCGCCAGCGGATTTGGTCACAAGGCCCGCGAGGATGTTGATCAGCGTGGATTTGCCCGCACCATTTGGCCCCAGAAGCCCAAAGATCGATCCACGTGGGACCGTCAAGTCAACGCCTTGCAATGCCTCTTTTGCGGGACTGCGCTTGGTTGCGGCGTAGGTCTTTTTCAGGCCGGTGATTTCAATCGCGTTCTGAGACATGCTGGGCGTTTCCCGTCTTGTTCATGGACGAAGGATCGCTAGTATGCCGCGTCAACACGACCCTTCCAAAGGGCACCTAGCGTGCCCACAACCCAGAGGCAAATCCATGGCTCAACCAGCGCCCGAAACCAAGATTGTGAACGACTGGCGGATTGCCTGTGACGGGGGCGAAGGCGCTTTGGGTCATCCGCGTGTCTGGCTGCAAATTCCACGCGATACGGGCTGGGTCGAATGTTCCTACTGTGACGCGCGCTATGTCCACGCCAGCAAGGCGGACGCAGGTGAGTAAAACCCGTGCTGTTGCGGCGATGATCGCGCTTGCCGTCGCGGTGACGCTGGCGGTCCGATTGAACATGACAGCGCAGGAAAACGGAACTTCGGTCCTTGGGGCTGCGTGGATTGATTACCGGTTCTTTACGATCTGGACGAACACCCTTGTGGGCGTGGTTGCTGTCGGCATCGCCATGGGGCGCGCTGCGCCGCAGTGGCTGACGGCGGGCAGTGCCTTGGCCATTGCGTTGGTTGCGGGCGTGTATCACGCGCTTTTGGCGGAAGGGCGCAATTTGGTGGGCCTTGATCTGGCGGTGGACACGATGGTTCACACGGTCATTCCGGCGGCCTTTATCGGTGTATGGCTGTTCGCTTTGCCCAAAGGGCGGCTGGCATGGCGAGATCTATTGATTTGGGCGGCTTATCCCATCGTCTATTCGGTCTATGCCATTCTTCGGGGCACGTTCGATGGGGTCTATCCGTACTTCTTTTTGAACGTGGCGGAGTTGGGCGCGGGGGGCGTCGCCCTTTGGGTGGCCGGTTTGGCGCTGGTGTTTTTGACCGCGGGCGTCGGGGTCATCCTTGGCGCGCGGATGATGGCGCGCGGCGCTTGAACGATTGAACCCCTGCGCGGACCCCGCTACCTAGGGAGGGTCTGCACAAAGGGGGTATGCAATGGCGTTCGGAAAAGGTTGTCACCTTCACCTGATCGACGGATCGGCGTTCATTTTTCGGGCGTATCATGCGCTGCCGCCTTTGACGCGGAAATCGGATGGCTTGCCCGTGGGGGCCGTGTCCGGCTTTTGCAACATGCTGCAACGCTATGTGGAAGGAAACGCTGGCGGGGATGTGACCCATGTTGCGGTGATTTTCGACAAGGGCAGCCATACGTTCCGCAATGACCTTTACGATCAATACAAAGCCAACCGTGAGGCGATGCCAGAGGATTTGCGACCGCAGATCCCGCTGACCCGCGATGCCACCCGCGCCTTCAACATCGCCTGCGAAGAGATTGAAGGGTTCGAGGCCGATGACATCATCGCCACCCTTGCACGCCAAGCCCGCGAAGCCGGGGGGCGCTGTACGATCATCTCCTCCGACAAGGACTTGATGCAGTTGGTGGGCGACGGCGTCGTGATGATGGATGCCATGAAGGGCAACAAGGTCATCGACCGTGAGGGGGTCGAGGAAAAGTTTGGCGTGGGTCCCGAACGGGTGATCGACGTGCAGGCCTTGGCCGGTGACAGCGTGGACAACGTGCCAGGCGCGCCCGGGATCGGGATTAAGACGGCGGCTTTGTTGATTAATGAATACGGTGATCTGGAAACGCTGCTCGACCGCGCGAGTGAGATCAAACAGCCCAAACGGCGTGAGACTTTGATAGAGAAGCGTGAGCAGATTGAGCTGTCCAAAAAGCTGGTCGCGCTGGATGTGAACATGGATTTGCCGTTCACCCTCGACGATCTTGAGGTGCGTGACCCTGAGCCTGAGAAACTGTTGGAGTTTCTAGCGCAGATGGAATTCCGCACCATTGTGAAACGGATTTCTGAAAAACTGGATGTTGACGCCCCCGTCATCGAAGACACGGCCCCCGCGGCTGAGGCTGAGGACGCGCCGGAACAGCCATCTTTTGAAGACGCGACCTATGATTGGGTCAAGGATGCCGATGCGCTGAAGGCATGGATCGCGCGGATTTACGGGCGCGGCTATGTGGCGGTCGATACCGAGACCACGGCGCTGAACGAAATGCGGGCAGAGCTTGTGGGCGTGTCGTTGTGTGTGGACGCAGGGCACGCCTGTTACGTGCCACTGACCCACAAGGGCGGGGCGGCGGATGATCTGTTCGGCGATGATACGCTGGCCGAAGGTCAGATGGATTTTGAGGAGGCTCTGGCGATCCTCAAGCCCATGTTGGAGGACGACAGTATCCTCAAAATCGGGCAAAACATGAAATACGACGCCAAGATTTTCGCGCGCATTGGCGTGAATGTGGCGCCCATTGATGACACGATGCTGATGTCTTACGCGATGAATGCGGGGCTTCATAATCACGGGATGGACGGTCTGTCGGAACGCTATCTGGGCCACAAGCCGATTGAGATTAAATCGCTTTTGGGCACCGGAAAATCGGCCAAGACGTTCGACCGAGTGCCGGTTGAAGATGCGGTGCGCTATGCGGCCGAAGACGCGGATATCACCTTGCGTTTGTGGCAGATGTTCAAACCGCAGCTGCACCGCAAACAGGTCACGACCGTCTATGAAACGCTTGAACGGCCGCTGGTGCCTGTGCTGGCGCGTATGGAGATGTCGGGGATCAAGGTGGACCGCGATACGCTGAGCCGGATGTCCAATGCCTTCAGCCAAAAGATGGCCGGTTTGGAGGATGAGTTATACGAATTGGCGGGCGAAAAGTTCAACGTTGGATCGCCCGCACAGGTGGGTGAAATCCTCTTTGATAAGATGGGGTTAGAAGGCGGCAAGAAGGGCAAGACGGGGAAATATTCCACCGGTGCCGATATTCTTGAGGACTTGGCGACCGAACATGAATTCCCCGCACGGGTGCTGGATTGGCGTCAGCTGAGCAAGCTGAAATCGACATATACCGACGCTCTGCAGACCCATATCAACGATGAGACAGGCCGCGTGCATACGTCCTACGCGATCACGGGGGCCAATACGGGGCGGCTGGCCTCTACCGACCCGAACCTGCAAAACATCCCGATCCGCACAGAAGAAGGCCGCCGCATCCGCGAGGCGTTTGTCGCCGAAGAGGGCAAGGTGTTGGTGGCGCTGGATTATAGCCAGATCGAGTTACGCATTCTGGCCCATATCGCCGACATTCCCGCGCTGAAACAGGCCTTCGCAGAAGGCCACGACATTCACGCCATGACCGCGTCTGAAATGTTTGATGTCCCGCTGGATGAGATGACGCCCAACGTGCGCCGTCAGGCCAAGGCGATCAACTTTGGCGTGATTTACGGCATCAGCGGCTTTGGTCTGGCGCGCAATCTGCGCATCCCACGGGCCGAGGCGCAGGGGTTCATCGACCGGTATTTCGAACGCTTTCCTGGCATCCGAAAGTACATGGACGACACTGTCGCATTTGCCAAAGAGCACAACCGTGTAGAAACGCTCTTCGGTCGCAAAATCCACACGCCAGAGATCAACGCCAAAGGGCCTGGCGCGGGCTTTGCCAAACGTGCGGCGATCAATGCGCCCATCCAAGGCACAGCTGCGGATGTGATCCGGCGTGCGATGATCCGCATGGATGACGCGATTGCGGGGCTGCCTGCCAAGATGCTGTTGCAGGTCCACGATGAACTGGTGTTCGAGGTCGACAAGGACGCCGCCGACGATCTGATCGGCGTGGCCCGCGATGTGATGGAAAACGCGGCTGATCCGGCGGTGAAGTTTGACGTGCCGTTGGTCGTGGATGCAGGGATTGGTGCCACTTGGGCGGAGGCGCACTAAAATTCCGGAATTTTAGTGCACGGGAACCAAGCGTGAGGGCTGCGGGTTGATCCTCCTGAAACACACAGGAGAGTCCGATGAAAGACGCGAGCCACGATATCAAAGCCGAATTTTGGGATGCCATGGAAGACGTGTCCGAATGCATGCTGGGCATCAAGGGCGACAGCCTAATCCCGATGACGCCCAAGATCCTTGACGACGGCAAGGACGGCAAAATCTGGTTTGTCACCGCTGAGGGCACGGGCCTTCACATGTCCATCAAGGGTGGCGCACGTGAGGCACGCATGGTCGTATCCGAACGCCGTGAAGGCATTTGGGCCGATGTCGAAGGGACGTTGGCTGCCGAAAACGACGCGCAGGTCCTGGATGAGATTTGGTCGTCCATGATGGGCGCATGGTTTGAAGACGGCAAGCAAGACCCCGATGTCCGCCTGATGAGCTTTACGCCCCGCACGGCGGAAGCGACCATCACCGACGACAATCCGGTGCGGTTTTTCTACGAGATCGCCAAAGCGAAGATGACAGAGACGAAGCCCGACTTGGGCGGTTGGAGCGGTAAGATCACCTTTTGATCTGACGCTTTAAGATGTTGAAACACAAAAGGGCCGCCCGGTTTGGGCGGCCCTTCGTCGTCTCGGGAGGAAGACGATGGGGGAGGTCTTAGTTCACCTTTTCGGCGTCAATCACGTCTTGCGCCTTGGGGGCGGCCGTCGTGATTTCGATCCGGCGCGGTTTCAACGCCTCGGGCACTTCGCGCACCAGTTCGATGTGCAGCATGCCGTTTTCATGGGACGCACCCGTCACGCGGACGTGGTCGGCCAGATGGAAGCGGCGGGAAAAGGCGCGCGTGGCGATGCCACGGTGCAGATAGGTCCGCTCAGCCGTGTCTTCGGCTTTTTTGGCGGTCACATGCAGGGCGTTTTCCTTCACTTCAACATGGAGGTCGTCTTCGGAGAAGCCGGCCACGGCGATGGAAATGCGCCAGCCGTCATCGGCCAGTTTTTCGATGTTGTAGGGAGGGTAGCTCTGGCTGCCGGTGTCGTTTGATAGAACGCGGTCCATCATCTGGGCAACTTGGTCAAAACCGACGCTGGCACGGTGCAGCGGAGCAAGGTCAAAGGTTCGCATGGGTATCCTCCATTGAGCGATCATTGCGTATATAATGCCGTCCCATTCGGGCCCGGCGGGTTAGTACAAGACCCAGTATCGGCGCCTTGTGAGGATTATTTGGGAAGATGTTGCGCAGCTTTCAAGGGGAGGCTGTGCAGAAAATTATCGTTGGAAATCAAGGTCGAACGAAAAGCGCCCCAGTGTCGGTGCGTTCGCCAGGGCGGATGATACGCGCTGTCGTGGGCGGGGTGTTGAAACGGCCTTGTTGCTTTTCCAGCTCGGATCGCAAAATGGCAATCGGGGCCGCAAGATCCATTCCAAGGGCCACCTTTTCACCATCCAGTTCCGCCATGGCGGAAACCACAGAGACAAGCCGTGGCACGCCGTTTTCTGTGCGAAAGATCGGTGCGCCAGACGCGCCAAAGGTCACATCGCAATCCATGATCAAGATGCCTTCTTGCTGGCCCAAGACATTGCAAATCTGCTGCAATGAAGGCGCGTCAGCGCGGTTTTCGGCATAGGACACAACGCCGATTTCTGTACCACGACCGGTGCGGGTCGATACCTCAAATGGGACGACACGGGACGTCCGGATCGGCTGGCTGAGTTGCAGGAGCGCCACGTCGAAGGGCACGATATCGTTGGTTGCCGCCCCCGTGTGGGCATAGGACGGGTGGATAATGGCGCGGCGGATGTTGCGCGTGGCCTCTGGCCGGCCACCACGAAGGCCTGCAAGGAACGAAATCCGGTTTGGGTCCACGGCCACGCTTGAGGCGTCTTCGAACATGCAATGGGCGGCGGTCAGAACCAGATCGGGGGCGATCAAGGCACCGGTGCAAAACCCTTTGCCGTCGATATCCAGACGACCCACAGCCTCCCAGCCGCGCGCGTCATTGCCGGTGGCCAGTTCGCGCAAGGCCGTTGTCTGTGCCTGCGCGCCGAAGGCTGCGAAAATGGCCAAGGCCAAAGTCAAAAGTGTTGCGCGCATAGGGGCCCTCGGTGTGATCATCGCAAGCTACGTGGCGATTTGGGCACAAATGTGGCGCAGTTACCGCAGGATGGGAACCTCTGGCGCGCGTTTTCCGGGGGCTGTCAGGGCGGGCGGCTGTGGCCCGCCGGTGGCCCAATCCAGCAACTCGACGGTATGCACAATGGGCACATCCGTGGCCCCACCGATTTGCATCATGCAGCCGATGTTTCCGGCGGCGATGATATCGGGCTGCACAGCTTCCAACGTTTCAACCTTGCGGGCTTTCAGCTGCTTGGAAATCTCGGGCTGCATCAGGTTGTAGGTGCCAGCTGATCCACAACACAGGTGACTGTCTGCAGGTTCGGCCACTTTGAACCCCGCGCGTTTCAATAGGTCTTTGGGATAGGTTTTGATCTGTTGGCCGTGCTGGAGCGAACACGCAGCATGATAGGCCACTGTCAGGCGGCCTTCCCCTTGGGTGGGGATCGACGCGGCATCGGTGCCAGCAACTTGTGATTTGGCTGTGTTGAGGGTGAAGGCCTCAGCCCCGTCAGGCAGAAGGTCGATCAAAACCTCACTCACGTCCTTGGCACGCGTTGCGATGGCCTTGGCCTCGTCTGTCAGATCAGTGCCTGCAAACATATGGCCGTAGTCTTTGACAGTCGTCCCACAGCCGGAAGTGTTGATGACGATCGCATCAAGCCCCTCGCCCTCGATCTCCTTGGTCCAGGCGCGGATGTTTTTAGCGGCGGTGGCGTGGCTTTCGGACGTTTTGCCCATGTGGTGGGTCAGCGCCCCACAGCAGCCCGCCCCTTCGGCCACGACGACCTCGGCCCCCAGCCGAGTCAGCAGGCGGATCGTGGCGTCGTTGATGTCAGTGTTCAGCGCCTTTTGCGCACAGCCCGTCATCAGCGCCACGCGCATTTTCTTTTGCTGGGCCGGAAAGGTCTGCGGGTCATCATTGCGCGACACTGGCGGGATGGTTTTCGGTGCCATCTCCACCATGGCGCGCAGACGGGCATCGGGCATCAGCCGCGCAAAGGGCCGCCCGATCTTGGCACCCAACAACGCCACGCGGAACCGCATGGGGTAGGGAAGGATGCGCGCAAGCACCCACCGCAAAGCGCGATCCGACCATGGGCGGTTGTAATTGTCTTCGATGTATTCACGGGCATGATCGACAAGATGCATATAATGAACGCCGCTGGGGCAGGTCGTCATGCAAGCCAGACAGGACAGGCAGCGGTCGATGTGCTTGACAGTCTTCTCATCCGGGACACGTTCGTTTTCGAGCATGTCCTTGATAAGGTAAATACGCCCCCGTGGGCTGTCCAACTCGTCGCCCAGCACTTGGTAGGTCGGGCAGGTCGCCGTGCAAAACCCGCAGTGCACGCAGGTCCGCAAGATCTGGTTGGCGCGCGCGATCTGGGGGTCTTTTAACTGGTCTTCGGTGAAGGTCGTTTGCATGGGTTAAAGTCCGTTCACATTCAGAAGCAGATTGAGGAAAGAGGCCGTGAAGGCCACGGCAAGCGCCGTCAGCATCCGGCCCCAGATGTCCATGGTCGGGCGGCGCGGCAGGGCAATGACCATCGCCAGCCCGCCCAAAGCCACGCCAATAAACAGCGGTAAACCGATCAGGCCGATTGCACCTGGTAGGGTCGGTGCGAGAAACGCGAGGCCCAATCCACCCGCCAATCCAGCCGCCGCCAACTGCCAGTGCCGCACAAGGGCCGCCAGCACGCAGGCGCCAATGCAGGGCAGCAGTACAAAGGTGAAGGTCAAACCGCTGATCATGCCATCAGCCCCGGATTGAGGATGCCGCGCGGGTCGAACTTTTGGCGCAGACCCTGCGAAAGGGTCGCGGTCACATGATCCTGCGGCTCAAACACCGGCAACGTGGCGCGGGTTTCGGCACCGGCACGGATCAGCGTGGCATGGCCTGCCGTTGCCAAAGGCCGGATGTCCGTGCCAGCCGGTGTGCAGGCCCAAATCAACCCGCCGCCCCAGTCCAAGAGTGTCTTAGTCCCGTCAGGCAGCGCAGCAATCACCTGCGGCGCATCGCTCGGCTTGACTGAGATGCGCCAGACGTCGCCCTCGGCTTTCGCAAAGGCGGCGACATCGCGAATGTCAGCCCACAGAGTGCAGGTTGCCTTCGCATCAAGTACAGACACCTCTCCGAACGCCCCGAGCAGGGACGTCAGCTGCCCCGTCCGATACGCGACCGAGGCATCAAACCCTTCGATCCGCAAATAGGTCGCATCCGTTTGCGCGGCGCCTGTGACTTCATAGGGCGATCCAAGGGCCGCTGACATGGCAGCCACGGCCTGTGCCGTGGACAGACCCTCCACCCGTAAGGTGGCTGACGTCTCTGGCTTGGGGAGGACCTTCAAAGACACCTCCGTCAGAACACCCAAAGTGCCGTAAGACCCGCTCATCAGCTTCACCAGATCATAGCCCGTGACGTTTTTCATGACGCGCCCCCCGTTCTTAAGGATCGTGCCCGCCCCATCCACAAACCGCACCCCCAGCATGTGATCGCGACAGGCCCCCACTGCGATACGGCGCGGCCCGCTCACGTTCGCTGCGACTACGCCCCCGATGGTGGGCGAGCCTTTGGTGCCCAACAGCGCGCGGTGATCCATCGGCTCGAATGCCAGCCGCTGGTTTTCAGCATCCAGTGCCGCCTCAATCTCAGCAACAGGCGTGCCGGCCTGCGCCACAAGCGTCAGAGCGCCAGGCTCATACAAAGATATGCCAGACAGGCCGGACACATCCAGCAAGTCCCCCACCACCGGGGTGCCAATGTCACGCGTCCCGCCCCCGCGAATGCGCAAAGGCCCCGTTGCGGCCTTAATGGCCTCTGCGATGGTGTCTTCAGTGGTTGCTGTCATGACCTTCGTCTTCTCTGGTTCAAAAATACCTCGGGGGGAGGCCGCAGGCCGGGGGGCAGCGCCCCCTCCCACGCCCGCCGCAGGCGCTGATCGTCAGATCATCCCTCACTCTGCCGCAATGCGCCGCGTCTCGCTGCTGTCCAACGGAAAGACCTTGGCTGGGTTCAAAAGCCACATGGGATCAAACACATCCTTCACTGCCATCTGGATTTCCAGATCCTGCGGGGCGAATTGATGTGTCATCAGATCACGCTTTTCGATGCCGACACCGTGCTCTCCGGTCAAACAGCCGCCCGCATCCACGCACAGCTTGAGGATCTCCGCGCCCATGGCCTCACACAGTTCCAGATCGCCGGGTTTGTTGGCGTCGTAACAGATCAAGGGGTGCATATTGCCGTCGCCGGCGTGAAAGACATTCCCGACCTTCAGGCCGTATTCCTCGGACAACTCACCGATCCGGCGCAGC
This sequence comes from Pseudooctadecabacter sp., assembly GCF_965657175.1. Taxonomy (GTDB): domain Bacteria; phylum Pseudomonadota; class Alphaproteobacteria; order Rhodobacterales; family Rhodobacteraceae; genus Octadecabacter. Next base: position 8,652 of record NZ_CBFHNH010000003.1, on the reverse strand, counting down.
ACCATGGGCAGGGAGGACACGGGGATCGTGCCATCCAGACACATATAATCACTAATCTGGCCGATGGCCCCAAAGGCGGACTTGCGGCCCAGCCAGATACGGGCAGCCTCATCGGCGCTTTTGGCCTCGCGCAGCTCAACCGGGTCGTGACGGCGCGCGATGTCGAGGATCAGGGCAAGCTGTTCATCAATCTCGGGGTCGGACCCTTCGACCTCAACAATCAACAAAGCCTCACTGTCGGGATAGCCCGCCTGCGCGTAACGCTCTGTTGTCTCGATGCACAACCGATCCATGAATTCGATGGCCACGGGCAGCACACCTGCCTTGATGATGTCGGCCACACAGGCACCCGCCACTTCGTTGTCGTTAAAGGCCATCAAGACGGGCCGCGCGCCCTCGGGTTTGCGCAAAATGCGCAAGGTGGCTTCGGTCACCACGCCCAACTGGCCTTCGGACCCGCAGATCAACCCCAACAGATCAAGGCCTGCCGCATCCAGATGCGCGCCGCCGATGTCGGTCACCGTGCCGTCCATCAGCACCATCTTCACACCCAACAGGTTGTTCGTCGTGACCCCGTATTTCAGGCAATGCGCGCCGCCGGAATTCATCGCAATATTGCCCGCAATGGCGCATGCCAACTGGCTGGACGGGTCGGGGGCGTAGAAGAAATCCTCCGCCTCAACAGCGCCGGTCACGCTCAGGTTCGTGCGCCCCGATCCGACCCGGATGTAACGGTCTTCGTAATTGGTCTCCAGCACCGCGTTCAAACGGGCCGTGCCAAGGATCACACAATCGGCTGTGGGCAGGGCCCCACCTGCCAGCGATGTGCCAGACCCGCGCGGCACGACTGGCACGCCCATGTCGTGGCAAATTTTCAAGGCCGCCGCGACCTCTTCGGTGGACGACGGCAGCACGGCGCACAAGGGCGGACACTTATAGGCGGTCAAGGCGTCGCATTCGTAGGCGCGGACCTCGGATTCGGTATGGATGACGGCGCTTTTGGGCAGAACCGATTGCAATCTTTCAACAATCTGGGCCTTGCGCGACAGAACGGCGGGGCTGGGGGCAGGCATGTCCATGGGCGTCTCCTTTGATTGGTAAGGAAATATAACCAATTTCACCCCGTGTCCATCCCCCGCTTTGCGCCTAGGGTGCGACACATGAACCTTCTGACTGCATTTCAAAGCCTCACATGGATCGACGGCGTATTGGTCGCAGCCTACCTGTGTGTCTGGCTCGGCCTGAGTTGGCTGATCGAACATCCCACGAAAAAACGACCGTCCGTGACGGTCCTGATGTCTGAATACCGGCGCCAATGGATGGAGGTGATGACCACGCGAGAGCCGCGCATTTTCGACGCGCAAGTGATGATGAGCCTGCGGCAAGGCACGTCTTTCTTCGCCTCCACCTGTTTGTTGGCGCTGGGTGGTTTACTGGCGCTGATCGGCAACGTGGACCCGTTGCGCGGATTGGCGGCAGGGATCGGGCAGGGCGATGCGCCTGCGGTGGTTTTGCAGCTGAAACTGACCTTGGTGCTGCTTTTGCTGGGCAATGCGTTTTTGAAATTCGTCTGGGCCAATCGGGTGTTTGGGTATTGTTCGGTGATGATGGGGGCTGTGCCCAATGACCCCGCCGATCCCCGCACCGCAGGTCTGGCGGCCAAAGCCGCTGAATTGAACATCCGTGCAGCCATGAATTTTAACCGTGGGCTGCGGGCGATGTATTTCGCGCTGGGTGCTGTGGCGTGGTTGGTGGGGCCCTTGGGCCTTGGTCTGGCGCTGGTCATGGTGTCGTGGCTGGTCTGGAGCCGCGAGTTCGCATCAATCCCCCGCGCGATTGTGCTGTCTGACACCGACACGTGACTTGGCAGCGCCAAAAATCGGCGTATGTATCCCCGTATGAAGTATGTCCTGCCCCTGGTTCTTATGGCCGCTCCGGCCTTTGCTGACGCCCCCAAGGTTGAGGAAGTCACCTATTCCGGTGGCCGCTTCAGCGTGACCCTGTCCCATGGGGACACGGGCTGGGACGATTATGCTGATGGATGGCGGGTCGAACTTGCAGACGGCACGGTTCTGGGCACCCGCAATCTGGCCCATCCCCATGTGGATGAACAACCCTTTACGCGGTCATCCAGCATCGCAGTTCCCGCCGATGTGACAGAGGTGTTTATCCGCGCTTCAGATTCCGTGGGCGGTTGGTCCGCGACCACAACACGTTTCGCGATCCGCTAACGGCGTCCTTCGCGCAGCCAAGCCCCGATCACCAACAAACCGGCCAGCAACAACGCCGCCCAAGCGGGCAAAATCGGTGTGACGCTGACATCGGCGGTCCTGTAGGCGTCGCGCGGGGTAATCCCGATCCATCCATTGCCCACCGCAGGCCGCCCCGCACGCACCGCACGGACGGAGGGAAGACCGCCTTCGATCAACGTGACGCCGCCATTGGTGGCAGCCATCAGGTCGGTCAGATCCGTCGCGCTGGCGATGGTCTGTTCAAATTCGCGCGGCGCTGCTGGCCCCAACGCGATCACCGTTTCAGTCTCAGCATCGCGAAGACGGTACAGGCCAACCTCCGGTGCGTCCCACAACAATTCATACCGACCGGGGGAAACCTCTTCCAAGTCTACGATGGTTTCGGTGCCATCAGGGTGGATGATCGTGACCGGCCCCGTCGTGTCGTCCAAGGTGCGGCGGATGATTCGCATGGTCAGCCCGTTTGGTTCGACCCAAAGGGCCTCCTCTTCAAGCTCGGGCTCCTTCATCATCCAATGGGCCAGACGGCGCAGCAATTCCAACTGCGGCCCGCCCCCTTCATAGCCGCGATCCCACAGCCATGAATGATCCGACGCCATCAGCGCCACGCGGCCCTCACCGATCCGGTCAAGCATCAGCAAGGGTAGATCGTTCGCGCCGGTCATCACAACATCCGCGCTCTGTGTCGGCGTCACTTCAACATGGCGGAACCAGCGGCCCCAGCCGGGCAGCCCGTCTTCGCCTGACGTAGGGGCAAAGGCCTCAAGCCCTGTCGTGACGGGATGGCGCTGCCCGAGGTCTGAGATCAGCGGCGTGAACCCTTCCTCGTAGACCCGCGCCGTTGGCGCTCCAGGCAAAACAGCCCCCAAGGGGGAGCGGTAGATGCTATCGGCGGAGGCATAATCCGGCCCCGCCGCGATCAAGACAGCCCCGCCATTTTCCACATAGGTGCCGATGTTTTCCAGATAGATCGACGGCAGGATACCGCGCCGTTTGTAGCGGTCAAAAATGATCAGATCGAATTCATCGACCTTCTCGAGGAACAATTCCCGCGTGGGAAAGGCAATCAGGCTGAGTTCATTGACGGGCACGCCGTCCTGTTTTTCTGGCGGACGGAGGATGGTGAAATGCACCAGATCAACAGAGCTGTCCGATTTCAGCAGATTGCGCCACGTGCGTTCGCCCGCGTGCGGTTCCCCCGACACCAGAAGCACACGCAAACGGTCGCGGACGCCGTTGATCTGCACGACCGCTTCGTTGTTGCGGTCCGTCAGCTCTCCCTCGGCAACGGGGGTTGCAAATTGCATGACATTCATGCCGCCGTGGGGCAGATCAATGGGCAGTTCGATGTCTTCATTGACGGGGATCTGAAAGGCCAAAGGTGCACCGCCGTCGATGGCAATGGTCAAATCCACAAGGTCGGTGGCGGGGGCTGCGCCTTGGTCTTCGATGCGCAACGTCAGGGTGACAGGTTCGCCTAAAATGGCAAAGGCTGGCGCATTTTGCACGACCAAACGCCGGTCCCAGTCGCTGTCACGCCCCGTCAAAAGGACGTGCAGCGGGGCGGGCAAAATAGGGGGTGCAGATTCAAGATCATGAAGCCGCCCATCGGTGATCAATACCATGCCAGCGACGCGGGCCTGGGGTTCTTCTGACAAGGCTTCGGACAGGGCTGTCATCAACTGCGTACCGCCGTCACCATCGGCGTCGCCAAGGGTCACGACGCGCAGTTCGGTGTTGGGCCGGTCCGCAATTTCAGATTGCAGGTTGGCCAATGCATCGGCGGTTTGATCTGGCCGGTCCGCGATCCGTTGGCTGGCGCTTTCATCGACGACTGCGACGACGATGTCAGACAGCGCCGCACGGTCTTCTTGCTGCAAAGACGGATTGGCGATGGCCCCAAGGATCACAATCGCCGCAAGGGCGCGCAAGGCCCAGCCTAGCAAACCCCGCCAGATGGCAAAGGCCAGCCCCAGTGCTGCAATACCTGCCAGCACATAAAGCACCACCAGCGGGACCAAAGGGTCAAGAACGACGCTACCGGTCATAGGATGGCCCCTGTTTCTCTGGTTCAAAAATACCTAAAATCCGACACATCCTCATTGCCCCAACCTGTCGAGCAAAGCAGGCACATGGACCTGATCGGATTTATAGTTGCCGGTCAGCACATGCATGATCAGGTTCACCCCGAACCGCATGGCAATCTCTCGTTGACGTTCGCCTGCCATGCCGCGCCCGATGGGCACCATGGCGTTGCCAGATCGGTCCTGCGCCCAGGCGGCGGCCCAATCATTGCCGCCCACCACCACTGGCGTCACTCCGTCATTGAGGTCACGGAAGGGCATGCCTTCGGCTTGGGTGGCACTGGCGGGTGCGGCCTCGACCCAGACATCGCGGCTGGCATGGCGACCGGGGAAGTCTTGCAGTAGATAAAATGTGCGCGTCAGAACATGGTCTTGCGGGATCGGTTCAAGGGCGGGAATATCAAGGCTGCGCGCAATAGCCTGCAGTTTGCGCCCCTCGGGGGAGGCCGATCCGAAGCGCGCCAGATCTGCATCACGGGTGTCGAACAGGATCATCCCGCCGGACCGCAAGTAGCGGTTCAATTTGGCATAAGCCTCCCGCGTGGGGAGGGGCTGGTCGGCTGTCACGGGCCAATAGATGAACGGGAAAAATGCCAGTTCGTCGACTTCTATGTCTATGCCCACAGGCAGGGTCGGCTCAATCGATGTGCGTTGGAACAAAGTGTTGGACAGCCCGTACAGGCCCGCATCCGACATCTCATCCACGCGGCTATCGCCGGTGATGACGTAGGCCAGCTGCACGTTGGACGTGGCCTCAATGGCGAAGGCGTCCTCTTGCGCCTGAAGGTCAAAGGGCATGGAAAAAGCGGTAAGTGCGACCATAGCCGTGGCGGTGGCGCGGGGACCACGCAGGCGGCCCGATAGGGCAAGCGATGCGATGATGTCGATGCTCAGCAGCACAAGCGCTGCCGCCAGCAGCCAGCCTTTCAAAAGTGTTTCACGTACCACGTTCAACCCCTCAACAGTGATTCGCGCGGGCCAGATGGCGGCGGACAGGGTGTCTTCGGCTGCGATGATATTGACCGCGATCCGCCGGTCTTCGCCTGCATAAAGACCAGGCGGCATCGCGGCGGAGGGTGCTGCGGTTGCAATGTCTTCGCCCGGTACGCCGGGCAATGTGTCCGCCCGTTCCAGATCACCAAAGGCGGTCAAGACATCTTCGGGCAGCCAAGTGGTGCCTGCCAATTCATCGGCATCCGGTGCCGAGGGCCGTGTGGAAATCGCCATGCGTTCCAACATTTGCACAAACAGTCCCGATAGTGGCAGCGTGGACCATTCTGCATTCGCGGTCACGTGGAACAGGACAACCGATCCTTCGCCCAACGGTTTGCGTGTGACCAAGGGTGTACCGTCAGCCAGTTGTGCGATGACACGCTGCGCCAAGGTCGGGTCGGGCTGGGCCATCACCTGCGCCGAAATCGATACATCGTCGGGCACGGGCAGCCCGAAAAACGGCGAGATGTCGGGGAATTCGGCCAACGCCTTGGGTTCCCCCCACGACATGGCCCCCCCGATGGACCGCCCGCCGATGCGCAAACGCACGGGCATCAACGGGTCTTCGTCGGTGCGCGAAATGTCGGAGGCGGCAAGACGGGGGCCGGCAAAACGGACCAGCAGACCGCCTTGGTCTACCCAGTCTTCGGTGGCGTCGGCCTCTACCGCGGTGAGGTTGGCCACATCGGCCAGGATAATCACATCCGGATTGGCCAAAAGGACATCTTCAAGGGTGCCGTCGATCAAATCCGCCGTCGGGATCAGCGCCTGTTCGAGGTAATGAAGCGGTGACAACAGGTCGAGGGTTTCGGTTTCAGACGCCCCGGCCAAAAGCGCCACTTCGCGACGTTTAAGGGCATCATCCGTCAAGGTGACGGCACCGGCTGACCGCTGGCCTTCGATCTCAAACCGTGTGACGCGGTTGCGCAATTCGGGGGGTAGGTCAAACGTCGCCGTAGCCTCTGTCGCGGCGGGGTCAAACGCGGCGGTGGCTGTGGCCAGACGACGTTCGGTGCCGGCGGGATCAAGTCCGTAGGCGGCGATGGTGGTGTCGCGTTGTGATCCGGCTGTTGCCCGAAGGGCGGTGACGGTGATGATGCCATCAACGACCTCGGCGCCGCGCAACCCGAGGATCGCGCGGGGGGAGGTGAAGACCGTCACAGTGCCGCGCGCTTCGAGCGCTGAGAGGAGGTCTTCGCGACCGTCACGGGCCAGTCCGTCGGTGACCCAGAAGGTGTCAAAATCCGCGGTCAGTGTATCGGACCATGCAGCCACGCCCTGCGGATCAGGTGCGAAGGGCGCGGGTTGCAAGGACGGCAGGCGCAGCTGCACAGCTTGGGCGTCTTGGAAAACGGGGCCATCTGGCGGCAGGTCCGTCAGGCTGACCACGGCGGCGGGCCGGCCATCGCGGGCGGCTTCGTCCAAGGCTGCATCGATGCGGTCCACCCGTCGGGGCCAGTCACGGGCAGAGGCCCAAGTGCCGTCTGTCAGGATCAGGAGCGGACCGCTGCCCGCTGTGCGGTCTTGCGGATTGAGGACGGGACCGGCGAAGGCGGTGATGATTGCGGCCATTGCCAGCAGGCGCAGCAATAGGAGCCACCACGGCGTCCGGTCCGTCTGGCTGTCGTCATCCATCAGGCCCAGCAACAACGCTACGCCGGGAAAACGGCGGCGGATCGGGGCAGGCGGTACGGCGCGCAAAAGCACCCATAGAATTGGCAGGACGATAAGGCCCAACAACAACCATGGCGCTGCAAAGGCGAGGGGGCCGAGGGTCAGCATGGTCGCGCTTTCTGTCGAATGGGCTGTGCCCATCCGATCCGGGCGGCTACGCCGCAAGAGGGGCTCCGCCCCCGCGCTGCGCGCTCCCCCGAGGTATTTTTGAACCAGAGAGTTCGAGCCGGAGTGGTAAACCTCTGAGGGGGATTTTCATCCGAAAACGGGCGGGTCGTAGGGTCAGCATGGGCCATCAGATGCGGCGCTCCAGCGCGGTGTAGGTCCACAGCAGGGCAGACGTGGCGCTGGCGTCCGTGTGGTGGGTGTGAAATTGCCAGCCGCAGGTGCGCGCCAAAGTGGCAAGGCGGTCTTTGCGTTCTGCGAGGCGATCCAGATAGCGGGCGCGCAAATCGCCCGCCTTCAGGGTCTCGTGACGCAGGGTGCCTGACATGCTTTCAAAAATGGTGCGTCCGTCGAAGGGGAAGGCTTCTTCAGCGGGATCAAGGATTTGCACCAACGCGCCGCGCACGTCCGCATCGGCGGCCTTGCCCATCGCGGCCTCGATCTGGGTCAGGTCGCCCATGAAATCGGACACGAACAACGCCCTTGAATGGGGCAGCATGCCACGGGCGTCTGGGGCTGCGAAATCGCTTTCGTGATCCTCGCTGAGCAGCTGGGCTATTTGCGCGACCTGTGTTTCGCCCCGACGCGGCGGCAACAGATTGCCGGTCAGGCCCACCCGTTCGCCGCCACGCAGCAGCAGGATGGCGGTGGCCAAGGCAAGGGTGCGGGCGCGACTGACTTTGGTCGTCCCATCCTTGAGCGACGTAAACGACATGGACGCGCCCTGATCGACCCACAGCAGGATCGACTGCGCAATCTGCCATTCCTTGTCTTGTACGAATTGCGCGTCTGACCGTGCGGACCGGCGCCAGTCGATGCTGCGCATCTCATCGTGGTTTTGCGCGGGGCGGTATTGCCAGAACGTATCGCCCAGCCCGGCGCGCCTGCGCCCATGATCGCCCACCAGAACGGTTGAGGCCAGATGTTCGGCCTCAGCCAGAAGCGGCGGGAAGGGGGCCGCGAGGGTCTCCGCGCCGGATCTGAGGGTGAGGGGGGCGTCGCTCATGCGGCGGCGGTCACTTGCGTGACGGAGGCTGCGACTTGGTCAATAACCGCCGCCAGATTTTCACCACGTGCGCGCGCCGCAAAGCTGAGCGCCATGCGGTGAGTCAGCACCGGTGCTGCCATGGCGCGGACGTCTTCGGCGGAGGGCACAAGGCGGCCGCGCAACAGCGCTTCTGCGCGGACGGTCAGCATAAGTGCCTGTGCGGCACGTGGGCCAGGGCCCCAGCTGACGTTCGATTTGACCACTTCGGGCGCGCTGTCGTCGTCGGGGCGGCAGGCGCGCACCAGATCAAGGATCATTTCCACAATGGCGTCGCCCACGGGCATCCGGCGCAACAGGGTTTGGGCGGCAAGCAATTCGTCAGCGGTGAAGACGGCTGTTGCCTCTTCTTCTGCCACGCCGGTCGTGGCGATCAGGATGTCGCGTTCGGTGTCGCGGTCGGGGTAGGGTACGTCGATCTGGACAAGGAACCGGTCCA
>NZ_CBFHNH010000002.1:0-227919 GCF_965657175.1 Pseudooctadecabacter sp. | reverse complement strand
TTGACGCCATGTCCCGCCACCTTGAGGCGGGCACGTTGAAAGAACTGACTTTGACGACCAACGGCTCCCAGCTTGAAAAATATGCCGATGATCTGTTCGCCGCCGGTGTGCGGCGCGTCAATGTCTCATTGGACACCCTCGACGACGACAAATTCACCGCCATCACCCGCTGGGGCCGCCTGCCCCAAGTGATGCGCGGCATCGACGCCGCCCAACGCGCGGGCCTGCGGGTTAAGATCAACACCGTGGCGCTGGCGGATTTCAACGACGTGGAACTGTTCGATCTGCAAGCGTGGTGTGCCGACCGCGATATGGATTTGACTTTTATCGAAGTCATGCCCATGGGCGACATCGGCAATGAGGACCGGATCACGCAATACTGGTCTCTCAAGGACCTGCGCGCACGGCTGGCGGAGCGTTTCACCGTGACCGATCTGGCCGAGCGTACAGGCGGCCCCGCACGCTATATCCGGCTTGAAGAAACGGGCCAAAAAATCGGCCTAATCACCCCGCTGAGCCACAATTTCTGCGAAAGCTGCAACCGTGTGCGTATCACCTGTACCGGCGAAATCTACACCTGTCTGGGCCAAGAGGGCCATTCCGACCTGCGCGCGCCCCTGCGTGCCTCTGAGGATGACGCCCAGCTTGAGGCCGCTATCCGCGCCGCCATCGGGCTGAAACCAAAGGGCCACGATTTTGACTACTCGCGCCAATCGGTCGACGGCCAAGTCAGCCGCCACATGAGCCATACTGGCGGATAGCGCGCTTTATCAAAGGCTTACGCAGAAAAGGTGATGTAAAGCCTTAGCTGTCTTTTGGGGTATAGCTCATGGTGGCGCGGTCCCATGTGACGCCTGCAGCCCGTCCCATCCGCTCCATCCGTTTGTGAATGGCCAGCCGGTTCGCCGCCCCTGACCACGTGCGCACGGGCACCGCATGTGTGGCCCCGAACCCGTCCACCAAAACCGCTTTATACGCTCCCAATCCACCCGCGAAGGTCCGGTGCCCCAAAACCACGTTGCTGGCGGTCATATCGCTGCACCGCACACCCAAGGCCAGCAGATCGCGCCCCATGGCCTGCAAGGCCGCCACATCGCGCGGCGTGACGTCGCCCGCCTTAGCGATGCTGCGCCAACTGCGCCCCAAGGTGCCGTCCAAGGTTCTAACGCTTTCGGTCAAACAGGCCTGCCCCAGATCCGTGGCCACAAAGCCGAACATATGCGCGATGGGCAAAGGCGTTGTCCGCTCAAGATGACAAAGGGACAGCCGCAAATATTCTTCATGCTCGCGCTGCAAGAGCCGTTTGCGGTAGCCCGCAAAATGACGCGAAAAGAACGCGCGCGGGCCCGCCCCTGCCGGTCTCCCCGTCCTTGACCAAGACCTTCAGCAGCAGTGCGCTGTCGTTCGGATGGGCGTAGACCTCACGTTCACCGCCACGGGCAATCCGCTCGGACCTTTCAGCGTGATCATCTGGCCTCCGGCCTGCCCGTGTGTCGCGGCCCCTGCCTCAAGACGCAGGCATCCGCTGTTCCACAATCTCCGCCCACCAGCTGCAGCCCGCAGGGATTGCCTCATCGTTGAAATTGTATTCTGGGTGGTGAACCATCGCCGTGTCGCCATTGCCCACCAAAATATAAGCGCCCGGCCGCTCTTCGAGCATGAAGGCAAAATCCTCACCCCCCATCACCAGCGGCGCATCGGAGCAATCGCCCGACACAGAGGCCGCGACCCCTGCTGCGAATTCGGTCTGTTCCACGGAATTGATCATGACCGGATAGCCCCGCACGTAATTGACGCGGGCCTCAGCACCCAGCGCGCGGGCGGTGCCTTCGGCAATCTCACCCAACCGCTTTTCCGCCAGATCGCGCACCTCAGGCGACAGCGTCCGCACGGTGCCGCGCAGATGGACCTTTTGCGGGATCACATTGTGCGCCTTGCTCGATGTCTCAAAAGACGTGACCGACACGACGACTTGTTCCACGGGGTCAACATTGCGACTGGCGATCGTCTGCAAGGCAATCACCACGTGGGAGGCCACAACCGTGCTGTCCACGGTCTCCTGCGGCTTGGCCGCATGCCCACCCAAGCCCTCAATCTCAATGTCGAACTGGTCAGCAGCCGCAAAAAACGCTCCTGGACGGATCGCAAAAGACCCTACCGGCTTGCCCGGCCAATTGTGCATCCCGTAGACCTCTTGAATGCCAAACCGGTCCATCATGCCATCATCGCACATCTCTTTGCCGCCGCCGCCGCCTTCTTCGGCGGGCTGAAAAATCACCACAACCGTGCCGTCAAAATTGCGCGTCTCGCTGAGGTACTTGGCCGCCCCCAGCAGCATCGCAGTATGCCCGTCATGGCCGCAAGCGTGCATCGCCCCATCGGTTTTAGAGGCATATTCCAACCCCGTTTGCTCATGGATCGGCAGCGCATCCATATCCGCACGCAGCCCGATGACCTTGCCCGATCCCGTGGCTTTGCCCTTGATAACACCTACCACGCCGGTCCGACCCAGCCCCGTCACGATCTCATCGCAGCCAAATTCCTTCAGCTTGTCCGCCACAATCGCACTGGTGCGATGGGTCTCGAACAAAATCTCGGGGTTTTCATGCAAATCGCGACGCCATTCGGTGATGTCAGGCAGCAATTCGGCAAAACGGTTCTTCACGGGCATTGGGTCTCTCCTGTTGAAGCTCGCCGCAAAACTGCGACGTCTCAAAACAAGACACAACCCTCGCCACCCCTTTCTCTGGTTCAAAAATACCTAAATCGCCCCCGCCTGCCCCACAGACCGACACCTGCGATCATCGCCTGGGCGACGGGCGAAGCCCGGCGCAAACCCTCATCCCTTCAGGCTCTCCAACAGACGCACCATAAACGCCTCGCCTGCCTGAAACTGCTCAACCGAGATGTATTCATTGGGCTGATGGGCCTGCGCGATGTCGCCTGGGCCGCAGATCACCGCGGAATAGCCGCGTTCCTGAAACTGCCCCGCTTCGGTGCCATAACTGACCACGCCCACGGCATTGTCGCCGGTCAATTGGCGCACCAGTTCTTCGGCGGGTCCCTCCACTTCCGGTTTGAGGCCGGGCACGAAGAAGGCAGGCGCCAGATCGATGCCCGTGTCGGGGTGGATCGCTTGCATCTCGGCCTCGATCTCCGCGACCTTGGCTTTGAACCGCGCGGTCCAATCCTCAATCGTCTCACCGGGCACGATGCGGAAGGTCAGGACAAAATCGCAGTCTTTGGCCGTGATGTTATGGGCGGTTCCGCCCGACACCATGCCCACATGCAGCGTCGTATAGGGCGGCACAAAGCCCGCATCCATGTCACTGGGCTCCTTCGCCGCGTTCTCGGCGTTCACCACATTGCACCAATCAATCAGCTTGGCCCCGAACATGATCGCGCTGACCCCTTCATGGATCAGCGAGGAATGCACCTCGAACCCGCGCATATGGACACCAAAGCCAAGCCCGCCCTTATGGCCGGTCACGACCTTCATCATCGAGGGCTCCCCGATGATCGCGGCAGAGGCGCGGGGCATCCCACTGGCCACCATCGCATCAATCATCGGCGGGGCACCGACGCATCCGACCTCTTCGTCGTAACTTAGCGCCAATTGGAGGGGTCGTGTGACGCCGCGCGTCTTGGCCTCGACCATGGCCCAGATCGACAACGCATCGAATCCCTTCATGTCGCAGGTTCCGCGCCCGTAAAGACGCCCGTCTTTTTCGACCACCTCAAAGGGGTCCGTGTCCCACGTCTGCCCGTCCACGGGCACCACATCCGTATGGCCCGACAGCACAACACCGCCCTCCGACTGAGGGCCCACATGGGCATAAAGGGCGGCCTTCTGCCCTGTGGCATCAGGCACGCGGGTCGATGGGATGTCGTGATCCGCCAGATACCCTTCCACCCACTCAATCAGCGGCAAATTGCTGTCGCGGCTCACGGTGGGAAAGCTGATCAGCTTTTCCATCAAAGCCCGTGCGGTCAGGGTCTGGGTCATGTGCATCCTCGGGGTCAAAACCAAAAGTGGAGCGTGAAACGGGCACCGGGTGCCGTCAATAGCCCAACCGGTGTGCATCCAAAAATTTACCATCCAGTAAAATGCTATCAGGGGTTGCGGGAAAGCGGATTGCTGTTAGCGTCTGTATCCAGAACGGGCTGCATCAGAGGGTCCGGCAACAAAAACAATCCATTAGACCACTTTCACAGGGGGGTCGCCTATGCCCGATGGGGCGCAGCCTGTTCTCGATGTACGGGACCTGAAAACTGTTTTCAAAGTTCGCGGTGGCGAAGTCCACGCGGTCAATAACGTGAGCTTCGACCTCAAGCCTGGTGAATTGCTGGGCGTCGTGGGGGAAAGCGGCTCCGGCAAATCGGTGACGATGATGTCCCTGTTGGGGCTGCTGCCGACACCGCCTGCGGATGTGCAAAACGGCAGCGTCACCTTTCAGGGGCAAGACCTGCTTAAGGTGAACCCAGAGACTTTGCGGTCTGTGCGCGGGGGCAAGATCGGCTTCGTCTTTCAGGACCCGATGACGTCTCTGAACCCTGTGTACAATGTGGGCATGCAGATTATGGAGCCCCTGCGCAAGCATATGGGGTTGTCCAAATCCGCCGCCCGCACCCGTGCGAAGGAATTGTTGGAACTGGTCGGCATTCCAGACGCGGAACGCCGCCTTAAGGATTATCCGCACCAGTTTTCCGGCGGCATGCGTCAACGTGTGATGATCGCCATTGCGCTGGCCTGCGATCCACAAGTGCTGATTGCCGATGAACCCACAACGGCCCTTGATGTGACCATTCAGGCCCAAATCCTTGAGCTGATGAAAGACCTTCAAGACCGCCTTGGCATGGCCGTGATCTGGATCACCCATGATCTGGGCGTGGTCGCGGGCATCGCGGACCGTGTGTTGGTGATGTACGGCGGCCAGATTGTCGAACAGGCCCCCACCCGCGAGCTGTTCAAGAACCCGCAACACCCCTACACCCGTGCCCTGCTGAAAACCGTGCCGTCTGTGCGCGGTCAGCGTGAGGACCGTTTGGCCATCATCGAAGGCCAGCCGCCGATCCTTGGCGCTCAACCCGCCGCCTGCCCCTTCCGCGACCGCTGCGATGTGGCGTTTGATCGATGCGGGCAAGAAAACCCACCGCGCTTTGATGTGGGTGTCGGACATGACGCCGCCTGTTTTTATGACGCCAACACAGGGGCACCACGCGATGTTTGATGCACCCAAAACCGACACCAAACTGGTCGAGGTCCGTGACCTCAAGATGCACTTTCCCATCCACACGGGCCTGTTTCGGCGTCACACCGGCGATGTGAAGGCCGTCGATGGCGTCAGCTTTGACATCTACGAAGGCGAGACGCTGGGCCTTGTGGGCGAAAGCGGGTGTGGCAAATCCACCTGTGGCCGCGCTGTCCTGCGTCTTTATGACGTCACCGATGGGTCGATCATGATCGACGGGGATGAAATCGGGGCGACACCGCAGGCCAAGTTGCGCGGCAAACGACCCACCATGCAGATGGTGTTCCAAGACCCGCAAGCGTCGCTGAACCCACGTATGACAGTGCAGGCGATCATTCAGGAACCGCTGGATGAACACACGACCCTGAACAAAGAGGAAAAGCGCGAAAAGGTGCTGGCCCTGATGGATCAGGTCGGGCTGAACCGCAAATTCGCAGGCCGCTACCCCCACGCGTTCTCGGGCGGACAACGCCAGCGGATCGGCATTGCCCGCGCACTGGCGCTGAACCCCAAGTTTATCGTCTGCGACGAACCTATTGCGGCACTGGATGTGTCCATTCAGGCGCAGGTGGTGAACCTGCTGGAAGACCTGCAACAGGAATACGGTCTGACGTACCTCTTTATCTCACACGATCTGAGCATGGTGCGCCATATCGCGACCCGTGTGGCGGTGATGTATCTGGGCAAGATCGTCGAACTCGCCCCGCGTGAAGCACTTTATGCGGCCCCTCTGCATCCCTACACCAAGGCGCTGCTGTCGGCGGTGCCCGAACCCGACCCTGACCTGCACGACACGATGGACCGCACGATCCTGACGGGGGACGTGCCCTCCCCCGCCAATCCGCCCAAGGGGTGCAATTTCTGCACCCGTTGTCCGGCGGTTATGGACATCTGTCATCAACAAGACCCCGAATATCGAGAGGTGCTGCCCGGCCAATTCGTCGCCTGCCATCACTACAACGATATCACCGATGCAGACGCCATCCGCGCTGCATCCGAGGCCCAGTAACATCTGGATCAAGAGCAAGATCAACTCGATACCAACTAGGAGAGTGACAATGAAACTGACAACAGCCCTCATGGGCGCCGCCACATTGGTGGCATTTGGATCGACGGCGATTGCCGACGGCCACGAAGGTGAGCGCGGCCGCGACGGCCAGCTCAACATCATCTACTGGCAGGCGCCATCGACGCTGAACCCGTATCTGTCGGGCGGCACGAAAGAGGTTGAATCTGCGTCCCTCGTTCTGGAATCCCTTGGCCGTTTCGACAACAACGGTGAACTGATCCCATGGCTGGCCGCTGAAATCCCCACCGTGGAAAATGGTGGCGTGGCCGAAGACCTCACATCCATCACATGGACCCTGCAAGAAGGCGTGATGTGGTCCGACGGGTCTGCCCTGACAGCAGCTGACGCTGTGTTCACATGGCAGTATTGTACCGCAGAAGGCGGCGGTTGCGCTCAGGCGTCCTATTTCGACGGTGTTGAATCTGTGGAAGCCGTAGATGATCTGACGATCAAGATCACCTTCGACGCGCCCAAGCCTTTCCCCTACACAGCGCTTGTGGGCTCGGAAAGCCCGATCATTCAGGCCGCACAGTTCGCGGATTGTCTGGGTGCTGCGGCCCCGACGTGCGTGGACGCCAACTTTGGCCCCATCGGCACCGGCCCCTTCGTGGTGACGGAATTCAAAGCCAACGACGTGATCCAGTTCTCCGCCAACGAGAACTTCCGCGAAGCAGGCAAGCCTGCCTTTGAGACCGTTCTGTTCAAAGGGGGCGGCGATGCAGCGGCTGCGGCACGTTCCGTGCTGGAAACAGGCGAGTTTGACTACGCGTGGAACCTGCAGATCGACCCGACTGTTCTGGCCGATATGGAATCCGCGGGCCTTGGCACCGTTGTGACTGCGTTTGGTACATCTGTGGAACGTCTGCACCTGAACCAGACGAACCCCTCAGCCGATCTCGGCGATCTGCGCGCCACAGCCGAAGGCGGGCCACACCCGTTCCTGACCAACCCTGTGATCGGTCAGGCCATGTCCATGGCCATCGACCGCAGCCTGTTGGTTGAAATCGGCTACGGTGCGGGCGGTCAGCCCACCTGTAACGTGCTGCCAGCACCTGCCGTCTATGCCTCTACGGCCAATGACGCCTGCCTGACACAGGACATCGAAGGCGCCATCGCGTTGCTCGATGACAATGGCATCGTGGACAGCGACGGCGACGGTATCCGTGAATACGAAGGTACGCCGCTGACGGTTCTGTACCAGACGTCCACCAACGCGGTCCGTCAGGACACCCAGGCACTGGTCAAACAGTGGTGGTCCGAAATCGGCATCAACGCAGAACTGCGCAACATCGATGCGTCTGTGTTCTTTGGTGGTGATCCGGCCTCCCCTGACACCTTCCAGAAGTTCTTTGCGGATGTTGAAATGTACACCAACAACTTCGCGGGCGTTGACCCCGAAGCGTACATGGCAAACTGGGCGTGTTCCGAATGGCCAAGCCCAGAGTCCCAGTGGCAGGGGTCCAACATGCAGCGTTTCTGCGATCCTGCATATGACGCGCTGATCGACCAGCTGGCCACAACTGCCGGCATCGAGGCCCGTGCCGCGATCGTCAAAGAGATGAACGACATGCTGATGCAGTCTTACACCATCATCCCTCTGATCCACCGTGGTGGTGTGTCCGCACATGCCAACACACTGGGCGGCATCCAGATCTCTGATTGGGATTCTGAGCTGTGGAACATCAAAGACTGGTACCGCGCAGGCGAATAATCGCTTTGCATGAAACCACAGGTGGGCGCGGCAGTGTCGCGCTCACCATCCCTCAACCCTCGGATTTTTGTGTCATGTCGTTCAGAACCTTCCTTTTGATCGCGACCCTCGCCCCCCTTCCGGCGGCGGCGTTTGGCGATCTGGACTGCATCACACTGCAATCTTGTGGCAACGCGGGCTGTCAGCCCGAAACGACCCCCTTCGCCGTGACCTTTGACTGGGCAGATGACGCCGCTGTGGTCACCGTGGACGGCAAGGATCACAGGCTCAATTGGGTGGCCACCGACGGCATGGCTGGCGGGCTTGGCACACGGCTGGAATATGGCGACATGGAGGACACCAACCGCCTGCTGCGGATTGAGGCCACAGCTACCGAAATCACCGCCCAATACACGTTTCGCGCGCCTTTGATCACCACTTGGGACGCGACTTGTGATGTGAGGCAAGCCGCATGATCCGGCCTGCTGTCCCGCCTCGCTTTCGCTGCCCTCTCTCGATCCCCTTCGCGCCCATCGGAGCCACTCTATGCTGACTTACACCATCCGGCGTTTGCTAACGGCGATCCCCACGTTGATCTTCATTTCGTTGATCATCTTTTTGCTTTTGGACATGGCACCGGGCGATCCTACGGCACAGCTGCCCCTGACCATCCCACCCGAGGTCCGCGAGCAAATCCGCCAGTCCTTGGGCTTGGGGGAGCCTGTGCACATCCGCTATTTCCTCTGGCTGAAACAGGTCATCTGGACGGAGCCGCTGTTTTACCTCTCCGAAGGAGTGTCCTGGATCAACGCGCCTGACAGCGCGCGGCTGATCTCATGGCAGACCCGCGCACCGGTGATGGACACGCTGTTCGAACGTCTGCCCCAGACGTTGATGGTGGTGGGTCTGGCCTATGTCGTCGGTGTGCTGATCGCCCTGCCCATCGGCATTATTTCGGCCTACAAACAATATTCCGTCTTCGATCAGGCCGGTACATTCGTGTCGATGATCGGCTTTTCCATCCCGCCGTTCTTTTCAGGCGTGCTGATGATCATCCTGTTTACGGTGATGATGCCCAACGACAGCTTTTGGTGGTTTCCGTCAATCTACGACACCACGCTGGTCGTCGACAGTTGGGAGAATTTTAAGGCGCAAATCCGCCAGATGGTGCTGCCTGTTATGGTCTTGGCACTGCAAACCACCGCCCAGATCAGCCGCTTTATGCGTGCGTCCATGCTGGACAACCTGAACCAAGATTACGTGCGTACGGCCCGCGCCAAAGGCATGACCGAAAGCGTCGTGGTCCTAAAACACGTGCTGCGCAATTCGATGATACCGGTGGTCACTGTGATCGCCCTTGGTATCCCGTCGATCTTTGGCGGTGCGATCATCACCGAACAGATCTTCAAGGTGAACGGGATTGGCCAGATGCTGATCGTGTCGATCCAAGCCTCTGACCTGCCGATGGTCCAGACGATCACCTTCATCTTTGCGGTGATGATCGTCCTTTTTAACCTCATTGCCGATATTCTCTACGGCATTCTCGATCCGAGGATTCGCTATGACTGATCCGATAGACCCCGCAGCCGCAGGGGCCGTAAGCCCCGCCCCACCGGCCCTGGCCGAGGACACCCGCGCCGATGCGCCTGCGCGCAATCAATGGTGGGACGTCTGGGACCAGTTCAAGACCCACAAGGGTGCCGTCTTTGGCGCGTCCTTCTTCATCTTCGTGATTGCAGCGGTCTATCTGGGCCCGTTTCTGTGGACGATTGACCCCACCTACATCGACATCCGTGCGCGCAATTCCGGCCCCACATGGGCGCATCCCTTTGGCACCGACCAGCTGGGCCGCGACATGCTGGCACGGATGATGGCGGGCGGTCAGACGTCGATTTCCGTGGGCCTGACGGCCATGGCGCTGGCGCTGTTGCTCGGCACGCTTGTTGGGGTGCTGGCGGGGTATTTCAAACGCATCGACGGGCTGCTGATGCGCACCACGGACCTGTTTCTGGCCCTGCCCCTGCTGCCTTTGCTGCTGGTCATGGTGATGCTGTTCCGCCAGCCCCTGTCGGCGTCCTTTAGGCCCGAGACGGGCATCTTTATCCTGATCGTGGTGGCCATCGGCATCACATCGTGGATGCCCACGGCGCGGATTGTGCGCGGCGATGTTCTTGCGCTGAAAGAGCGTGAGTTTGTTCTGGCGGCCCGGTCGATCGGCACGCGGCCCGGCAGGATGATCCTGCGGCATGTGTTGCCCAACGTGATGTCACCCATCATGGTTTCTGCCACGCTGGGGATTGCCACGGCGATCATCACCGAAAGCGCGTTGTCCTTCCTTGGCCTCGGCTTTCCACCGGACTTCCCCACATGGGGCCGCCTGCTGTTTGATGCGACGGATTTCATGCAACAGCACCCTGAACGCGTCATGTGGCCCGGCCTTGCGATCAGCCTGACGGTGCTGTCTGTGAACTACATGGGCGACGGGCTGCGCGACGCGCTGGACCCCCGCATTCGCGGATTGTGATTTAAGCCGCCCGCGCGGGAACCATTGCCCCCCCATCAGGGTTCTCCGGCATGTCAGCAAGCCGTGATCTAACCCAAGGCCCCGTGTGGCGCGGCCTCGCGGCTGTGTCCGCGCCTATGTCGCTGGGCATCCTTGGCGTCCTTAGCGTCGGTCTGGCGGATGCTTATTTTCTGGGTCAACTGGGCGGCGAACCGCTGGCCGCTGTGGGCTACATCTATCCCGTCACGACCGCGATCACGTCCCTGTCGATCGGATTGAGTGCGGGCGCCAATACGGCGATTTCGCAGGCCATCGGACGCAAAGATGGTGACGACGCGGAACAGCGCCTCGCCCTTCATGCTGTCGGCATCGGTTTGGTCCTGTCCATTGTCATTGCGGTTTTGTTCTTCGCGGTCTCAGGTGTCGTGTTCGGATTGATCGGCGCAGGCGACGCTGTGATGGACGAAATCAACGCATACCTGCCCTTTTGGGCCGCCAGCTTTCCTCTGCTGGTGGTTATGATGCTTACCCAATCGGCCTTTCGCGCCCACGGCGACGGGGCCACAGCAGCCGTTGTGATGGTGGGGGTCGCGGCGATCAACATCGCGCTTGATCCGTTGTTTATTTTCGGGATGAGGATGTTCCCTGAACTGGGGACGGGCGGGGCCGCACTGGCGACCTTGGTGGCCCGCGCCGTCGGTGCGGGCGCGGCTGTTTTCTGGGCCATACGTCAAGGATTTCTGACGTTCCCCAAATCCCCTCTCAAGGGCCTTGGAGGCTCCATCAAAGCGATCACATCCGTCGGTGGCCCCGCAGCGCTCTCAAACGCCATCAACCCCGCCGGTATGGCCGCGGTCACCGGTGCTGTGGCCACTTTGGGCGAAACAGCTGTCTCGGCCTTTGGTGCCGCCACGCGCGTGCAGTCTTTGGCCATCGTTCCAATGTTGGCGCTGTCTGCAGGGATCGGGCCGGTGGTGGGCCAGAACTGGGGGGCTGACAAACAGGACCGCGCAGCACGCGGCCTGATGTGGTCCTTTGCATTCTGTCTGGCCTACGGACTGGTTGTGGGGGCTTTGCTGTTTGTGTTTGCCACCCCTATCGCGGGCCTGATTGCCGGTGACACCGGCGCACAAGATCAAGCCGCGCTGTACCTTCGGATCGTCGGTTGGTCACTGTTTGGTTACGGCTTTGTTGTGACCGCAAATGCCGCCATGAATGCCCGTGACAAAGCGATCTATTCCATGGCGCTGTCACTGGGGCGCATCTTTTTGGTTTATTTGCCGGGGGCATGGCTTGGTGTCAGTGTCTTGGGCTACACGGGCGTTCTGGCCGCTGCGGTCACCGCCAACCTGTTGGCCGCTGCCGCCGCTGTCTGGTTCGCCTATCGCACCTGTCTGGTCCGATCAAACGGGGTGGCCATGCTCAGGTCGGATCCTTAGTCCAGCGCCTTTCGGATCTGACGCACCATCAGCCACACCAGACCGATCACCAGCGGCGTCAAAACGGCCTTCATCGCCAGTGACGACAGCCCCAGTCCGTCAGCAAAAGGCAGCGCCATATTGGCCGCCAAATTCACCGCGTAATAACTGATCGCGACAATCGACAGCCCCTCAACCGTCTTTTGCAAACGCAGCTGCAAATCCGCGCGCCGGTCCATGCTTTCCAGCAGCGCCTTATTTTCAGCCGAGCGTTCCACATCTACCCGCGTCCGCAACAGATCAGACGCACGGATGGCCCTGTCAGACATCGCATCCAGACGTTCCTTGGTGCTGGCCACCGTCCGCATCGCCGGATCAAAACGGCGCATCATGAATTCACCAAAGGTCTGGCGCCCGTCAAAGCGGTCTTCACGCAGCACCGAAATCCGTTGATTGACGATCTTTTCATAGGCGCGGGTCGCGCCAAACCGGAAGGTATTCTGCGCGGTCATCGCCTCCAACTCACCGGACACTTGCAACAGGGAATTGAGCGTCGTCTCCGTGTCCTGCGGCGCACCAGACAAGGCATCGGTCAGCCCCGACAGACGCCTATCCAAATCGCCCATGGTTTTGCCCAAGGACCGCGACCGCGAAAAGCCCAACATTGCCATGGCCTTATAGGTCTCAATCTCACACAGACGTTGAACAATGCGCCCCGTGCGGCGTTCCCCCGTGCTGGGGCGCGCAAAAACGGCAAAGCGCATGTGGCCTGCAGGATCAATCCGGAAATCCGCCGCAATGATGGCGTCATCATCCAGAACGCGGCTGACGGCGACGCTTTCGGGGACAAACCAATCGCGCACTTTATCGGTGATGCCCTCGTCGCCCACCTGCTCCTCGACGCGGATCAGGGCCGATGTGACCCGCGCACCCGGCGCATCCGCCAGCCAGTGGTCCGGAAACATCGCAAAGGTCTTGGCATCGAACGGGGTGGCCGCAGGCCCCTGCCCGAAGATCGTATAGGTCACAAATTCCGTGTGGCTTTCCCACTTGAGGACATGCTGGCCGATCTGGCCAAAATAATGGGTCGCCCCCTCTTCGGGATGGGGGGCTGCGTAATGATCCAGCAACGCCTTCAGATGCGCCACATCTGCGGCCCGGTCCCGACCTGCAGCGTTCTCCGCAGGCTTGATCGCCAGATAAGCCGCGCGACAAGGCGCATCGAGGGTCGGGAACGGCCGCGCATGCAATTCATTGGCCAAAGCATAGCGCAGCGGGTGGTCTTGGATCGGGCTCATGGCGCGGCGTCCTTAGGGATGTTGCACCAAGACCTAGCCGCTTTCACGCGCCTGTAAAGAAAAAACCTCGCATGTTCATAAGGTTAGCCGCGCACAATGGTATACCGTGCGCGGCATGACACCCCATTCAGCTTTAGACAACCATCACCGCAAGCGGCGGGAAGCCATTGAAACCAACAGAAGAATAGCTGCTGGTGTAGGCACCGCAATTGCGGATGACGACGCGATCACCAGCGCTCAGGCTCAACGGCAACAACACGGGTTGTTTCTCATAAAGCACATCGGCGCTGTCGCATGACGGGCCCGCCAGAACGCACGGCCCCATCGGATCACCATCGCGCGGGGTGCTGATCTGATAGCGGATCGCCTCACCATCGGTCTCGGCCAGACCACTAAAGCGGCCAATCGACAGATAGACCCATCGGTGCAGATCGCGCGCCGATTTGCGGCTGGCCAACATGACCTCCGCCACAATGGCACCGGCCTCCGCCACGAGGCCCCGGCCCGGTTCGGCCATCACACGCGCAACCTCCCCGAAACGCGCGGAGACCTGATCCATGACCGAGGCCGCGTAGTCGGTCGGGGCTTCAATGTCCTGCCCGTAAAAGGCCGGAAAACCACCGCCGATGTTGAGAAGCGTCAGGTTATGCCCCGCCTCTGTCGCCGCATGCCAAATCTTGTGCATCTCATCCAATGTCGGCCCCCACATGGCCGCCCGACGGGTTTGGGAGCCTACGTGAAACGAAAACCCAACAGCCTGTAGCCCCAGATCACGGGCGCGGTCCAAAAGCTCCAACGCCATATCCCGGTCGCAGCCAAACTTACGCGACAGCGGCCAATCGGCTTGGGATGTCTCGACAATCAGACGAATATAGACCTGCGCACCGGGGGCGTGCTGCGCAATCTTGTCCAGCTCTTCAGCCGCATCTGCCGCAAAAAGCGTGACACCCACCGAATGGGCATAGGCCACATCTGCGGCCCGTTTGATGGTGTTGCCAAAAGAAATTTCATAGGGCCGCGCACCTTGGGCCAAACACAGCTCAATTTCACCGCGGGATGCCGCATCAAAATGCGACCCGACCGCAACCAGCCGCGCAATGACCTCGGGCGCGGGGTTGGCTTTGACCGCATAATGGATATCCGCGCGGCCCAAACCCGCTTTCAGGGCGTGATACTGCTGCTCGACCCGATCCAGCGAAATCACCAGCGTCGGCTGGTCGAACATCGCGGTCTCGACCACGGCGTCAAATGTAGAAACAGGGGCGGACGCCCCAAGGCCTTGGGGGGCCGCAAATTGCATCGTCATGTCTCATCTCCAATAAGACCCGGCCATGATGGATCATCCCATCGCAGACCGCTCACTTCCAAAAGGAGACGTTACCGTCGCTGCATAAACACACTTCAAACCGAAAGGGCCAGAGGCGCGTGCGTTGGCGTCTGAGCGCGCCTATGCGCCCATTCTTCGAGTCGCACAAGAAATATCTTCGGGGAAAATCCGGCTTCTTTCACCCCCGAACGCGCCACCTGAAATCCGCGCCACGCCCCCGTTTCTCTGGTTCAAAAATACCTAAAATCCGGCCTCTCCCCAAGCGCTTGCGCAAACGGCAGTTCCGCGCCCCGCAGGGGCGCCCCCCGCCGTCCGCAGGACCGGATCGCAGATCCCTTTCCATGGGCTGCAATTCGAGCTACCAGCGCGCATATGACCACACTCCTGTTCAACAAACCCTTTGGCGTTCTCAGCCAGTTTACGGACGTCAAATCCCCGACGGAACGCCCGACGTTGTCGGGGTTTGATCTGCCGAAAAATGTCTATGCCGCAGGGCGTCTTGACCGCGACAGCGAGGGATTATTGGTGCTGACCGACAACGGCAAACTTCAGGCCAAACTCTCCAGCCCGAAGTTCAAGACCCCGAAAACCTATCTTGTGCAGGTCGAAGGCGCGCCGTCTGATGCGGACCTCACCCCGCTGCGCGCAGGCCTGACCCTCAAAGATGGCCCCACCCTGCCCGCCAAAGCGCGCCTGATCGCGGCACCTGATCTGTGGCGGCGCGACCCGCCCGTCAGGGTCCGCAAAACCGTCCCCGACAGGTGGATCGAGATTACCATCACCGAAGGCCGCAACCGACAGGTCCGCCGCATGTGTGCCGCCGCAGGCTTTCCCTGCCTACGGCTGGTACGCTGGTCTGTGGGCGGATGGACCCTTGACGGCATCGGTCAGGGAAAGTGGCAGGCGGTCTAGGACAGACAGCCGTCTAAAGGCACCAAAGCGCGGCCCGAGGCATCAAACAAGCCGGTGCGAAAAAGGCTCTCGCCCTCTCGGGTGACGATCACCTGCGCGCCCGCAATCTCCGCCCCGTCCACGGTGATCTCCCGTGTGCTAACCGTATCATCCAGATCCAGCGTCAATCTGATGACATCACCGGCCTGCATCTCCGCCAACCGCAGGGTGAGCAACTGATCACCATCATTTACAACGCTCATTGTCGCCACGAGGGCCGCCCCATCGACGATTTCGACAGGCTGGTTGACCTGCACCCCTGCGCCTTGAGACGACACATCAAAGATCAACCCAGATGGGCTTGGAACCAGATCAACGGCCAATGTCATGGGTCCGACCTCGCAGCCACCGATGTTGGCAATCTCAATGCGATCCTTTGGCGCGCCATCCCTGAAGGTGACTTCAATATCTGCGGTCGCCGCTGTGCCCATGAGCACCATCACACCTGTCATCCATTTCATGAAACTCTCCTTTGAACTTAGAGGTGACGCCCGCGCGCCCGAAGTCAAAGAAAAAGGCCCCGCCAGTGCTGGCGGGGCCTTTCGGTCTTCAGTCGTGGACCAGATCAGTCGATCTTACCCAGCAGCGCATCCAGGCTTGCTTTCGCATCGCCGTAGAACATCCGCGTGTTGTCCTTGAAGAACAGCGGGTTTTCGATGCCGGAATAGCCGGTCCCTTGCCCGCGTTTGGACACGAACACCTGTTTGGCTTTCCAGCATTCCAGCACCGGCATCCCGGCGATGGGGCTGTTGGGATCGTCCTGTGCGGCGGGGTTCACGATGTCGTTGGACCCGATGACGATGGCGACGTCCGTGTCGGGGAAGTCGTCGTTGATCTCATCCATTTCCATCACGATGTCATAGGGCACCTTTGCTTCGGCCAGCAGGACGTTCATGTGGCCGGGCAAACGGCCTGCCACGGGGTGGATCGCGAAACGCACGGTCTTGCCCTTGGCGCGCAACCGGCGGGTCAGCTCAGCCACGTTCTGCTGGGCCTGTGCGACGGCCATGCCGTAGCCGGGGATGATGATGATGCTGTCAGCCTCCTCCAGCGCGTTTGCCACGCCGTCCACGTCGATGGCGACTTGCTCACCCTCAACGGCCATCTGTTCGCCCGCAGGGCCGCCAAAGCCGCCCAAGATGACCGATACGAACGACCGGTTCATGGCCTTGCACATGATGTAGCTCAGGATCGCACCGGAAGAGCCGACAAGCGCGCCCACCACGATCAGCAGATCGTTGCCCAGCGAGAAACCAATCGCCGCTGCCGCCCAGCCGGAATAGCTGTTGAGCATGGACACGACCACGGGCATGTCCGCGCCGCCGATGCCCATGATCAGATGGTAGCCGATGAACAGCCCCAGCACCGTCAACAGGACGAGCGTGAAGGTGCCGCCGTTGGACAGATACATGATCGCAAAGATCACGGACAGCGCCGCTGCCCCTGCGTTCAGATAATGACCGCCAGGCAATTTCTTGGCCGATGTGTCAATCTCAAACGGCAGTTTGGACGAATTGCCTGCCAGCTTGGCATAGGCGATGACAGAGCCTGTGAAGGTCACCGCACCGATCCAGATGCCCAACACCAGTTCAACCCGCAAAATGCCGATTTCGACGGCGGATTTCTTGGCGATCAACTGGCCGAAGGTCGACAGGTCGGACACCACGTCCTTGGGCATGGCGGCATAGGCGCCAGCGGCCCCCAGCATCTGACCGTTGTCTGTGTAAACGCCGGTGATGTAGTTGATCATCAGGTCGGCGTTGAAGCCTACGAACACAGCCGCCAGACCCACAAGCGAGTGCATGATCGCCACGAGTTCCGGCATCTGCGTCATCTCGACCTTGGTGGCGAGCTGATAGCCAACCGCCCCGCCTGCCGCAATCAGGATCAGCGACAAGAGCCACAGACCGGACCCGGGCCCGATGATCGTGGCCGCCACGGCAAGACCCATGCCCGCGATACCGTACCAGACAGCGCGCTTGGCGCTTTCCTGCCCCGAAAGGCCGCCCAGCGAGAGGATGAAAAGAATGGCTGCGACCACATAGGCCGCGATGGTGAATGCGTTTTCCATTGCGCCTGCTCCCTTAAGACTTCTGGAACATGGCGAGCATCCGCCGTGTCACCAGGAAACCACCGAAGATGTTAACGGCGGCCATAAAGATACCAAGTGCCGCCAAAATCGTGATCAACCATGAGGTCGATCCGATCTGGATCAGCGCGCCCAGAATGATGATGCTTGAAATCGCGTTCGTCACGGCCATCAGCGGCGTGTGCAGCGAATGGGCCACGTTCCAGATCACCTGGAAGCCGATGAACACGGACAGCACGAAGACGATGAAGTGCTGCATGAACGACGCGGGCATGCCGGGGATCATGCCGATGCCAAGAACCACAGCAGCCCCCACGGCCAGCAACGTCACTTGGGTCTTGGTCTGCGCCTTGAAGGCGGCCACTTCGGCAGCGCGCTTTTCTTCGGGCGTCATTTCCTTGACCTCAACCTTGGGCTGGGCCGCGATGGCCTGTACCTTGGGCGGGGGTGGTGGGAAGGTCACGTCCTTGGCGTGGGCGATGGTCGCGCCACGGATGACGTCGTCTTCCATGTTGTGGTCAACCACGCCGTCTTTTTCTGGCGTCAGGTCGGTCATCAGGTGGCGGATGTTGGTCGCATAAAGCGTGGACGCCTGCGTCGCCATGCGGCTTGGGAAATCGGTGTAGCCGATGATGGTCACGCCGTTGTCTGTGACGATCTTCTCATCCTTCACGGTCAGCTTGCAGTTGCCGCCCTTTTCGGCGGCCAGATCGACGATCACGGACCCGGGTTTCATGGATTTGACCATGTCCTCGGTCCACAGCTCAGGCGCTTCGCGGTTGGGGATCAACGCGGTGGTGATGACGATGTCGATGTCAGGGGCCAGTTCGCGGAACTTGGCCAGCTGGGCTGCGGCAAATTCGGGAGAAGAAACAGAGGCGTAGCCGCCAGAGGCGCTGCCGTCCTGCTGTTCTTCTTCAAAGTCCAGATAGACGAATTCCGCGCCCATCGACTCAACCTGTTCGGCCACTTCTGGGCGTACGTCGAAGGCGTAGGTGATGGCCCCCAGAGACGTGGATGTCCCGATGGCAGCAAGGCCCGCAACCCCTGCCCCCACGACCAGCACCTTGGCCGGAGGCACCTTGCCCGCGGCGGTGATCTGACCGGTGAAGAACCGACCAAAGTTGTTACCGGCTTCAATCACGGCACGGTAGCCTGCGATATTGGCCATAGAGGACAGCGCGTCCATTTTCTGTGCACGGGAAATACGCGGGATCATTTCCATCGCGATGACCGTGGCGCCCTTTTTGGCAGCACTTTGCATCTTTGCCTCATCCGCCACGGGCGAGAAGAAGGAGATCAATGTCTGACCGTCGCGCAGGCGCTTCATTTCGGCGTCGTCGGGCACGCGCACCTTGGCGACAATGTCGGCGGCTTTCCACAGCGCGGCGGCGGTCTTGACGACCTCAACACCGGCATCTTTGTAGTCCTTGTCCGAGAAACCAGCAGGCACACCGGCCTTTGTTTCAATGACGCATTCATGTCCAAGCTTTTGCAGTTCAAGCGCGGAGGCCGGCGTCATCGCAACGCGGTTTTCCCCCTCGAACAGTTCTTTTGGCGTGCCGATTTTCATGCGGACTCCCCCTCTTTTTGTCGCGGTTACAGGGTCGTTATAGCCGCGCGAGGGGATTCACAAGATGTCCGGCCGGTATGCATTGGTATGCTTGCGCTAACTTTACGCAAGATTATTACAACCAGCGGCGCGTTTGCTGTGTGTATCGATCAAAGGCCTCGCCGAATTTCGCCGCCAGCCGGTGTTCTTCGGGGCGGATGAAACGCACTTCGAGCACCCAAAAGAGAACCAGCATCAAAGGTGCGGCGGCAAAGCCACCCGTCCAAAAAACGTAGCCTGCAAGGACCAGCATATCACCCAGATAGATCGGGTTGCGGCTGTAGGCGAAGACGCCGGTCCGGACCAAGGTATCTGCGGTCATATGGGGCAAGACAGTCGTCTTGAAACGGCGCATTTCAAGAACCGCCCCCCCCATCAACAAAAGCCCGATGCCAATCAGCCCAGCGCCCAGCATCTGCACCGCCCATTTGTCAGCCCCTGCAGTGTCGCCTGACACCTGCGCCACCAGATGTGTAATTGCCATGCTGGCCAGCAGCCAAACGGGGGGAATATCGATCCATTTCATGACCGGCACCGTCACATTCCGCGCAAATTTAGGGAAGCGAAAAACGCATTGCCCAGCGCACTTAGCGGCCACGGCGAAAGGCGAATCCAAAATCGAAAATGCGTCCGTTAAGGCTGGATAAACAGCTAAAAAAGCCGTCTCAACCACAGGGTGTCAGCCTCCACACTTCAAACGAGAACTAAGGCACCAACGTGGCACACCCCCGTGAAATAAGACCATAATTGGACGCAGTGCCCCAAAATGACCCCCATTGCAGGCAGTTCATGCGGCAATCTCCGCATTGTTGTCGAATTGGTCCCGTAGACATCAGCCAATGAAACCGCCCGCGTGTAGGGGCGCGGTCCCGTTTGAGGACCGACATGTATGAGGTTGAATATGGCTACCGGTTATCTTGTAACACTTGGCGACGGCACCCTTGATCCCGGCGATGCGATCTCCGGCTCCCAGTCGACGTTCGACATCGGGTCAACGATCGGCAACGGTCAATGGACCTGGAGCGGCGTGTGGCAGGGCAATGGCCAGACCTATAACAACATTACGGATACCGGCGTCTACTACGAAGGGACGGACGGCAACGTTTACTTCATCCCAGACAACTGGTTCACCACGAGCGGCACCGCCACGGTCACCTCTGGCCCGACATATCCGGCAGCGCCCACCAACGGCACGGTCGACGGGACGGCGGGCGACGACGTTATTGATACAACCTATTCCGACCAGTCCAACGAAGGCCCCACCACCGGGGACGACATCATCGCCGCCGGAGGCGGCAACGACGTTGTGCAGGCAGGTGACGGCAATGACACGATCTATGGCGGCACCGGCAACGATACCCTTCTGGGCCAACGCGGCAATGATACGGTCTTTGGCGGCACGGGGACCGACGCAATCTATGGCGGCGGCGGAAACGATTCCATCGCGGCGGAAGACGGCAATGATACCGTCTTTGCAGGATCAGGCGCCGACAGCCTGACCGGCGGATCCGGTACCGATGTTTTGTATGGCGGGTCCGGCGCGGACACGATTGATGGCGGCGAAAACAGCGATGTCGTGCGCGGCGGGTCCGGCAACGACGTTATCACTGACACCGGCGGATCGGTGAGCAATGACACCATCTTTGGTGAAGCAGGCAACGACAGCATCAATGCAGGTGCCGGCAACGATGTGGTGTCCGGCGGGTCTGGGTCCGACACCATTGATGGGGGCGCGGGCACAGACACGATCGAAGGCAACGCAGGCGACGACAGCATTCTGGGCGGCGACGGTGACGACGTTCTGATCGGTGACACCGACGATGTGGCAATCACCGGCGAAGAATCCCTCAACTGGACCGGATTTGGCGCAGCAGGGACAGATCTGAATGGCGCTGTGGTTCAGTCCACCGGTGGCATGACCGTTCAGGTCGAAACCACCAACGATGGCAATGCCACCGGCATGCAGACCAGCAACACCACGCAATATACAGAGGCCGGAGAACCGTTTGCGACGGATTCTGCCCTGCGGCTGACGGGCGGCGCTGGTCCGACCTCCACCACCAACATCACCTTTGATCCCAACCTTGATACCGGCTTGTCTGACGAAGTTGAAAATGTCGTGTTCCGCATCAACGACATCGACACCTCAGGCTGGCAGGATGTGATCACCGTCAACGCATATGATGCGGACGGGATTGCCGTCACAGTCACGCTGACACCTGGTCAGGTGACTGGAACCGCATCGGACGACACGGTGTCGGGCAACACAATCACCGCTGGAACAGGGTCGCAATCCGCCGCAGATGCCTCAGGCTCTGTGCTGGTTGAAATCGCGGGCCCCGTCCACGAGATTGAGATTATCTATTCCAATGCAGGGACCTCCGGTCAGGCGCTGTGGGTCACTGACGTTTATTTTGACACAGTCGCCGCCGACAACACCGAAGCGGGAAATGACACCATCGATGGTGGCGCGGGCAACGATTACATCGAAGGCAATGCGGGCAACGACAGCATCTTTTCGGGGTCGGGCGACGATACGGTTTATGCCGGCGCGGGCAACGACAACGTGGGCGATTTTTCGACCGATGATGGCAACGACACGATCTTCGGCGGAACCGGTAATGACACGCTGAACGGCGGCAATGGCAACGATGAAATCTATGGCGGGGACGGCACCGACACACTGATTGGCGGCGCAGGAAACGACACCACCTACGGCGGCCAAGGCAGCGACGCAATCTGGATCACCGACGACCACGAAGGCGAAACCGTCTTCGGCGGTGAAGACCCCGATGGGTCCGACATCGATACAATCAGCTACTTCAATTTTGAGACGTCCGAAGGTGTGACTGTCACGGCCAC
This sequence comes from Pseudooctadecabacter sp., assembly GCF_965657175.1. Lineage (GTDB taxonomy): Bacteria > Pseudomonadota > Alphaproteobacteria > Rhodobacterales > Rhodobacteraceae > Octadecabacter. The sequence continues at coordinate 205,848 of NZ_CBFHNH010000002.1, read as the reverse complement.
GGGCGCAGAAAGCGGTACGTTCGATTACGATGGTTCGGTCGCAAGCGGCACGTTCAGCGAAATCGAGGCCCATTCAGGGACAAGTTTTGACGACACGTTTGATATGTCGGCCGACGGATCGGGTGTGTCGATTGATGCAAACCAAGGCAATGACAGCATCATCGGCGGCGCAGGCGATGACCTGATCGAGGCTGGCGCAGGTGCGGATACCGTCAATGCGGGCGCAGGCAATGACACCATCGTGCTGAACCGCGGGGCGGGATCGCCCGACGGCGACCGCGATGTCGTCGTGCTTGAAGATGGTTTCGGCAACGACATCATTACAGAGTTCGACGCCCCTACCCCCAACGGGGACGGCACTTTTAACGGGATCGACACCTTCGACGTCAGCACGCTGACCGACGCAGACGGCAACTTCGTCAACACAGACGACGTGACCGTCACAGACGACGGGTCCGGCAACGCAGTGCTAACCTTCCCCAACGGCGAAAGCGTGACCCTTGTGGGCATCAGCCCGACGGACGCGAACGATCCCGAATATCTTAACGCCATCGGCATCCCAATCCGCGACGGCATCGTTGAAGGCACGGCAGGCAACGACACCATCGACGCCAGCTACACGGGCGATCCGGAAGAGGACATGGTCGATGCAGGCGACGCCATCATCGCAGGCGACGGCGCCAATGATGACCGGATACATGCGGCCGCAGGCGATGACACTGTTGTCGCAGGCGTTGGCAACGACAGCGTCGTGGCCGGTGCAGGGGACGATTCCGTCTCCGGCGGGGCGGGCGATGACCTGATCATTGGCGATATGACGGGGTCCAACGGCGCCTATTTCAACACCGGTTCCGGCGATCTTCTGCAATACAACCCGCTGACCGGCCAGACCGAGGTTATCCAATCCGGTTTGCAGGCCTACGGCGATATCGCGCAGGTTCCGACAGGCGAACTCTATGGGGTGATCTTCTCCACGAACGCTGCGTCGGATGCTGGCATCTACGCCATTGATCCGGCAACCGGCACGGAGACCCTCGTTTACGATCTGGCCGATGACGGCAACAGCTATGCCTCCATGGCATCGGACGGGAACGGCAACCTTTACATGACCGTGGACAACACGGGCGAGTTGCTGATGTTTGCCCCTGATGGGTCGGGCGGCTTTAGCGCGCCGACCTCTGTAGGGACACTGCCCACAGGCGTGAAAGACATCGTCTTTTTAGATGATGGCACAGCATGGGCAACTTCCGGTGGCGTGATCTATTCCTACGACGTCAATCCCGACGGCACCTTCACCAATGAGGTCAACCTTGGCACGGTCAACGGGCAGACCGACATCTTCGGGCTGCATCTGGGCGACGATGGTCTGATCTATGCCACCGAGGGCACGGGCGAAGTCTTCAGCACCGCCCCCGGCACATTGCCCCTCGTCTGGGAGCAAGAGCTCAGCACCAACAACGGCATCTGGGGTGCCACGGCCATTACCAGCGATCTGGCAACGGCTGGCAACGACACCCTCAATGGTGACGCGGGCGATGACACGATCTATGGCGGCGCAGGGACAGATGTTCTGGACGGCGGCGCGGACAATGACACGCTTTATGGTGGCGAAGACAATGACACGCTGACCGGCGGCACGGGCACAGACAGTGTGTACGGCGGCACCGGCGATGACACCGTCATCGTAGGCGAAAACGACGGCTCCGGTGATGTGATCGTAGGCGGCGAAGACGCAAACGGCACAGACATCGACACCCTTGATCTGGACGAAGCCGGATCAGGCCAGGGCGTTACAGTGACCTTTGATGGCAACGAATCCGGCAGCTATGCCTTTGACGGCACCACCGGATCCGGCACCTTCTCAGAGATCGAGGCGATCGACGGCACGGATGCAAACGACACCCTTGATGCGTCCGCCGATACGGGCGGCATCACGCTGATCGGCAACGCAGGCAATGATACGCTGACCGGTGGCACCGGTGATGACAGCATGTCGGGCGGCACGGGCGACGATGTGTTCAACGTGGCGCAGGATGGCGGCACGGACACCATTGATGGCGGCGCGGACGCGGGCAACGGCGACGTCGACACCATCAATTTCAGTGACACGACCGGCCCCGATGGCGTGACCATCACCGGTGGTGGCACCGAAACCGGCACCTACACCTTCCCCGGTGACAGTGCTGGCGGGTCCTTCACCGAGATTGAGAACATCGAAGGCACCCAGCAGGATGACACGATCACCCTGACCGGCAGCGATGGCATGACCATCAGCGGCAACGGGGGTGAGGACGTTATCACCGGTGTTTCGGGAAACACGACCGTTTACGGTGGTGATGACAACGACACGATCATCGGTGAGGACAACAACGCAACAGGGACATCTACCCTCTTTGGCGGTGCAGGCAATGACAGCATCGACGGCGCGGACGGGGATGATGTCATCTTCGGCGGCGACGGTGCAGACACCATCGAAGCAGGCGAGGAACGCAGCTTTGGGGACAGCGATACCGTCTATGGCGGCGCGGGGGATGATATCATCACCTCGTCCGAAGCAAGTACAAATTCAAACGACACGCTTTATGGCGACGAAGGCAACGACACGATCACAGTGGTCGGCGGCGATGCAAACGTGCTGGATGGCGGCACCGGTGATGACACGCTAACCAGCGGCACCGGCGCGGACACCCTTTCGGGTGGCGACGATCAGGACAGCATCTATGCAGGGTCCAACGATACCGTTGATGGTGGTGAAGGCGGCACGGACTTTGACGTGCTTTATGTCTCCGACGTGGCGTCCATCGCTTATGATCCGGTCAACAGCGAAAATGGCACGGTCACCTTCAACGATGGCAGCACGCTGACCTTCACCAATATCGAAGACGTGATCATCGAAGATCAGGACGGCACGGTGTCCGGTACCGCTGGCGATGACATCATCAACGCGGGCTACACTGGCGATCCCGAAGGCGACGTGGTCGACGCAGGCGACGCGATCATCAGCGGCCATGACGCCAACGATGACCTGATCGAGGCCGGTGGCGGCAATGACCAGATCGATGGCGGTCTTGGTGGCGATACGATCTATGCCGGAACCGGCAACGACACCGTCTTTGGCGGCCCCGATACCGAAACCAACACCATCTTCGGTGAAGCGGGCACAGACACCGTCTTTGGCGGTCAGGGCGGCGATCTGATCTATGGCGGCGCTGATGCGGACAATCTGGACGGCGAAGCCGGCAACGACACGATCTTCGGCGGGACCGGCGATGACCAGCTGATTGGCGATGACGGCACCGACACGCTTTATGGCGGCGACGGCGCAGATACGTTCTACGCAGGCAATGACAACGACACAGTCTACGGTGGCGACGGCGATGACATCGCTTTCGGCGGTGGCGGAGACGACACATTCGAGATGTGGTTGGGCAATGACACCGCCTATGGCGGCGAAGGCAACGACTATATCGACGGCGCGCAAGGCGACGACGCACTCTATGGCGGCGCAGGCAATGACACGATCTTGGCTGGGTCCGATGTGGGCGCCGATACGCTGTATGGCGGCACCGGCGATGACAGACTGTCCGCAGGCGACGGAGACGACACGCTTTACGGTGGCACCGGCGCGGATACGCAGTTCGGCGCAGGTGGCGACGACATCTTTGTTATCGAAGACGATTTCGGCAACGACGTCATCACCGGTGGCGAGACCGGTGAAACAAATGGCGACACACTGGACGGGTCCGGCCTGACGCAAAACGTCACTGTCACAATGACGGGCGACGAAGCGGGCACCTTCAACAACGGTCCGGACACCGGCACCTTTACCCAGATCGAACAGATCGAAACAGGGTCCGGCAACGACACCTTCGTTGGTGGCAACGGTGCAGACAGCATCTCCACCAACGGAGGGGACGACATCCTCGTGGTGTCTGACGGTGACACGGCTGACGCGGGGTCCGGCGACGACGTCATCACACTGGTCGACACGATTGGCGGTCCCGGTGCCACGATCACCATCGACGGCGGGGCGGGCGACGAATCCACCGGCGTCGGAGGCGGCGACACCTTGCAGCTGGGCGATCTTGCAAACCTGCAAGACGTGCTGGCCAATGCCACGGACGATGGCACAGGCAGCTTCTCAGGTTCGATCACCCTGGACGATGGCACGATCCTCAACTTCTCCGAGATCGAGAACATCATCTGCTTCACGCCCCAGACCCGCATCGCGACCCCCCATGGGCTGCGCAACATCGAGGATCTGAAGGTGGGCGACATGGTCGTCACCCGCGATCACGGCCTGCAGCCGATCCGCTGGATCGAGGCCCGCACCGTGCCTGCCGTGGACCGTTTCGCGCCCGTGCGCATCCGGTCCAACGTTCTGGCCGGTCAGGACCGTGATCTGCTGGTCTCCCCCCAGCACCGCGTGTTGTTCCAGGGCTACCGCGCAGAACTGCTCTTTGGTGAAAGCGAAGTCCTCGTTGCCGCCAAGCATTTGATCGACGGCATGGATGTGACGCAGGATGAGGGCGAAAAAGTCACCTATATCCACATGCTCTTCGACCAACATGAAGTGATCTATGCGGAAGGTGCGGCCACCGAAAGCTTCCACCCCGGTGATATCGGCTTCTCAGCCGTTGGCGACGCGGCCCGCGAAGAACTCTTCGCGATCTTCCCCGAACTGCGCGCCGATCAAAACCACTACGGCAATACCGCACGGCGCTGCCTCAAAGCCCATGAGGCGAAATTGATCCGCACCTGATCTGCGGGTTGATCACAGCGTCCCTTCAGGCCAGTCTAAGCGCAGACCGGCCTGAAGGGACTTAACATGCGGACGTCTATTCTCGTTTTGACTTGTGCAGCACTCACCGGGTGCACTGCTGCCCCTGCCCCGCAATCAGCACCACGCACGGGCAGCCCCGCGCAACCCTTCACTGTGCCCATGGACCCCGGCCAAATCAGATGCGCCAGCCTGGCAAACCCCGCCGCCGTGGATGCCGCGACAGATTGGGTGATGGGGTTGATGCGCGCGCAGGTCTTGGCTGGTCGAAGGGCGGACATGCCGGACACACTTCAGGTCGGGTCCGACCTGCAGTCCGCCTGTCGGTCCACCCCGCAAAGCACACTGCGAACAGCGGCCTCTCAGCTGGGCGTCTAGGCCGTCAGTTTTTGCGGCTGCTGTTTACGGCTGACCCAATCGCGCGCCGCCTGCCCGAAAGCTTCGAACAAGGGGCGGGACACGGGATCGATCCCCGCCTGCCATTCCGGATGCCATTGCACCGATAAAGTGAAGCCCGGCGCGTCTTTGACATAAATCGCCTCAGGTGTGCCGTCTGGCGCGTGGCCATCAATCACGATCCGGTCGCTGGCCTCCATAATCCCCTGCCCATGCAGGGAATTGGTCAGCACCTCGGTCTTGCCCCAAATCTGCTGGAACGGCCCGTCTTCGGACACGGTGACGACGTGGCGCATTTCAAACTTTTCTTCCAGCGTGCCATCGGGCGGCATGCGGTGATTGTCGCGTCCCGGTAAATCGCGGATTTCGGGATGCAGAGTGCACCCCATGGCCACGGCGACCTCTTGAAAGCCGCGGCAAATGCCCAAGATCGGCTGCCCTCGGTCCACGCAAGCGCGGATCAGGGGCAAAGCCACCCCGTCGCGGCCTCGGTCAAAGGCACCGTGGGCCTCTGTCGGGGCATGGCCGTACTCCTCGGGATGCACGTTGGGGCGCGCGCCTGTGAAAACAAAGCCGTCACAGACCTCCATCAATTCATCGATATCCACCAATGCAGGGTCCGTGGGCACGATCAAAGGCAGCCCTCCGGCCACCTCAGCCACGGCGGCGGAGTTCATCGTCCCCGCCGCATGGGTCGGATACTCATCATTGATGAGGTACATATTTCCAATGATTCCGATAACAGGTCTACGCATACTCAATCCTTTGACAGTTATCTAACCCGCCAAAGCATCAAATCCTACCCTACCTGCCGCGCAATGGTCTGCGCAAATATGCGCATGGTTAAATTTCAGGCACCAAGTTGGCCGCTTCGACGCCAAAGGCCGCGCAAACCGCATCGTTGTCCGAGGTGTCGCCCGTGACACCCACGGCGCCAATCACAACACCCCGTTTGTCGCGCACCAGCACGCCACCGGGCACGGGCACAACCTGCCCGCCATAGACGCCGTTGACGGCATTCATGAAATAGCCCTGCTGTTCGGCGCGCTGCATCTGTGCTGTGCCGGACATGCCCAACATCACCGCGCCGTAGGCCTTGCCTTGGGCGATGGCAAAGCGCCCCGGGGCCGCCCCATCTTCACGTTCAAACGCTTTCACGTGACCGCCCGCATCCAGAACGACGACGCTCAGCGGTTTCAACTCCATCTCGCGGCCCTTTTGCAGCGCCTTGCGGATCATCGTCCGCGCTTTGTTTATAGAAATCTCGGCCATGGTCAGGCTCCTTGTCTTCTCTGGTTCAAAAATACCTCGGGGAGTCCGAAGGACGGGGCAGAGCCCCAGCGGATCGGATGGGCAAAGCCCATTCGATCCACCCCCTCAAGAATTGCGCTGCGCTTTCAATTCCAGACGCCGCTGATGCAACACAGGCTCGGTATACCCTGACGGCTGCTCGCGGCCCTTGAAAACCAGATCGCATGCCGCCTGAAACGCAATGCCGTCAAACTCGGGCGCCATGGGACGGTAGGCCGGATCACCGGCATTCTGCCCGTCCACCACAGCCGCCATCTTGCGCATGGCATCCATCACGTCATCGTGGCTCACGACCTCATGGTGCAACCAATTCGCCAGCGCTTGCGAACTGATCCGGCAGGTTGCGCGGTCTTCCATCAGGCCCACATCATTCACGTCCGGCACTTTGGAACAGCCCACGCCCTGATCGATCCAACGGACGACATAGCCCAAAATCCCTTGGGCGTTGTTCTCAACCTCCCGCAGGATCACGTCGCGGCCCCAGTCGGTGTCGGTGGCCACGGGCACGCTCAGCAATTCGCCCAATGTGGACCGCGCCCCGCCCGCCTTCAGGCCCGCTTGCACGTCAAACACATCCACTTGGTGATAGTGCATCGCATGCAAGGTTGCCGCCGTGGGCGATGGCACCCATGCGCAGTTGGCGCCGGATTTCGGATGGCCGATCTTTTGGTCGATCATATCGGCCATGGCATCGGGGGCTGCCCACATGCCTTTGCCGATCTGGGCGCGACCGGACAAACCGCAGGCCAAACCGATGTCGACGTTGCGGTTTTCATAGGCCTGAATCCAGCCCGCCTGCTTGATCTCGTCCTTGCGCAAAAACGGCCCCGCTTCCATCGAGGTGTGGATTTCATCGCCAGTGCGATCCAGAAAGCCGGTGTTGATAAAGGCCACACGCGACCGCGCGGCACCAATACACGCCATCAGATTGGCGGAGGTGCGGCGTTCCTCGTCCATAATGCCGATTTTGACAGTGTTGGCCGGCAGCCCGAGGGCCGTTTCCACATGATCAAAAATGCTGTTGGTGAAGGCCACTTCTTCGGGGCCATGCATCTTCGGCTTCACGATATAAACGGACCCGTGGACCGAATTACCGCTGTCGCGCGACAAATCGTGTTTCGCGATAAGGGTTGTGATCATGGCGTCCATGAGGCCTTCAAACGCCTCCTGCCCATCGCGGTCCAGAATAGCAGGGTTGGTCATCAGATGGCCGACGTTGCGAATCCACAGCAAGGCGCGGCCTTTCAACGTCAGATCGGACCCGTCTGCTGCCGTGTAGGTCACGTCGTCGTTCAGTTTACGCGTAAACGTCTGTCCGCCCTTGCTGACCTCCTCGGTCAGATCGCCTTTCATCAGACCCAGCCAGTTGGCATAGGCCGTGACCTTGTCTTCGGCGTCCACACAGGCCACGGAATCTTCGCAATCCATGATCGTGGACAGCGCGCTTTCAAGACGCACGTCAGAGATACCGGCCGAATCAGAGGCCCCGATTTCGCTGCTGGGGTCGATCACGACTTCGATGTGCAAACCGTTCTTTTTCAACAATACTTTAAGAGTATCGCCCGACCCTGTGTGGCCCACGAATTGCGCAGGCTCCGCCAAGGCGGGCTGCATGACGCCGCCTTCGACGGACACCTTGGTGACATCCGCCCACGACCCGCTGGCCAAAGGCACGGCCTTGTCCAGATGACCCTTCGCATAGGACACCACGCGCGCCCCGCGATCGGGGTTGTAGCCCTTGCCTTCGGGCAAATCGCCCATGGCATCCGTGCCATACAGCGCATCATAAAGGCTGCCCCAACGGGCATTGGCCGCATTCAGCGCAAAACGGGCATTGGTGATGGGCACCACCAGTTGCGGCCCCGCGATGGAGGCGATTTCAGGATCGACATTGGCGGTCTCAATCTCGAACGCGGCGGGCGTTTCTTGGATGTAGCCGATCTGGCGCAAAAACGCGTCGTAGGCTTCAGGGTCGCCCAAGCCGCGGTGTTTGGTGTGCCAATCGTCAAGCTGGCTTTGCAGATCGGCACGTTTTTCCAGCAAAGACCGGTTGATCGGGCCAAACTCGTGGATGAGGGCGGACAATCCATCCCAAAAGGCTGCGACCTCAACACCGGTGCCCGGCAAGGCACGGGTTTCGATAAATGTCGCAAGTTCTTCGGCCACTTGCAGCCCAGCGCGGTCTACACGGTTGGTCATGATCTGTCCTTTCCTTCAGCCGCTCGGGCGGCAATTTGTTCCGGTGTAGGACAGAAGTTTCCGATAGGCAACACGCTGGTCAGATCATTTTACCAATTTTACCCGCCCTCGCGCCCCTTTTCACGGCGACACCGTTCAGAACAATAGCGGACCTCGTCCCAGACCTTTTCCCACTTCTTACGCCAGGTAAATGGCCGCCCGCAGGTGGCACAGTCTTTTTGCGGCAGGTCGGATTTCTTGCGGGTCTTGGGCATCTACAAATCAAAGCTCAGCTGGGTGTCGGGGTGGTCTGTTTTGCGCGGTTTGCGTTTGGCGCGGTCATTGACGAAGCGCCCCTGCCGGTCCTTGCGAGAGGCGTGTTTTCGAATGATCTCGGCGGCCTCGCTTCTGAAATCCTCACCGTTGCGGACAGCCCAGATGCGCGCACGGGCGGCACGGGCGGCCTCCATCACATCAACGATGGGCGGCGGATAGCGAAGCGTCTGCGCCCCGTCCCAGAGCCACGGTTCTTGCAGATAGGCATCGGGCACCGCGCGCAATTCGGGCACCCATCGGCGGGTGAATACCCCTGTCGGGTCCTGATCCTTGCCCTGTTTGACGGGGTTATAAATGCGGACCGTGTTCATGCCCGTCGTGCCCGATTGCATCTGGGCTTGCGACCAGTGAATGCCCGGTTCGTAATCGGTAAACATCCGCGCCAGATGAAGACCGCTGGCGCGCCAATCCAGCCACAGATGATAGGACGCCACCGCCTGCACCATGGACCGCATCCGGAAATTCAGCCAACCCGTGGCGTTCAGGCTGCGCATACAGGCATCAACAAACGGCAGCCCTGTTTCGCCCTTTTCCCAAGCGGTCCGCAAAACGGGGTGATCTTCGCGCATGTGTTCGTAGGCGGAATGCAGGCAATGGGTTTCGATCCGCGGCTGATCTTCGAACTTTTGGATAAAATGATCGCGCCACGCCAGCCGGGATTGAAAGGATTTCAACGATTTGCGCCATTGGCTGTCGATGTCGTCTTGCTGGCGCGCCCCGGTCGCGTGCGCGATTTCGCGGATCGACAGGCTGCCTGCGGCGATGTGCGGCGACAGGCGCGAACAGGCGGTGGCACCCTCCAGCGGGGTCGACATGGCACGGCGGTAGTCGTGCCCCCGCTCGGTTAGAAAGCTGCCGAGCAATGCCAACCCACGGCGGCGTCCGCCGGGCTGGCGGTCGGCAATCGGATCAGCGGGGCCTTTGGGCAACGGATCAGACGGCACATCCGGCCCCCGCAGTGCCTGGGGCGGTTCAACCCGTGCTGCAAAAATCCGCCCGTCGCGCTGCTTGGCCCAACCATCCCGCGACCCCATGCGCCGCACCACGCCAGAGGATGGACATTCCACACACCGCACCCCCTGCCCCCGCGCCCATGCGTGGACCCGCAGATCACGGCGGTAGGTCCAAAGATTGCCGGTTTCCTCATGAGCCAGCAGCGTCGTAGCGCCGTACTGCTGACGCACCCCCTCCAACACCTGGACGGCATCGCCGGACCGCACCACCAAGGGCGTGCCAAGGGCTGTGAGGTCTCGGTCCAACTCCTCCAGACAGTCGCGGATAAACGCCCATTGTCGGCCTGACGTGTCGGGCAGCGCCCAGTAGTCCGGCTCATATATATAGAGCGGAATCACGGGACCCTCCGCCGCGCGCAAAAGGGCGGCATTGTCCTGCACACGCAGGTCCCGTTTGAACCAAAGGATATTCATGCCCCATGACATAGGGGCTTCGCCCCTGTCCGCCAGTGGGGTCTTGTCCGCCAGTGGGGTGCGGCATAGGTACCGCCTTAACCCCACCTTATGCCGGAGCCTTCGATGAAAGACGCAGCCCCCCAGACGATCTACCTCAAGGATTATCGACCCTTCGGCTATCACATTGATGACGTACACCTGACCTTCCGCCTGTCGCCTGAGGCCACGCGGGTTGTGGCGCGCATGTCCGTGCGGCCCAATGCGGAGTATCCGGGGGAGTTTTTCCTTCATGGGCAGGATCTGAAACTCATCTGGGCCAAGATCGACGGGGCCGAGGTTGCGCCGGATGTGACCGATGCGGGCCTGACCTGCCCTGTCCCCGATGCGCCCTTCGTGTGGGAGGCCGAGGTTGAAATTTCGCCTGCGACGAATACGGCGCTTGAGGGGCTGTACATGTCGAACGGCATGTATTGCACACAGTGTGAGGCCGAAGGGTTCCGCAAGATCACCTTCTACCCCGACCGTCCCGATGTGATGTCCGTGTTCACTGTGCGCATCGAAGGCGATCTGCCGGTACTGTTGTCCAACGGCAATCCCGTGGGCCAAGGCGACGGTTGGGCCGAATGGCACGACCCATGGCCCAAACCGGCCTATTTGTTCGCACTGGTGGGGGGCGATCTGGTGGCCCATCCTGGCCAGTTTACGACGATGTCGGGCAAAGACGTCGCCCTCAACATTTACGTCCGCCCCGGCGCGGATGAGGACAAATGCGCCTTCGGGATGGAGGCGTTGAAAAGGTCGATGACGTGGGATGAGAAGGTTTATGGCCGCGAATACGACTTGGACATTTTCAACATCGTGGCTGTCGATGACTTCAATATGGGCGCGATGGAGAACAAGGGATTGAACATTTTCAATTCCAGCTGTGTTCTTGCCTCACCGGAAACCAGCACCGACGCCAATTTCGAACGCATCGACGCGATCATCGCGCATGAGTATTTTCACAACTGGACCGGCAACCGCATCACCTGCCGCGACTGGTTCCAACTGTGCCTGAAAGAGGGTCTGACCGTCTTCCGCGACCAGCAATACACCGGCGATCAAGGCAGCCATGCGGTCAAACGGATCGAGGACGCGATCGTGCTGCGGTCCCATCAATTCCGCGAAGACAACGGGCCCCTCGCCCATCCCGTGCGCCCCGAAAGTTTCATTGAGATCAACAACTTCTACACAATCACTGTCTATGAAAAAGGGGCGGAGCTGATCGGGATGCTCAAACGGCTGGTGGGGGACGCGGCCTATTACAAAGCGCTCGACCTTTATTTCACGCGTCACGATGGACAGGCCGCGACGATTGAGGACTGGCTGAAGGTCTTTGAGGACAGCACAGGCCGTAATCTGACCCAGTTCAAACGCTGGTACGAACAGGCGGGCACGCCGCGTCTGGCCGTGACCGAAGACTTCAAGGACGGCACCTATGCGCTGACCTTCACCCAAACGACACCGCCCACACCGGGGCAGGACACCAAGGCCCCGCAAGTCATCCCCGTGGCCGTGGGCCTGCTGTCGGACGACGGGACAGAGGTCCTGCCCACCCAAGTGCTGGAGGTGACAGAGGCTGAACAGACCTTTACCTTTGACGGCTTGGCCGCAAAACCCGTGCCGTCCATCCTGCGCGATTTCTCTGCCCCTGTGATTTTGCAGCGCGATCAGACCAGTGCGGAACGTGCGTTTTTGATGGCACACGACACGGACCCGTTCAACCGGTGGGACGCAGGCAACGCCCTTGCGCGTGACGTCTACCGCCGCATGGTGACCGAGGACGCAGCACCTGATGCGGCCTACCTTGATGGCATCGCCGCCATTCTGCGCGACGACAGCCTTGACCCCGCCTTCCGTGCCTTGGTCCTGTCTTTGCCGTCCGAGGACGACATGGCGCAGGATTTGGCGGATGCGGGCCACACCCCCGACCCCACGGCCATTCACCATGCAGGCGAAGCGTTGCGCGTCGCCATGGCGCAACATCTGCAAGACATCCTGCCCCGCGTGCGCGCCGATATGGCGATCGATGGCCCCTATTCGCCCGATGCGAAATCCGCTGGGAAACGCAGCCTTGGCAACGCCTGTCTGGCGCTGCTGTCGCGTCTTGATGGCGGGGCTGCAGCTGCGGCGCAGTACAAAGCGGCCGACAACATGACTATGCAAATCGCAGCATTGGCCTGCCTGCTGAAGATCGGCAAAGGCGCTGGTGAAAGTGCGGCGTTCCGCGCCCAATGGCGCGAAGACCGCCTTGTCATGGACAAATGGTTCGGTCTCACGGTCAGTTCCGCGGCGCCCCAAAACGCAGCCGCCACCGCCGCGCGACTTACGCAAGAGCCTGATTTCGATATGAAAAACCCCAACCGTTTCCGTGCGGTCTTTGGCGCATTGGCAGGGCATTCCGCAGGGTTCCATGACCCGTCTGGTGACGCCTACCGTCTGTTGGGGGATTGGTTGGGCCAGTTGGACGCGATCAACCCGCAAACAACCGCACGGATGACGACCGCCTTTGCCACGTGGAAACGATACGACGGTGACCGTCAGGCCATGATCCGCGCTGTATTGGAGGGGCTTGCGGCCACACCAAACCTGTCCCGCGATACCGGCGAAATGGTGGGGCGGATGTTGGGCGACACCCCTTCCTGAGGGGCGCATCAGCCGCTAGGCTGGTTTTACGCCCCATGAAGGAGCCCCCCATGCCCGTCCTGATCGCCCTGTTGGGCATCGCCGTCACCGCCTACATCTGGGCGCACCGCGCCAGCCGCGCCCGCGATGTGTTGGGCGATGTGCCGGATATGGCCAATGACGTGCGGTTGGCCGCGCGGCGGTTCGGGTTCAAACGCAACACCAACATCCACCCCGTTGAAAGCATCGAAGACCCGCGGCTGGCCATCGCGGCCATCGCGACGGCGTTCGTTGAACTGGACAATCTGCCAACAGCAGAGGACCGGCAACGGTTGACCGTTCAGCTGCGCGCCACCCTGCGGGCCAACGAAGACGAAGCGCAAGAGATGGAAATTCTGGGCCGGTGGTTCATGGCCGAATGCGGCGGGGCTGAACCTGCCATCGCCCGCATTTCGCGCAAACTGTATAAACTGGGCGGGGCCGAACAGATGGACCCCCTCATGGCGGTGCTGAAAGGCGCGACCGTGAGGGAGCTGACCCAAAAGCAACGCGACGCCCTCGAAGACATCACCCGCGCCATGCGTGTGCGATGATCTACCTGTGGACGCGCCAAGGCCGCAGGCCGGCTACAATTTGCGCCGTTTTGTGCCTATGGATCGGTGCCTTGGCTTTGTGGGCCGTGTTTGACGCGGCATGGTTCGTGCTGGCGATCATTCTGCTGGCCTCCCTTCCGGCGATGTTAGATGTGATCCGCAATCCAGAGGTGCGGTTGGAGGTCTGGGACGGGCGCATCGTGTGGCTGTCCGGTCTGCGCAGCGATGAGAGTGCCAATATCCAGCGCGTCAGGCTGGATCGGCGGTTTGACGGCGGGATGCGGATCACCTTGATCCATTCGGAAATCGCCCACACCCGACTTCCCCCCGACATCGTCCCACCCGTCGATGCCTTTGAGGCTGCGCTGAAATCCGCTGGGATACCGGCGGAAAAACACCCGTTCTCCCCCTTCTGACGGCAGGGTTTTGCCGGAACAAAACTGTCATCCGGTTGTTGTCGATCCGTTACATGAATTTGGTGAAAGCCCAGATTATGAAAGATCGCATCGACCCTTTGATCGCTGAACGCGCGCCTTGGCTGTATCGAAACAGCCTGGCCGCCAGCTGCGCACGAGGCGCGCTGGATCACGCTTTGTCCTACGATGAAACTGTGCGCATCGCGACGGGCTTGCGCGACGCGGACGGGGCCTGCGTGATGGACCAGATGTATCGCAAGCTGGCCCGACATGTGGATGTGCGCGGCCTTGAAAATGTGCCGCGTCAGGGTGGTGCCTTGGTGGTAGCAAACCACCCGACGGGCATTGCTGATGGCATCATTCTGCATGGGCTGTTGGCCGCTGTGCGGCCCGATCTGTTCTTTTTCGCCAACAAAGACATCCTGCGGGTCATGCCGCAACTGGCCCCGATGATTGCGCCGGTGGAATGGCGGACAGACCACCGCAGCCATGGCAAGACCCGTGAGACGATGACGTTTCTGCGCGATGCTGTCGCCAAGGACCGCCTTGGGGTGATCTTTCCCTCGGGTCGGCTGGCCAAGCGACGCGGGCTTCGGCTGCATGAACGGCCATGGATGGCGTCAGCGGCCATGTTGGCGCGCAAATATGACCTGCCCGTTGTTCCCATCAACATCCGCGCACGCAATTCGGCGCTGTTTTATCTTTTCGACATGATCCACCCGACCCTGCGGGACATCACGCTGTTTCATGAAACGTTGAACAAGGACCGCCAGCCGTTTTCGATCACCGTGGGCGAGGCGATTTCGCCCTCGGCCCTGCCGAAAAATTCCGACGACGGGATTGCGCTGCTGCGCCGTGCGACCTTGGCATTGGGGGATGATGGCCGCCAAAGCGTCAGCCTTGTGACCACGTCGCGGGGGCTGGCGCGGGCCTAGCCTTCGGTGCGGGTCGAAAGTGTCGCGGCGGGCAAGGGCCGCGCCACGGGACGAAGGCTTGTCGCCATATCAAAATTCGGGCGGCAGTAATCTTGCGTACGGGTCCATGCGGCCATTTCAGCGATCTTGCTGGGCTTGGTCATCGGCCCCCAATCGGCGGCGACCCCGCGCCAGCGGCTGTCGCGCACGGCAATGGCATTATCGCGGGGCACGGTGACATTCATGATGCGGATCGCACAGCTGAGGTTGTCCTCGGGGTCCTTCAACGCCTCACCGGTCGTGGCGCGGCAGCCGTAGCGGCGGGCGGTGTCCGGATAGATCTGCAACAGACCGTACCACAGGTTCGGCCCCCCGACGGCGGTCGGGCGGTAGGTGCTTTCGTGTTTGGCCAAGGCCGACATCATCCCCACCCAGAACGCCCGCCGCAAATGGGGCGGGTTGTTTACATAGGCGGGGCACCAATTGGCGATATCGCGGGGTTCGGTTTCTTCCAGTCGCGACCCATGTGTGCGCAGCGCCGACAGGGCCGCACGGGTCCAGCTGGCGCTGTCATCGCGGAAATCCCAGCGGGCGTCGGGGATGTAATTGACGCGGGCGATGGGCCGCATGGACGGGTTTTCGCTGATGACGACAGGATAGCGCAGCATATGGGCGGGACGCACCAGCGGACGCACGGCGGCCAGAGCCGCACGGGCTGTTTCAGCACGCAAGGCCGCCGCATCTTCGCGGGCGAAGGGACGTGTCGCCGTCGTTGGGCCCTGCGCCAAGGCGGCGGTGCCCAATGCGATGGTGAGAATCCCCCCCAGGATCGCTCTCATAGCAAACATGGGCGTTTGATGGCCTGCGTGGAGGCGTTTTGCAAGAAAAACACTGTTGTAAGGCGTTTTCCCGCCCGTCCCGAACAACATATTGCGGATGCGGTGGCCCCACACGCAACGCGCCGTCTTGAAGCCCGCCCCGCGCGCGGCTATTCACGCGTGAAACCCCACCGCAGCGGAGCCTGACATGCTGGACCTCACCTACGACACGCCGACGCCCAAAACCATCGCAGGTGCGACGGGAGACTGGGAACTTGTGATCGGTCTTGAGGTCCACGCCCAAGTGGCCACCAAAGCCAAGCTGTTTTCCGGTGCCTCCACCCAGTTTGGCGCAGAACCCAACAGCAACGTGGCCTTCGTGGACGCGGGCATGCCCGGCATGTTGCCGGTCATCAACGAAGAATGCGTGGCCTTTGCGGTGAAAACCGGTCTGGGGCTGAAGGCAGAAATCAACCTGACCTCCGCCTTTGACCGCAAAAACTATTTCTACCCCGACCTGCCGCAGGGCTATCAGATTTCACAGCTCTACCATCCCATCGTGGGCACTGGTGAGGTGCTGGTAGAGCTTGGCGACGGCACCGCGCGCAACGTGCGCATCGAACGGATCCATCTGGAACAGGACGCCGGCAAATCCATTCACGACATGGACCCGACCATGTCCTTTGTCGACCTGAACCGCACCGGTGTGGCGCTCATGGAAATCGTCAGCTTCCCCGACATTCGCGGCCCCGAAGAGGCCGCCGCCTACGTGGGCAAGCTGCGCCAGATCATGCGCTATCTGGGCACCTGCGATGGCAACATGCAAAACGGCAACCTGCGCGCGGATGTGAACGTGTCCGTCTGTCGCCCCGGTGATTATGAAAAATTCCAGGCCTCGGGCGATTTCGGCCATCTGGGCACGCGGTGCGAGATCAAGAACATGAACTCCATGCGGTTCATTCAGGCCGCCATTGACATGGAGGCCCGTCGCCAGATCGCGATCATTGAAGACGGTGGCGCCGTGGTGCAGGAAACGCGCCTTTATGACCCCGACAAAAACGAAACGCGGTCCATGCGGTCCAAAGAAGAGGCCCATGATTACCGGTATTTCCCCGATCCCGACCTGCTGCCGTTGGAGATTGAACAGGCATGGGTCGATGACATCGCGGCCTCCCTTCCCGAATTGCCTGACGACAAAAAAACACGGTTTATCAAGGATTTCGGCCTGAGCGACTATGACGCGTCGGTGCTGACCGCGGACGTGACCAATGCCGCCTATTTTGAGGCCGTGGCCGAAGGCGGTGATGGCAAACTGGCGGCCAACTGGGTCATCAATGAATTGTTCGGTCGCCTGAAAAAGGACGATCTGGGCATTGCGGACAGCCCGATTTCCGCCGCACGATTGGCTCAGATCGTGGCTTTGATCAAATCCGACAAGATCAGCGGCAAGATCGCCAAAGACGTGTTCGAGATCGCCTATACATCGGACCGCGACCCCGAAGAGATCGTGAAAACCGAAGGCATGGAACAGGTCACAGACACCGGCGCCATTGAGGCCGCCGTGGACGAGATCATCGCGGCCAACCCCGCGCAGGTGGAAAAGGCCAAGGCCAATCCCAAGTTGGCCGGTTGGTTCGTGGGTCAGGTGATGAAGGCCACAGGCGGCAAGGCGAACCCTGCGGCAGTCAACAAACTGGTGTCGTCCAAGCTGGGCCTTTGATCCAAAGGTCTGCTGCGCAGGCTGTTTTGTTTGATTTGGGGGGCGCTGCCCCCGCCGCTGTTTGCGAACCCCAGAAGATATGGTGGACACCAGCGGCCTGAGCACCACGTCTTGTGGTGCGGTGATTTATCCTTGTTTTTCTTGGCCTTGGCCTGCGTTCTTGATATGAACCGTCAGGGCAGAATGAGGGACGTCATGACCGGATATGAGTATAAAGTGGTGCCAGCACCGACGCGACCATTGAAAGCCAAGGGGGTCAAAGGCACCCCTGCTCGGTTTGCCAATGCGCTCGAGACGGTGATGAACGACCTTGGGACCGACGGCTGGGAATACCAGCGCACGGACACCTTGCCCGTGGAAGAACGTCAGGGCCTGACCGGCAAAACGACCACATTCCAGAACATGCTGGTCTTTCGACGTGCCTTGGGTGCCGCCGCTGCACCACAGGTCGCAGCCCTGATCGAAGACCAATCTGCGCCGGATGATTTAAGCGCCCCACCGCAGGTGGCCGCCCAAGACGTGGCAGAAGATACGGAGGCCATGGTGGAGGCTGAGGCCGAAGTGGCACCTGCCGTCAACGAGGCAGACAGCGCCGATGCGCCGGATGAAGCCGAAAGCGCCGATGAACGGGTAGACGCGACCCTGAAATCCGAGGCTTTTACCTTCCCGTGGAACAAGCGCGACAAGTCCAATGGCCGCGCCGATGACACCCAGCCTGCGGCCGAGTGATTATTTGATCTGAAGCGACAGCGCGTGAATGCGGCCCATAACCTCGGGCCCCAAGGCCGCGTGGATGGCGCGGTGTTTGGCGATCCGCGATTGCCCCTCAAACGCATCTGACGCGATTTCGACGCGCCAGTGGCTTTCGCCCGTGCCGTCATCGCCCGCGTGACCTGCGTGCAGATGGCTTTCGTTGATGACGTTCAACATGGACGGTGTGAATGCCGTTTTAAGGTTGCCTGTAATTTGTTCTTCTAAAGTCATTTATTTTGGCCCCTGCCCCTTCTATCCGCTGACCAATGGTTTACTATCTCTGCTCCTGACAAGAAAGGTGAAGTGATGCGCAAAGATGATCCTTTTGGTTTTGACATGTCGGTGTCGTCTTCCAAGAAGAAGAACCCGCGGGGCCGTCGTGGCATGTCCGGCGCATCCGAGACGTCGACGCGGGTGTGCGAAAAGCCGGGCTGCGAAGAGGCGGGCAAGTACCGTGCGCCCAAAAACCCCGATGTGCTGGATGACTATTACTGGTTCTGCAAGGACCATGTGCGCGAATACAATCTTGGCTGGAATTTCTTTGAAAACACGACCGAGGCGGAACTGAACGCTCAGGCCAGCAAGGACCGCGTTTGGGAACGTGAAACCAAGCCTTTTGGCAAGTCTGACGAACAGCGCGCTTGGGCGCGGTTGGGCGTGGACGACCCCCATCAGGTGTTGGGTGCCAATGCGACGCAGAACCCGGGCAAATCCACCACCGGATCGACCCGCCGCCTGCCCGCCACCGAACGCCGCGCGATCGAGATTTTGGAGGCTAAGGATCACTGGACCAAGCCCGAGATTCGCAAAGCCTACAAAAAGCTGATCAAGGTGCTGCACCCTGACATGAACGGCGGGGACCGGTCACAGGAAGAGCAGCTGTCCGAAGTTGTCTGGGCTTGGGATCAGATCAAATCGAGCCGCAGTTTCCGCGACTGACCCTTAGATAAACCGACCACGCAGCCGGACCGTCAGGCTGTCTGGGTGGTCGGGGACGGTCATCCGTGCCGGTGTGAAGATCGAATCGCGTTCCCGCTGGTAGATGCCCAACAACATGTGGATGCCCGACATGTTCACGACCCACAGCATCAACAACACGGGCGTGCCCAGCAAAGTCACACAGACAATGAACGGGCCAAACATCGTGCCATAAAGCGGCAGGCCCAATGTGCCGCCGATCAAAGCGCCCACAAATGTCACCCAAATCCCGCCAGCGATGGCGCGCAGGGCCCCTTGGATGCCGGTTTGCCCCATGCGGTCCCCGGACAGGAACAGGGACACCACGCCGCCCAAGGATGAGGCCGCGACGATCCACCATTGGTATCCCGTTAGCCGGTCAAACAGCGCCGTTTGGTCCAGATGCAAAACCGCCAGAAAACCCAGCGCGCCGCTGCTGACGGCAATCAACAAGAAGGCCAACACGCGGGCGCGTGTGCCTTCGGAAAGTTTGGTTCGTTTGCGCAAAAATGGACGCATGGGTCCTCCGATTTCTGGGGACCTTATTGCGAAGGTTTGAGGCACCGGTGTGACGCTTGGGATCAAAGGCCGAAATGATATGTTTCCGCGATGTGGACAATCGTACGGCCAAAAGGCGCTAAACCCTTGAAATACTTAAGCTGGCCAGGGTTGGGACGAGCGTTAGATCACGCGGCACGGAACACCAGTGACACACCGTTCAGACAGTGCCGTTTGCCGGTGGGTTGGGGACCATCATTGAAGATATGCCCCAAATGGCTGCCGCACCGATCACAGTGACATTCGGTGCGGGTCATGAAGAAACGGGTGTCCACATGGGTGCCGATGGCGTTGGGCAGCACATCAAAGAACGACGGCCAGCCAGTGCCGCTGTCGTATTTATGTTCTGAGCTGTACAGCGCCTGATCGCAGCCACGGCAATGATAAACGCCCGCGTCATAGACTTTATCCAAAGGGGACGACCCTGCCCGTTCGGTGCCTTCTTCGCGCATCACGCGATATTGCAGGGGCGTCAGCATGGCGCGCCATTCGGCATCGGTGCGGGTGATTTCGAACGCGCCTTGGGCCGGACGGGACTGGCCTGCGGTGAAGGCGGCGGTCAGGGCGGCAAAGGAAAATGTACGGCGGTTCATAGGGCTCTCCGGTGTGGATTGGGTCGGTAATACACCGTGCGCCGCACAATCTGGGATGATTCAATGCGCGGCGCACGGATTTGTGACCAAGGGTCCGATCACGGGTTACGTTCTGGGATACATACCTTGGACCCTTGGACCAGCTGCCAGTTCTTATTGTTGTGGCAGCATAACGCGGTCGATGACGTGAATAACGCCATTCGACTGATCGACATCGGCAATCGTGACAGTCGCCACGCGGCCGTTTTCATCCGTCAGGGTGATCGCATCGCCGTCCATCTGTGCGGTCAAAACGCAACCGCCCAGTGTTTCGACGGCCTGTGTGCCTCCGCTGTCGGCGATCATGCCACCAATCGCATCGGAAAACACTTCCGCACCAACAACGTGGCAGGTCAGAATTTGTGTCAATTGTGCTTTGGCGGAGGGGTCCAGCAGCGCCGCAAGGCTCGCGTCCGAGATCATGTCAAAGGCGTCATCGGTCGGGGCAAATACCGTGAACGGGCCGGGACCGGACAGGGTCTCAACCAGACCAGCAGCCTGAACCGCAGCCACAAGCGTAGTGTGGATGGGGGAATTCACTGCGTTTTCGATGATGTTTTGTTCGGCCAGCATCTCTGCTCCGCCCACCATGGGGTTTTCGGCGTGGGCGTCTGCCATGGCAAAGCTTGCCGTCAGTGTCAGGGCTGTGGCGGATACGAGGGTCTTGGTAAGCATAAAGGTCTCCAGTGTCTTTCGACGTCGCACCGCGTGATTGCGGCGCTTATGGAGAAGACACGAAGACCGAAACGCCTAAGTTTCAGACGTTTCGATTTTATTTCGCTAAAGGGTCGTGATTTCGCCCACGGCCAAGACCGCCCCAGTGGGCGCCCCTGTGGGGGAGCCGCCCGGCGGTTCGTCTGAGATCGCAAGGACCCCGCCGATCAGCCGGTCGCGCAAATCCTCAGGCACGGCGATCTGATCCAACACCTGATTTTGCGCCAAGACGCCCAAAGACACCGGAGCGTCTTCACCGGAAATCAGCCACAGTTCCAGAACACGGCCCGGCGCGCTCGCGCCCACGCGGCGTTCGACAAACAGGTTGCCGTCATCAGTATAGGCAGCCGCCACGACAAGGGTGTTATCCTCTGCGATCATCTGCGCCACAAGGGTTGGGGTCGGTTCCCCAGGTTGGGTAAAGACACCGAATTCGACCGCCGTGTAAAGCACGAGGGCGGCCGCAGCGGCCCCCATGAAGGCCGGAATAATGCCCAGCTGGCGCAACAAGCCAAGTCGGCTTTCGCCGAAGGCCTCGCGACGGATGCGTTTGAACACTCCACGCGGCGGGGCAACGGGGGCCACGGCCTCGGTCATGGCGGCAAAGCGGTCTTGCCATGCGTTCACTTCGATGGCGAACGCAGGGTCGCTGCGCGCCTTTTCGGTCGCATCGGCATGGGCCTGACCGGTCAGAACGCCCAAGGCATATTCTGCGGCCAACACATCGTCGCCGAAATCATCGGGGGTCAGGCTGTCATCGGTCATCGGCTCAAGCAGTCCTTCAGGCGCATCAGGCTGCGGCGCAGCCATGTTCTCATTGTATTCAGGGGCACGTCGAAACGGGCCGCAAGATCGGCGTAGGTGTCGCCATCAAGATAGGCCCCCTGCACGGCGGCCGATCTGTCCGGGTCGAGTTCGTCAAGGCACGCAAAGATTTGCGCACGTTCTGAGGCCGCAATCGCCAAAGCCTCTGGGCCTTTGGCGGGATCGGCCAGTTCGGGGGCGTCATCCAGCGTTGTGCTGGGACGGATCTGACGCAGCTTGTCGATCGATCTGTTGCGGGCAATGGTGGCCAACCAACTGATCGGGCTTGCTTTTCCGGCGGAGTACGTCTGCGCACCCCCCTGCCACAAACGCAAATAAACGTCCTGCAAAACCTCTTCTGCTGCTGCGCGGTCCTTTAAGACACGCAACATGATCCCAAAGAGTTTCGCGGAGGTCGCAGAATAAAGCGCCTCGAACGCTTTATGATCCCCCATGCCAATGCGCAGGATCATATGTTCGATATCGTCCGGTGTCGTCATGGCGAAATGCATTCCCTGAAGTCCGTTTCCGACAATGACAGATCGTCCCAGTATGGCAAGCAATGTCGCAGCCCCCCTTCCCCTTGCAGCGAACCGCGATATGTTGCATCCCGAAGCGCGAATACGACGAAATTTTTCTTGAAAGTGAAGGCACGGATATGGCCGACGGAACCTTGGACCCGATGATGAGACCCACCGAAGACGTATCTGTGCGTGAGGTGTTCGGCATCGACACTGATATGACGGTCAAGGGCTTCGCACCAGGCATGAGCGACCGCGTGCCAGAGATCGATCCGACCTATAAATTTGATCCCGACACGACTTTGGCGATCTTGGCCGGTTTCGGCTACAACCGCCGCGTCATGGTGCAGGGCTATCACGGCACGGGTAAATCCACGCACATCGAACAGGTCGCCGCCCGCCTGAACTGGCCCTGTGTGCGTGTGAACCTTGATAGCCACATCAGCCGGATTGATTTGATCGGTAAGGACGCGATCAAACTGCGCGACGGCGTTCAGGTCACGGAATTCCACGAAGGCATCCTGCCGTGGGCGCTGCGCAATCCTGTGGCGATCGTGTTTGACGAATATGACGCAGGCCGCGCCGACGTGATGTTCGTGATCCAGCGTGTGCTGGAAACCGACGGCAAGCTGACGTTGATGGACCAGAACGAAATCATCACGCCAAACCCCAACTTCCGCCTGTTTGCGACAGCCAACACCGTGGGCCTTGGCGACACCACAGGCCTCTATCACGGCACCCAGCAGATCAACCAAGCCCAGATGGACCGCTGGTCGCTGGTCGCGACATTGAACTACCTCAGCCATGATGCGGAAACGAACATCGTCCTGTCCAAAGCCCCGCAGTTCAACACCGAGGCCGGTCGCAAGACCGTCAGCCAGATGGTCACCGTCGCGGACCTGACGCGGACGGCCTTCATGAACGGCGACCTCAGCACCGTGATGTCCCCCCGCTCTGTCATCGCATGGGCCGAAAACGCGCGGATTTTCCAAGACGTGGGCTACGCCTTCCGCCTGTCATTCCTCAACAAATGTGACGAGTTGGAACGCCAGACCGTGGCAGAGTTCTACCAGCGCTGCTTTGACGAGGAACTGCCCGAAAGCGCGGCAAGCACGTCACTTGGCTGATCTGACCACCTGATCACAAACACCACCTCGAAAAGACCGCGCCCCAAGGCTGCGGTCTTTTTCTTTGCGCCCTCCCCCGACCCGTTAAAAGTTTCCATACTGCAAACTTGACGGGCGGAAAAATATGCCCAATGCTGAAAACATGAGCAGAAAAAGAACAACGCAGCAGGCAGTTGTTTTCGCAGCATTGACCTGCCTTTTTGCGCCGCCCGCGGTGGCCGACTTCAGCGATCCCCTTCGACTGTTTGCATCCTGCGCGGGGCGCTTATCCGCACAGATGGAACATGAATGGCTGATGAATGATGACCGCGCCCGTCAGACCGAACAGCAAAGACGCATGATGGTGGACCTTGTCTTTGCCACAATGGACCAAGGACAGGGGCGGCAGGTCCTCAATTGGCGGATCGAGGCCAAATCCGCCCACTCCGCCCTTTTGACCCGCGCCACCTTCCGCGAAGACGATTGGGCGAAGGGACGCGCAGCAGAACTTGTGCAGTCTTGCACGACGCTTTTGATATCTTGACTGATTGATCCCCAGAAGTCGCCGCGCGCTCTGGTTTTCCATGTCGCGGGGCACTAGGTTGCAGGTCAACACGCGCCGTAAGAGACCTCAATGAACAAACCCTCCGACAATCCCGCCGATCCGTTCAAAAAGGCACTGGCCGAGGCCACGAAGGTCATGGCCGACGATCCGGAATTGGCCGTCAGCTTTACCGTGGACCCGCCCGGGGCCACGCGCGAAACCGTGCGTCTGCCACAGGTCAGCCGCCGGATGACCCGCGAAGAGGTGTTGATCGCGCGCGGGACGGCGGATGCCTATGCGCTGCGCCACAAGTATCACGACGCAGGTGTGGCCGCGAAATACATGCCGCAGGGCCAGATGGCCCAAGACCTGTTCGCCGCCATGGAAAACGCGCGGGTCGAAGCCGTGGGCGCGCGTCATATGCCCGGCACAGCGGGCAATATCGACGCCAAGATCGGCAATGAGGCGATCCGCAAGGGGTATGACCAGATCCGTGAGGCGTCCGAGGCGCCGCTGGCCACGGCCGCGGGCTATTTGATCCGTCATCTGGCGACAGGCCGCGATATGCCGCGCGGGGCCGAGAACGTCATGGACCTGTGGCGCGGGTTTATTGAGGACACTTGCGGCGGCACGCTGGAAGGGTTGCAAGACACGCTTGAAGATCAGGCGGCCTTCGCCAAATTTGCGCGCCAGATCATTCAGGACATGGGCTACGGCGACCAGCTGGGCGATGACCCCGATGACATGGGCGACAACGAAGAGGACGCCAACACCGGCGAGGAGGAGGAGCAGGAGCCCGAATCCACCGGTCAGGATGACGGTGACGAGGACGAAACCGAAGGCACGCCGGAACAATCCCAAGAAGAACAGCAGGATTCGGCTGAAGCTCAGGTTTCAATGGATGACAGCGCGGAATCGGAGATGGCCGAGGAAGCAGAGATGCCCGAAGGCGAGGCCCCGATGGAGCCCCCCGCCCCCCAGCCCGTGTCCGATGCCGACCCCAACTATGTGGTCTATTCCACCGATCACGACGAAGAAATCGGGGCCGAGGATTTGGCCGAACCGGCGGAGCTGGAACGCCTGCGCGCCTATCTGGATCAACAGCTGGAACCGCTCAAAGGGGCGGTGTCGCGGCTGGCCAATAAATTGCAACGCCGTTTGCAGGCCCAGCAAAACCGCAGTTGGTCCTTTGATCAGGAAGAGGGCATTCTGGACGCGGGCCGTTTGGCACGGGTTGTGGCCAACCCCACGACGCCCTTGTCCTTCAAGGTGGAACAGGACACCGAATTTCGCGACACCTGTGTGACGCTTTTGCTCGACAATTCCGGGTCCATGCGCGGGCGGCCCATTTCCATTGCGGCCATTTGCGCGGACGTGTTGGCGCGCACGTTGGAACGGTGTCAGGTGAAGGTCGAAATCCTCGGGTTTACGACGAAAGCTTGGAAAGGCGGGCTGAGCCGTGAAGGTTGGCTGGCCGAGGGCCGCCCGCAACAACCGGGCCGCCTGAATGACCTGCGTCATATCGTCTACAAGGGGGCCGATGCGCCATGGCGGCGCAGCCGCGACAACCTTGGTCTGATGATGAAGGAAGGTCTGCTGAAGGAAAACATCGACGGTGAGGCGCTGGAATGGGCGCACCGCCGGATGATGGCCCGGCCCGAGGCCCGCAAGGTGCTGATGGTCATTTCCGACGGCGCACCGGTGGATGACAGCACGTTGTCTGTTAACCCCGCCAATTATCTGGAAAAACATCTGCGCGATGTGATCGCCATGGTCGAAAAACGGCGCGCGGTGGAATTGATCGCCATCGGGATCGGCCATGATGTGACGCGGTATTACGACCGTGCGGTGACCATTACGGATGTGGAACAGCTGGCCGGCGCCATGACCGAACAACTGGCGAGCCTGTTTGACAGCGACCCGCGCAAACGGGCCCGTGTCTTGGGAATGCGCAAGGCTGGATAGGTCTGGCGCGACGTTGACGCGTCGGATGTGAGTATTTTTGGCAAAACGAAACAGGGGGTGCGCATGTTTCAGACATTTGAGGTGACCTCTTCACCGCAGGCGGGCCCTGCCCGTCTTGCGAAACTGCGCAATCTGATGGCCGAGCGCGACGTGGACGGGTTTATCGTGCCACGTGCGGACCGGTTTCAGGGGGAATATGTGGCACCGGCCGATGACCGATTGGCGTGGCTTACAGGGTTCACCGGATCGGCCGGTTTTGCCTGTGTTCTGAAGGACATCGCAGGCGTGTTTATCGACGGTCGCTACCGTGTTCAGGTGCGCGATCAGGTGGCGGATGTGTTCACGCCTGTCCATTGGCCCGAAACCCAGCTGCACGATTGGGTGCGTGCCCAAGAGGGTGTCAAACGGCTGGCCTATGATCCATGGCTGCACACGGTCGGGCAAGTCGAGGCGCTTGAAAAAGGGCTGGCCGGGTCGGGCGTCACCTTGGTGCCCACGGACAATCTGATTGATGTGATCTGGGACGACCGCCCGGCCCCACCCCATGCGCCCTTCACGGCCTATCCCGATGATTTGGCAGGGGAACGTTCGACCGACAAGCGCGCGCGATTGGCAGACGCTTTGCGCGATGCGGGCCACCGCGCGGCCTTCATCGCGTCGCCTGACAGCATTGCGTGGCTGCTTAATATTCGTGGGACAGACATTCCGCGCAATCCGGTGCCCCATGCCATGGCGATCTTGCATGATGATGCGCGGGTTGAGGTGTTTTGCCAGCCGGAGCAGGCCGCCGATCTGTCCCTTGATGATGGCGTGGTCGTCCTACCCGAAGGCGCTGTACTGGCCGCTTTGACGGATCTGGACCATCCTTTGCGACTTGACCCCGACCGCACGCCCTACGCCATCGCACAATCCCTGCAGGACGATCATTGGGTCAAAGGGCAGGATCCCTGTGTCTTGCCCAAAGCCCGCAAAACCAACGCCGAAATCTCAGGCGCCCGGGACGCCCATCTGCGCGACGGCGCGGCCATGGTGCGGTTCCTGGCCTGGCTGTCCGCACAGGCCCCCAAGGGCGGGTTAACGGAAATCGACGTGGTCACGGCCCTTGAAGGATTTCGGCGCGATACCAACGCCTTGCGCGATATCTCGTTCGAGACCATCTGCGGCGCAGGCCCTCATGGGGCCATTGTGCATTACCGCGTGTCCGAAGACACCAACCGCCCCGTGTCTATGGGTGAGCTGCTGCTGGTGGACAGCGGCGGGCAGTATATGGACGGAACCACCGACATCACCCGCACCCTTGCTGTGGGTCAGGTCGGGACGCTGGAAAAGACCTGCTACACACGCGTTCTGCAAGGCATGATCGCCATCAGCCGCGCGCGGTTTCCCAAGGGCGTGCGCGGCAGTGATCTGGACGCGCTGGCGCGCTATCCGCTGTGGCTGGCCGGGCAGGATTACGATCATGGAACAGGACACGGCGTGGGGGCCTATTTGTCTGTCCACGAAGGACCACAGGGCCTGTCGCGCAGGTCGATGACGCCGCTTGAATCCGGCATGATCCTGTCCAATGAACCGGGGTATTACCGTGAGGGCGCCTTTGGCATTCGCATCGAAAACCTGATCGTGGTGCAGGAGGCCGCTGCGATCGAAGGCGGCGATGATCGCGCGATGCTGGACTTTGAAACGCTCACCTTCGTCCCGCTGGACAGGCATCTGATTGAGGTGACGTTGCTGTCATCTGACGAACACGCTTGGATTGACCGCTATCATTCTGATACACTGCAAAAAATCGGCCCACGTGTAGAGGGATCGGCGCTTGATTGGCTCACTGCCGCTTGCGCCCCCTTGTAACCTAGACGTTACACAACACATCTACGCGCAGGCCGTGATATCCGGGATCGAAGGGTCGAGGATCAACCGCTTTTTTGGGGAGGACATCGCTATGGGCGATTACATCAAGATCAGACCGGCACAGGGTACATGGACCGTACGCGCAGCCGGCGCCGTATTGGCCGAGACGGAAAACGCGCTGGAACTGGCCGAAGGCGACTACTCCGAGGTGATCTATTTCCCCCGTGATGACATCTCTATGGCGTTTTTCGAAAAATCCGACACGGTATCGACCTGCCCGCATAAGGGTGTCGCCACCCATTATGATTTTGTCGCCAAAAGCGGGACATTCAAGGACGCCGCGTGGTCCTACGAGGACCCGAAAGACGACGTGGCGCAGATCAAAGGCTACCTTGCATTCTACACCAATAAGGTCGCGGTTGAGCAGCTTTAGGGTCAGGACCCTAGGAATGTTCTTCCGCAGCCGTCGCCGCCAAGGCGCGGTTGAAGGCGCGCAAAGCATCCACCTGAAACAGGGCCCCGCGCAATTCCGGCGGGCCATCGCCCTGTGCTGGGGCCACGACGGGGATGAAGCTTGATCCCGTGGCCTCAATGATCGGCATCGCTTGATCGAGGGTCTTGTCCTCAAACACGTAAGTGCCCTCTTTGATTAGGGTCGCACAGGTCTCAGCGTCGGCGGCGCGAGGGTGATCCATGCTGCGCATCACCGATGACACCTGAAACGTGCCCAGCAGATAGGCCTGTGGCCCTGCCGCCAGATGCACGCCGCGTCGTTCCAACTGCGTAAGGAAAAAACTGCGGTCGACCAATCGGGACGCCAGTGCCGACGACAGGGACACCGACACCATCACCGCGATACCGGTCTGCCAGTCGCCGGTCAGTTCAAACACGATCAAGGTTGTCGAAATCGGTGCGCCCAGCACCGCCGCCGACACCGCGCCCATGCCTGCCAGCGCATAAAGCGTGCCTTCACCGGACACGTCAGGGAAGATGGCCGTGGCCACAATGCCGAACGCCAAGCCCGTCAACGCGCCCACCATCAACGAAGGCGAAAACACGCCCCCGCCCATGCGGCCTGCCATGGTGATGCCCACGGCAAAGATTTTGATGATGACGAAGACCACAGCCTCATGAAACAGCAGCCGTCCTGTCAGCGCGTCCGACGTGGTTTCATATCCGACGCCGATGATGTGGGGATAAAAGATCGCGATGGCGCCCAGCAAAAGCCCCGCAAGCGCGGGCCGCAGATATCGTGGCAGGCCCGTGCGCTGCTGCAGGGCGCTGGCGGTGTCGTCCATCCAGAAAATCACCCGCATCAGGATGACGGCGATCAAACCGCACAAAAGGCCAAGGATCAGGAAGGCGGGCAATTCCACGTAGAAGGCGAGGATGTTTTGGTTCGGCAACATGAATTCCGTCACATCGCCGTAGACCAGCCTGTTGATGACCGTCCCCGCGACAGAGGCGATCACGATGGGCGCAAAGGCGTGCACGGCAAAATGGCGCAACACGACCTCAAGCGCGAAAAGCGCGCCCGCGATGGGCGCATTAAAGCTGGCGGAGACCGCCGCCGCCACAGCGCAGCCCAGCAAATCCCGCCCGGTGATGCCGTCTGCGCGGATCAACTTACTGATGTAGCTTGATAAAATGCCGGCCAAGTGAACCACCGGCCCTTCACGGCCCGTTGATCCACCGGTGGACAGGGTGATGAAAGACGCCGCAGCCGATGCAAGGCCACGGCGGCGTTCCACACGGCCTTCGTAAAGGGCAGCGCCTTCGATCACATCGGCCACCGACCGCACGCGCCCGTCGTCTGTAAACCGGTTCAGCAGCAGACCGACGGCCAGACCGCCCAATACGGGGATCGTCAGGATCCACCACCAATCCAGATTGGCGATGGTCGTGTGCAGGTTGGCCACGTCATCAGTGCCATAGAGCCGCGTTTGCAACGTCTCAATCCCGAAGCGAAAGGCAATGGCCAGAAGGCTCGCCCCGATGCCCACCAGCAAAGCGATAAACCAGAACTGCACCTGGCTGGGTCCACGGGTGCGCACCACACCCCAAGCATCGCGGCACGCGCATAGGGCGTCATCAACGCCCTGCCCGATCACCGACTTTTGCGGCTTGCTCATCGCAGCCCCTTTGCTTTCCCTTGGCGGATGGCTGGTCTAGTGTTTGGCGACTGCAATGGGGGTTCTATGTCCATCGAAACCGCGCTCCATGCGCTACGTTCTTTGTTAGGCGATCGGCTGTCGCTGTCCAAGTCCGATTTGGACACACATGGCCAATCAGAATCGCACTTTGCCGTAACCCCGCCCGACGCGGTGGCCTATCCGCAGAACACCGGCGAGGTGGCGCAGATCGTGGCGATCTGTGCCGACCACGCCTGCCCCGTGATGGGATACGGCGCGGGCACGTCGCTTGAGGGGCACACATCGGCCATCCAAGGCGGCGTCACCGTTGATTTTCGTAACATGGCCGAGGTGGTCGAGGTCCGCGCAGAAGACATGACCGTCCGCGTGCAGCCCGGCATCACACGTGAGGCGCTGAACGACGCCCTGCGCGCCACAGGCCTGTTTTTTCCCGTGGATCCCGGTGCCAATGCGTCATTGGGCGGAATGGCGTCGACCCGTGCCAGCGGAACAACCGCCGTGCGCTACGGGACGATGCGCGACAACGTGCTGGCGCTTGAGGTCGTGTTGGCTGATGGCCGGATCATCCGCACCGGATCGGGGGCGCGCAAATCCAGCGCGGGCTATGATCTGACCGCGTTGATGGTTGGGTCTGAGGGCACGTTGGGCCTGATCACCGAATTGACCCTGCGCCTGCAAGGCCAGCCCGAAGCCGTGGCCGCCGCCACCTGTGCCTTTGGCACAATCGACGACGCCATTGCCGCTGTGACGGCCACCATCGCCATGGGCATCCCCATGGCGCGCATCGAATTTCTGGACACGGCCAGCGTGGTCGCCGTCAACGCCCATTCGGGCGCGACCTTTCCAGAAACGCCCCATCTGATGGTTGAATTCCACGGATCGGACACGGGCGTGGCCGAACACGTCGCGCGTTTTGGGGAGGTCGCGGAAGATTTCGGAGGGTCCGATTTCGATTGGGCCACCCGCCCCGAAGATCGCACAAGGCTCTGGCGGATGCGGCACCATGCCTATTGGGCCATTCTGGGGTGGCGCAAGGGCGCAAAGGCCATCGTCACGGACGTTTGCGTGCCGATCAGTGCCATGGCGCAGGCGATCGCGGAAACCCATGCCGACATTGATGCCTCCCCCATTCCGGCCCCCATTTTGGGCCATGTGGGGGATGGAAACTTTCACGCGATCCTGTTGATCGACCCTGACAGCGCCGAGGAACGGGCGGTAGCCAAGGACCTGTCCAATCGGATGGCAGACCGTGCGCTGGCCTTGGGTGGCACCGTGACCGGCGAACACGGGGTCGGCATGGGCAAGCTGGATTTCATGGGCGCGGAACACGGGGCCGGATGGGACGTCATGGCGTCGATCAAACGTGCCATGGACCCGCAGAATATCCTGAACCCCGGCAAAGTCGTGCGCATCAACGGCTAAGCAAATTCGCTTGTCTATTTCGAACATTTTTAGCGTCCATCTGACCGTGAACGACGCGAAACCTATCAGATTTTCAATCTGGCGCGGTCACGCGGCCAGAAGGGATTTCGCCGCTGCGCGGGCCTCATCCGTGATGCGATCACCTGAGATCATACGGGCAATTTCGTCCACGCGGTCGCCCTCAGACAGACCGACCACCGTCGACAGCGTCGCGTCCTTTGTCTGGCGTTTTTCGACCCGCCAATGATGATCCCCAAGGGCCGCGACTTGCGGGCTATGGGTCACGACCAGCACCTGTCCCTGCCCTGCCAGCTGCGACAACCGCCGCCCCACGGCGTCCGCCGTGGCCCCACCGACACCGCGATCAATCTCATCGAAGATCAAGGTCAGACCGGAGTCCGCCCTCGTCAGGCACACCTTCAACGCCAGCAAAAACCGGCTGAGCTCACCGCCAGAGGCGATCTTGCCGATGGGTCCCGCAGGCGCGCCGGGGTTGGTGGCGACGGTAAAGGCCACTTCATCCACGCCGTCGGGGCCTGCCTCTGCGGGACTTACATTGGTGACAAAGACCGCACGGTCCATTTTCAGCGGGGCGAGTTCTTTGGCCATGGCCGTGTCCAGCGCCTTCGCGGCCTTTGTGCGCGCCGCCGTCAAATCACCCGCCGCCATGTCGTAATGCGCCTGAGCCGCCGTGACCGCAGCCGTCAAATCGGCCAGATCGGATGCGCCTTGGTCCAAGGCGGTCAACCGTCCGCGCAAATCATCGGCAAAGGTGCCCAATTCATCGGGCAGAACATCATGCTTGCGGGCCAGACCGCGGATGGCAAAGAGCCGTTCTTCGATCTGTTCCAGTTCATGGGGGTTAAAGGCCAGCGCATCCATGCAGGCCTCCACGCCTGATTGCACCTCGCTCAATTCGGTCATCGCGCGATCTAGGGCGGCCAAGGCCCCCTCCAATGTGCCGTCTGCCTGCCCTGCAGCGTCAGACAGCCAACGTGCCGCGTCGCCCAGCATACCTTCGGCCCCTTGCAGGCCAAGCGCCTGATATGCCTTTGAAATGTCTTCACCGATCTTCTCGGCGGCCTGCATCCGGCGGCGCTGTTGATCAAGGGTTGCGTCTTCGCCAGCCTCGGGTGACAGCTTGTCCAACTCCGCCACCGCATGGCGCAAAAATTCCTCTTCCGCCTGCAATTCGGCCACCCGCGCCTCAGCCGTCACCAGCGCTTTTCGCGCATCGCTTAAGCTGCGCCACGCGGTGCGGACTTTGGCGATCTTGGCCGCCAGCCCGCCGAAATCATCCAGCAACATCCGGTGCCCGCGGGGGTTCAACAACCCGCGATCATCATGCTGTCCGTGCAATTCCACCAAGGTTTCAGACACACGCCGCAGGATGTCACCACTCACACGGCGGTCGTTGATCCACGCGGTCTTGCGCCCGTCGCGGGTATTGATGCGGCGCAGGATCAGCGCGTCGTCATAGGTAAAACCGGCCTCCCGCAGCACGTCCCACGCGGGATGGGTGTCGGGCAAATCGAACTCTGCCGTGACTTCCCCCTGTTCGGCCCCTTGGCGCACCAGTTCCGCACGGCCCCGCCAGCCCAGAACAAAACCAAGTGAATCCAGCAAGATAGACTTGCCCGCACCGGTTTCACCGGTCAGCACGTTCAGGCCGGGCTGGAACGCAAGCTCCAACCGGTCAATGATCAGCATGTCACGGATATCAAGATGGCGCAGCATGTCCCAAAGGACGGGGGGTTACCCCGCCTCCCCCGTCAGAGCCATTCGCCGCGCACCATCTGGCGATAAATCGCGGCCAGCCAGTTGTCGCCCAGAACCTGCGGTTCAAGCCCCTGACCGGTCAGCAGGGCAAAGCTGTCTTCGTACCATTCGGTGGACTGGTAATTGAACCCAAGAATCGCACCGGCGGTCTGTGCCTCTTCGACCAGCCCCAGTGACAGGTAGGATTCCACCAAACGGTGCAGCGCCTCAGGCGTGTGGGATGTGGTCTGGAAATCCTCAACCACCGTCCGGAACCGGTTCACGGCAGCGGCAAAGTGATCGCGTTTGAGGTAGAAACGACCGATCTCCATCTCTTTGGCCGCGAGATGGTCGAAGGCCAGATCGAATTTCAGCACAGACGACTGCGCATATTCGCTGTCGGGATAGCGTTCGATCACAACGCGCAGTGCCTGCAACGCTTGGAACGTCAGGCCCTGATCGCGGCCCACTTCGTCGATCTGATCGTAGTAGGACAGCGCCAGCAGATATTGTGCATAGGCCGCGTCTTCGTCGACGGGGTAGAAGTCGATGTAGCGTTGGGCAGAGGCGCGGGAATTGGGGTAATCCTGATCGCGGTGATAGGAAAACGCCTGCATGATCAATGCGCGTTTGGCCCATTCGGAATAGGGGTACAGACGCTCAATCTCACCGAAATAGAAGGCCGCATCATCGGCGTCGCCACGGGCCAATTCATATTCGCCCCTCTCGAAAATCTCTTGCGCTGTATAGCCTTCGAGTGCGCCTTCGGCACGGCTGTCAAAGCCGCCGCAGCCTGCCAACAGGCCAAGCGCCAAGGTGCCTGCGATCAGGCCAAATCGAAGTGATGTGCTGCTGCGGCCCAACATGAAAAGGCGCCCCCGCGTCAAATTCTTATCCGAAGATAGCCCTCGGTTACGACGGGTCTAGCACAGAAAAATGAGAGGAAAAATGCCTTTTGCGCGATCACGTTCACGCAACTGCGGGAAGGTCGGACCAACGAATTCCAGCACCTGGCAAACGCGCAGCCGTCGCCGCATCGGCCACGGCCCAGCCCCACGCGTCAGGGTCGTCAAAAAGGGCGCGCAACAAGGCGTTCGTCACAGCGTGACCCGCCTTTTGGCCGGTGTAACGGCCAAGGATCGGTGCACCGGCTGTGTACAAATCACCCAATGCATCCAACATCTTATGGCGCACGGCCTCATCACGGTGACGCAGGCCACCGGGGCTGAGAACCTCAGCACCGTCCACAACAACAGCGTTTTCCAACGTGCCGCCCAACGCCAGACCTTGGGCGCGCATGGCGTCCACATCCGACGACCGGCAAAACGTGCGGCTGTCGCACAATTCGCGCACAAAAGCGCCGTTGGACATGTTCAGGTGCTTTTCCTGATGACCGATGGCGCGGTCGGCGAAATCAATCTCAAATTCGATGTGCAGCGTGTCCGCCGGTGTCAGCGTCGCGGTCGCGCCGCCCACTGTCACTGTCACGGGTTTAAGGACTTCAATCACACGCAACGGTGCGGACATGGTCCGGACCCCTGCCCGCATAAAGCCCTCGACAAATTCCGCCGCAGACCCGTCAAGGATCGGCACCTCTGGTCCGCTGACCTCAATCAAAGCATTGTGGATGCCGCAGCCTGCGAGGGCCGCCATGATGTGTTCAATCGTCGACACTTTGGTGCCGGCCGCGTTTTCAATCCGCGTGTTGAGGGGCGACACGATAACGTTAGACCACAGTGCACTGACATCAGCGTGGTCCGTCACATCTGTCCGCCGAAAGACGATGCCATGATCCGCAGGAGCGGGACGCACAACGACCGAGGCAAAAGCGCCTGTGTGCAGGCCCTTTCCTTCGAATGCGACAATGGTGTCCAGCGTGGTTTGCACGGGTATATCCTCTTTGGTTGATAAAGAGCTAAGGATCATAGGGCTTAGGCTCAACACACAGTTTGTAACGGTCTGAAACAGAACTGTCACAAACGGGCGCAATGCCGCCGGATTGATCGCTGCAGCGCAGCAGTGCGTTGATTTCAAAAAGAAAAAGGCCACCCGAAGGTGGCCTCTTTTGATAAATTGTTACCTTGCGTCAGATCGAAATCAGTTCGCCTGACGCCGCAGGAATGCCGGAATTTCGATGCGTTCCTGATCTTCGTCTGCCTCAGGCTGAGTCGCCGGATCTTCGCGCAATGTCGCCACGGGTGGCTGAGGGCGCTCTTTGGTCTGACCGTCGCCCTGCTGGCCGGTCATGCGGCTGATCAGGCTGTTCAAACCGCCCATGCGGGGCTTTGCCGCGTCTTCGGACTCCGCAGGTGCGGCAGTTGGGGCCGCAGGTGCGGACCGTGCTGCTGCAGTGCGCAGGCGATCAAGCGTTTCTTGGCTTGGTGTGCCAACGGCAGGGCGCTGCGGGGCCACGAAGCCGTCAACCGGCGCGTCGATCGCAGGCTCCGGACGCGGCTGGTAGGCTGCCGGTGGCAGGTCTGCTTCGGCGGCAGCCGCGGCGGCGGGCGCGTCGAATGTTGGTGCGGCGGCTGGAGCCTCATCAAACAGGGATGGCTCCGGAGTGGCTTCGGCTGCGACCTGCGGTGCAGGTGCGGCTTCAACTTCGGCGGCTGCGGGCGCAGGGGTTTCGACCACAGCGGCCGGTGCTTCTTCTTTCACTTCAGCCGTGACCTGCTGTGTCAACGGGGCGGCCATGGGGCGGCGTGGCACAGGGATGTCATGGGGCTTGGCGACGGCATCGATGCCTGTGGCCACAACGCTGACGCGCATTTTGCCTTCCATGTCGGTGTCCAGCGTGGAGCCCACGATGATGTTCGCCTCTGGATCGACTTTTTCGCGGATCTTGTTGGCCGCTTCGTCCAGTTCGAACAAGGTCAGATCGTAGCCGCCGGTAATGTTAATCAACACGCCACGTGCGCCTTCCAGTGAAATCTCGTCCAGCAGCGGGTTGGCGATGGCCTTTTCGGCAGCCTGAACGGCGCGATCTGGGCCGTCGGCTTCACCTGTGCCCATCATGGCTTTGCCCATTTCGTCCATCACAGCGCGCACGTCTGCAAAGTCGAGGTTGATAAGGCCCGGACGGACCATCAGATCGGTCACGCCTTTGACACCTTGGTACAGCACGTCATCTGCAAGGCTGAAGGCCTCGGTGAAGGTGGTGTTTTCATTGGCCAGGCGGAACAGGTTCTGGTTGGGAATGATGATCAGCGTGTCGACGACCTTTTGCAGCGCCTCGACGCCGTCTTCGGCCTGCTTCATGCGCTTGCCGCCTTCGAACTGGAACGGCTTGGTCACGACACCAACGGTCAGAACACCCAATTCACGGGCGGCCTGCGCGATGATCGGCGCGGCCCCTGTGCCGGTGCCCCCACCCATGCCAGCGGTGATGAAGCACATGTGCGCACCCGCCAGATGATCGACGATCTGTTCGATTGATTCTTCGGCGGCAGCGGCGCCCACGGTTGCCCGTGCGCCTGCGCCCAAACCTTCGGTGACTTTCACGCCCATCTGGATTTTCGCGTCCGAGTGGGACTGTTGCAGCGCCTGCGCGTCGGTGTTTGCAACAACAAATTCAACGCCTTCCAGCTGCTGTTCGATCATGTTGTTGACCGCGTTGCCGCCAGCGCCACCCACACCGAACACGGTGATGCGGGGCTTCAATTCTTCCTGACCGGGCATGGAAAGGTTCAATGTCATGTGTCTGTCCGCCTGTTTTGTTTGGCCCGTCCCACCGGGCGTATTTGCCTGAATCTTCCCAAAACCCTAACGGTCTTGGCCGGAATGGTCACGGAAAAAACGCAAAAACACCGCAAAATGTGGGGCGTCGCCCGTGATTTTTCGCCGTATTTGGGGTTTTAGGCGAAATCTTGCGTATCACCAGTTCTCTTTGAACCAACGGACCGCACGTTTGAAGGACCGCGCGGGGTATTTTTCCGCCGGAATGTCGAAATCCCACCATTCGTCTTGCGGGTGTGCCGCAAAGAGCGACAGGCCAACAGCCGCCGAAAACGCCGACCCCGTGGCCGCCTGCGGCAGACCCTGCACGCGCAAGGGCCGCCCGATGCGGACCTGCTGGCCCAGGATTTTTGAGGCCAGCCCATCAAGGCCCGGAATTTGGCTGCCACCGCCGGTCAGCACGATTTGCTGGCTGGGCAGATGTTCAAAACCTGCCGCATCCAGACGGACGCGGACCTCTTCCAAAATTTCTTCAACACGGGGCTTCATGATCCCGATAAGTTCGGCGCGGCTGACCGTGCGGCGGTCATGTTCCCAATCGCCGGTGTCTGCGCCGACCTCAATCATTTCGCGGTCGTCCATGCCGGTGGCAAGGACCCCGCCGTAGAAGGTCTTGATCCGTTCGGCCATGGCGGGGGCCACTTGCAGGCCCATGGAAATATCGGATGTGACGTGATGGCCGCCCATGCGCACGGCGTCTGAATAGATCATGTGTTTGCGCATGAAGATCGAAATGCCGGTGGACCCGCCGCCCATATCAACGCAGGCCGCCCCCAGTTCCTGTTCGTCTTCCACCAGCGACGAAATCCCCGCCGCATAGGCCGAGGATGCAACACCCGCCAGTTCCAGATCGCACCGTTTGATGCAGTAAAGTAGGTTTTCGATGACGCTGTCTTCGATGGTCATCATGTGCATGTCGGTCGTCAGGGTCTGCCCGATCTGCCCGCGCGGATCGGCGAGGCCGCTGCGATGATCCAGGGCAAAGTTAATCGGCTGGGCATGCAGAACCTCGCGCCCTGCCCCGATGTCCGGCACGTCGCATTCGGCCAAAACGCGGCCAATGTCGCCTTCGGTCACAACCGTGCCCTGCACATCGACCTGTCCGTCCAGCCCGTAGGACCGTGGACGCCCGCCGCTGAGGCAGGCAATCACATGATCTACGCGCACATTGGCCATTTTCTGGGCCGCTTGCACAGCAGTCCTGATGGCGCGTTCGGTTTCGGCCATGGCGTCAATTTCACCAAAGCGGACACCCCGCGACCGCGTGGTCGCGGCACCAATCACCCGAAACGACGATTGCCCCGCCATGGACCCCACACCGTCACTGTCGCCAAAGTGTTCCGGCCCATCAAAGCGCAACACCAGACAGGCAATTTTTGACGACCCCACGTCCAGAATGGCCACAACACCACGTTGCATCGCCGCCTGACGCATGGCCCGTTGGGCGCGCTGGGATTGGTAAAGGTCTCTCATAATCTACACACCTGCCTGAATGGTCTCTTTATTGTTCCGCCGACGCACTTGTCTGCCGCAAATTCGTCAACGCTTGTTCGTTCATTCTGATCGTGGGCCGCGCCGGATGCCGCATGTCGACGACGACCACATCTCGGTCGAGGAGGTCTTGCGCCTCCGTCATGGCCACCACCCGTTCGAAGGCGACCACCGGATCGGTTGTGGGCAACAAAATGCGCTGCCCACTTTCGAGGATCACATCCCAACGACGTTCCCCCATCCGCACGACACCGCGCATCCGCGGGGCCAAGGGACCCGCGACGCGGTAAATCTCAAGCCCTTCGGTCAGCGCATCACGGGCGCCGTCCCCCGTGATTAACGGCAAATCCGCACGGTCGGCGCGTGCCACGATAGACTGGATCAGCACGCCGTCACTGTCGATCAGCTTAAGCCCGTCGGCCGCGCGGAACACCGCCACCGGTTGGCGCTGCGTCACATTCACCTGCAAAATCCCACCGGGCCGCACCCGCAACGACGCCTCAGCCACCGCAGGAAGCGCCGCCACTGTCTGGCGCATCTCTTCAAGATTGAGATCAAAGCTGGAGACCGGAAATTCCACCGGCAATACTGTGCGCACATCTGCCGCAAGGCCCTCGTCCGCCCCGTCGACGGCCATGACCTTGACCAGAAATTCCTCACGCTGCTGGATCTGGGTTTTCATATCCGCATAGGCATCGGCAATCATCTGGCGGTTGGCATCACGGGCCGTCCATCCAGCAACTATGCCGCCGATCAGCAAAGCAGGCACGCCCACCCGCAGCATCCGCCGGAACCCCGGCGTCAGCATCAGCCGCTGATAGCGGTAGCCCCACCGGCTGGGGGCCGGATCGCGGCGCGGCAGGTCTTTGCGGTCAGCCTTCATCGGTCGCATGACGCGTCCTCCACCATCCAAGCCATCAGTTCGGGAAACGACATGCCGCAATGGGCCGCCTGTTCAGGGGCCAGCGACGTCGGCGTCATCCCCGGCTGGGTGTTCGTTTCCAGCAAGATCAGGCCCTCAAGGCCGCGCGCCTCATCCCAGCGGAAATCTGTCCGGCTCATCCCGCGACAGCCAAGGGCGTTGTGCGCGCGCACAGCGTATTCCATGCAGGCGTCAAAAATCGGCTGGGGGATGTCGGCGGGGATCACATGGCGCGAACCGCCGGTTTCATATTTGGCGGCGTAATCATACCAGCCGTCGGTGATGATATCTGTGACCGTCAACGCGCGCCCGTCCATCACTGCGGTCGTGAGTTCCCGCCCCGGCGCATAGGTTTCGACCATCAACGTCTCGGGCAAATCGGGGGCCAAGGTTGGCGTGCCATTGGCCCGTTCGGTCACGATATAGACGCCCACGCTGGACCCTTCATTGAAGGGTTTGACCACATAAGGCGGCTCCATCATATGGGCGCTTTCGATCTGGTCTTTGGTCGCCAAGACGCTGTCCACAAAAGGCAGCCCTGCGGCGCGGTAGACGTCTTTGGTCTTTTGTTTGTCCATGGCAATGGCTGAGGCCATGACGCCCGAATGGGTATAAGGCAGCCGCATCCATTCCAACAAGCCCTGCACCACGCCGTCTTCGCACCAGCGCCCGTGCAGCCCGTTGAACACCACATCCGGCTTTGCCGCCTTCAGCTGTTCGGGCAAATCCGCGCCTGCATCAATTTCCACGACATCAAAACCGGCGGTCCGCAAGGCGGCCGCACATTCGCGCCCTGAACTGAGGGATACCTCACGTTCAGCCGACGGGCCGCCCAAAAGGACAGCGACTGTTTTGGGTGTCATGCTCGACACTGTCCGCCTCTTTCGTGGCCCTTTTGGACGGGCCATCATTTGTCTCTGCCGTGGCCCCTGCCTGTGGGGCCCAAGATCCGTTCAGGTGGATCAGACCGTTGGGGCCGGTTCGCCGACCCTCATAATTTCCCAGTGTAGCGTGATGCCACTGGTGTCGTAAACCTTTTTTCGGACCTCTTCGCCCAATCCTTCAAGGTCCGCCGCCGTGGCACCGCCTGCATTGGTCAGGAAGTTGGAATGCATGGTGTTCATCACCGCCCCACCCCGCACAGCGCCGCGCATGCCCGCGTCATCAATGACCTTCCACGCCTTCAGGTCCATGGTGTCATCAGCACGCCCCGTGCTGGAATACCCTGACGGGTTGCGGAACGTGCTGCCTGCTGTGCGGTCCTTGGTGGGCTGGGTCTCGTCGCGTTTGGCCAGTTGGGCAGCCATCCGGTCCTCCAACACCTGCGCGTCTTCCTGCGGGGCGCGCATCGTGGCCTCCACCAGCACAGCACCTTCGGGCAGGTCCGAGGACCGATAGGACAGGTTCAGCTCCGCCGCCGCCAGTGTCTTGATCGTCCCGTCGCGCAACACCACGCGGACCTCTTGCAGCACATCGGCCATATAGTCGCCGTAGCATCCTGCATTCATCCGCACCGCCCCCCCGATGGACCCAGGAATGGTGCGCAAAAACGTGAGGTTCAGACCCTCGGCCGCGGCCTTGCGCGCCACATGGGCATCAAGGGCCGCAGCGCCTGCGCGGACCAGATCACCATCAAAAGCGATGCCATTGAACCCGCGCCCCAGCCGGATAACGACCCCGCGCACGCCCCCGTCCCGCACGATCAGATTGGACCCGACCCCCATGGGAAAAACCGGCACGTCGCTGGGCAAACCGGCCAGAAAAGTGCTCAGGTCCTCTTCATCCGCGGGCTGGAACAGGACATCCGCAGGCCCGCCCACGCGCATCCACGTCAGGCCGGACAAATCACGGTTTTCGGTCAAAGTGCCACGGACGGCGGGAAGATCGGCAATATGTGTCATGCCCCCGTCCTAACCCGCACAACAGGCGGTGCCAAGCGGGGCCTAGCCCAGTGTCAGGAAATTCAGCGGCCCCGACACGATTCCGAAAATCACCACCAGTGAGAGCGCAACCCACGCCCATTTGACCCGCCCCGCCCAGTCCTTGCGCCGGATCGACAGCGCCCAAGCCACAAGGCTGGCCGCCACATAGGCCGCGATCAAGGACGTCGACGCAGGATCACCCCAGATTGCCGTGTAGAAGACATAGGCAAATGCCGCTGCAACGGCGGCCAATAAAACGCGGTTCATTTGTCAGCACTCCGGCCCTTGGGCGCAAAGACAGACCGCAACCAACGGGTCAGATAGATGACAGGCCAGCGCAGAACGCTCGCTCCGCCGATCAAAAAGGCAAGCCCGATGAAGGCACCGTTTTCATAGGTAATCCAACCCAATAGCGGAATGCCGATGGCGATCAGCACATAGGCCCGTGTCCAATGATTGTCGCGACTGGGCAGCAAGGCCAAGACGTTGGCCGCAATGATCCAGACGAAACCGACCCCCACCGCCATCATTGCGGAAGCTCCGGCTTGCGGCCGCGTGCACGGGCCCAGAAATATTTCAACGGATTGCGGAACATCGACACGAAGGCCGCGAGACCAACCGCCGCCCAGATCCAGCCAAAATCATAGCCCAGCCAGCCGATCAACACCGGTGCCAGCACCAATAATGTAACACCCGGCACATATTGACGCCGCATGGGCAACATCGCGGTGACGCTGGCCAACAGCACCCAGATGCAAAAGGCGATCACCGACCAAGTCACACGCCACGCCTTGTTTTCTCTGGTTCAAAAATACCTAAATCCACCTCTTGCACAGGCGCACAAGATCGCCAGTCTACCGCATGCGCCGCGCAGCGGCGCGGATCGGATGGGCGCAGCCCATTCGACATCAAAACAGCCCCCCAAGAACTGCCCGTCGGACAGGACGCGCAATCATCAGCCCACTGCCCATCATGCCTAACACCAAAGTCGCCTCACCGGGGTTATGCTGCATGTGAATTAACAACATCGCAACAAAAGCCACGGAAAACGCCCACAACAAACGGCGCAGCCATTTGATCATCGGCAGGACCGACACCAGCACAATCGCGCCAAGGATCAGCCATTCATAGGTCAATCTGCCAGCCGCTTTGGCAAGCTATTGGCCCATGTGGAAATGGAACCGGCACCTAGGCAGACAACCATATCGCCCTCTTTGGCCTGTTCACGGACCAGACGCACCAGATCGTCCTCATCGGTGATCGCGCGGGCATGCCGGTGACCGCCCCGGATCAGGCCTGCGACCAGATCATCACGGGTGGCCCCTTCGATGACGTCTTCACCGGCGGCAAAAACCTCCGCGATGGCGACAACATCGGCATCGTTAAAACACGCGCAGAAGTCGTCGAAATGGTGGTGCAACCGCGTGTAGCGGTGCGGCTGGTGCACGGCGATAATGCGCCCGTCGCAGGCCTGTCGTGCGGCTTTCAGCACCGCTGCGATTTCTGTGGGGTGGTGGCCGTAGTCGTCGATGATGGTCACGCCACCCACCTCGCCCACGCGGGTAAAGCGGCGGTTGACGCCCCCGAAACTGGCCAAAGCCTCGCGGATTTCGGCGCGTTTCATGCCCAGATGCCGCGCCACGGCGATGGCAGACAGGGCGTTGGACACGTTGTGATCGCCCGGCATGGGCAGCACACAGCCTTCGATCATCTGGTCTTCGTTCTGGAGGGCCACATCAAAATGGGCCTGCCC
Source organism: Pseudooctadecabacter sp. (assembly GCF_965657175.1). Classification (GTDB taxonomy): domain Bacteria; phylum Pseudomonadota; class Alphaproteobacteria; order Rhodobacterales; family Rhodobacteraceae; genus Octadecabacter. The sequence goes on along the minus strand of NZ_CBFHNH010000002.1, from coordinate 162,755 downwards.
GCCTTTGTAAGACAGGTTGACCGCACGCACATCGGCCTGCGCGTTGAAGCCATAGGTCACAACACGGCGGTCGGTGATCTTGCCCACAAGCGATTGCACATCGCTGTCGTCGGTGCAGCACACCGCCACACCGTAGAACGGAATGTTGGACACGAAATCGTAAAACCCACGGTGCAGATTTTCCTCGGTGCCCCAGTGTTCCATGTGCTCTGGATCGATGTTGGTCACAATCGCAATGGTCGCTGGCAGACGGTTGAAGGTGCCGTCGCTTTCGTCGGCTTCCACCACCATCCATTCGCCGTCGCCCACCCGCGCGTTGGACCCGTAGGCGTGGATGATCCCGCCGTTCACAACCGTTGGGTTGAAATTGCCCCCGTCCAGCAGGGCCGCAACCATCGTTGTGGTCGTCGTCTTGCCGTGGGTGCCTGCAACGGCAATGTTGGATTTCAGGCGCATCAGTTCGGCCAACATCTCGGCACGGCGCACAATGGGCAGGCCGCGCGCGCGGGCCGCGTCCAGTTCCGGGTTGCCCGGTTTGATCGCGCTTGAGATGACGATGACCTCAGCCTCGTCAATATTCTCGGCCCGCTGGCCGGTGTAGATCAGCGCGCCCATGCCCTGAAGACGCTTGGTGATCGGCGTTTCTTTCAGGTCGGACCCTTGGACGACATAGCCATGGCTCAACAGCACCTCGGCGATGCCGGACATGCCAATGCCCCCGATGCCCACAAAATGAATGGGACCAACATCAAGGGGGAGTTTGGTTGCTGAATTCATAATCGGGCTTCCGTCCATTCGTTTCGTCCTTCGCTCAGGAGGGCGTTTCAGCCAATCTCAAGGTAAGATCAACCAGCGTTTGCGTGGCATCCGGTTTTCCGCAAGCCAGCGCCGATTGCGCCATCTGCAGCGCACCATTCGGGTCGCTGAGGACCGTGGCCATCTGCTCGGCCAGGCTGTCCACATGCAGCTGGCTTTCGGGCACCATGATCGCGGCACCTGCCTCAACCAATTGGCGCGCGTTGGCTGTCTGATGATCAGCGGCAGCGGCGGCATAGGGCACAAGGATCGACGGGCGGCCAATAATGCTGAGGTCCGCAATCGTCGACGCACCCGCGCGGGTCACGACCAGCTGGGCCTCAGACATGCGGGTCGGCACATCGTTGAAAAAGGTCTGCACGTCAGCGGGAATGCCCTCGTCGGCGTAATATTGCGCCACGCGTTCCAAGTCTTCTTCGCGGGCCTGATGGCTGACGCGGATGTTGCGGCGAATTTCTGATGGCAAGGCGCTGATCGCAGGCGGCACCACATCGCTGAGGATGCGCGCCCCCTGTGATCCGCCCATAACCACGATCGACATGGGATAATCCCCTGGCGCGATATAGCCCGCGCCGGCCCGTTCAAGGATGGAACTGCGCACCGGATTGCCCACGGGCACACCTTCGACACCGGCTGGCAATTCCGTGGGCCAGGTGCCGCAGGCGACCGTGTCGACCCGTTTGGCGAAAATCTGGTTCACACGGCCCAGCACGCCGTTTTGTTCATGGATCATCCGCGGCTTGCGCAGCACCCAAGCGGAGGCCATGGCCGGAATGGCAGGATATCCGCCAAAGCCCACGACCACCGCCGGTTTATCGCGCAACATGCGGCTGGCAGCGGCCACAACACCGCCTGCAATTTTGAACGGCACGGCCAGCTTGGCCACGATGCCGCCACGGGCGAAGGTGGCTGATCCGACCTGTTCAATCTCAACCGCGTGAGGAAAGCCGCCGGTGTAACGCGCACCGCGCGCATCGGTGCTCAGCTTCACGCGCCACCCACGCGCCAGCATAGCCTCCGCCAAGGCCTGCGCGGGGAACATATGTCCGCCCGTGCCACCGGCGGCGATGATCAAAAGGGGCTGTGTCATGTTCGCCCCCGCCGCAACAGGATGTCACCGATCTGGCCCTGAGGCCGCGACCGCGTGAAGGCGAGCAACATGCCCACGGCAATGCCCGACGCAATGACCGACGATCCACCGTAGCTGACAAAGGGCAGTGTCATGCCCTTGGCAGGCAACAGCCGCACGGCCACGCCCATGTTGATCATCGCTTGAACCCCCACGATGCAGGCCAGACCGCAACCCGCCAGCCGGATGAACGGATCACGTTCCTTCATCAGCCGCATCAGGCTGCGCACCACGATGGTGGCATAAAGCCCGATGATCGCCAGCACACAGATCAGCCCGTATTCCTCGGCGGCCACGGCGATGATGAAATCGGTATGGGCATCGGGCAGCGACCATTTGACGGTGCCCTCCCCCACGCCCACGCCGAAAAACCCGCCCTCGCGGATCGCATTGGTGGCATAGCCCAGCTGCGTGGTCGGATCGACATCGGGGTTCAAAAACCCGTCAATCCGCCGCGCGAAGTGTTCGGAATTGGAATAGGCAATGGTGCCGCCAAAGATCACAGCCCCGCCCAAAGCGACCAGCAACACAATCGGCGCGCCGCCCACGAAATACATCACACCCCAGCCAAACAGCAGCAAGGCCGCCTGACCAAAGTCGGGCTGCATGGCCAGCATCAGCACGATAATGACCGTCAAAACAAAGGAATACATCTTGCCGGGCGGTCCGCCGATCTCTTGGCTGGCGGCCATGAACCACGCGGCCACAACGATAAATCCAGGTTTCAGGAATTCGGACGGCTGCACGGACGCAAAGCCCAGCGAATACCAGCGCACAGCGCCCTTGCCAAAATCGGTGCCCAGAAACGGCAACCCCGCCAAGGCCACAAAAGCCGCCAGAAACCCCAACACCGCCAAACGACGCACCAGCGTGGGCGACATCATTGAGGTGACAAACAAAACCACAATCGCCACGGAGCCAAAAAAGGCCTGACGCTGGACATAGTGAAACGGCTCAAACCCGTTTTTAGCAGCAAGAGGTGGCGACGCGGCCAGCCCCAGCAACAACCCGATCCCGAACAGGGCAAGGATGCAGGACAACGTCCATTTGTCGACCGTCCGCCACCAACGTGGAAGAACTGGATCACCCGACCCTACTGGGATCGTGCCATAGACCATCTCTGTCATGGTGCAACTGCCTTACTGCCTCGATGCGCCCGTTTTCCGGGTCTGGGTCCCACATTATCCCCATCGCCTTGCTTTTTCCAACAAAAAAGGGCCGTGGGATGCAATCCATTCTTCATCTGGCCCGGCAAACTCCCCCCGGAGGGCCGGTCTGGGCTTGATCAATCGGATCAGAAGGGGCACCTGAGGGCCATGCAGGTCAATACACTTATCCTTGGCGCCGGTGCCGCCGGTCTTCACGCGGCGGCCCATGCAGGCCCCAAAACCCTTGTGATCGATCACGCCAAAGCACCGGGTGAGAAAATCCGCATTTCCGGCGGCGGGCGGTGCAACTTCACCAACCTTGGCACAACAGCGGCCAATTTCATCAGCCAAAACAGCCACTTCGCGAAATCTGCGCTGGCGCGATATACCCAGTGGGATTTCATCGATCTGGTGGATCGCCACGGCATTGCGTGGCACGAAAAGACATTGGGGCAGCTGTTTTGCGATGACACGGCCAAGGACATTATCGCCATGCTCCGCGCCGAGATGGAGGCCGCCCAGGCGCAGCTTTGGCTGAACACCTCCGTCGAAGAGGTCCGCCACGACGGCGATCTTTTCCACGTCCGCCTCAGCCGCGACGGCAAGGTCGGCACGGTTAAGGCATCTGCCTTGGTCGTGGCGACGGGGGGCAAATCGATCCCCAAAATGGGCGCCACGGGGCTGGCCTACCAGATTGCCGACCAATTCGGGTTGGCCGTCACCGACACCCGCCCTGCCCTTGTGCCGTTCACCTTTTCGGACGAGAAATTCAAACCCCTCGCGGGTACAGCCACGCCCGCGCGGGTCACGACGCAGGACGGGACCTCATTCGATGAGGCCTTGTTGTTCACCCACCGTGGGTTGTCGGGCCCCGCCGTGTTGCAGGCGTCCAGCTATTGGCACGAGGGTGAGGACGTCACCGTGGCCATCGCGCCAGATCTTGATCTGGCGCCGTTGCTGAAAGACCAGCGCCGTGACCAGGGCCGAAAGGCCCTAACCACGGCGCTTGGCGTGCATTTGCCGCCCCGTTTGGTCGAGTATCTGAGCGCAGAGATCGATTTGACCGGCAATGTGGGCGACATCTCAGACACGCGCATTGATGCACTGTGTGAAACCTTGGCCGCGTGGTCGCTAAAACCGTCCGGCACAGAAGGATACCGCACGGCTGAGGTCACGTTGGGTGGGGTGGATACGGACGGTCTGTCGTCCAAAACCATGGAGGCGAAGGCCGTACCGGGTCTTTATTTCATTGGCGAAGCCGTGGATGTAACCGGCTGGTTGGGCGGCTACAATTTCCAGTGGGCGTGGTCATCGGGCTATGCTGCGGGAACCGCGATTGCCGCGCGGCTTGGCTGACGTCAGATTTTGAGTATTTTTGGCAAAACGAAACAGGGCTAGAGCGCTTGGACGCGGGCGATGAAGTCGTCCCCGCGTTTTTCAAAGCTGTCGTATTGATCAAAAGACGCGGCGGCGGGGGCCAGCAGGACCGTGTCCCCGGGCTGCGCATCTGCGGCGGCTTTGGCGACGGCGGTGTCCATGTCGCCGCAGACCTCAACCTCAAGCCCTTTGAGTTGCATGGCAAAGGCCGCAGCCTCGCGCCCGATGACATAGGCTTTGGTCACGTTGGGGGCGGGCAGCAGCGCGTCCAGCCCCCCTTCTTTTTCAAGGCCGCCGCATATCCAGCGGATGTTTTTGAAGGCCGCCAGCGCTTTGGCCGCGCTGTCGACGTTGGTGGCTTTGCTGTCGTTGACGTATTTCACGCCCTCTTTTTCTGCGATCAACTGGCTGCGGTGCGGCAACCCTCTGAAGCTATGGAAAGCCGCTTCGATGACGCGCGGGCCGATGCCAAGGGCGCGGCAGGCCGCGAAGGCCGCACAGGCGTTTTGGTGGTTGTGGGCACCGGGCAGGCCGTCGATTTGGCGCAGATCGACGGAGGCCACCTGCCGTCCCTTGCGATATTCGCTCAAAAACCCTTTGCGCGCAAAGACCGACCACGAGGCGCGGTCCAGCTTTTGCCCCGATGAGATGCGCAAGACGCGGTCGTCGGTGGGGCCTTCGGTCAGCTGATTGGCGATGTAGCGGCCATCGGGTTCATCAACACCGATCACGGCACGGTCCGGCCCGCCTTCGGAAAACAGCCGCCGTTTGGCCGCCACATATCCCCCAAAGCCCGCGTGGCGGTCCAGATGATCGGGGCTGATGTTGGTGAACACCGCCACATCGGGTGTCAGCGCACGGGCCAGTTCGGTTTGGTAACTGCTGAGTTCCAGCACGATGACCTCACCATCGTGGGCCTCGTCGATGTCCAGCACGCCACGCCCGATGTTGCCGGCCAATTGCGTGGGGCGGCCGGCCTCTTCCAGAATGTGATGGATCAGGGCGGAGGTGGTGGATTTACCGTTGCTCCCCGTGACCGCGATGACCTTGGGCATCGTGTCGAAATTGTCCCATTCGGCGGTCGCAAAGCTGCGAAAGAACAGGCCGATGTCGTTGTCCACGGGCACGCCCACAGCCATGGCGTTGGCGATCGCGGGATGGGGGTCGGGATAAAGGTGCGGGATACCGGGCGAGGTGATCAGCGCATCAATGCCGTCAAACGCGCCCTGCTTGGTCAAATCGTGCAGATCCGCGCCCGCGTCGTTGGCTTTGACGTCAGCGGTGGGGCTGTCGTCCCAGACAACAACCTGCGCGCCGCCTGCCTGCAGGGCCGTGACTGTGGCCAGACCAGACCGGCCAAGCCCCAGAACGGCGATGGTTTTGCCGGTGACACCCTGCACTGGAATCATGGTCTTGCCCCTTTGCTTAACGCACTTTCAGCGTCGCCAGACCGATCACCGCAAGGATCAGGGAAATGATCCAGAAGCGGATGACGATCTGCGGCTCGGCCCAGCCCTTTTTCTCATAGTGGTGGTGGATCGGTGCCATAAGGAACACGCGTTTGCCGGTGCGTTTGTAATAGAGAACCTGAATGATCACCGACAGGGCCTCAACCACGAAGACACCGCCCACAATGGCCAGCACGATTTCGTGTTTGGTGGCCACCGCAATGGCCCCTAAAGCGCCGCCCAGGGCGAGGCTTCCGGTGTCGCCCATAAACACGGCCGCGGGGGGCGCGTTGTACCACAAGAACCCAAGTCCCCCGCCGATCAGACCGGCTGCGAAGATCGCAAGTTCACCGGTGCCGGGGACGTAGTGCAGGCCCAGTTCGGTCGTGAAATCCACGCGGCCCACGAAATAGGCGATGACGCCAAAGGTGCCCGCCGCGATCATCACCGGCATGATCGCCAAACCATCCAGACCGTCGGTCATATTCACCGCATTCGCAGCACCCACGATTACGATCATGGCGAAGGGGACAAACAGAATGCCAAGGTTCAGCAACGTGTCTTTGAAGACAGGCAGGGCCAGTTGGTAGGTCAGGTCTTCGGGATGATATTGCGCAGCCCAGAACGCCGCCGCACCGGCGATGCCGAACCCGATCAAAAGACGGACACGGCCGCTGACACCGGCGGTCGTCTGTTTGGACACTTTGGCGTAGTCGTCGGCAAACCCGATCAGCGCAAAGGACAGCGTGACAAACAGCACCATCCAGATGAACGGATTGTCCAGCCGCGCCCACAGCAAAGTCGAGGTCAACAATGCGCCCACGATCAGCAGCCCGCCCATTGTTGGCGTGCCTGCCTTGGCCAGATGGCTTTCAGGGCCATCATCGCGAATGGGTTGGCCTTTGCCCTGTTTGGCCCGCAGCACGCGGATCAACGTGGGCCCGAAGACAAAGCCGAAAACCAGCGAGGTCAGGAACGCGCCACCGGCGCGAAAGGTGATGTAGCGAAAGAGGTTGAAAAAATCGCCGCCATCGCTGAGCGCCGTGAGCCAATACAACATGTGCCAATTCCTCGTGGTCTTATCGCTACATTCAGACCGCGCCTGCGGGTCTGACTAGCTGTCGGGATGCCCCAGTTTGCGGATGGCGTCAACGACAAGGCTGACTTTTGACCCTTTGGAGCCTTTGACCAGCACGACATCGCCCGCGTCAATCAAACGGGTGGTTTGGGCGGCCAGCGCCTCGGCTGTGGGGTGCCATTGGCCGCGCTTGTCTTCGGGCAGCGCATCATAAAGCGCCTTCATACGCGGGCCTGCGCAGTGGACCAGATGGATGTTGTCCATGTGCATATCGCCCGCAATGGCCGCGTGCATCTGCATCTCATCAGGGCCCAGTTCCAGCATATCGCCCAAGATCGCCACGCGACGGCCTTTGACCACATGGCCCACATTGTCGATCGGCGTGTAGGAGGCCAGAACCTCCAACGCGGCGGTCATCGACGTGGGGTTGGCGTTGAACGCATCATCCAGCAAGGCCACGGTTTCTTCGCGGGCGGGATCGGTCGTGACCTGTTCCAAAGTGCCGCGCCCTGCGGGGGGCTGCCAGTGGCCCAGATCAAGGGCGGCCTGCACCGGATCTGCGCCCAAGGCCTGAACAGCGGCCAGAATGGCAAGACCATTGGCCGCAAAATGGCGACCCGCGGTGTTGAGCTTAAACATAAGTGGGCCAAGGTCACGGACCTGCGCGCGGGCCAGTGTTTTGCCCTCAGAAAGCTGCACATCCGCAAGGTGGAACGGGTTTGCGGGGTCAGTGCCCACGCCCAACGTGGGCATGCCCGTTGCGGCTTCATTCACTTTGACCAAGGAGGCCGCGTCGATATCGGTGTTGAAGATGCAGATACCGTCCGGTTCCAACCCGTTGAAGATGGACGCTTTTTCAATGGCGATGCCGGTGATGTCGTCAAACGCCTCCAGATGGGCGGCAGCGACGGTGGTGATCAAGGCCACATGCGGGCGGGCCATGTGGGACAGGGGCGCGATTTCGCCGGGGTTCGACATGCCGATCTCGATTACGGCAAATTCCGTGTCGGCGGGCATCCGTGCCAATGTCAGGGGCACGCCCCAGTGGTTGTTATACGACGCCTCCGCCGCGTGGGTACGGCCTTGGCGCGACAAGACCGTGCGCGCCATTTCCTTGGCGGATGTTTTGCCCACGCTGCCGGTAATGGCCAGCACGCGGGCGGCGGTGCGGGCCCGCGCGGCGCGGCCCATGGCCTCAAGCCCGGCCAAGACATCTGGCACGATCAACAGCGGCGCGTCCTCAGCCACGTCGTCGGGCCGGTGGGTGACCAGCGCCGCAGCCGCACCCTTATCCAGTGCCATTTTTACAAAGTCATGACCGTCGCGCGCGGCTTTCAGGGCCACAAACAAATCACCCGGCTGAATGGTGCGCGTGTCGATGCTGACGCCGGTGGCGGCCCAATCGGTCGTGGCCTCCCCGCCCGTGGCGGCAGCGGCGTCTTGCGCTGTCCAGAGGGTCATATGATATCTCCGTCCAGTGCGGACACGGCCACGTGGGCCTGCTCCACATCGTCAAAGGGCAGCACATCGTCGCCAATAATCTGGCCGGTTTCGTGCCCTTTGCCTGCAATCAGCAGCGCATCACCGGGGCCAAGGGCATCGACGCCGCGCAAAATCGCCTCGGCTCGGTCGGCCACTTCCGTGGCCTCTGGCGCGCCGGCCATGACGGCGGCGCGGATTGTCGCCGGATCCTCGGACCTTGGGTTGTCGTCGGTGACAAAGACCACATCGGCATGGTCCGCCGCAGCGGCCCCCATCAGGGGCCGTTTGCCCGCATCGCGGTCACCCCCTGCCCCGACAATGGCAATGAGTTTGCCCATCACATGGGGCCGCATGGCCTGTAACGCGGTCGCCACCGCATCGGGCGTATGTGCGTAATCCACAAAGACGGACCCGCCGTTTTTGCGCGTGGCGGCATGTTCCATCCGGCCCCGCACGGTGGTCAGATAGGGCAAGGTGTCAAACACCTCCTCCGGGTCGGACCCGGAAGCGATGCACAGCCCTGCGGCCAGCAACACGTTGTCGGCCTGAAACCCGCCGATCAGGTTCAGGCGCGCGGAAAACCGCCCCCGTTGCCAGTCAAACAGGATTTGCTGGCCCGTGGCATCAAACCGTTGGGCATGCAGATGCAGGCGCGCCTCTGGGTGGCGACCGACGGTGATCACCTCAACCCCACGGCGTTCCGCGATCTCCACCACCTCCGGCCCCTTGGGGTCGTCAATGTTGATCACCGCCACACCATCGTCGGGCAGCAGCCGCGTGAACAGGCCCATTTTGGCGTCAAAATAGGCCTCAAACGTGTGGTGATAATCTAGATGGTCTTGGGTGAAATTGCTGAAGCCCGCGGCGGACAGCACCACCCCGTCCAACCGGCGCTGGTCCAACCCGTGGGACGAGGCCTCCATCGCCACGTGGGTGACGCCCTGCGCCTTCGCGGCGGCCAAGGTGCGGTGCAACGTGATGGGTTCGGGCGTGGTGTGTTTCAGCGGATGGGTCCAGACGCCTTCGACGCCGGTGGTGCCCAGATTGACGGCAGATTGCTCCATCTCGACCCAGATTTGACGCGCGAAGGTCGAGACGGAGGTCTTCCCGTTGGTGCCCGTCACGGCAATCACCGTGTCCGGATGCGCCCCGAACCACAAAGACGCCGTTTGTGCCAACGCGCCGCGCGGGTCTTCGGCCACGATCAGGGCGGCATCGCTGTCGGCCAATTCTTTGGCCGCGATTTGCGCGCCCTTGGCGTCCGTCAGGATCGCTGCGGCCCCCATGCGCAAGGCGTACTGGATGAATTCACCGCCGTGCATCGCAGAGCCGGGCAGTGCGAAAAACAACGTGCCATCGGTCACGGTTCGGCTGTCCACGCTCAACCCCGTAATCGTCGGGTTCTTGCCGCCCTGCGCTGTCAGACCCAAAGCCGCGAGGGTCGATGTGTGGTGATCCGCGTCGCTGCTCATGCCTGACTCCTTAATTCGAAGTCAGTGTTACACCCGTTGGCGTGAGGGTTTCAACGTCCGGTCTCATGCCCAACAACGGCGCCACGCGGCGGATCATTTCAGCGGCCACCGGCACGGCTGTCCAACCAGCCGTGCGGCGCTGTTCGCCCAAAGCCTCAACCGTGGGTTCATCCAGCGTCACGATCAAAACATAGCGCGGGTCACCCGCTGGAAAGACCGATGCAAAGGTCGCGATGGTGCGGTCGTCATAATAGCCGCCCGTTGGGCGCGGCTTGTCGGCGGTGCCGGTTTTGCCGCCGACCTCGTAGCCCTCAACATCGCCAAAGGATGCCGTGCCGCGCGCGACCACACCACGCAACATATCGCGCGCGGTGGCAGATACCCGTTCAGACACAATGCGCGGTCCGTTTTGCGGGCCATCTTGGCGGATCAGCGTGGGCAAAACCCGTGTGCCGCCATTGAGCAGGCTAGAATAGGCCGCCGCCAAATGCACCGGCGAGGATGACAGCCCATGCCCGTAAGAGATCGTCATCGTTGAAATTTCCGACCAGTTGGACGGCAACAAAGGATCGCCTGTCGCGGCCTCGACCATCTCGACCTCTGTTTCTTCCAACAGCCCCAACTGGCCAAGGAAATCGCGCTGACGTTCGCCGCCAATCATCATCGCCACCCGTGCGGTGCCAATGTTGGACGACTTCACGATCACATCTTCGGCGGTCAGTTCAGGCCCGTAATTGTTGAAATCGCGGATGCGGAACCGGCCCCATTGCAACGGGCCGGAGGTGTCGATCATCGTGCCTGCATTGATCAATCCAAGTTCAATCGCCTGCGCCACGGTAAAGATTTTAAAGACCGATCCCAATTCATACACGCCCTGCACCGCGCGGTTGAACAGCGGGCTGTCGGATTGATCCGTTGCATTGTCCTCAGCCGTCAACACGCGGGGGCGGTCGTTGGGGTCAAAGTCAGGCAGTGACACCATCGAAATGATTTCGCCCGTGTGAACATCCATCAACACCGACGACGCGCCCTTGGCCTGCATCAACATCATGCCACCATGCAAAACACGCTCGGACGCGGCCTGCACCGTCAAATCTAGCGACAACTCCAGCGGCGCGCCTTCGTTGGCCGGATCGCGCAGGAAATCGTCGAAATGCTTTTCGACGCCAGCCACACCGATGACCTCTGCCGAATGCACGCCCTCACGCCCATAGCTTGCGCCGCCCAGAATGTGCGCGGCGACAGACCCGTTGGGATAAAGCCGCATTTCGCGTGGGCCAAACAGCAGACCGGGGTCGCCAATGTCGTGGACGGCCTGCATCTGTTCGGGCGAAATCTCACGTCTGATCCACAGGAACCGGCGGCTGCCGGTGAAATCGGCCAGCAAGTCCTCTTCTTCCAGCTCTGGGAAGATCGCTGCCAGTTCGCGCGCCGCTTTGGGCGGGTCGATCATGTCGGGGATTTGCGCATAAAGGCTGTGCGTATCAAGGTTCGTCGCCAGAACGCGGCCATTTCTATCGACGATATCAGCGCGTTGCCCGATGATGGGCGACCCTGTGGCCTGTGCTGTGGGTTCTTGCGGAACGGATCCTGCCACCATCCCCATGCGCGCGCCGATCACCAAGAAGGCGCAGAAAAACGCGACCCCCATGACCAACAGCCGCGATTCCGCCTGCAGGCGCGCGCGGTCGCGGTCGTCTTCGTGACGGATGCGTTTGTTCTCGGCCTCGATCGCGTCAGGGTTCTGCCCCTGTTCGCGAGCTTTGAGGATACGGGCCAGCGGGCGAAGGGGTGTGCGGATCATTGGGAGGCCTCAGGTGCGTTGTCGGAGGACACCTCAACCGAATTGGTCAGGTCAAACACGATGCCGCCCGGATAGGCGATCTGGTCGATCCGGCCAAAGCCATCGGGCATCAGCGGTAACAGGCGCAGCCGGTCAAAATTCAGCTCTGCCAGATCACGCAGACGGTCGGGGCGGTTCAGATAGGCCCATTCGGCCTCAAGCACGTTCAGACGTTGATGGGAGGCGCCGATCTGACGGTGCAGATCGCGCACTTCGCGCAAGGACGCCTGGGTTTCGTAATTTTCGTGATAGGCCCAATAGGCCAGCCCCATCACCATCAATCCCGACATGATATAAAGAAGTGACCGCATCACCGCTTATCCTTCAACATTGGCATTCCCAGTTTTGACCGGTCCACCGGTCCGGCGGGCGCATCTGTGCGCGTGGCGACCCGCAATTTGGCCGACCGCGCGCGGGGGTTGGCCTCAAGCTCATCTGCGTCGGGGCCCACGGCCTTTTTGGTCACGATCCTGAACGCGGGCGTTTCCTCGGCCAGTGCAGGGGCGTAGCGGTTGGCGTTGCCGGTTGTGCCGGCGCGTTGCTGGAAGAACCGTTTTACCATGCGGTCTTCGACCGAATGGAAGGTCACCACCGCCAAGTGGCCGCCCGGTTTCAACGCACGTTCAGCGGCCTCAAGCCCTGCGGCCAGCTGCTCGTATTCGTCGTTCACCGCAATACGGATCGCCTGAAAGCTGCGTGTCGCGGGATGCGACTGGCCGGGCTTGGGGCGCGGCAGGCAACTTTCGATCAGTTTCGCAAGACGGAGGGTAGTTTCGATGGGGCTGTCGGCACGCTCGGCCACGATTTTGCGGGCGATGCGGCGGCTTGCGCGCTCTTCGCCGTACGTAAATAGAATGTCAGCAATGTCGGCTTCCGCCGCGTGATTGATAATGTCAGCTGCATTTGGCCCCTCCTGTCCCATCCGCATGTCCAGCGGACCGTCCCTCATGAATGAAAATCCGCGCTCTGCCTGATCAAGCTGCATCGACGACACCCCGAGATCGAGGACAACGCCGTCCAGATCAGTGGCCACCGCGTCAAGGTTGGAAAATGTATCTTCGACAAGCGTCACGTCGGGGTTATTCACCGCCCAAGGTGCGATTTGTACAATCGACGGATCACGATCTACGCCGATGACATGGTCTGCCCCGGCCTCAAGCAGGCGGTGCGCATAGCCGCCTGCGCCAAACGTCCCATCCAGCCACGTGCCCTGAACAGGCGAACAGGCCGCAATCAGCGGCCCGATCAGAACGGGAATATGAGGGGGAGAGGCGGCAGCGGTTCCCATCTGTCAGCCGTCGCCCGGTGGCTGGGTGCTGTCGAGGTAGAGAAGCGGATCAATGTCGTCGTCATCGTCCTCCTCGGCCTCAAAGCGTTCGTAAGTGTCCGCATCCCAAAGCTCAAAATAGTCGCCCATAGCGGTCATGGTCGCGAGCCCCGTCAGGCCGATCTGTTCGCGCAATCGCTGGGGCAGCACGATGCGACCGTCTTTGTCGACCTCGGTTTCCCAAGATTTGCCAAGGATCTTGCGGGATGCTTTTTTGCGCGCCACAGACCCGCGGGGCAGCTTTTTGATGCCCTCTTCGATCTCGGTCATGGCTTCTATGGTGTAGACGTGCAGGCAGCCTTCAAGATGGGAGCCATGCAATACAACCAGTCGCGGAAGGGGATTTTCAGGGCAACGCGGATCACCATCCGAGAGCACAGCACGAAAATCAGCCGGGATCGACATGCGTCCCTTACCGTCCACCTTCTGGTGGAATTCGCCTCTGAAACTCAGACCCACTGTCCCGCGGCCCCTTCTTGTTCGCCCCCCCATTGAAAATTGGTCCGTTAAACGGAAAACGGCGGATCAGACTGCTGCCACTGCCTGATCCGCCGACTTCTTCCCGTTGCCGGGATGTCCAGCTGCGCGCGCCACCTGGGGGGATGTCTGCTCGCTCGCGCGCCGGATCTCTTCGTTCAAGAAGCTTGGGTGCCTGTATGAAACCTGACCTGGGTGGTCGGTGGGGTCGTTTGGTGCCCCGTGTTGTCTGCCCGTCTTCTTGTGATCTTGTATGCACGGGAATTCATGGTCCGCCAAGGATTTTTTGGCACTTGATGGTACTAGATGGAATTTTCGGGCGCCCTCCAACACTGCATCTGGTGCGGATTTTGGTCAATTTCGGGCAGATGGGGCGGTTTATGCAAACCCAACCACAATATATGGTGCGACTTGATAGATAGAAAAAAGTTCCAGATTTTCCCGGTGATTTGCAACTTCGGGCCGATATTCACAGCATCAACGGGTATTTTATGACCCTGAACGAGGTCATTCCCATGGCAAGCCAGGCAGAATCAAGCCGATTCACGAGGGGTTGATTCGTAAATCCCCCGCCGTCCCACGGTTTCCCATGGGTGCCATGACGTCCCGTTACAGGGTTTGGTGCATGATATGGGCGTCCACCAGCCCAAGGGTCGGATGGCGGAATGCATCCGGCAGGGTGCCAACAGTCGCGAACCCCAGATGGTGCCACAACGCCACCGCGCGGGTGTTGGATGCCAGCACCAGATTGAACTGCATCGCCGCAAAACCCAGATCACGGGCCGCTGTCAGAGAATGGCGGCACATGGCCGTGGCCACCCCCTGCCCTGCGGCGTCCTGCGCGGTCACGTATCCTGCGTTGCAGATGTGATCCGCGTGCCCGTCAAAATTGGCACGTATATAATAGGTTCCCAAAATGCCGTCGCTTTCAGCCACAAAACAGGCCGAAGGCGTGTCGAGCCATTTGGCCCGCGCCGCGTCCTCGGTGATGTCTGTTGCCACAGCATAGGTTTCGCCTGCGCGGAACACCGGTTCCAGAATGGCCCAGATAGCGGGCCAATCGGTTAGTGTCGCGCGGCGGATGATCATCCCATGCCGCCGTCGATCAGCCGCTTGGCCAGCGTCGCATAGGCATCGGCCATGGCGCTGTCGCCTGCGGCAATGGGCGTGCCGGCGTCACCTGCAAGGCGCGTGTCCAGATCAATCGGCAACTGGCCCAAGAACGGCACGCCAATGTCCTGCGCCTCCTGCGCCACGCCGCCGTGGCCGAACAAATGCGCCTCATGCCCGCAGTTGGGACATATATATGTCGACATATTCTCAACCAGCCCGAGGATCGGGGTCTTCAGCGTCCCGAACATGTCCAACGCCTTGCGCGCATCCAGCAAAGCCACATCCTGCGGCGTGCTGACGACAATCGCGCCGGTCAGGTGGGTTTTCTGGCACAACGTCAATTGCACATCACCGGTGCCGGGCGGCAAATCGACCAGCAGCACATCGAGCTCCCCCCATTCGACTTGCGTCAGCATTTGTTGCAAGGCACCCATCAACATCGGCCCCCGCCAAACCACGGCCTTGGCCGGATCGACCATCAGACCGATGGACATCATGGTGACGCCGTGGGCCTGCAACGGAATGATCGTTTTGCCATCAGGTGAGCCGGGGCGCTTGTTGACCCCCATCATGCGCGGCTGGCTGGGACCGTAGATATCTGCATCCAGCAGGCCAACGCGGCGGCCTTGTTTGGCCAGCGCCACGGCAAGGTTCGACGATACGGTGGATTTGCCCACGCCCCCCTTGCCTGACCCGATGGCGATGATCCGGTCCACGCCCGGCACGCCTTCTGGCCCTGCTTGTGGTGTGGGGTGGCGACCGATGGTCAGGTTCGGTGGTGTTTTGTCGGCAGGTGGCGGGGGTTGCTTGGCCGCACCGCCTTGGGGCGCATGGGCCGTCAGCACGACAGAGACACTGTCGACCCCGTCCATCTTGGACACGATCGCCTCAGCCGCTTGGCGAATAGGCTCCATCCGGTTTGCGGTGGCCGCGTCGGGGGCCTCAATGACGAATCGAACGGTCCCACCGGACACATTCAACGCGCGGATCATATCACGTGTGACCAGATCGCCCCCGTCCGGCAGGCCAATCGTGCCCAATGCGCCCAGAATGCTGTCGTTTGTCTGTGTCATAGAATGTGCCCACCTCAGCCCGAAATCCGTTGCAGCGTTCTTAAACCGCCCATTCCTTAGACAACAGGGGGCCGGGGATGTTCAATCGCTAAACTTCCCTCGCGTCAATTTGACCGCTTGGACAAAACACTGGCATTTCAAGTCATTAACCATGCACATTCTGCATAGCAGCATTGCCAACGAAACCATTGTGCAGCCGCAGCAAAAGCCTAAGTGTGTTCTCGAAGGCGCAACACGGCGTCGCAACCCGAGACCCGCAGAACAAGGGTCGCAACCGAAAGAGGCCAAAAATGGCATTTGTAACTGACATCCGCACCGGCGGCTTTTCGATCACCGCTTTGATTGCCAACTGGCGTGAAAACGTGGCAGTCCGCCGCGCTCGTAAAGAAAAATACGAGCAGACGAGAAAAGAATTGAACCGTTTGTCCCGTCGTGAGTTGGCAGACATCGGAATTACAGCCGGCGACATCGATCGCATCGCATTGGAAGCATCCATTCGCTAACGGCTCAACCGGATCGGGGTTCTTTTTCCTCCCATTAGGAACCCCGTGATAGCGCTGAGGCCCCCTCCTCCTCCCTAGGGCCAAGGCGCTGTGATCAAGACGCGGCGATGTCTCTCCTCCTCCCTGACATCGCCGCACTTGATCCAAGAACACCAAGTCCCCGACCTCCCACGGGGCACCAGTTAAGCGCCGAAACCCACCTCCTCCCGGGTTTCGGCGCTTTTATTTTGGGGGGAGGGATTTTACGCCCGTGTGTCTTTGGGGGACCCCATAACCATATAGCTGGTGATCGACCGCACATGGGGCACGGTGCCCAGCTTGTCGGTGTGAAAGGTCTTGTAGGCCGCCAAATCCGCGACTTCGACCCGCAGCAGATATTCGAACGCCCCTGCAATGTTGTGGCATTCGGTGACGTCTTCAAACCGCGCCATCGCGGCCTCAAACGCCTCTTGCGCCACTTTGGAATGTTCCGCCAATCCCACCGCCACGTAGACCATATAGGCCCGCTCCGTTTGGGCCGGATCAAGCTGGGCGCGGTAGCCCGTGATCACACCCCGTCGTTCAAGGTCTTGGACACGGCGCAGGCAGGCAGAGGGGCTCAAGCCCACCTTGTCCGCCAGAACGAGATTCGACATGCGGCCATCGGCCTGCAATTCACGCAATATACGCGCGTTGATGGGATCAATATCGGTCATGGATTGTGACGTTAGTCGAAAAGCCAGCAACTTAGCAATTTCATTGTGCCCTTTGCGCGATAGAGTTGCGTCATGAGTTATGACATCTTCCTTGCCCTCGTGGCCTTCGCTTTCATCAGTTCCATCACGCCGGGGCCGAACAACACGATGCTGATGGCGTCAGGCGCCAATTTCGGCCTGGTCCGCACCCTGCCCCACATGCTGGGCGTGGGCATCGGGTTTTCGGTGATGATCGTGCTGGTGGGCTTGGGTCTGATGCAGGTGTTTGACGCCTTTCCGGTGACGGATCGCATTCTAAAGGTCGTGTCTGTCCTGTATTTGCTATGGTTGGCGTGGAAAATCGCCACCGCCGCGCCAAAACTGCCCGATGCGCCCGAGACTGGCGGCGTGCCCATGACATTCCTGCAAGCGGCGGCGTTTCAGTGGGTGAACCCCAAGGCATGGTCCATGGCCGTCTATGCCATCACCAACTATGCAACCGTGGACGGGGACCGATCCATGTTGGCGGTGGGGTTGGTGTCCTTGGTCTTTGGGGTGGTGAACATTCCTTGCGTGGGGGCATGGACGGTTCTGGGGCAACAGATGCGGCGCTTCCTGACCTCCCCCAGCCGGTTGCGGGTGTTCAATGTGGTCATGGCCGTGCTGCTGGTGGCAACGCTCTACCCGATCCTGTGGCCAGACGGATGGAACGGGGGCCTAAAATTCTAGAATTTTAGACCAAGCGCCAAAATTCCGGAATTTTGGCCGCTGCCTTAGAACGGCACGTCGTTGGCCTGTGCAGCTCCCACCACAAATTTCGCCACCACTTTCTTTTCACCGGCCTTGTCGAATTCAATCACCAGCTTGTCGCCCTCGATCTCCATCACCTCACCATAGCCGAATTTCTGGTGAAACACCCGGTCGCCCTCCGTAAATGAGGACGAGGCCGTCATGTCGATCACCATGTTGCGGCTTTCTTTGGGTTGCGCCATGCCGCGCTGCTGGCTGCGCGATTGCAAACGCCGCCAACCAGGCGAATTGTAGACATTTGCGTCCGCCGCCTTTTGGTGCAGGTCCGACCCCATGCCCATGCTGGCCGGATTGGCCGCAGCCGCCATGCCGCCACCATAGAGGCCAGAGGCCGTCAGGACCTCAACATGTTCCTCGGGCAGTTCATCAATGAACCGGCTGGCCATCTGGCTCTGCCATTGGCCATAGACAAGCCGATTGGCCGCAAAGCTGATGCAGCAATGTCGCTCCGCCCGCGTGATGCCCACATAGGCCAGCCGCCGTTCCTCTTCGAGGCCCTTGAGCCCGCTTTCATCCATGGACCGCTGCGACGGGAACAACCCGTCTTCCCAACCTGGCAAGAACACGGCCGGAAACTCCAGACCCTTGGCCCCGTGCAGGGTCATGATGGTGACTTTGTCGTCTTCCTCATCCTGCGCATTGTCCATGATCAGCGACACATGTTCGAGGAACCCTTGCAGATTCTCGAAATTTTCCAACGCCTTGACCAGTTCCTTAAGGTTTTCCAAACGCCCCGGGGCCTCTGGCGTTTTGTCGTTCTGCCAATGGGCGGTGTAGCCGCTCTCGTCCAAGATCATCTCGGCCACTTCGACGTGGGTGTCCGCCTCATCGCGCAGCTGTTTGTACCACCGATCCAACCCCTGCACCAATTCGCGCAGCGCAGCTCCGCCTTTGCCCTTGATCAACCCGCCCTCAACACACAGCCGCGCGCCTTCGACAAGATTGACTCCGTTGGTGCGCGCCGTGGTCTGGATCGTCTGAACCGCCTTGTCGCCCAAGCCCCGTTTGGGGGTGTTCACGACCCTTTCAAACGCCAGATCATCATCTTGACTGACAGCGAGCCGAAAATAGGCCATCGCATCACGGATCTCCATCCGTTCGTAAAAGCGCGGGCCACCGATCACGCGGTAGGGCAGACCGATGGTCAAAAACCGGTCCTCAAAGGCGCGCATCTGATGCGATGCACGCACCAAAATCGCCATATCGTTGAGGTTCATCGGATCAATTCCGCGCGTGCCCCGCTGCATCGCCTCGATCTCTTCACCGATCCAGCGCGCCTCTGTCTCCCCGTCCCAATGGCCGATCAGACGCACCTGTTCGCCGTCTTCGCCGGTCGTGAACAAGGTCTTGCCCAACCGGCCCTTGTTGGCCTCAATCACACCGGCGGCGGCCCCAAGGATGTGCCCGGTTGATCGGTAGTTCTGTTCCAGCCGCACCACCACAGCGCCCGGAAAGTCCTTTTCGAACCGCAGGATGTTGCCCACTTCGGCCCCGCGCCAGCCGTAGATCGACTGGTCATCATCGCCCACGCAGCAGATGTTCTTGTGCCCCTGCGCCAACAGCCGCAGCCACATGTATTGGGCGACGTTCGTATCCTGATATTCGTCCACCAGAATGTAGCGGAACCAACGTTGATACTGATGCAACACATCGTCGTGCTGTTGAAAAATCGTCACCATGTGCAGCAATAAATCGCCGAAATCACAGGCGTTGAGATCCTTCATGCGCTGCTGATAGGCCGCGTAGAGATCAATCCCCTTGCCATCATAGGCACTGCTTTCGGCCACGGGCACCTGCGCGGGCGTCCACGCCTTGTTTTTCCAGCCGTCGATGATCCCCGACAACATCCGCGCGGGCCAGCGTTTGTCGTCAATATTCTCAGCCGCGACCAGTTGTTTGAGCAAACGCAGCTGATCGTCCGTGTCCAGAATTGTGAAATTCGACTTGAGCCCCACCAGCTCCGCATGGCGACGCAGCAACTTAACACAGATCGCATGAAAGGTGCCCAGCCAAGGCATCCCCTCGATATGACCGGTCAAGGCCCCCACCCGCGTCTTCATCTCGCGGGCGGCTTTGTTGGTAAAGGTCACGGCCAAAATCTCATTGGGCCGCGCCGATCCCGTGGCCAGCAAATGGGCAATCCGCGCGGTCAGCGCTTTGGTCTTGCCCGTGCCCGCCCCGGCCAACATCAATACAGGGCCGTCCAAAGCCTCAACCGCCTCACGTTGGGCGGGGTTCAACCCCTCCAAATACGGCGCAGCAAAGCCGCCCATTGCGCGGGCGGACAAAGACCCTGCTGCGGCACGGGGGGCGGTGGCGGCCTCAAAGGCCTCATCATCGGAATAACTGCTCATACCCCAACATCTAGCGTGCCCTGCGTCCCAAGAAAACCCCATGTTCGCGCTCTGTTCGCGCGCGAAACCCCATTGGGGGCAGGATTTCACCCCGCCCCCGTTTCTCTGGTTCAAAAATACCTAAATGAACCCAGATCAAAACAGACGCATCACCGCAGGGTCATGCCCCCGTCCACCATATATTCGCTCCCCGACACGAACGACGCGTCATCCGACAGCAAGAAACACGCGACGGCGGCCACCTCTTCGGCGCGCCCCATGCGTCCCAGCGGCACCGCTTGTGAAATCTGGTCTTTCAGGTCATCCGCATCGGACCCACCCTTGCCCAGCGCATCAAAGAAATTGGTCTCAATCGGGCCCGGCCCGACGGAATTCACGCGAATGCCCCGCCCTGCAAGGTCTTTGGCCCAAGACCGCGCCATCACCGCACAGCTCGCTTTGGTGGCCGCATAGATCGCCCCCTTTGCCCCGCCCAAATAGGGCGCCACAGACGAGGTCAGCAAAACAGCCCCCCCATCGTGGATCAACGGTTTCAGCTGCGCCATCTGCAAGGCGGGCCCGCGCACATTGACGTTCATCATGCCGTCAAAGCCATCCACCGTCATGTCCTCAGTCGCAAAGTTCTGACCGTAGCCTGCATTCAGAAATGCGCCATCAATGCCGCCCATCTGGTCTTTGATCTTCTCAGCCAGCTCAACCGCGGCATCCGGATCTGAGGCATCGTTGCGCAGCACCAAGGACCCCGAGGGCAACGTCCGGCCAGCCTCGTCCAGATGCTCTTGGGTGGTGCCGGTCACGGCCACCTCACCGCCTTCCTCCACAATGCGTTTGGCCGTGGCAAATCCGATGCCAGAGGTGCCGCCAGTGATCAAAATACGTTTGCCTTCAAACCGGTTCATGGTTTCATCCTTCGTGAGGGTTGCGTTGCCCCACCAACCCGACAGCATGCTTGCCGTTCCGTCGAGCGCCGCCAAAATTCGTAGAATTTTGGCCCCCGCCCGCGGCACGCGCCTGTCTTCTACCCAGTTCTACCCGTTTACACCCCGACCAATTTCGCCATAAATGCTGCAACTGCAAAATAGAGGGGCCCGTCCATATGGCTGACTTCAAGAAAATCCTGATCGCAAACCGCGGCGAAATCGCCATCCGTATCATGCGGGCCGCCAATGAGATGGGAAAGAAGACAGTCGCCGTCTTCGCCGAAGAGGACAAATTGGGCCTGCACCGCTTCAAAGCAGATGAGGCGTACCGCATCGGCGAGGGCCTTGGCCCTGTCGCCGCCTACCTCAGCATTGATGAGATGATCCGCGTGGCCAAGGACAGCGGCGCGGACGCCATTCACCCCGGATACGGTCTGCTGTCCGAGAACCCCGATTTCGTCGATGCCTGCCACGCCAACGGCATCAAATTCATCGGCCCCCGGTCTGAAACCATGCGCCAACTGGGCGACAAGGCCAGCGCGCGCCGCGTCGCGATTGAGGCTGGCGTTCCAGTCATTCCCGCCACCGAAGTGCTGGGCGACGACATGAAAGCCATCAAGAAAGAAGCCAAAGAGGTCGGCTACCCGCTGATGCTCAAGGCATCTTGGGGCGGTGGTGGTCGCGGGATGCGCCCCATTATGTCCGAGGACGAGCTTGAGGAAAAAGTCCTTGAGGGCCGCCGTGAGGCCGAGGCCGCCTTTGGCAATGGCGAAGGCTATCTCGAAAAGATGATCATGCGCGCCCGCCATGTTGAGGTGCAAATCCTGGGCGACAGCCACGGGCAAATCTATCACCTGTGGGAACGTGACTGTTCCGTCCAGCGCCGCAACCAGAAGGTCATCGAACGCGCCCCTGCCCCCTACCTCAGCGGCACCCAGCGTGAACAGCTGTGCAATCTGGGCAAGAAAATCTGCGAACACGTGAATTACGAATGCGCGGGCACGGTCGAATTCCTGATGGATATGGACTCGGGCGAGTTTTATTTCATCGAAGTGAACCCTCGCGTGCAGGTTGAACACACCGTCACCGAAGAAGTCACCGGCATCGACATCGTGCAGGCCCAGATCAAGATCGCCGAGGGCAAATCGCTGGTTGAGGCCACGGGCTGCGCGTCGCAATATGACGTCAAACTCGACGGCCACGCGCTGCAAACCCGTGTGACGACCGAAGACCCCTCCAACAACTTCATCCCCGATTATGGCCGCATCCAGACCTACCGCTCTGCCACGGGCATGGGCATCCGTCTGGATGGCGGCACCGCCTATTCGGGAGCTGTGATCACGCGCTATTACGACAGCCTGTTGACCAAAGTGACCGCTTGGGCCCCCACGCCCGAAGCCGCAATCAGCCGCATGGACCGTGCGTTGCGTGAATTCCGTATTCGCGGCGTCAGCACCAACATCGCCTTCGTGGAAAACCTGCTGAAACACCCGACGTTCCTGAACTACGAATACCACACGAAGTTCATCGATGAGACGCCGGAGCTGTTCAATTTCAAGGCGCGCCGCGACCGTGCCACCAAAATCCTGACCTATATCGCCGACATCACCGTCAACGGGCACCCCGAAACCCAAGGCCGCGCCTTACCCGGACCCGAGGCCATCGCCCCCAAAGCGCCCGTCCCGCGCGTCGAAGACCCCAAGCCCGGCACGCGCCAGATCCTTGATCAATTCGGGCCGGAGGCTGTGGCCGACTGGATGCGCGATCAAAAACAGCTGTTGATCACCGACACCACCATGCGTGACGGCCACCAGTCCTTGCTGGCCACCCGCATGCGGTCCATCGACATGATCCGCGTGGCCCCCACTTATGCGGCCAATATGTCGTCGCTGTTCTCCGTGGAATGTTGGGGCGGTGCGACGTTCGACGTGGCCTACCGGTTCTTGCAGGAATGCCCGTGGCAGCGCCTGCGCGACATCCGCGCCAAGATGCCCAACATCATGACGCAAATGTTGCTGCGTGCGTCCAACGGCGTGGGCTACACCAACTATCCCGACAATGTGGTACAAGAATTTGTCCGTCAGGCCGCCGTCAGCGGTGTCGATGTGTTCCGCGTGTTCGACAGCCTCAACTGGGTGGAAAACATGCGTGTGGCGATGGATGCGGTGATCAAGGCCGAAAAGGTCTGCGAAGGCACGATCTGCTACACCGGCGACATCAATGACCCAGACCGGTCCAAGTACAATCTGAAGTACTACGTCGGCATGGCAAAAGACCTTGAAGCCGCAGGCGCCCATGTTCTGGGCCTCAAAGACATGGCGGGCCTGTTGAAACCTGCCGCCGCGACCCAGCTTGTGAAGGCGCTGAAGGAAGAGGTCGGCCTGCCGATCCATTTCCACACCCACGACACCTCTGGGGCGGCGATTGCCACTGTATTGGCGGCCTCCAACGCGGGGGTTGATGTGGTCGATGCGGCGATGGATGCGCTGTCTGGGAACACGTCCCAGCCGACATTGGGGTCGATTGTTGAGGCGTTGAAACACACCGACCGCGACACGGGTCTGGATGTGGGCGCGATCCGTGAGATCAGCAATTACTGGGAAACCGTCCGCGCCCATTATGCTGCCTTCGAAAGCGGCCTTCAGGCGCCCGCGTCCGAGGTCTACCTGCACGAAATGCCCGGTGGCCAGTTTACCAACCTCAAGGCACAAGCGCGATCCTTGGGTCTGGAAGAACGCTGGCATGAGGTCGCCCAGACCTATGCGGATGTGAACCAGATGTTTGGTGATATCGTGAAGGTCACGCCGTCCTCCAAAGTGGTGGGCGACATGGCGCTGATGATGGTCAGCCAGAACCTGACACGGGCCGAGGTCGAGGACCCCAAGACCGATGTGTCCTTCCCCGACAGCGTCGTGGATATGATGCGCGGCAATCTGGGCCAGCCCCCCGGCGGCTTCCCCGACAAGATCGTGGCAAAAGTGCTGAAAGGTGAAAAACCCAATCTGGAACGCCCAGGTGCGTCCTTGCCGCCTGTGGACCTGGAAGAGATCCGCGCGGAGGTCTCGGCAAAACTGGACGGGGCTGAGATCGACGATGAGGATCTGAACGCTTACCTGATGTATCCCAAGGTCTATCTGGATTACGCCCAGCGCCATGAGACCTACGGCCCCGTGCGCACCCTGCCCACGCGGACGTTCTTTTACGGGATGGAACCCTCCGAAGAGATCACGGCAGAAATCGACCCCGGCAAGACGCTGGAAATCCGGATGCAGGCGGTGGCAGAGACCAATGAAGAAGGCGAAGTGAAGGTCTTTTTCGAACTCAACGGGCAACCCCGCACCATCCGCGTGCCCAACCGCATGGTTACCGCCAACACCGTGCAGCGGCCCAAGGCCGAAGCGGGCAATGACAACCATATCGGCGCGCCAATGCCGGGGGTTGTGGCCTCTGTCGCGGCGACCCTGGGCCAGAAGGTCAAAGAAGGTGATCTGTTGCTGACCATCGAAGCGATGAAGATGGAAACCGGCATCCACGCCGAACGGGATGCGACGATCAAGGCCGTGCACATCACCGCCGGTGGTCAGATCGATGCCAAGGACCTGCTGATCGAGTTGGAGTGATCAAAATTCCGGAAGTTTGCTGGGCCGCCAAATGTCGCGAAATTTGGCCCTGCCTCAAAAGTAATTGTCAGGGGCAGCGTTTTACGAAACGCTGCCCCTGATGTCTTTTGGAGGTTCCATGCAACGTCTGTCGTCCGTGTCGATCTTGGTGCCCAGCTACGCCGAAGGCCTTCGCTTTTTCGTGGACACCTTGGGCTTTGATCTGATCTGCAACATCGACGAAGGCCACAAACGTTGGGTCAAGGTCGCACCACGCGGGGCGGAGACGGCGTTCATCCTCGCGCAGGCCAGCACAGAAGACCAGATCGCGGCCATCGGCAATCAATGTGGCGGGCGCGTTTGGCTGATCTTGGAGACCGATGACTTCGCCGGCGATCACGCGGCCTATCTAGCCGCAGGCGTCACGTTCGAAGAACCACCGCGACACGAACCCTATGGCACCGTCGCCGTGTTTCGCGACCCCTTTGGCAACCGTTGGGACCTGATTGAATTCACATGACCGGCACGTCCAAGATCATTGTCCTGACGGACCTGCATCTGCGCGCAGGCGGCAAGACCATCATCGGCCTTGACCCCACGGCGCGGTTCGAAGCGGCCTATGGGGCCGCATTGGCCGATCATGGCGATGCGGCAGCGCTTGTGATCATGGGCGATCTGACCCATTCGGGCCGTGCTGAGGAATTCGCCATTCTGCGCGACACCCTTAAAACCTGTCCCCTGCCCGTCCTGCTGATGTTGGGCAACCATGACGACCGCCCCGTTTTTCGGGCGGCTTTCCCGGACCACCCCGCCACACGTGCGGGCCACGTGCAGCAGATCATGGACCTGCTCCACCACCGTCTGATCACCCTCGACAGTCATGAGGCCAGCCCCGACCCCGTCCATTCCGGCGCTCTGTGTGACGCGCGGCTCTCTTGGCTGGACGAGGCCCTCGCAGGGGCGGGCGACAGGATGCCTTTGGTCTTTGTCCACCATCCACCTTTCGAAACCGGCTTACCGGGGATGGACGCGATCCGGTTGATGAACGGGGGTGATTTGCTGGACCGCTTGCGCCCCACCGGCGCGCATCTATTTTGTGGCCACATCCACCGCACGATCAGCGGGCAGGCAGGCGGCGTGCCGTTTACCATGTTCAAAAGCACCTGCCACCAAGCGCCGCTTGATTTGCACGACCCCGATTGCACCTTATCCACCGCAGAACCCGGCGCCTACGGGCTGTTGTGGCTGACACCGGATGGCGTGGTCGCCCACAGCGAGGACGTGGGGCTTGATATGACCGCCATTTCCGCCACGGACGCTTTACCGGAAGCCTGATTGGTTCCAAGCTTTCTTTAATCTCAGAAAAATAGGCTGGTTTCCGCCTAAATGATCCGAATGGATCAGCGGGAAACCGACAGGGTCAGTGCGGGCTCTCTTTTCCCCCTAGTTCGTGCCGCGCTGCGGCGTATGTCCTATGACAGATCACCGGCGCATGTCGCGTCGGACAACGACATTCAACGAAAGTTAGACACATGAAAACCACAACTCTTCTGCTTGCCGGCACCGCAGCATCCCTGTTGGCGACTTCCGCTTTTGCACAGACAGCCCTTGGCACGTCCGCTGCGGAAGACCGTATCGAATCCCTGAACGAAAGCATCGCCGATGACTTCGCACGCGATCAGACTGCTTTCGGCAACGAAGGCCGCGCGTTGGGCTTCACCGGTTCCATGTCCTTGCAGGCCACAGCGACCTCCGGCAACACCGAAACCACATCCTTGGGTCTGGGCACAAACTTCGGCTACTACGACGGCATGAACGGCTATGAGCTGCAGCTGTCCTACCAGTACAACGAAGACGAAGGCGGCGTGTCCGAAGACAGCCTGCTGTATGAACTGGAATACACACGTGATTTCGGGTCCGCCTACTACGGCTTTGCCAAACTGCAGGGCACCGTGGACAGCTTCCCCAATGAAACGTCCGACAACTTCCTTGGTGCCGGTATCGGTTACCGCGTCTACAACACACGCGACATCCAGTGGGACCTGCAAGCTGGCGTCGGCTACCGTGTGGCTGATCTGACCGGTGTGGACGATCTTGACGAAGGCGCGCTGAGCTTGTCTTCAAGCTACTACAACCGTCTGAACGACGCCGTGGCAATCACCATGGACACCGACGTGATCGGGTCTGAATCCGGCACACGTGTCTTCAACGATCTGGGCGTGAACGTGTCCATGACGGAAACACTGGCGCTGCGCACTTCGCTGATTACAGAGTTCGACACAGACCCCGCCCCCGGCGTGGAAGACACAGACAACGCACTGGGCGTGTCCGTGGTGTATAACTTCAACTAAAACACGCGGGGCCCTGCCCCAACGCGTGTTTGCATGATCATTTTCGGGGGCGGCTTGCGTTTTGCAGCCGCCCCCGTCACGTTCGGGGCTATGATTACACCCCTTTATGCCGCCGCCCTCGCCCTTATCTTCATTGCCCTGTCAATCCGGGTCATCACCTACCGGCGAGGCAACCAGCTGGGCCTTGGCGATCACGGCGACAAAAGCCTGATGAAACGCATGCGGGCCCATGCCAATTTCGCCGAATATGCGCCCTTTGGCCTGCTGCTGATGCTGCTGGTCGAACTGCAGGAGGGCGCGGGCTGGGTACTGCATCTGACGGGGCTGTTGTTGCTGTTGGGACGTGCGGGCCATGCCTATGGGTTTTCCGCCTCTCCGCCGAAAATGAACCTGCGTGTTGGGGGGATGTTGATGACATTCGCGTCGATCGTGGTGTCTGTGCTGGCGATTTTGTGGCTCACCGCCTTTGGGGGCTGACCCGTTCGGGGGCGCTTTGGAAAAATCTCATTTTTGATGATTTTTCCTCTTGCGGGGCACGGCCAGACTTTATAGATCGGCGTCACGAAATGATGCGGGCGTAGCTCAGGGGTAGAGCATAACCTTGCCAAGGTTAGGGTCGGGCGTTCGAATCGCCTCGCCCGCTCCATTTCGAAGACCGAGGGCACCCACCTCGCGAAACAGACCACCCTTCGGGGTGGTTTTTTCGTTTCTGGCCCTCTTTCATTTCTGGCCAAGTCCGTCCTAGCCAACCGGTCGCGCAGCTGGCGGCCGATCAGATGATGGGTTCTTGTGGGCTGCTGTCCGCGGGCAAGACACCGATCTTACGCGGGTCATCGGCGATTTCGACTTGGCGAGCATAGGCCGTAAATCCGCTGCGAATGTAGAACGGCAGGGCCTGCGGGCTGTCCAAAGTACAGGTGTGGACGTGAAACCGCGTGATCGGCTGCGCCCAAGCCTTGTCCAGCGCATGTTCCATCAACCACCGCCCTGCCCCGGTGCCCACCATCGCAGATGTCAGCCCAAAGTAGCCCAGTTCGCATGCGCCGGGTTCACGGAAATCAAGCTCTAACATCCCTTCGTCGCGCCCCTTAACGCGCACAGAGAAGATATGAACATCATCGCGGTGAAGGATCGCGGCCAGCTCTGCGTCATCCATGCCCAGCCGTGAAAACCACATCCAATCCTGCCCGCCGACCCGCATGAACAAATCGCGGTACCACTCCAAATCCGGTTTGGGGTGTTCGACCAACTGTGCGGCAACGGGCGGCACGGTGCGGGGCGCCGGACGCGCAAACATCTGCAAATGCGTGACCACGGCGGCGATTTTGCCTTCAGGAACGTCCCAGAACTCTGACTGCATCTGCTGGCCTTTCTCAATTCTGCCGCATTATTTCCCTGACATGGCCGCTGCCATCCCTGAATTCCGCCACGGGTAAACGATTTGTTTACGAATAAGAAACACCATCGCCGCAAGGAGAAGACCCCGTGCCAGCCGCCCCTCAGACGCCATCAAAGACGCAAGCGCCCCCAAAGAGCAATGCGTCTATGCCAGCACAGGGCTGTTTGACACTAGATGAGGCTTTGGCGCGGCTGGACCGCCTGAAAACCCGTCCGCAACGTGCTGTCCATCTGCTGGGGCGCAACCTGCATCTGTGTGCAGATGCACGGGTTGCGCGGTGCTTGATGGAGTGCGCAATAACGACAAGCCGGTTTGACGTGGCCGAGGATGTTTTGACTGTGGCAGAGGACCCGTCGGGCCTCATGCGCGCGCACCTGTGCCTTGTGCGCGATGATCCGGCGGGCGCTGTTGCGGCCCTGCGGGCGGTGCCTGCGAATGCTTTGGATCGGGCACGGTTCTTTGGCCTTCGGGTCCGCGCCCTTGCCTTGTCCGGAAACTATTCCTGCGCCGTGACCGCGACCTTTGAATGGGCCGCCGATTTTCCAGGCGCGCCGGTCCCCTACCGCACCTTGGCGCGCGCCTTGGCTGATGGCGATGATCCACGGGCGCAGGATTGGTTCGAATGTGCGGTTTTCGTCACCGGTGGCAACACGTCCTGCCGCCTTGATCTGGCCGAACATCTGATGGAACAGGGCAAGGCCAAATCCGCGCGGGCGCATCTGGATATCCTCACTGCCGCCAATGGCACAGCCGCAAGGCGGCGCGATGCGCTGATGCGTGCGCTTTAGGGTCCTGTTGCCCAATGGCAAAGAGTGTCACCAATTTGGCCCAAGCCGCTTGGCCTGCGCCCCCCCACCGCCTATAGATCGCCCCAACACGACGCCCCCGCCGAGGACAGGACCCCCATGCGCCGCAGCACGATCACCCGCAAGACCGCCGAAACCGATATCTCAGTTGAGATTAACCTTGATGGCACCGGTCGCTACGACAACCAGACCGACGTGGGCTTTTTTGATCACATGCTGGACCAACTGGCCCGTCACAGCCTGATCGATATGACGATCCGCGCCACGGGCGATCTGCACATCGACGACCACCACACCGTCGAGGACACGGGCATCGCGCTGGGTCAGGCCTTGGTCGAAGCCTTGGGCGACAAACGGGGCATCAACCGCTACGGCGATTGTCATCTGGCCATGGACGACGCCCAAGTGCGCTGTGCGCTGGATCTGTCCGGCCGTCCCTTCCTGATCTGCAATCTGGACCTGCCCACCGCCAAAATCGGCAGCTTTGACACCGAACTGGTGCGCGAATTCTTTCAAGCGTTCAGCACCCATGGCGGCATCACCTTGCACATCGACACATTGCACGGCTTCAACAGCCACCACATCGCTGAGGCGGCGTTCAAATCCGTGGCCCGCGCCCTGCGTGTCGCGGTTGAAACCGATCCGCGCAAGGCGGATGCGATCCCGTCTACCAAGGGCGCGCTCTAGGTCATGACCACCGTTCTGATCGATTATGACAGCGGCAACCTGCATTCGGCGCAAAAAGCGTTCGAACGCATGGCGGCGGAAACCGGTGCCGGTGCGGTGCGGGTCACGTCCGATCCGGACGTGGTTCGTACCGCCGACCGGATCGTACTGCCCGGCGACGGAGCCTTCCCCCATTGCCGCGACCAGCTTTATGGCGTGTCCGGCATGGCCGAGGCCATCACCGAAGCGGTCCAAAAGGACGCCAAGCCCTTCATGGGCATCTGTGTCGGCATGCAAATGCTGGCCCGTCGCGGGTTCGAATATCGCGAAACCGAAGGCTTCGGCTGGATCGACGGTGAAATCCATAAAATCACGCCCGCCGATCCCAGGTTGCCCGTGCCCCACATGGGCTGGAACGATTTGGTCATCGAACAGGACCACCCGGTGTTGGCCGGTCTGAAAACAGGCGATCACGCCTATTTCGTCCACTCATGGCAGATGAAAATGTCCGATCCCGCCCAACGACTGGCCCATTGCGACTACGCCGGTGATGTCACCGCGATTGTGGCGCGCGACACGATTATCGGCACGCAATTCCACCCTGAGAAAAGTCAGGACGCCGGTTTGCGCATGATCGGCAACTTCCTCAACTGGGCACCTTGACGCCACAGCGGAAACGAAAAAACCCGAAGCCTGTCAAAGACTTCGGGTTCATTCTTTAGACAATCAGACAGGTCTTACTGACGTGTCCCCTCTTATTGACGTGTCCACGTGCCGCCATCGCGGCAGATGCCCAGCACACAGCCGTTCACAGACAAGGTGTTGCCGTTCAACTGCAACCGCGAGTTATAGGTCCGGTCGCGGTCTGGCGAATAGACTTTGCCGCGATATTCACCACCGCCCTGAGGCACGGTTTCGGAAATGATCTGGCGGCCCACGTTGTCCGTCTGAATCTGGTTGCCGGAGGCGTCATAGGCCCGGATCAACGTGCCACACAGCGCGTTGCCACACGGCGCCACCTGGATCAGGCCGCTGTTGCCGTTGTCATCTTGGGCTGTGCGCCAGTTGCCCAACAGGGGCTCTGCTGTCGCCGCACCGGCAAGGCCGACGATGGCAGCCAGTGTAAGTGTGAGTGTCTTCATTGTGGTCTCCTCCCTGAGATTGCAGTCATCCTGCCCTTGCCAAGTGATTCCAATCAACCGTGACGTAGGGTCCGCAGGCCGTTGCATCCCGCCTGCACCCGTGCAAAACCGCGCGCAACTGACGAAAGGAAACGCCATGATCCTCTATCCCGCCATTGACCTCAAAGACGGACAGGCCGTGCGCCTTGTGCATGGGGATATGGATCAAACGACGGTGTTCAACGATGATCCCGCAGCCCAAGCCCGCGCCTTTGTGGAGGCCGGATGTGAATGGCTGCATCTGGTGGATCTGAACGGCGCCTTCGCAGGCCAACCCGTAAACGCGGCCCCCGTTGAGGCGATCCTCAACGCCTGCCCCGTGCCCGCCCAACTGGGCGGCGGCATCCGTGACATGGCCACGATTGAGGCATGGATCGACAAGGGTCTGGCCCGTGTGATCTTGGGCACGGTCGCCGTGGAAAACCCTGATCTGGTGCGGGACGCCGCGCGGGAATTCCCCGGCAAGGTCGCCGTGGGGCTTGATGCCCGCAACGGCTTTGTCGCCACCAAGGGCTGGGCCGAAGAAACGGACGTACAGGTCACCGACCTCGCCAAATCGTATGAAGACGCTGGCATCGCTGCGATCATCTACACCGACATTCTGCGCGACGGCGCCATGAAAGGGCCCAACATCGATGCGACCGAGGCTTTGGCCCGCGCCGTCGATATTCCGGTCATCGCCTCGGGCGGTGTGTCGTCTCTGGCGGATTTGGCGGCCTTGAAGGCCACGGGCGTGATCTCTGGCGCGATTTCGGGCCGCGCCTTGTACGATGGCGCGATTGACCTGACGCAGGCCCTCTCCGCGCTCAGGAATTAGGGTCAGGGGATCAATCAAAAACGGTTCGGGGGGCGGCCCCCAGCAGATCAAAGCTGGCTTGTCTCTCAAACACACCCGCAACCGGTGCGCCGGCCAGCAGTTTGGCACGCTCCGCATCCAGTACCAGCGCGGCCTCAAGATCAAACAGCGTGCTCAAACTGGACGCACGTTCGCGCTGTGCCATCACAACAGCGGTGGGCTGGGCTGCGGGATCATCCACCGCACTTAATAAAATCGTCTCTGCCGAAGCGGAGCCCGCGGCCATAAGGCCGAATACAAAAGCGAAAACTGGGGTGCGCATGGCTATCATCCTTTGGTGCTATGCTCAACTTACGGCATCCATATAGGTTCCCCTAAATCACGACGCAGTGTTGTTTCACGGGTTCACGGCGATGTGTCGGGGCCAGCCCCCCTTCCCCTTTGAGGGCTTTGGGCCTAAACCGCTGGCATGCTTAAAACACGCATCATCCCCTGCCTCGATGTCGCCAATGGCCGTGTGGTCAAAGGCGTCAACTTTGTTGATATCGTCGACGCGGGCGATCCCGTTGAAAGTGCGATCCGTTACAATGACATGGGCGCGGATGAGCTGTGTTTCCTCGACATTATGGCCACCGAAGAAAACCGAGGCACCATGTATGATCTGGCCACCCGCACGGCGGAGGCCTGTTTCATGCCGCTGACCATCGGTGGCGGCGTGCGCACCCATGAGGACGTCCGCAAACTGCTGTTGGCGGGGGCGGACAAAGTGTCGTTCAACTCTGCCGCTGTGGCCAACCCCGATGTGCTGACCGAAGCCGCCTTGCGTTTCGGCTCCCAATGCATTGTCTGCGCCATCGACGCCAAAACCGTCGCACCCGGACGGTGGGAGATTTTCACCCACGGCGGCCGGCGGCCCACCGGCATCGATGCGATCGAATTCGCGCTCACGGCGCAGGCCAAGGGTGCGGGCGAAATCCTTTTGACGGCCATGGACAACGACGGCACCAAATCCGGCTTCAATCTGGCGCTGACGAAGGCCGTGACCGATGCGGTCAATATTCCTGTGATCGCCTCGGGCGGGGTGGGCACGCTGGATCACTTGGTCGACGGCGTCACCAAAGGTGGCGCCTCAGCGGTGCTTGCGGCATCGATCTTTCACTTCGGCACATTTACGATTCCTCAAGCCAAGGCGCATATGCATGCCGCCGGCGTCCCCGTAAGGCTCTGACATGACATTGCAAAACCTCGCACAGACGATTCTTGCCCGCAAGGACGCGGACCCTGACACCAGTTGGACGGCCAAATTGCTGTCGAACCCTGACAAGGCGGCTGAAAAATTCGGCGAAGAAGCGGTTGAGGCGATTATTGAGGCCACCAAAGGCGACGCCGCGCGGCTGACGACCGAAGCCGCCGACGTGATCTACCACCTGCTGGTCATGTGTGCGGCCCACGGTGTCACACTGGGCGACATCGAAGGCGAACTTGCCAAACGCACCGCCCAATCAGGCATCGCAGAAAAGGCCAGCCGATGATCCGACATATCGCGTTTTTCTCGGCTCTGGACCCAGCCCACCTTGATGAGATTGAGGCCGGCCTGTGGATCCTCAAAGACAACCCCCATGCGGCAACCTTCGCGGTTCACCGCAACCTGAACCTCGATGAAATCTCAGGCCCGCAGCCGGACTTCATCGTCATGGCCGACCTGAAGGATGAGGCCGCCTTGGCCGCCTACAAAGCCCACCCCCTCTATGCAGAATCGATCCGCCGCGTGCGCCCACTGCGCGATGTGCGCATGGCCGCAGACCTGCACCTGCCGGATTGACGCGCCGCCCCCTTTCTCTGGTTCTAAAATACCTCGGGGTCCGGGGCAGCGCCCCGGGCCGACGGCAAAGCATCGACGACACCACGCCGGTATTGAACCCACCCATCCGCAATTCCCCAAACAACCGCTGGTATTCGATTTTGGGGCAGCGATTCTGGATCACGGTAACGCCGCGCGCCTCCGCCGTGGCGGCGGCTTGGGCATGTTCCACCCCGATCTGCATCCAGATCGTCTGCAGATCCGGCCAGCGCGTCAGCGCCTCATCCACGATGGCGGGCACCGCGTCGGGGCGGCGGAAAATATCGACCATATCCACATCAAACGGAATATCCGCGAGCGTGCCGTAAACCGTTTCGCCAAACAGCATCTGCCCTGCCAACCCGGGGTTCACCGGGATCCCCCGAAACCCCTTCAACGCCAGATAGCGCGCCACAAAATAGCTGGGGCGCACAGGGTTCTTGGACACCCCGACCACCGCCACCGTTTTGGCCCGCTGCAGGACCGATTTCAAAAGTTGATCGCTATACATCCCCCCTCCTACCGCAGCGCGCGCCCATAAAAAAGCGCCCTCAGCCAAAAGGCCGGGGCGCGAAGTCTTGGAACGAGGGACAATGAAACGCCGCAGCAAGGTTCCAATCGCTGCGCCTGATCGTCATTTATGACCTCAAAGGGCTCGTTGAACCCCTCCTCGCCATTTCGTGATCAGTTCAGGACCTGCGGCCAGTTGGCGTCACCGGCGGCAATATGGCCCGGAATGTCACGGGCCCAACGCCGCTGGATGCGGTGCGAATAATTGAGGTAGAGCTTGCCATCCACGATCTCCCACGCCTCGGGCACCACTGACGCGGTGTAGCCCTGCGACACGGCCCAGGCACAATAGCCGCCGTATTGCGGCGCATGGGCCTCAGGGTCGGCCAGAAACGTTGCCCTATTCTGAGCGGAGGCAAAATGCCATGTGGTGTCATTCCACTGGGCGGCGAACGCCTCCGATCCGATCACGGGGCGGTTTTCGGTGAAATAGGCCACTGGATCAGCCCCGCGAATGGCGGCTGTTCCGTCTGAATAAAAGGCAGGCTCTTGCGCCGCCACGGCGGAGGCAAAGCCCAGCGTAGCGGGCGCTGCTGCGGCAGAAGACAGGAACAAACGACGGGTCAACATGAGGCTCTCCGATCACGTCGAAGGGAACAGGCGCGCGGCCAGATCGATCTGACCGCGCAGGTTTTGGGGCTGGGGTCAGGCCAGAACTCCGGGCCAGTTGGCATCAGCCAAGGCGATGTTGCCGGGGATGTCTTCGGACCAGACCTGACGGACATTGACCGAGAAATTGAGGTAAAGCTTGCCCTCATAGATCGTCCACGCTTCAGGCACGGAGGTCGCGATGGCGCCCTTGGTCATCGCAAAGGCGCAATAGCCACCATACTGTGGGGCATAGGCCTCAGGGTTGCCCATGAAGGTTTCCATATTTTCCGCAGAGGCAAAGTGCCACGTCGCACCTTCCCATTCCAGCGCATGGTCAGCCGACCCGATTACAGGCGCGCCTTCGGTGAAAAAAGCGACGGGGTCAGCGCCGCGAATGGCGATGCCATCCTCAGCAAAAACGGCAGGTTTGGCGGCCATGGCAGGGCGCGCAAACAAAAGGGCAGTTGGGGCGGCAGCGGCAGCGGCCAGAAGGTGACGACGGGAGATCATGGGTTGGTCCTTAAAGTTTTGCGTTTCGTTGCATCTTATCTGGACCAGCTTTTTGCGCAAAAATACCCCACCTCGCCGTTCTGTGACCGATCGTGGGCCGTGCGTGCGCAAATGTTTCAATCAATAATGTCTTCGATGGCGTCCCAAGCTTCTTCCATAAAATGACGTAGCAACCCTTTGCGTTTCTTACGTTTTTTGGACTTTACAGCCTTCGGATGGGGCTGCTTGGGATGCGCGGGCTTGGGCGTTTTGCGCAGCGGAGCCGCAACCCGCGCAGGGGCAGCTTCAGGTGCTTTTCGTAACATTTTAAGGTCATGCAAAGGGGCGCCGCAGCTTGAACAGACCAGTTCATGGCGGTCATCGCCCTTCAACACCAGCGCAGCCCGCGTGCCGCAGTAACAACAAGTGGCGATCTTTTGGGCCGGCATGGCAGTCCTTTAGCGTTAGGGTTTTACTGCATATAGGGCGACAGCGGCCGCATTTGAGACGTTGAGCGATCCAAACTCGCCAGCAAAGTCGATTTTTACCAACTGATCGCAGGTGTCTTTCGTTTTATCACGCAATCCCGGGCCTTCCGCGCCCAGCACCAGCGCAATGGCGCGGTCACGTTTGCCGTCTATCGCGGCGTCGATCGTGACGTCCGCCTCTCCGTCCAGACCCAGCACCAGATAGCCCATGCCCTGCAATTCGGTGATTGCATCGGCTAGATTGCGCACGCGCACATAGGGCTGGCGTTCCATGGCCCCACTGGCGGTTTTGGCTAAAGCGCCGGTTTCAGGGGCCGCATGACGCGACATGGCCACGACGGCCTGCGCCCCGAACACCTCAGCCGAGCGCAGGATCGCGCCCACGTTGTGGGGGTCGGTCACACGGTCCAGCAACACGACGCGGGGGGGCCGTGTGCCATCGCCCATGCAGGCCTCTTCAAGCTTACCCCAATCCAGCGGTTTGACCTCTAACGCGGCACCTTGGTGAACGGACTGGGGATCAATGGGGGCTGCAAATTTGCGCGGATCGCTGATTTCAGGTTCGGGCCCATGGGCCACCGCATCGCCCAAACGGTCCAGCGCATTGCGCGTGACCACCAGCCGCAGCTTTTCACGCGCGGGGTTCATCAACGCATCGCGCACGGCATGCAGCCCGAAAAGCCACACGGTCTGCGCCGCGGCTGCCCGTTTGGCCTGCTCTTTTTCGACGACCCACTTTGGCTTTTTCATCTTGTCATCCTATCCGTTTGCCCCCTCATGAGGGGGTTCGGCAAAAACCGCAAGCTTTGGGTCAGAATTGAGGTTGACGCCCTATGGGGTCGCAGCTATTCACCCCGCCAGTGGGCGACAGGCCGCAAGGTGTGGCAGGGGACTGTAACTCCCTCGCGGAGACGCACGCCTGGTTCGATTCCAGGGTCGCCCACCACTCAACATACAAGCAAACGCAGCCGGATCGATCCACTGGATCGATCTTTCCTACGCCATTGGCAGGGGCCACCTGCGGTTCCCTCGCGGAGACGCGCCCCATCACAGGTCAACGCGATCCAAGGGGGTTACATGGCCCAGCGCCGGCCCTATAGTCGCCCTAACAGGTGAACAGGCACATTTCATGGCAAAGACACAAACGAAGAATGCCCCCGTTGGCGACTTTGATATCGTAGCCGTCGGCCAAGGGGGACGGCTGCAATACGAAGCCGTTTTGCTGGCAGCGTCTCTCAAAGCCAAAGCGCCGTCATTTCAAGGCACCCTTTATATCGCCGAACCCCAGCCGGGGCCATTGTGGACCCGCGATCCAAGCATGCGGGGCGACATCAAGGGGGCGTTGGAAGAGTTGGGCGCAATGATCCTGCCGTTTGAGAACACGGCCTTTGGCGAAAGCTACCCCCATGGCAACAAGATCGAAGCGCTCTGTGCTATGCCCGAAGGGCGCAATTTCCTGTTTTTGGACACAGACACACTGATCGTGGGCGATCTGGGGACGTTGGACACGGATTTCAGAAGGCCCGCGGCCTCCATGCGGCGCACGGGCACTTGGCCCGAAGAAGAACTGTACTGGCCGGGCTATACGGCAGTTTGGAAATCGCTTTATGACAAATTCGGGTTGGAGTTTGACAGCACCCTCGATCTGTCCCAACCGGATGAGTATTGGGAACGGTATCTTTATTTCAATGCAGGCTGGGTGACGGGCCACGATGCCCCTGCCTTTGGCGCGCGCTGGCGCGATTGGGCGGTGGACATTCGCGACAATCACCCCGAGGAGCTGGTGCTGCAATCCTTCGATCCGTGGTTGGACCAGATTGCCCTGCCCCTCGTGATCCACAGTTTTGGCGGTGGGCGGCCCGGCGATGATCTTGCAGGTTTGGATGGGGATTTGACCTGTCATTACCGAATGCTGCCACTGCTCTATGCCCGTGAGGGTGATGCGGTGGTCGAGGCTTTGGCGGAGGTTGCGGCCCCCAACAAAGTCAAAAAATGGCTCAAGCAATATGACCCATTCAAGCGGATGATCTATCAAGAACGTGGATTGAAAGTGCGCGATCTATTTGACCAGAACGACCTGCCGCCGCGCGAACGCCAGATCCGCAACACGATCAAGCGCGAAGGCTTCTGGATGCGCTAGGGTCCGGTGTCGGGACGATCTGACGATCGGGTCCTGCGGACGGCGGGGGGCAAATTTTCGGGCGAAAATTTGGGGTCTTTTCCCGAGGAGGCGGTGTTCGGGGCGTCTTTTGGGTTTTTAGGTATTTTTGAACCAGAGAAACAGGGGACGGCACCTGTTGACGCAGCTGTGAGTGGCCGAATGTGCGCGCGGAGGGTATCGGGCAGGTTATGTTGCGCATGATCCTTATATTTTTGGCTGTCGTCTTTGTGCCTGTGGCGGGCGCGGCCTGCAGCGGGCAGACCGCCTGCACGTTGGGCGACCGGTCCTATCATCTGCGCGCGCCTGATGGGTGGGACGGCGTCAGCCCCCTGCCCGTGTTGCTACACTTTCACGGCTGGGGCCGCCAAGGCGGGTTGATTGTGCGTCATGACCGGATTGCTGTGGGTGCTGTGGCCGAGGAAGTGTTGCTGGTGGCGCCCAATGGTCTGGGCGGCAGTTGGGATTTCAGGCGGCCCGGATCGCGCGATACCGCTTTTGCGCGGGCCGTGCTGAAGGACGTGGCGGCGCGGTATCCGGTGGACCCTGACCATATCTTCGTTTCGGGATATTCCTATGGCGCCTATATGGCGTGGCGGTTTGTCTGTGATGACGGTGCGGATGTTGCCGCCCTTTTGGCTGTGGCGGGGAGTTTTCCTGCAGGGGCTGATTGCGATCAGGCCCCGCGTGAAACACGACAGGTCTACGGGTTGGACGATCAGGTCCTGGATTTTCCCTTTGGACCTGGCGGAGAGACCGACACGCCGGTGGCCCTTTGGCGTGACCGTTTCGGGTGCGGCGAGGGGCAGGATCAGGGGCCTTGGAACGCGCGCCCGTTTTTGACGTTTCAACGCACCGTCTGGGACTGCCCCGGTGGACGTGTGACGTTGGATTTGCATCCCGGTGGCCATTTCATTCCCCATGACTGGATCCCCATTCAGGTTGAGCAAATTCTGTCCCAGCGCGATTGATCGAAACATCCGCTTTGTTTGGGTGTTATCGGTGGACCGTGCGTTCTTTCACCCCGACGTGCCGTTGAGGTTGCCGCGCCCCTTGCGTAAGGTCGCGCCAAACCAAGGGAGATCACCATGACCGACACGCCAAGCTACGGCTTTGACACGCTGCAAATTCACGCAGGCGCCCGCCCTGATCCGGCCACAGGCGCGCGCAACACGCCGATTTACCAAACGACCGCCTATGTGTTCCGCGATGCAGACCACGCGGCTGCATTGTTCAACCTGCAAGAGGTCGGATACATCTATTCGCGTCTGACCAACCCCACCGTGGCGGTTTTGCAAGAACGTATCGCCACACTTGAAGGCGGTGCGGGTGCCGTGTGCTGTTCGTCGGGTCACGCAGCCCAAATCATGGCGCTGTTCCCGATCATGTCGCCCGGCATGAATGTTGTGGTGTCAAGCCGTCTTTATGGGGGCACGATCACCCAGTTCAGCCAGACCATCAAACGGTTCGGCTGGGAAGCCAAATTCGTCGACATGGACGATCTGGACGCCGTGAAAGCCGCGATCGACGACAACACCCGCGCGGTCTTTGGCGAAGCCATCGCCAACCCCGGCGGCTATATCATGGACGTGCGCGCCATCGCCGATATCGCGGATGCGGCGGGCGTGCCGCTGATCATCGACAACACCACGGCCACGCCGTACCTGTGCCGCCCGATCGAACACGGGGCCACGCTGGTGGTGCATTCCACGACCAAATACCTGACGGGCAATGGATCCGTCACCGGTGGCTGCGTTGTGGACAGCGGCAAATTCGACTGGGCCGCGTCCGACAAGTTCCCATCGCTGAGCGAGCCTGAGCAGGCCTATCACGGCCTGAAATTCGCGGAGACCTTCGGCCCGCTGGCCTATACGTTCCACGGCATCGCCATCGGTCTGCGTGATCTTGGCATGACGATGAACCCACAGGCCGCGCATTACACGCTGATGGGGATCGAAACCCTTAGCC
Source organism: Pseudooctadecabacter sp. (assembly GCF_965657175.1). Taxonomy (GTDB): domain Bacteria; phylum Pseudomonadota; class Alphaproteobacteria; order Rhodobacterales; family Rhodobacteraceae; genus Octadecabacter. The sequence goes on along the minus strand of NZ_CBFHNH010000002.1, from coordinate 122,809 downwards.
TGCGCATGGATCGCCATGTTGAGAACGCCACCAAGATTGCCAAATGGCTCGAGGCGGATGACCGGATTGAGTATGTGACCTACGCGGGTCTTGAAAGCTCCCCCTATTTTGATCGGGTGAAGGATGTCTGCCCACGGGGTGCGTCTTCGCTGTTCACCTTCGCGGTCAAGGGCGGCTATGACGCCTGCATCAAGCTGGTCGATGCGTTGGAGATTTTCAGCCACGTGGCCAACCTGGGCGATGCGCGGTCGCTGATCATCCATTCGGCGTCCACCACCCACCGTCAGTTGACGGCAGAGCAGCAAGAGGCCGCAGGCGCGGGCCCCGGTGTTGTGCGCGTGTCCATCGGTCTGGAAGACGCTGATGATCTGATCGCAGATCTGGATCAGGCGCTGTCAAAAGCCGTATCCTGATCTTTATCAGTCACTTATTGATCTGTCTTAATGTGAAAAGGGCCCCGAAATCGGGGCCCTTTTTCAGTTATCGATGTTGAAAACCATCGTCACTGAGGCGTTCAAATCAATCTCACCTGCAGCGACGGGCACATCGAATGACGGGGCGGAGGCCATGGCCTCCATCATCACGGGTTCCGCGCGAAACGGTTGGTATCCTCCGCCGCCTTGTTCGGAGATCGACAGAACATCGCCCACGGTCACACCCGCGGCGTCCGCATATAAGCCCGCATTGCGCATGGCCTCCGCCACGGCACGGCGGCGTGCCTCATCGGTGGCGGCAGACGGGTCTTGCAGGCCGAATGTCACGCGGTCCAGCCGGTTGGCCCCATCGCCCACAAGGGCCGCCAAGAGGCCGCCCAGACGGTCCAGATCATTGACCTGCACGTTGACCGAATTGACCGCACGGTAGCCCACGATCTGCTGGCCGGAGCTGAGCGCCGAATTCGAATACTGCGGCTGCAAGCGCACAGCGCCAGTTTGAATATCAGCGGGCGCCACGCCTTCCACGTCCAAACGCGCCAGAATCGCAAGCGTCGCAGCGCTGGCTGCATCCAGCGCGGACGCAGCGTCTTCGTCATTGGTTTGCACGCCGACGGTGATCGTTGCCATATCGGGGGGCAGCGTGACCTCCCCCTGTCCGGTCACGGTGATCGTGCGCGGGCTGTCGGCACGGGCGGAAAAGCCTGCCATCACCAACAGGGCGGCAAACATCATAAGGGGCAAAAAACGGCGCATATCAAGGCTCCTTTCAGCGGCAATATCCATAGTATGACGTACCTCAGCCCGCCGTCCTTGGGGGAAATCAATAAAATTTGTCCCGCTTGGCCTGCGCGAAACCTTGCTGTAGCGTTGCGCCTGTTATGAATGGGGAGTTTGCACCCCTGCTTGAGGATGCTAAATCACCATCATGAAACCGAATTTTGCACTGTCCTTGTCGTTTGACGGCCTGCGCTTGATGCACCGTGTGGACGGTGGTTGGCACATGGTTGGCCAAGTGGCATTGGACAATCCCGACCTGCCCGGCGCGCTGGCGCGGCTCAAAGAGGCCGCCGAGGGCCTTGATCCGGCCCCTTTTGCGACCAAGCTGCTGATTCCCAATGAGCAGATCAAATATCTGGCACTCGACACGACACGGGCCGAGGACGAAGACGTGCGCGCGGCCCTCCACGGGGCCACGCCCTATGCGGTCGATGATCTGGTGTATGATTTCGCCAAGGGGGGCGGGCGGACCTATGTGGCCGCCGTCGCCCGTGAAACGCTAGACGAAGCACAGGGGTTCGCTGCGGAACACGGGTTCAACCCCGTCAGCTTCGCGGCCGTGCCCGAACCCTTTACCTATGTGGGGGAGGCCTACTTCGGGTCCGTCGAAGGCCATACGGTTGAACAGGATAACGACGCGGTCGTGGTCATTGGCGAAGCGGATGTGACCATTCCGGCGGCACCAGTTGTGGCGGCCCCTGCCCCCGTCACGCCCGAGGCGGAACCGGTTGCGGACGACACGCCGACAGATGCGGCCCCCGAGGTTACAACCGAGGAGGCTGCGACCTTCGAAGAGCTTCCTATCGCGGCACCTGAACCCCAGCCTGAGGTGATCCCTGATCCCGCGCCTGAGGTGCCACCAGAGCCTGAGCCTGAGCCTGAGCCTGAGCCTGAGCCTGAGCCTGAGCCTGAGCCTGAGCCTGAGCCTGAGCCTGAGCCTGAGCCTGAGCCTGAGCCTGAGCCTGAGCCTGAGCCTGAGCCTGAGAAACCAGAACCGGACGCGGCGGAGGAGGTCAATCCTCCGATGTTCGCATCGCGCCTGCGGGCTGACCGGACGGATGGTGCACCAACGGCCCCTACCCCGACTGTGTCCGCACCCGTCGCCAATCCCCAACCCAATGGCCGCGCCGAACCCACGTTCAGCCGCCGCACAAAGCCGACCCTCGCCGTGCCGACCGATACGGACCCAAAGGCCGGGCCACCAGTCGCGGCACCATCCCAACCCGACATTTCAGCCCCGCCCGTTGCGGCCCCCGACACGCAGGCCCCGGCCCCCGCAGCACAGGCCCCCGCCATCACCGGAGACACCCCCGTCGCTGTGTCGCCTGATGTGGCCGCCGCCACCCTGCAAGTAGAACCAGAGCCAGCGGCCCCCGCGCAGGATGACACGCCCCAGCGCAGTGCTGGCGCCGCAGCCTTGGGTGCGGCCACAGCCGTGGGTGGTGCTGTGGGCGGCATGTTTGCCAGCCGCCGCATGGCCAGCGCTGAGAAGAACGACGCCCCCCCCGAGGCTGAGGACACCTCCCGGCTTACCGTATTCGGCGCGCGCAAGAAGACGCCCCCGAAAGAGAAAGTCGTTGGCGGCAAGCCGCGCTTTTTGGGGCTGATCCTGACGGCCGTGCTGTTGTTGTTCCTGCTGGCGGTCGCGGCCTTTGCCGCCCTGTCCAACGAAACCGTGGCCCGCTGGCTGGGCTTGGGCGGGACCCAGACCGAAATCGCGACCCCAGACACGCCCACGCCAGTGGCGGCCCAACCTGCAACGGATGTGGCCGCCGTCGAGGCCCCTGCCCCTGCCCCTGCCCCCGAACCCGTGACAGAGCAAGACGACGCCCTGAACGCCCCCTCGATCGCGGCCTCCGGACAGGTTCTGACCCCCGAAGAGGCGCAGCGCATCTATGCCGCCACGGGCGTCTGGCAACGCGCGCCTCGCATCCCGCAGGTGCCGCGCACCACCACTTTGGACGCCTTGGATGTCGCAGCATTGCCGCGTCCTGTGGCGCGGGTCGCGGCAAGCCCCTTGGCGGATGCAAGCAGCGTGGCCGGTGACGCCGTGATCGCCACGCCCGTCGATCCGCCCCCCCCGTCGGCCACATTCACCTTCGGCGCGGACGGGCTTGTGGTGGCTACGCCCGAAGGCGCTGTAACGCCCGATGGGATCTTGATCATCGCGGGCGCGCCGCCCCTCAATCCGCCCACCCGGCCGGGCACCATTGCCCCCGAAATCACACCGCAAGATCAGCTTGCCGCCGTGGTGCCAGACACCGCAGCCCCCCTGCCTGACGCCCCTGAGGGCGTCATTGTCATTTCTGGCAGACCCGCCATCAGCCCGCCGATCCGTCCGGGCACGACAGCACCCGTGACGCCCCCCGCCGCCGAAGCGCTCGCCGTAGGGGAGGCCCCGCTGGTGGCCACCGATGGCTTGATCGTGCTGGCCGGATCGCCACCTGTTTTGCCGCCTGTGCGTCCCGGCACGCAAGCCCCTGTTGCCCAACCCGCACCCGTTGTGCCGGAGGTTGTGGACACCCCGCAGCCCCCCGCTCAGCCGGGTCCCAATTCTGTTGCCCAGCCTGAGGGCCTCAACGTGATTGCAGGGCCACCGCCTGTGTTGCCGCCCGCGCGTCCGGGCACCCAAGCCCCGCAACAAGACGCCGCTGTGGACAACTTGACGACCGATGTGACCGCTGCCCTTGCCACATCAACGGCGCAAGTCCCCGACGCCAATACCCTGCGCCCCTTGGTGCGCCCTGCCGCCATCGTCCAAGCCGCTGTCGCACAGGCCAACACGCCGGTGTTGGGCACTCTCACGTCGGCGCAGGCCGCAGCCTTCCGCCCGCAGACTCGGCCCGCCGGATTGGCCCCGCCCCCCGCACCAGGGCCCGCGCCTGAAGACCCCCCCGAAGACACCGCCGCTGCCGCCCAGCCCGCCGGCCTGCAACTGGCCCCCGAAATCGCAGCCGCTGTGCAGGCCGCCGCCGCCCGGCCCGAGACCATCATCAACCCCACGCAGCAAGCCGTCGCTGTCTCTGGCCGCCCCGACACACGCCCCCGAAATATGGCACGGATCGTGGAACGCGCACAGGCCGCACAGGCCCGCGCAGCCCAGCAGGTCGCAGCCGCTGCCCCCCGCGCCGTACAACCAAGCGGCCCCACAGGCAGCGCCGTGGCCCAGAACGCAACGCTCGATAACGCGATCAACCTGCGCGACATCAACCTGATCGGCATCTACGGCGGATCAGGCGACCGCCGCGCCCTCGTGCGGCTGGCCAATGGGCGCTATCAACGTGTGACTGTGGGCGACCGTCTGGATGGGGGCCGCGTCACCGCGATCAGCGCCGCGCGCCTCAGCTACACCAAACGGGGTCGCGCCATCACCCTCGAAGTGCCCGGCTAAACCCTGTCCGACCCGCTTGCGGCCTTGCCAAGACCGCCCCGCTGGCCGATAGCTGATCTATGCAAGAAACACTCCTCCTCGCCACGCTCCTGTTGGGCGCGGCTGTCATCGCAGTCCCCCTCGCGTCACGTCTGGGGCTGGGGTCTGTGCTTGGCTATTTGCTGGCAGGTGTCGCCATTAGCCCGCTGATCGGCGCCGAAGCGGCAGAGCTTCAGCACGTGGCAGAGTTCGGCGTGGTGATGATGTTGTTTCTCATCGGGCTTGAACTGGAACCCCGCGCCCTGTGGGGCATGCGGCACCGGTTGGTGGGGCTGGGCGGGTTGCAGATCACCCTGTCGACGGTGTTGATCACCGCGCTGTTCATGGCCCTTGGCCAGCCTTGGGTGACCGCGATGGCGATCGGATTGATCTTTGCGCTGTCGTCCACGGCGATCGTGTTGCAGACTCTATCCGAAAAAGGGCTGATGCAGACCGCAGGGGGGCGCAACACGTTTTCGGTGCTGTTGACGCAGGATATTGCTGTCATTCCCATGCTGGCAATCCTGCCCCTGCTGACGCTCACCAGCCCCGTCACGATTTCCCAAGACGGGTCCATGACGCGCGGGGCCGATGATGCCCATGACGCCGCCCATGATTCCGTGAGCCTTGTAGAGGGCCTTCCCGGTTGGGGCGTCACGCTTGTCACCATTGGCGCTGTGGCGGCGGTGGTGTTGGTAGGCATCTACCTGACTCGGCCCGTGTTCCGCTATATCCATCAGGCCCGTTTGCGCGAAATGTACACTGCCTTTGCGTTGCTGATCGTGGTCTCCATCGCGGCCCTGATGGGGTTGGTGGGGCTGTCGGCGGCTTTGGGGACGTTTCTGGCCGGTGTGGTCTTGGCGAACTCGGAATTCCGTCACGAACTTGAAAGCGATCTTGAACCCTTCAAGGGCCTGCTGTTGGGTCTGTTCTTTATCACTGTCGGGGCCGGTGTGGATTTCGACACCTTCCTCAAAAACCCCTTTGGCATCTTGGGACTGACAGCGGCCATCATCGCGATCAAAGCGCTGGTGCTTTTTGTCTTGGCAGTGATGTTCCGCATCCGGGGCCGCGCGCGGTGGCTGTTTGTGCTCAGCCTCGCACAGGCGGGTGAATTCGGCTTCGTGCTGATCGCCTTTTCGCTGCAACAAAACGTGCTGACCGCAGGCCTTGGCGCCGATCTGTTGCTGGTTGTGGCGCTCTCGATGCTGGTCACACCCTTGATGTTCATCCTTTACGACTGGCTGTCGAAACGGATGGAGGACCAGACCAACAGCCAACCGGCGGATGATATCGACGAACAGGGCACCGTGATCATCGCAGGCATCGGACGCTTTGGTCAGGTGGTCAACCGGCTGGTCCAAAGTTCGGGCTTTTCGACCGTCGTGCTGGATCACAGCCTTGAAACCGTGCAGCTGATGCGCACCTTCGGCTTTAAGGGCTTTTTCGGCGATCCCACGCGGCCTGACATTCTGCATGCGGCAGGTCTGGACGACGCAAAGGTGCTGGTCGTGGCGCTGGACAGCAAGGCCTCTGCGATCAAACTGGTCAAATACGCACGCGCCCACCGGCCTGATCTGCACATCGTGGCCCGCGCCCGCGACCGCGTTCATGTCTACGAACTATATGCAGCGGGTGCCGATGACATCGTGCGTGAACTCTTCGACAGCTCCCTGCGGGCAGGGCGCTACGTGCTGGAAAACCTTGGCCTGACCGAATTCGAAGCCGCCGAGGCGGAGATGAATTTCTACCAATACGACCGCCACATCCTGCGCGAACTGGCCGAGGTCTGGGACCCGGACATCCCCATCAGCCAGAACCCCGCCTATGTGGAACGCGCCCGCGCTGCCAACCGCGACCTCGAAGCGGCCCTTGCCGAAAAGCTTGACCAATCCGAACGCATCGGGCGCCGGCCTGGCGGGCGCTCACCCCAAGGGACCACAGGTCGCGGATGACGCAACCGGGCACCAAAATCATCCTGTTTTACAACGACGCCCTCGTGACGATCCTGCGCGACGACATCGCGACCATCCCCTACCCCGACCACTGGGACTTGCCTGGCGGCGGCCTTGATCCGGGCGAAACCCCGCGTGAGGCGGTCCTGCGTGAGGTGTCTGAGGAAATCGGCCTGCGGATCGACCCTGCGACATTCGTTTGGGAAAAGTCCTACCATGCGGGATCGACCTTTTTTGCGGCCCCGATCTCAAAGGTCCAGATCGACGCGATCCAATTGGGGGACGAAGGCCAAAGATGGACGATGATGCCGGTCGCAGACTTCTGCGCGCACCCCCGCGCCGTCCCCCACTTTCGCACCCGCGTCGCGGAGTTTTGGGCCAGTCAGGTCTGACGCCCCTCGTTCTTCTGATCCCGAAAACTCCGGGGGAGGCCGAAGGCCGGGGGCAGCGCCCCTTCTGCCCTAACCTGCGGCCACACCGGCCTCAGCAAAGGTGGCCATGCCCGAATGACACGCCACCGCGCCCTTGAGCACCCCAATCGCCAAAGCCGCACCGGACCCTTCGCCCAGCCGCAACCCCAACGACAACAGAGGCTGCTTTTCCAAACCGTCAAGCAAGCGGCGGTGCGCGCCTTCCGCAGACAAATGCCCGGCAACCGCGTGATCCAAGGCACCCGGGGCTGCCTTTTCCAAAACCGCCGCCGCCGCCGAACAGATAAATCCGTCCAAAATCACCGGAATACGATGCGCACGGGCCGCCGCAATCGCACCTGCCATTGCCGCCAATTCACGCCCGCCCAGACAGCGCAGCGCCTCCAGCGGATCACTCACATCATGCAGCGCCAATCCCTTGGCCACGGCATCCACCTTGCGCTGAAGCCCCGCGTCGTCAACGCCTGTGCCACGTCCGACCCAGTCTTCGGCGGTGCCCCCCAGAACCGCTGCAGCCACGGCAGCGGCCGACGTTGTGTTGCCGATCCCCATTTCGCCGGTGACCACAAGATCGGACGACTGATCCACCGCCGTCCAGCCGGTGATCAACGCCTGCACAACTTCCGCCTCGCTCATAGCGGGGCTTTGGGTGAAATCCTGCGTCGGCATATCGAGATCAAGGGCGTGCACATCCAACTTCGCGCCAAAGGCATTGCTTAACTGGTTGATCGCGGCCCCGCCATGTTCGAAATTGGCCACCATCTGCACCGTCACCTCAGGCGGAAACGCGGACACACCCTGCGCGCAAACCCCATGGTTTCCAGCAAAAATCAGGACCTGCGGCGCCTCCAACGTCGGGGCCGCATCGCCCCGCCACCCTGCGTACCAAATCGCAAGGTCTTCAAGCCGCCCCAACGCGCCAGGCGGCTTGGTCAGCTGGCCATTGCGGTCATTGGCGGCTGCCAGTGTTTCCATATCTGGCCCTGGGGCCTGCTGCAGAACAGTGCGGAATTCGTCCAGGCTGGCGAAGGGAGCGGTCATATCAGGGCCTCATTGCAATCAGTTGGGCCAATCTCTACCCATTGGAGCAGGATTGACCAGACAGGAAACGGCAAGCTGATGCAAAAGGACGACCAGACCGCATTTGTGGCGATTTCTGACATCCCCGCGGCCCTTGGTTTGCTGTCGCGCCTGCCTGTGCCCGTGGATTTCGACGCCGCCCGCGCCCGTGGCCCCAAAGCGGCCTGGGCCTATCCCGTCGCGGGTGCCGCCCTCGCGCTGATTGCAGCGGGTATCGCTCAAATCGCGCTCTGGTTCGGGCTGTCCGCACCACTGGTCGCAGCGCTCGCACTGGCGGTTCTGATTGTCACCACCGGGGCCATGCACGAAGACGGACTGGCCGATTGCGCCGATGGTCTCTGGGGTGGTTGGGATGCCGCCCGCCGGTTGGAGATCATGAAGGACAGCCATATCGGCGTCTATGGCGTTCTCGCCCTGATCCTTGGCCTGCTGCTGCGCTGGCAAGCGCTTACCCTTGTGATTGGCTCAGGATACCTGTGGCCGGCGCTGATCGCCACGGCCATAATCAGCCGTGCGATGATGGTGCCCGTCATGGCCCGTCTGCCCCACGCCCGCACCACGGGGCTCAGCCACTCTGTTGGGCGGCCCTCTGTCGCGACGGCCCGTGTGGCCGAAGGCATCGCTGCTCTTGCGGCCATAATCCTGTTCGGTTGGGTCGGCCTTGCCGTCCTGCTTGCGGCCCTCTTGGCCGCCACGGCCTGCGCCCTGATCGCCAAAGCAAAAATCAACGGCCAGACCGGCGATGTCCTTGGGGCTACGCAGAACGTGACGGAGGTCGCTGTACTCATGACCTTGGCCACACTCGTGACGTAAGCCCACGGCGCGCGCCCTGCCCTTTCTCTGGTTCAAAAATACCTAAAATGCCTCGCCAGCCCCCAAAGACCACGTCGATGGTCAGGCGCTACCGACAGGCCAGCGCAGCCTCAACCGCCGCCGGAGAAAATGGCCCGAGGGATGCCGTCTGCAACGCCCCCCCTACAACCCGCGTCACCATCACATCGGACCAATCTGCATCTGCCGTGATCAACTCAGGCATGCCGCCGCAGACCCGCAAACCACCGGTGATAAAATCCTCACCGATACGGTGGTTGGTCAGCCCGCCAAGCTCCATGTCCAGAACCAGCGCTGTGCCGTCCCATTCAAACACCCGCAGCACTTTGGCCAGATGCGGGCGATCCACAAAGGCCACCTCAATCCGCCCGTCGCCGTCCAAATCAGCGGCACCGACTGGGGCCAGCCAACGGTTCGTGCGTCCGATGTGCGGGGTTTCAGCGATCTTCCCGGTCTGGTCATAGACCGCCAAAGACCCGCCACGGGCCATGTCCGTCTCGATCACCACCACCTCTGGTGCGCCGTCGTCCGTGATGTCCCACAAACGCGGTTCAAGGTCTTCGAACACATGATCGGCCGGCAATGTCACACGGTAGCGGACTTTGTTGGCCCAATCTTCGGTCTCGATCACCAGTTCGGTAAATTCGATCCCATCGCCCAAGATCGCGTGCCCATAGCGCGTGGTCGGCCCCTCGAACCGCGCGCCGGTGATCACTTCGGCTGCCACGGGGGACGCCAGCCCCACGCACAGCGCCAGCCCCGCGCCGCCCATAGAACGGCGCAGCCCGCGCAACAGCCGACGCGGTGCCATGCTAGATTTGTTTCTCTGGCATCTGAACGACCAGACCGTCCAGATCATCCGTCACCTTCAACTGACACGTCAGGCGGGACTTGGCGGGATCCGGTTCATAGGCAAAATCAAGCATGTCTTCTTCCATGCCGTCCTTGGCAGGTAACTTATCCACCCAAGCCGCATCCACATAAACGTGGCAGGTGGAACAGGCACAGGCGCCGCCGCAATCGGCCTCGATGCCCGGAATGCCATTGTCGCGCGCGCCTTCCATAACGGTCAGGCCATTGGCCACGTCCACCACATGTTCTTTGCCGCCATGCTCGATATAGGTAATTTTTGCCATGTCCCTCGGGGCCCTTCTTGCAAATGTCTTTGTCCCATAGATAGGCCGCCAAACGCCGCCCCGCCAGTGGGTTTTTACATCCCACCCATCACAACAGGTGGCACGAAAACGACACGGACCGCACCCGATTTGCGGGCCTGCCCTTTTGCGCGCTTTGACGGCGGGCCGAAGCGCGGTACCTTTCCCCCAACCAGAGGCGAAACGCCCGATTGATTGAGAGCAGATGACATCCTCTTTTCGCGCCCTCGCGCTGACCACGGCCCTTGCCGCGCTCACCGCCTGCCAGACGCCCGATGTGACCCGGTCAGGGACGCAGCCCAGCCGTGATGTCATCGCCCCATTGGCCGACCCTGTGGTGGTCGACAGCGACACCGGCACCTGTTTTGCCCGTGCCACGACGCCCGCGCTGATTCAAACGGTGACCGAACAGATCATGGTACAACCCGCGCTGATCCGCTCTGACGGAACGGTTGAGACCCCTGCCGCCTTCCGCACGGTCACCCGCCAGCGCATCCTGCGCGAACGGCGAGAGGTCGAATTCGAAACACCCTGCGCATCTGTGATGACGCCGCCGTTCATCGCCTCAGTGCAACGCGCCCTGATCGCGCGCGGCTATTATCGCGGGCCGATCACCGGCGTCTATGACCCACGGACCCAAGCCGCGGTGGAACGGTTCCAGACGGATCAGGACGATGTGTTAACCCCGCAGCTGACCCTGCGCACGGCCCGCAGTTTGGGCCTTGTGGCCCTCCCCCGCGACACGCTTTGATCCGTCAGCTGAGCCGTCCGTAAAACGTCATCCGCGCTGTTTCCGATAAGGCCACACCAGCGGCATCGTTATAGGCCAGCACGGCCAGCATCCGCATCCGGTCGCTTTCGTTGGGCGACACGCGGTGGATGGAATTGCGCCCGCGAAACAGCACCAAGGTGCCCGGCTCCATCTCCAACACATCCGGGGTTCTGCGCCCCTCGAGCAGATCCGCGACACCGTCGAAATTCATATCCCCCGAAGCCGCATCGCGCAGGTCCTTAATATATTCAAACCGGCTGCCTGCGTCGGGTTTCTGGATCAACAGAGTGATGGCAAAGGACGAATTGTCGAAATGCCAGCCCAACTCCTGCCCGCGTCCGGCGTAGTGCACGTTGATCGACGACAGCGGGTCGGCATAGGGGTGAAGCTCCCCCTGCCCTGTCACGCCCGACACGAAGCCGCGAAAGGCGGGGCTGTCGTAGAGCGCCCGCAAGGGCGACGCCTCGGGCACAATATCATCGCAAATACAGCCCTTGGAGGACGTCACTTTGACGTTGGCCGGATGGGTCGGCCCATAGGCCGGGTCATCGGGCGTGAGGTAGACGGAATGATCCTGCGCGCAAAAATAGGCCTGCGGCAAACCCGCCTCCGCCTCCGCCTGCATCTGTGTCAGGGCATCGGGCTGGATGAAATCCGGCAGGGCGAGGACACCTGTGGTGTCCAATGTTTCGGCGCAACGCGCCTGAAATTCCGCGTCCGCAACGGGATAGGTCTTTAAATCAATCAATCGGTCCAGCATCACCGCGCCCCTTTGCTTTCGCCCTCACGCTAAGACGAATTTGCGGCGCGCAACACCCCCCGCTAGGATGAAAAAGGGCGCCCCCGCCGGGACGCCCTGATGTGTTAGGATGTGGGACGGGTTATTCCAACCCAAGCGCCACGAACCGTGGTGCGCCGTCGCGGCGGACAAGCAGCAGCAGCGACTTGCGCCCGCCGTCTTGTGCCTCTTCCACGCGGGCTTCAAAATCCGCAATGGTCGCGATTTTTTGCTGGCCGGCTTCGGTGATCAGATCGCCGGACACCAGACCTTTTTCAGCCGCCTCCGAGCCCTCTTCGACCTCGACGATGACCAGACCCGCATCGCCGGTGATCCCCATGGCCTCAGCCATTTCGGGCGTCAGTTCGGACAGGGTCATGCCCAGCATGTTGGTTGTCTCAGGCTCGGCCTCGGCACCGTCTTCGGGGAAGGCTGCGGCCTCAGCCGTTTCGCGACGGCCCAGTGTGACTGTCACGTCGATCATGTCGCCTGCACGCAGGATTTCGACGGGCACATCTTTGCCCACAGGGCTGTTGCCCACAATCTGGACCAATTCGCGGGTGTCTTCGATTTCGACACCGTCAAAGACCAGAATGATATCGCCAGCTTCAAGCCCTGCGTCCTCCGCTGGACCAGGGGGTACGTCGGTGACCATGGCGCCGCGTGCCTCGGCCAGACCCTCAATGGCATCGACCATATCCACGGTCACGTCCTGAATGCGCACGCCCAGCCAACCGCGGCGGGTTTCACCGAACTCTTCCAGCTGGTCGACCACATTGGTCACTACCGCAGAGGACATGGCAAAACCGATACCGATGGACCCGCCGTTGGGCGACAGGATCGCCGTGTTCACGCCGATCACGTCACCATCCATGTTAAACAGTGGCCCGCCGGAGTTGCCGCGGTTGATGGCCGCGTCCGTCTGGATGTAGTCGTCATAGGTGCCCTGCAGCGACCGGTTGCGCGCGGACACGATACCGGCGGAGACAGAGAACCCCTGCCCCAGCGGGTTGCCCATGGCCATCACCCAATCGCCCACACGGGCGCCCACGCCATCACTGTCGCCGAATTCGACGAACTGCAGCGGCGTTTCATATTCGACCTTCAACAGGGCGATGTCGGTGTTGGGATCTGTGCCGATCAGCTCTGCTGGCAGCAACTCAGCCGGTTGGCCCTCACCGGGGAAGAATTCAATCTCAATCTCATCCGCGCCTTCAATGACGTGATTGTTTGTGACGATGAACCCATCCGCAGAAATGACGAAGCCCGACCCAAGGGCCGAGGACCGGCGCGGTTGATCACCGCCGCCAAAGTCGTTGAAGAAATCCTCAAACGGGGATCCTTCGGGCACCACGCCCTGCGGCCCCGTGCGCCCAGCCACCACGGTCGAGGTCGTGATGTTCACCACCGATGGGCTGACCTGTTCGGCTAGATCGGCAAAGGTTGCCGGGCGCTCTTGGGCGAAGACCGGCACGGCCGAGGCCACGGCCAACCCCACTGCCAGCAAGCCCGCCAGCATCCAAGAATTTCGCGTTTTCACTGTTTCGTCGTAGGTCGCGGCCACCGCGCCCCTTTGTCTGGATGTGTTCACCAAAGGAACCTCCCTTTTATCGTCCAACATCTTGGGTGGCCCATGTCGCTGGGCCGGTCTCTGCTTTGAATGTAGGGGGTAAGATCGTTAGCGCAACGTCTAACATACCGCACACACGCTAAGGTCATCGGGATGTGAGGGGTGCCACGTCAATTAATTCAAGACATATCAGATCCTTAGCGGACCCAAAGATCGCCCAAAGGTTGCAACTGCCTGAAACGTCGTATTTTTCTTGTCCAGACTTCCCCATCTGAGACAGGCTTTGGCCCAGCGGCCCCTCTACACGGTCGCGCGAGGACGATGTTATGGACACGATTTTTACGCCCGGCGTTTTGATAATTTGTGCTGGCGGGGCTTTTACGCTGGGATATCTGATCATCAATCAGATGGCATTGCGTGGGCTGATGCTGATCGGATCGGCGTTCTATGTGGCCTATTATGCCACCGCTGCGGCGACGCCTCTTTGGGGGGCGATCTAAACGACGCTGGCGATGATGGGGACCAATCTGATCGGGATGGCCCCCCTTGCGGCGCGGCGGTTCCGGTTCTCCCTGCCGCGCGCCCATGCGGATATTTACGACCAGTTCGATGTCCTCACACTGGATGATTTCAGTTTGGTCATGTCGCGGGCCGAACGTTTGGTCATGGACGCGGCACAGGACATCACCACCGAAAGCCAGCCCAACACCCATCTGTATTATGTCATATCAGGCCAGATCATGGTGTCCAAACGGGGCATTCAATTTCCGCTGCCCGCAGGGCTGTTCGTAGGTGAAGTGGCGCATCTGTTGGACACGCCCGCCAGCGCTACGACCCATCTGGCCGCCGGTGCAGAACTGATCCGCTGGGATTTAGAGCACTGCGCGCCTCAGCCCAGCGCAACCCACGGTTCAAACTGGCGATTGACGCGATGCTGTCGCGGGATTTGGCCAGCAAAGTGGCCTATGCGGTCGCCATGCAATCAGTGCCGATGACATCACCGGCAAAGTCAGCGGCACGTTCAACAACCGCCGGTTACAGCAGATCCACGGCACATACGATGTTCAATTTTTCCGACGAAGCGCGGTGCTCCGCAGGCCCTGTCAGGGTTTGTCCGTCAGGGCTCAAGGAAAAGACGCCGGAACACGACCAGTTGTTGCCAAATGCACGGACATTGACGTTGTCCCCCACAAGCGAAAGATTTGGTCGTCCACTGTCGCCATTGCCTTCGTCTAATGAGATAGACCGCCGCGCATCGTCAGCCTCAAACATGGGAACAGACAAAATGCCCCCAATGTTTCCCCGTATACGCCCTTCGTTTGAAGCCGATTGATCGAAATCCACACGGCAGGTGAAGACCCGCATCCGTTTTAAAACAAGCCACAAAGCTTGGTGACGCAACTCATCGCCGCCCGAAGGCAGGCCCTGAACAATCGCGATGTCGACGATATCGGGACGGTCCGTCCCCAAATCCCCGACCCGTCGGAACAATACCTAAAGTTCCTCATGCGACGCCGTCTCGTAGGTCGTGTTCAACGACGAAACCGCAGCCGCATCTTCATCCAGACCGGTCAGAAGGTCCGAAATCGCGATGTCTTCGGCCAGTGCCATGCTTGCAGCCCAAGACATCACAGCCGCACAAATCAACCGTCCGCGCCTCATTTTCATGGCCGTCCTCACCAGCTTTGAGGGCGTATCTCAGCACGAAGAGGCGTGCGTCCAGCCCCTAGGTCCCCAGCGCGCCTAAGGCCGAAGCCAGCCAGACCAGCGCCGCACCCGCCGTCAGGGCGGCCAAGCCCACCAGACGGCGCGCTTCTATCGGCATTTGGCGCAGGGCGGCCAAAAGGTCCTCGATAAGCGAAGGGGCCAGTGCGTACACCAGCCCCTCCACAATCAACACCAGCCCAAGGGCCAATATCGCGATGCTCATTACTGACCCGTCACCGGGGCGGCTGTGCCGTTCTCGTTCCTCAGATAATCGAAGAACTCGTGTTCGGGGCTCAGCACCAGACGGGCGTTGCCCGTGCCGATGGCTTTGCCATAGGCCTCAAGCGAGCGGTAGAATTCAAAGAATTCAGCGTCTTGGCCGTAGGCACTGGCAAAGATGGCGTTGCGTTCCGCATCCGCCTCACCCTGAATGACGCGGGCTTCGCGGTTGGCGTCAGACACCAGTTCGACCACGGTCCGGTCGGCCTGTGCTTCGATCCGCTGGGCGGCTTCACGACCACGGGCGCGTTCGTCCTCGGCCTCACGTTCACGTTCCGCAATCATCCGCGCAAAGGTCGCGTTGAGGTTTTCTGCCGGCAAGTCAGTGCGTTTCAAGCGCACGTCGATGATGGTCAGGCCCAGCGCGCTGGCCTCAGCAATGGCCGCGTTGCGGATGCGCAGCATCAGTGCTGCACGGTCGGTGGACAGGATGTCATTGGACGACACAGAACCCAGAACCTCACGCGTTTCGGCGCGCAAAATGCTGTCCAAGCGGCGGGCGGCGGCATCTTCGCCACCGGTACCCACGGCCTGACGGAACCGTTCCACATTGGAAATCCGGTAGCGTGCAAAGGCATCCACGATCAAACGACGATCATCCAGCGGTGTCACCTCAAGCGGGTCCACGTCCAGCGCCAGAATACGGTCGTCATAGCGCACGACCTCTTGGATCAGGGGGATTTTGAACCCGATGCCGGGATCTTCCTTAACCTGAACGATCTGACCAAACTGCAGCACCAGCGCCTTTTCACGTTCATCCACGATAAAGATGGACGACATGGCGGCGGCGATTGCGATGACGATCACAGGCAGAGCAAATGCAGAGCGGTTCATCAGTTCGACCCCCCGGTTGTCGTTGGACGGCGGACTTCGTTCAGCGGCAGATACGGCACGACGCCGCTCCCACCCTGTTCGTTGACATCCAACAAAATGATGTCAGTGGACCCAAAGACGGCCTCAACCGTTTCAAGATACAGACGTTGGCGCGTCACTTCCGGGGCCTTCTGGTATTCTTCCAGAACGGCCAGGAACCGGCTTGCCTCACCCTGGGCTTCGTTCACCACGCGGGCGCGGTAGCCTTCGGCGTTTTCAAGGACACGGGCCGCGTCACCACGGGCTTGGGCCGTCACGCGGTTGGCGTAAGCATCCGCGAGGTTTTGAAGACGGTCCCGTTCCTGTTCGGCGTCCTGCACGTCGCGGAAGGCTGCGAGGGGCGAGGTCTGACGCGCATTGCCGTCAATGTCTTCGACGGTGATTGTGGCCGACGGCGGTTCCACCGCCTGAAGGTTCACACGGATGATGTTTACACCCGCATCATAGCTGTCCAACGTCGTTTGCAGCTGATCCATCACACCATCGGCAATCGCACCACGATCACGGTTCAGGATCGGGGCCAATTCGGACTGGGCGATGATTTCACGCATGGAAGATTCCGCCACGGCCGCAATGGTCGGGGCCGGATCGGCAAGGTTGAACAAGAAACGTTCAGGCTCGGTAATGTTCCAAACCACCTGAAAGTCGATGTCGACGATGTTTTCGTCGCCGGTCAGCATCAAACCCGCATCAGCGGCGGCCCCACGGCCCACGCCCACGTCAATTGTTTGTTCCTGCGTCACGTTCACGATCTCAGCCGTGACAAAGGGCCACGGTGCGAAATTCAGCCCCGGTTGGCCGATGGACGAAAATTCGCCCAAGAACAATTCCACGGACTGCTGTTCGGGGCGCACCGTGTAAAAGCTGGAAAACGCCCACAGCGCCACAGCGGCCAGCGCGCCAAGACCGACCATCCCGCGGGTGATCTGGGGGCCACCGCCGCCACCACCACCACCACCACCACCGTTCATGCCACGTCGGCCATCGCCGCCACCGATCAGAACGCGCAGTTGGTCCTTGGTTTTATTCACAATTTCATCGAATTCCGGGATCTGAGGTTCACCTTGGCCGCGCCGTCCGTCGTCCCGTCCGCCATTTGGGCGAAACCGGTCTTCGTCGTCACCGCCGTCGTTGCCTCCGCCCCCCCAGGGGCCGCCATTATTTCCAGCCATTAAGCCTGATTTCCCTTGTTGCTGGGCCCGTCCGT
This sequence comes from Pseudooctadecabacter sp., assembly GCF_965657175.1. Lineage (GTDB taxonomy): Bacteria > Pseudomonadota > Alphaproteobacteria > Rhodobacterales > Rhodobacteraceae > Octadecabacter. The sequence continues at coordinate 105,549 of NZ_CBFHNH010000002.1, read as the reverse complement.
GGGCCGTGTCCTATAAGTGGGTTTTAGCGCGATGAATTCAAGCGGTTCTCACTGGATCGCGCATCGTAACGAGTTCTTCTGAAATGGTCGGATGCACCGCACAGGTCGCATCGAACTGTTCCTTGGTGGCCCCCATCTTGATCGCCACACCGGCCAGTTGGATCATTTCACCGGCATGGGGGCTGACAATGTGACAGCCCAAAACCACGCGGGTTTTCTGGCTGACGATCAGTTTCATCAACACGCGGTCGGAGCGTCCGGCGAAGGCCGTTTGCATGGGCCGGAATGAGGTGCAGTAGACTTCAACCGGTTCTTGATCGCGGGCGTCTTCCTCGCTCAACCCGACGGTGCCCATCTCAGGCTGGGTGAAAATGGCCGAGGGGATCAATTCATGATCAACCTTTGTGGGGTTGCCTTTGAACACGGTTTCGACAAATGCCATGCCTTCGCGGATGGCCACGGGCGTCAGTTCCACCCGTTTGGTCACATCGCCGATGGCATATATGCTGGGCACCTTGGTCTGGCTGTAGTCATCCACGACGATTTCGCCACGGCGGCCAATCTCAACCCCCGCTTCTTCAAGGCCGAGCCCGTGGGTCGACGGGTCGCGACCCGTGGCAAACATCACGTGGTCGAAAACAAGTTCTTTGCCATTGGTGGATTTCACCCAGATCGGGCCTTTCGCGGCCTTGGCTGTGTCGCTAACGCGCGTTTCCCCGATGCCTTTGGCGTCTTCGGCCGGGGCACCCATGGCGGCGTCGCTGCCCGCTCCGCGCCCGCCGTGTTCGGGGCGGTCTTCGGCAGCGGCCATTTCCACGATGTTGGTGCCCACGTGGATATCGATGCCCTTTTCGCGCATCATGTCCGCAATCAGGCCACGGGCCTCTTCGTCAAAGCCCCGCAGGATTTGCGCACCGCGATAATACAGCGTCACATCCACGCCCAAGCCGTTCAAGATACAGGCAAATTCACAGGCAATGTAGCCGCCGCCGATGATCAGGATCGACTTGGGCAGTTGTTTCATCTTGAAAATATCGTTGGATGTGATCCCAAGTTCGGCGTTGGGCAGATTGGGCCGTGCGGGGTAGCCGCCCGTGGCCACAAGGATATGTTTCGCGGTCTTTTTGGTGCCGTCCGCCAGTTCGACGGTGTGGGCATCGGCCAACTTTGCGCGGGTGTCGAAAATCTCAACATCGGAATTGCCCAGCAGTGTCCGGTAAACCTGTTCCAACCGGTCAAGTTCCGAATTCAGACGGTCGCTGAACTTTGGCCAGTTGAAATCGCCGTCCTCCACATCCCAGCCATAGCTGCGCGCATCGCTGAACACTTCGCGGTATTCTGAGGCGAAGACCATCAGCTTTTTGGGCACGCAGCCACGGATCACACAGGTGCCGCCCATGCGGTATTCTTCCGCCAGCGCCACTTTGGCGCCCGTTGCCGCCGCCACACGGGCTGCGCGCACCCCGCCAGAGCCGCCCCCAATCACAAACAGATCATAGTCAAAATCGGACATCTTGGGGGCCTTTCATCAGGGGGCGAATGGGATGAGACGTGGTAAAGCACAGCCCGAAAGTGAAGACCAGCCAAGGCACGGCCCGCCTCACCTTTGTGTTAACTTGGATCAGTCACCCAGATCGGCAAACAGGTTCTCTGTCTCGACAAATTCGATCCGTGTTTCGGCAATACACCCTTGATTGATATCGCGCATTTCAACCCGTCCGTCGCCGTGGCCGATCACCACGATATCGCAAATGTCGATAAAGAGGCCGTTTTCCACAACGCCCGGAATTTGGTTCATGACCAGAGACAGCTGCCGCGCATTGCCGATCCGGTTGAGGTGCAGATCAAGGATGTGGTTTCCTTCATCGGTGTAGAACGGCGCCTCACCATTCATGCGCAATGTCACCTTGCGGCCCAGCACATCCATGCCGATCAAGGTTTCCTCGACCAGAACCTTGGTGGTTTGCCAGCCAAAGGGGACGACCTCAATCGGCAGAGGGAAGCTGCCCAGCGTTTCCACGGATTTCGACGCATCGGCAATCACGATCATCTGGTCACTGGCGGTCGCCACGATCTTTTCTTGCAACAACGATCCGCCGCCGCCTTTGATAAGGTTCAAATTGCCGTCATATTCATCCGCGCCGTCGATGGTGACATCCAGCCAGCGCGCCTCATCCAAGGACATCACGTCAAGTCCGACCTCACGCGCCAGTGCGGCCGTACGGCTGGAGGTGGGGATGCCGGTGATCTTCAGCCCCTCTTCCTGCACCCTCTCACCCAGACATTTCACCAGCCACGCGGCGGTCGATCCAGTGCCAAGGCCGACCTTCATGCCGTCTTCGACATATTGGCTGGCTTGCTTGGCGGCCACGAATTTCGCCTTGTCGATGGGGGACAGATCGGATGCCATGGGTCATTCCTCATAGGGTATTTTTAGCAAGTATAGGCAAAGCGCCGCGCGGGGGCTACTCCTTCGCGTGCTGTTAAGGCCAATGGGTTAACTTTTCGTGTGACGCCACAAGGCACAGCCTGGGATCGCTTGCGCAAATCCCCCTCAAGACGTCGTTTTGGCAGGGTTGCGGGGGTGCGGCACACGGCAAGATGGGCGCAGGAAATACAAAGGACTGGGCCATGTTTCTGTCGGTCTTCGAAATGTTCAAAGTGGGCATTGGCCCGTCATCGTCCCACACCATCGGGCCGATGGTCGCCGCAGCCCGGTTTCTGGATCATCTGCGCGCGCAGCCTTTCGCCGTCAAAGGCTTGCGGGCGTCGCTGCACGGGTCCTTGGCCTTCACCGGCGTGGGCCACGCCACCGACCGCGCCACGATCCTTGGCCTCGCGGGGTTTCGCGCTGACGATTACGACGTGGCCAAGGCCGAGGCGGAGATGTCGCGCATCACCGCAGAGGGCACGGTCCATCCCGAGGGGCTGGGCCCCCTCACCTTTCAGCCCAAAGACCACCTGACGTTTGACTACGGCCCCGCCCTACCCGGTCATGCCAATGGCATGATCCTGATGGGCACCGACGCCCAAGGCGATGTGGTCACGCAGGTCACCTATTATTCTATCGGCGGGGGCTTTGTTCTGACCGCCGATGAACTGGCCGCAGGCGCCGACAAGGACGAAGGCGCGCCTGTGCCCTACCCGTTCAAATCCGCCGCCGAAATGCTGGAGATGGCCGCCCAAAATGGTCTGAGCATCGCGCAAATGAAACGGCACAATGAACTGACCCGCATGCCCGGCGCAGATCTGGATGCGGGTCTTGATCGGCTCTGGCAGGTGATGAACGATTGCATTGATCGCGGGTTGACCACCGATGGCATCCTGCCCGGTGGCCTGCAGGTCAAACGCCGCGCCAAGGGCATCTACGATGCGTTGCAGGCCGAAGCAGGCGTGAACCTGAACGCGCCGCACACCATCAACGACTGGATGTCCACCTACGCCATGGCCGTGAACGAAGAAAACGCCGCTGGCGGTCAGGTCGTCACCGCGCCCACCAATGGTGCCGCTGGCGTCGTGCCCGCCACGATCCGCTACTACATGGACCACGTGCCCGGTGCGAGCCACGCAAAAATTCCCGAATTTTTACTCACGGCGGCGGCGATTGGCGGGTTGGTCAAGTTCAACGCCTCGATCAGCGGGGCCGAAGCGGGCTGTCAGGCCGAAGTCGGGTCCGCCGCCGCCATGGCATCGGCGGGGCTTTGCGCTGTGTTAGGCGGCAGCCCTGCGCAGATCGAAAATGCCGCCGAAATCGCGCTGGAACACCATCTGGGCATGACCTGCGATCCGGTGCGCGGGCTGGTGCAGGTGCCTTGTATTGAACGCAACGGGCTGGGCGCGATCAAGGCGGTGTCGGCCGCGTCCTTGGCCATGCGCGGTGATGGCACCCATCTGGTGCCACTGGATGCCGCGATTGAGACGATGCGCCAAACCGGCGCAGATATGTCTGAAAAGTATAAGGAAACGGCACTCGGCGGCCTTGCCGTCAATGTGCCGAACTGCTGACAGCTAGGGCGTCAGGATAATGCGCGGCGGGGCCACCTGTCCGGCCTCAAGATCAATAAAGGCTTGCGGCGCGTCTTTCAAAGGCCGGACCTCAAACCAATCGAGCCGCCCCAGCCGTCCGTCAAAGGCCGCATCTGCCGTCTGTTCGAAATCCATCGCACTGTAGGTATAGGTGCCGATGATCGTGACCTCATGCAGGGTCAAACGGCGCATATCAAAGCCGCCGGTGATGTCATCCAGCCCGATATGGCCGATGGTCCCGCCAGGCCGCACATGGGCCGAGGCCATCTGACGCGACGCCACACTGCCCACGGCATCAATGATAATGTCGTACTGCGCGCCCCCAAGGTCCTGTGGTGCCATGTCCTGACCGCAGACGTCCCGCAGATAGGCGCGCCGCGTGGGGTTCGACACTGCCAAAACCGTGTCCAGCACCCCTTGTGCCTTCAGGCTGAGGGACGCCGCCAGCCCGATGGCCCCGCCGCCAATCACTAAAGCCGTGCGCCCCCGTGGAAAGGCGCGTCGGCACAAACGGGCGGCGTGCCACCCGCAGGCCAGCGGTTCAATCAGGCTCGCCTGCTGGATCGAGACATCCTGCGGGACCATGATCAGGTTGCGTTCGGGCACCTGCACGTACTCTGCAAAGGCCCCCTGACGCGGCGGGATGGAGATATTTTCGCGGTACAGACACAGGTTCGTCTGACCCGATTGGCAGAATTCACACTCTCCGCAATAAATCAAAGGGTTCACCACAACGCGGCAGCCAGCAAAGCGCCCCCCTGTGACAACGCCCGCGGCCTCGTGGCCCAGCACCAGCGGCGCGGGACGGCGGTCGTCTTTGCCCCAATAGGCCAGCCTGTCTGCACCGCAAATGCCTGTGGCCTCGACCCTCACGATGGCCTCACCCTCACGGGGGTCGGGCTTGGGCACATCGGCAAGGCGCAGGGTCTGCACGGCGTCTAAGATGATGGCTTTCATGGACAATCAGGGGCCTTATGGTGGCGGATTACCCGAATACTAGCACAGGTCTGAGGCAAACGAAGGGCAATCGCTGACACAATCCCTCACCATCGTGTCACTTGAAAGGTCGGTTTTGGAATGGCGGCGGGTGATGCCGGCTGCGACAAGGTGTCATGACAACCGCACCACAGACCGACCGCGTCCCGCTGGGCATGGCCCTGATCGTGGGCTTTTGCCTCACAGCCCCCCTGTTGGATGTCTGCGCCAAGCTGGCCGCAGACGTGGTGCCCGTGGGCCAGATCACAACGGCACGTTTTGCGGTGCAGACAGCATTGATGTTGCCGGTGTGTCTGTTGATGGGCCTGCGCCTAACATTGCCGCGGGCTTTGTGGGGGCTAATGGCGGCGCGTGCGGTGTTTTTGATCCTGTCGACCTATCTGATCATCGCCGCCCTACGGTTCATGCCCTTGGCCGATGCGCTGGCGATTGTCTTTGTCGAACCTTTTATTATCCTGCTGTTCGGTAAGATCATGTTCGGTGAACTGGTCGGCCCCCGCCGCCTGATCGCGGCCACCATCGGCTTTGCAGGGTGCCTTCTGGTGATCCAGCCCAGCGTTGTGGCCTTTGGCTATGTGGCGCTGCTGCCTTTGGGCACCGCTGTCAGCTTTGCGGCCTATGTTTGGGTCACCCGCAGCCTGCGCGGGCGGCTTCATGCGGTTGAAATGCAGTTCCAGACCGGGGTCGCCGCCACAGTGATGCTGTTGCCCCTGATGCTGCTGGCCGACGGGCGCGGCTGGCCCACGTTGGACCCGATCTGGCCGGAGGGGCATTATTGGGCGCTATTATTCGGGGTCGGTTTCTTTGCGACCGTCGCCCATATGATGATGACCTATGCACTGACAGTGGCCCCCGCCGCGACCCTCGCCCCCTTGCATTATCTTGAGATCATAACAGCCGCTGTCCTTGGCTATCTGATCTTTGATGACATCCCCAACGGGCTGGCGCTGTGGGGGATCGTCATCATCATGGCGTCCGGCCTTTATGTGGTGCACCGTGAACGCATCACAGCGCGCGCCATAACACCCCCGCCCGGCCCCGTGTGAGGGGTGGGTTTACGGCCATTGGTGCACCCCCTAGCGTGACCTCATGACTGACCGTCCGTTTCTTGGCGTCCTGCTGATGCTGGGCTTTTGTGTGCTGGCGCCCTTGGGGGATGCGACGGCGAAACTGCTGGGCGATGACATGTCCGTGGGCTTCTTGGTGTTCGTGCGGTTTGCGGTGCAGGCGCTGTTGCTGCTGCCGTTGGTCATCATGGCGGGCTACCCCATGCCGCGCGGGTCCCGCCTGATCCGGCTGACGGCCCTGCGGACAGTGCTGCACATCTGCGGGATCGGCTTGATGTTTTCGGCCCTGCAACATCTGCCGCTGGCCGATGCCATCGCCATCGCCTTTGTCATGCCGTTTATCATGTTGCTGCTAGGCCGTGTCTTTCTGGATGAGGCCGTAGGCCACCACCGTCTGATCGCCTGCGCGGTGGGCTTTGTGGGCACTCTGCTGGTGGTCCAGCCCAATTTCGCCAGCGTCGGTGCACCCGCTTTACTGCCCATGGGCGTCGCCGTGGTCTTTGCGCTGTTCATGCTGGTCACGCGCCAGATCGCCAAAGAGGTCGATCCCATCGGCCTGCAGGCCCTGTCCGGCCTGATGGCGGCCCCGCTGGTGGGGCTGGCACTGGTCCTGTTCCCATGGGTCCCGATCCTCGCCACTGGTCCCGTGGCCGGCACGGACTGGGCGCTTTTGGCGTGGTTGGGGACATTGGGCACTCTGGCCCATCTGCTCATGACATGGAGCCTGCGGTTCGCCCCGTCAGCCACTTTGGCGCCGATGCAATACCTCGAAATCCCGATCGGGACCGCCATTGGCTATCTGGTGTTTCGCGATTTGCCCAATGGGCTGGCCGCCCTTGGCATTTGCATCACCATCGCAGCCGGCCTTTATATCATTGTGTGGGAACAACGCCTGTCAAAGCAGCCACCACCGCCCGCAGCGCCTCCGGCGGCATGATCACCGCCAGACCGGGGGTGGCTTTGATCGTCACCACCTGCGCTGCCGCCTCGTTGGACGACCCGATGAAATCGCGCATGGACATGGTGGCTTCCGTGACCTCCCAGCGCAGGCCTTGGGTTGTGACCACAGGTGCTGCCAATGGCATCAAGGATATGCGCAGGCCCACAGGCACCGTCATCGTGATCTGACCTGGCACCACAAAGGCCAGATCATCCTCCCCCAGCAAAACGACAGGCCGGTCGTATTTTTGTAAAACATGCAACGCCGCCATGGCGTGATCCAGCCGCTGGCCCAAAAACCCCACGCCCACGATCAATGGCGCATCGATGTTGCGCAGCGCCTTGTCGAAATCCGTGCTGTCTTGCTCCGCGATCTCATGCAGAACGTCCCTGTAAGCGTCCTTGGCGGCCCCCGACACCGAATCCATATCCCCGATCACCGCCACCGGATTAAGGCCCGCGCGCAGGGCCGTATCCGCGCCCCCGTCGGCACAAACCACATCTGCGCCATATTTTAACGCTTCCGTAAGGAGACTATGGGCAACCTGCGCACCACCGATCAGTGTGATTGGCTTGGGACTTGAAACAATGGGGCTGTTCACGTTTGATTACCTTTGATTTTGGAAACGTGCCCCAATTTGGTCACGAAATAATACCCAAGATAACGCGGTTCTGTTCCGGATTGCGAACCAATTGATGGTAAACAGGCTGTCAAAGGTTTGAGTAGAAAGCGAGCTAATCATGGTTGGAACGAGTAAGATTCTCACCGTCTCATACGGCACATTTTCGTGCACGTTGGAGGGGTTCGACGATTCCTTCAACACGATGAAGGCGATTGCCGAATACTTCCGCGGCTTGGCCGCCGATGACAGGTATTTCGGGGCAGAGCCCCCCACCCCCGATGCAGAAATGCTTGCCCGGATTGCTGAGAAAGAAATCTCGCGCCGTGTGGATGCACGTATGGAAGACGACGGCATCGTGCTGCGCCCCGCCATGTTGACGGATGAAGCCGCAGCACCGCAAGCCGAAGCAGATACAGCGTCTGACGACGCAGCGAAACGCGCAGCTCAGGCCGAAGCCGAAGCTGCCAAAGCAGCCGCAGCAGAAGCCGCCGAAAAAGCCGCAGCAGAAAAGGCCGCTGCCGACGCCCACGCCGCTGAGAAAGCCGAGGCCGCAGCAAAAGCCGAAGCCGAGGCCGCAGCAAAAGCCGAAGCCGAGGCCGCAGCAAAAGCCGAAGCCGAGGCCGCAGAAAAAGCCGAAGCCGAAAAAGAAAAAATCAAGGCAGAGCACGCGGCCCGTAAGGCCGCACGCAAAGCCGCGCGCAAAGAAGCTGAAGCAGCCGAGGCCAAAGCACGCGAAGAAGAGGCCGCAAAACAGGCAGAAACCGCGACCGCAGACCAGATGCAGGATGCTGAGGGCGAAGCTGACGCCCAAGCCGACGACGACGCCCCCGTGCCCGACGACGCGCCCCAAACGCCCGAAGTCACCGACAAAGACGCCAAAGTGGCCGACGTGCCCTCTGCCAAATCGATGGACGCCCCCGCGCATCCCGATGCTGACAGTGTTGCCGCCAAACTGCAGCGCATTCGCGCTGTTGTCGGCCCCGCCGACACGGACCCGTCCAACGATCTGACCGAGGATTTCCTGCCGGCCGCCGCAGCCCTGAACATCGCGGATGTGACAGAGGGTGAACAGGACGCGCTGGAAGACGTCGCACCCGCGGCCCAAACCACCTTGGACGACGCAAACGAGGCTGACGCGGCCGAGGATGACACGCCCGCAGACGACGGGGCCGACGACGAAGGCAGCACACAAACGCCTGACATGATCTCACGGGTTTTGGCCCGTCAGGCCGCTGCTGCCGCCGATGTCCCCACCCCGACCGAGCCTGAAACATCCGTTCAAGCCCTGAGCGAGCCGCGCGCCCGCGTGGTCCGCATGAAACGCGCTGATTTCGAAAAGGCCATGGCCGAAAAATCCGGCGATGAAACGCCCGACGCAACACCAGACACAGCACCCGCGACGGATGTCCCGACAGGCCCCAATCTGGGCCTTCTGGATGGCGCGGATGAGCTGGATGAATACCTCGAAGACAGCGACTTTGCCGAAGCCGACCTTGGCGATGATTTGGCGGCAGACCTTGAACAGATCACGCAAGACGTGGCTCCACAAGACGAGGCACCTGCGGTGACTGCCGAGGATGTAACCGCTGATGCACCCGTGGAAGAGGCCACCGCCGACGTCGCGGCAGACGACGCGCCAACTGACGTCGCCACATCAGAGGCCCCAGCCTTCCTCGCTGACGACGAAACTGTCGATGACGGCGCTCTTGATCGCCTCATGTCCGAGGCTGACGCCCATATGCAGGAACCCGAAGGCAACCGCCGCCGGGAGGCCATCGCCCAACTGAAGGCCGCCGTCGCCGCCAAAGAAGCCGCCCGTCAAGTGGGTGAACCTGATGACGACGGCCAAGATGTGGAAAATGCCTTCCGCAACGACCTCTCGGAGGCTGTTCGCCCCGAGGGCGCGCCCCGTCCACGTCCCGTTGTGCGCAATGCCACACGCACGGAACGGCCCCGTCCCGCACCGTTGAAACTGGTCGCAGCCCAGCGCGTCGACCTGCCCACAACAGAAGCCAAAGACGGCCCCGTGACCCCACGCCGCGTCGCAACCCGCCCTGCGGCGGCAACACCCGCGACATCCGATTCTTTTGCGGAATTTGCAGACAACATGGGCGCGCGCGAGCTGCCTGAATTGCTTGAAGCGGCCGCCGCCTACACGTCTTTTGTAGAAGGTGCAGGCGAATTTTCCCGCCCGCAAATCCTGCGTCGTGTGCGGTCTGTCGCGGCGACCGACTTCAACCGTGAAGACGGTCTGCGCAGCTTTGCCGAATTGCTCCGAGAAGGGAAATTCACCAAAATTCGCAACGGTCGGTTCCAGGTGGCAGACGACAGCCGGTTCAACCCGGAACGTCAGGCCAGCTAAAGCCCCCCCCCTTTGAAAATCAAAACGGCGCGCGGATTACACCCGCGCGCCGTTTGCATGTCCGGCCTTGTTTTCTCTGGTTCAAAAATACCTAAAACCAAAACCGCTCAATCAGGCCTCAGCACCTCGGTTAAAACGCACCACCAGCATCTACGTCCCCCCAAACAAAAACAGCGCCGCGCAGCGGCTCCGCCTGATTAGGTGTCGCAGATCAGGCGTCAGGGTCCGGTTGGCCGATGCCTTTGAAAATAAACTTGAACGGCAGCGCCCAAAGGATGCCCAACCCGATGTAAATACCCAGTTCCGCCCAAAGCGGCGGGCGCTCCAACGGGTCCGGATAAAGCCAGTTCAGCACCGACACCGACACAACCACATAAAGAGGCAATCCCACCAAAAGGATCACCAAAGCCCAACGTTTGCGCGCTTTATGTGTCATGTCCGTGCCTGCCTTTTAGTCCGCGAAAGGGTCGGTCACGAGGATCGTGTCCTCGCGCTCCGGTGACGTAGACACTAGGGCCACGGGACAATCGATCAACTCTTCCACGCGGCGCACGTATTTAATGGCCGCAGCCGGCAAATCCGCCCAGGACCGCGCCCCTTCGGTGCTTTCCGCCCAACCGGGCATCTCTTCGTAGATCGGGGTGCACCGCGCCTGTTGGTCGGCGGCAGTGGGCAGATAATCCAGACGTTCGCCGTCCAGATCGTAGCCGACACAGATTTTCAACGTCTCGAACCCGTCCAGAACGTCCAGCTTTGTCAGACAGATGCCGGTGATACCGGACGTGGCACAGGTCTGGCGCAGCAAAGCTGCATCAAACCACCCACAGCGCCGTTTGCGGCCCGTGGTGGTGCCAAATTCATGGCCGCGCTCACCCAGACGTTGGCCGTCTGCGTCTTCCAGTTCGGTCGGAAACGGGCCTTCGCCCACACGGGTCGTATAGGCCTTCACGATGCCCAGCACATAATCAATCGCCGTCGGGCCAAGGCCCACACCGGTCGCCGCCTGCCCTGCGATCACGTTGGACGAGGTCACGAAAGGGTATGTGCCAAAGTCAATATCCAGCAATGCCCCCTGCGCGCCTTCAAACAGGATCCGTTTGCCAGATTTGCGTTTCTCGGCCAGCACTTTCCAGACCGGGGCCGCAAAGGGCAGAATTTTGGGTGCAATGTCACGCAGCTCGGCGATCAGCGCATCGCGGTCGATGGGGTCGATGCCCAGACCTTTGCGCATGGGGTCGTGGTGCTGCAATGCACGGTCCACCCGTGCTTCAAGGGTTTCAGCGTCGGCCAGATCGGCCACTCGGATCACCCGGCGGCCCACTTTGTCTTCATAGCACGGACCAATCCCGCGACCGGTGGTGCCGATCTTGGTTCCCTTGCTAGACGCTTCTTCCCGCGCGCGGTCCAACTCCCCGTGGAAGGGCAGGATCAGCGGTGTGTTTTCTGCGATCATCAGATTTTCTGGCGTGATCTCAACCCCTTGGGCCTCAATCGTTTTGATTTCATTCAACAAATGCCACGGGTCCAGAACAACACCGTTGCCGATCACCGACAGTTTGCCACCGCGCACCACGCCCGACGGCAGCGCGTGCAACTTGTAGACCTTGCCATCAATGACCAGCGTGTGGCCCGCGTTGTGTCCGCCTTGGAACCGCGCGATCACATCCGCACGCTCAGAGAGCCAGTCCACGATCTTGCCTTTGCCTTCGTCGCCCCACTGAGCGCCGACAACCACCACATTTGCCATTTGAAAGGCCCCTTCTTTGCAGAAATCCGCGCCCCTCTTAGGGCATGGGGCGCACGGGGGAAAGCAGACATTTTGAGGGGTCGGCTGGACAGAACGCCGCCCGATCGGCATTTTGCACCAAAAGACCAATTCGAGGTGCGACATGAGCGGTTTTGTTTTGCGGTGGCTGTTTGCCTTCATTCTATTGGCGGCGACGTTCAACCCGACCCAATACAGCTATGTGCGCTGGGTGCAGCAGAACGGAACAGAAAGCCTGTCCATCGCGGTGCTGTGTGGGCTGCTGCTGATCATCGGCTATATCATTTACGTTCGTGCAACGCTGCGGTCCATTGGGGTCGTGGGAATGGCGCTGGTCTTGGGCGTCGTCGGCGCGGGCCTTTGGGTGGCCTTCGATCTGGGCTGGATGAGCTTTGACAACCCCACCGCCAACACATGGGTCGCGCTGGTCGCGCTGTCTTTCGTGCTGGGCGTCGGGCTGAGTTGGTCCCACGTGCGCCGCCGCCTGTCCGGTCAGGCGGATATGGACGATGTGGACGAATAACCGGTTCCAGCGACGCGCGGTGTCCACACTGCTGCCACATTGACGTGGTATGTCCGTCTTATCGAAGGATAAGGCCGCGCCCAATGGACCAATATGAACCGGATCACACGATAAAAACGCCCGACTTTAGCTGGGCCGCAAGCCTGCTACTGGCACATATGCTGTGCTACGCGGGGATGATCGCGGCCGCCATCGCGGGCGGGGCGATGTGGGTTTACCTCATCATTCTGCTGCCGTTCTATCTGGCTTTTCTCGGGGGCGGCCTTGGCGTGATCAGCCATAAGCTGCGGGACTGGCATATGGCCTGTCTTCCGCCGCACGACACACCCAATGGCCTGACCCCCGCCGAAGCCGAGGTCGCAACACTGCGTAAAGGTCTGCAATGGGCCATCTTGATGGTCGTGGCGGCGGGCCTTGGTTTCATGCTTTCGATGCAGGAAGGCGTGGTGATCATGATGGTGCCGCTTCTTTTCAGTCTGTGTGCCAGTTGGGTGACAATGGTGTTGGCCATTCCACACCGGCGTGTCAGTCGCACTGAGGCCCTGAAACAGGACGCCCTGTGGGGGCGCAGGACGGGCGCCAAAGCGCGACAGGTGCGCCACCACCACAAGGTCCAAACCCTCAAGCGCGCTGCGATGTTTCTGATCCCCCTCGGCGTCATCTACAGCATCTTGAACTTTGCGCTGCCCGACAGCTACGGGGTCGATCTGTTGGGAAAACTTGCAATGCTGGGCGTCGTGGTCATTGCGGTCTGGCCAAATTCCCGTCTGCCCCGCGGCACTTCGTCCGCGACTTCAGGGATGGAGTCGAGATTCAGGATGCCCCGCCGCCGGTTTTAGCCCCACCGCGCTGGCCGATCACAACGACCACGGATATTTGACGCGGGAAAAGGGTTGCGACTGCACTCTTTCGCTTCTAGATACCGCCTGTCCCATCGCCAAAGGCTATATCTATGGAAAATCTCGTCCTCGTTGTTCACCTTCTCCTCGCGCTGGCGTTGATTGGTGTGGTGCTTTTGCAGCGCTCCGAGGGTGGTGGCCTAGGCATTGGTGGCGGCGGTGGTGGTGGTGCCATGACAGGCCGTGCGGCCGCGACGGCCTTGGGCAAAGTGACTTGGGCCTTGGCGATTGCGTTCATCTGTACCTCCGTGGCGCTGACGATCTTGTCGGCCCGTCAAGCCAGCGACGCCTCTGTGGTGGATGGCGATGCCTTGCTGGCGCCCACAACCGAAGGCACCGAAGCGCCCAGCGCAGGCGACAGTCTGTTGCCCCCGTCCGTGGGCACACCCAGCGACACGCCGCTGGTTCCTGACGCCGACTAAACCACGACCTGTAGTGGGCTTAATGCCCACAACATCACGATATTGCGGTTTTTGACCGCGATATCCGCACGGGTTGGTTGCCACGGGGCTGCGAATCCGGATAGACTTAAATCCCGTGATACATGCAATCCGGCGCAAGGCTCGGGCGGCATTTCAATGAAATTTCGACGGCAGATTTGCCGATCTCACGGGGGGCATCCAACCCATGGCGCGTTTTGTTTTTATCACCGGCGGTGTGGTCTCTTCGCTGGGCAAGGGCCTTGCGTCGGCGGCACTCGGGTCGCTTTTGCAGGCGCGCGGATTTTCGGTGCGGTTGCGCAAACTTGACCCCTACCTGAACGTCGATCCGGGCACGATGTCGCCCTTTGAACATGGCGAGGTCTTTGTGACCGATGACGGGGCCGAAACCGATCTGGACCTTGGCCACTATGAGCGGTTCACCGGTGTACCCGCGCGCATGACCGATTCCGTGTCGTCCGGTCGCGTCTATTCCAACGTGTTGGAAAAGGAACGGCGCGGCGATTATCTGGGGAAGACCATTCAGGTGGTCCCCCATGTGACCAATGAAATCAAAGACTTCATCGACATCGGTGACGATGAGGTCGATTTCATGCTCTGCGAAATCGGCGGCACGGTCGGCGACATCGAGGGCCTGCCCTTCTTTGAAGCCATCCGCCAGTTCAGCCATGACAAACCCCGCGGCCAGTGCATTTTCATGCATCTGACGCTGCTGCCCTATCTGGCAGCCTCGGGCGAGCTGAAAACGAAGCCCACCCAACACTCGGTCAAGGAATTGCAATCCATCGGCATCGCGCCCGATATTCTGGTTTGCCGGTCTGAGCAGCCGATCCCCGAGAAAGAACGCGAAAAGATCGCGTTGTTCTGTAATGTGCGCAAAGAGGCCGTTGTTGCGGCCTATGACCTTAAATCCATCTATGAGGCCCCGCTGGCCTATCATGAACAGGGCCTTGATCAGGCGGTGCTGGATGCTTTTGGCATCACCCCTGCGCCCAAACCCGATCTGTCCGTCTGGCATGACGTCTACGACCGCATCCACACCACCGATGGTGAGGTGAATGTGGCGATCGTCGGCAAATACACCCAGCTTGAGGACGCCTATAAATCCATCAAGGAGGCCCTGACCCACGGCGGCATGGCCAACCGTGTTAAAGTCAACGTGTCTTGGGTCGATGCAGAGGTGTTTGACCGCGAAGACGCTGCCCCCCATCTTGAGGGCTACCACGCCATCCTGGTTCCGGGCGGCTTTGGCGAACGCGGCACCGAAGGCAAAATCAAAGCGGCTGAATTCGCACGGACCCGCAAGATCCCATACCTCGGTATTTGTTTGGGCATGCAGATGGCCGTGATCGAGGCCGCGCGCAATGTGGCTGGCATGACAGAGGCAGGGTCCGAAGAATTCGACCATGAGGCCGGCAAAAAACGGTTTGAACCAGTGGTCTATCACCTGAAGGAATGGGTGCAGGGCAACGCCAAGGTGCAGCGCAAGGCCGACGACGACAAGGGCGGCACAATGCGTCTAGGCGCCTATGACGCGACCCTGACCAAAGGGTCCAAAGTGGCCGAGGTCTACGGGACCACGGCCATCGAAGAACGTCACCGCCACCGCTATGAGGTGGACGTGAAGTACCGCGAAAAGCTGGAAAAAGCGGGGCTGACGTTCTCGGGCATGTCGCCAGACGGGCGCCTGCCAGAGATCGTCGAATGGTCCGACCATCCGTGGTTCATTGGCGTGCAGTTCCATCCGGAACTGAAATCCAAACCTTTTGCGCCCCACCCGCTGTTCGCGGATTTCGTGCGCGCGGCTGTAGAAACCTCACGACTGGTCTGAATTTCCTGACTTGCCCGATCGGACGTGCGCTGGCCTGATGACCTTTTGTTTAGGGATTTCAGGACATGGGATTTTACATCTTTGCACATCGGGTGAACGCCGCAGGGCCGCTGACGACAGCCCTGCGCTATGGGGCCAATGCGCTTGAGATTGATGTGACCCGCACGCGGTCGGGCTATTGGGCTTGGCACGGAACCGACGTGGTCGATCACGTGTCCCGGCCACTGGAGGCGCATTTGCGCGACATCGCGCGGCGTCTGATGCGCCCTGAGGGTCAACACGTCAGCCTGTTGGTATTTGATCTGAAATACAAATCCCACCGGAACCGCGAAATGACGGCACCGCGCATCAATGCCGTCCGCCAGATGGTCCGCGATCTGGTGCTGACGCCTGTGAACGCGCCTGAAACCGGTGCTGGTCAGGGCGGATTGGTGGCGCTGTATGGCATGACGTCGGATCAGGAAGACGTGATGCGGGGCGCGATTGCGGGCGATGACCGCCTCACCGATCATGAGGGCATCAATTACGACGCGGTGTCCTACAGCGCCAAACTACGCGCCACGCCGCAGCGGGCGACCGCGTGGCAAGACCGCAATAACGTCGAACGGTTCATGTATTCCGCCGGAATTTCCGCCCGCCTGCAGCGCAAATCCGCACGACGTTACAGCCGTATGGCGCGGGACCTGAAGGCCGCTGGCACCGCCCGGCGCCCCTTTTTGACCTACTCTTGGACGTTCAACCGTGCGGCCAAGGCGGCCCGCTGGGCGAATGATTTCGATCTGGACGGGGTGATGGGGAACATGGGGAACAACTTTGGCTACCTGCCCCAGCACATGACGCACTATGGATTGGGCGGGCGAGATTTGGTCCGCCGGTCTGATCCATCGCCCTTCGCCAGATAGCGGGTTTTCGCGCGGCGCGGTTGCGCGTATGAGGTCGAATGAGCGGTGCTCATCCGATCCGCGCCGCTGCGCGGCGCATTGGGGGACTGCGGTGAAGTCCTGCGTTTCCGTGGGGCCCGTGTTTTTTGGCATCGGTTCGAGGGGGCGCTGCCCCCGCCCGTTCCGGGCCCCCCGGAGTTTTCGGATCAGAAGAATAAAGGCCCTGCCCTATGCTGTCCTATCAACATCTTTACCACGCGGGAAATCTGGCGGATGTGCACAAGCACGCAGCTTTGTCATGGGTGCTGTCCTATATGACCCGCAAGGACAAACCGCTGACCTATGTGGAAACCCATGGCGGACGTGGGCTTTATGATTTGTCCGCGCCTGAGGCGGTGAAAACCGCAGAGGCCGCAGCGGGGATTGAGGCGGTCGCGGCTTGGTTTGAGGGCACGGCCTACGAGGATGTTTTGGCCGCCTGTCGGGCCGACCATGGGGACCGCGCCTATCCTGGCAGCCCGTGGATCGCGTCCCATCTTCTGCGGGGCGATGATGTGCTGCACATCGCGGAACTGCACCCGCAAGAGCATGATGCCTTGTTGGACAACGTGCCCGCCGCCTACATCCACCATCAAGACGGGTTTGACATGGCCTATTCCGTCTGCCCGCCCATCCCGCGCCGCGGACTGTTGGTTGTGGATCCGTCCTATGAGGTGAAGGACGAGTATCTGGAGGTGCCCAAGCACCTGATAAAACTTGCCAAAAGCTGGCCGGTGGGTGTGATGATCCTGTGGTATCCTTTGTTGACCGACGACCGCCATAGGCCGATGGTCAGAACGCTGAGCCGTGCTTTTCCTGACGCGCTGCGCCATGAGGTTGGCTTTCCCCCTGCGCGGGAAGGGCACCGGATGGTGGGGTCCGGCCTGTTTGTGGTGAACCCGCCGTGGGGGCTGGATGAGATGTTGGGCACATTGGCGACGCGATTTAAGTCGCTTTGAGGCTTGCCCCCGCGCGGGGTCTGCCTACACTCCTCCCATGTTTGACCGTATCATTGCCCGTCTGCGGGCCGCCGCCACCGAAATCACCCCCATGCCAGAGGCCGACGCGCGCCATGCGCTGGGTGCGTTGCTGGTACGTGTGGCCAAGGCCGATGGGGCCTATCTGTTTCAGGAGATTGAGGAAATCGACCACCTGCTGGCCGATCTTTATGCGCTGAATGCGGTGGAGGCCGCCAAGATGCGGGCGGAATGTGAACGTCTTGAAGGGGCGATGCCCGACACCCAACAACTGGCCGGCGTTTTGAGCACGGCGATTTCGCCCGAAGAACGGGATTTGTTCGTGCGCGCCCTTTGGCAGGTCGCGGATGCGGACGGCCAACGCCATGAACGTGAACAGCAGGTTGTGGCGATCGCCACCGAAACCTTCGGCATGGCACCGGAGGCCGCAGCCGCATTGCGCGGCTAAGGGTTGGCCTTTGCCGCAGCCCCGCCTATATCCACCCCATGTTTGCTGATTTGTTCAAGCGCCTGACCGCGCCCGACCCCGCCCCTTTGTCTGATACCGATGCTCGCGTGGCCCTTGGTGCGCTTCTTGTGCGAATTGCGCGCACGGATGGCACCTATGACCCCGACGAAAAGGCCCAGATCGACGCGGTTTTGATGTCGCGCTACGGGCTGTCCGACACCGACGCGCAAGCGCTGCGGGCTGAGTGTGAGGCGGCGGAGGCCGAGGCCCCCGATACCGTGCGCTTCACCCGCGCCATCAAGGATGCGGTGCTCTATGACGACCGGATGGGCGTGATCGAGGCCCTGTGGACGGTCGTCATGGCCGATGGCAAACGTGACAAGGCCGAAGACGCCCTGTTGCGGATGGTTGCGCCCATGTTGGGCGTGTCCGATCAAGACAGCCACAAAGCGCGGTTGCGCGTCTCGTCCGACGGCTAGTCATGATCGCAAGTCTGCCCATGTATGACCGGCCTGAAGCACAGGCCGCAAATGATGCCCTGTGGGCCGCCGTGCGCGACAAGCTGGGCTATGGGCCTGACCGGTTGGACCGCACAACGCCTTTTATTGACACCTGGGCGCACCCCGATCTGGTGCTGGGCCAGATTTGCAACCTGCCCTACCGCGCCCGGTTTCGCGATCAAGTGACCTTGTTGGGATGCGGGGACCACCGGTTGGACGACACACCTGCCGGTTACTACCATTCGGTCTTTGTGGTGCGCAAAGATGACGCGGCGCGGGGGCTGGCACCGGCTGTTTTGGGCACATTCGCCTACAACGAGGCGCTGTCCCAATCGGGCTGGGGGGCGCCCGTGACGCGGATCGCGGCCCAAGGGCTGCAATTCAAATCGACGTTGCAAACAGGATCACATCTGGACAGCCTGCGCGCCGTGGCCGAGGGGCGCGCCGATCTGGCGGCCATTGATGCGGTCACATGGGCGCAGCAACTGAAATGGGAACCGCAGGCGCAGGACTTGACCGTCATCGAGCGCACGGGCCTGTCACCGGCACAGACCTTTGTGACTGCAAAAGGCCAAGACCCCGCCCCCATCCGCGCTGCCTTGGCCGAGGCGATTGATAGCTTGGACGCCGCACACAAAGACGCGCTGCACCTCTATGGGTTCGTCACTTTGCCCGACCGCGCCTATGACATTCCCTTGCCGATTGCCCCTATGACCCCATTGCATTCGGCTGCAATTTAGGTCCTAGTCTGCTGGTCCATCTATGCTGAGGCGCAATGACCGATCCTGTCATCGAAATCCGCAACCTTCACAAAGCCTACGGCGATCTTGAGGTCCTCAAAGGCGTCGATATCACCGCGCCCCAAGGCCATGTGATCAGCCTGATCGGGTCCTCCGGGTCGGGAAAATCGACGCTGCTGCGCTGTGCGAACCTGCTTGAAGACAGCCAGCAGGGCGACATTCTGTTTTGTGGCGAACCGGTCAGCTGGAAAGGCGCGGGCCCGTCCCGCCATCCGGGCGACCGCGCCCAGATGATCCGCATCCGCACCAACCTCAGCATGGTGTTTCAACAGTTCAATCTGTGGGCGCATATGACCATCCTGCAAAACGTGATGGAGGCCCCGGTGACGGTCCTGAAACGCGACCGAGCAGAGGTTGAGGCATCGGCGCGCCGTTACCTCGACAAGGTGGGGATCGGGGACAAATGCGATGCCTATCCCGCGATGCTGTCGGGGGGCCAACAACAGCGCGCGGCGATCGCACGGGCCCTGTGTATGGAACCCAAGGCGCTGTTGTTCGATGAACCGACATCCGCGCTGGACCCTGAGCTGGAACAGGAAGTCGTCCGCGTGATCAAAGACTTGGCCGCCGAAGGGCGCACCATGTTGGTGGTGACCCATGACATGAAAATGGCCCACGATATCTCGCACCATGTGGTGTTCCTGCACCAAGGCCTGATCGAAGAACAAGGCCCACCCGCCCAGCTGTTTGGTGCGCCCAAATCGGACCGTTTGCGCGGCTGTTTGTCGGTCACGGCCCCTGCATGATGCGCTTTGCGATCATATTGGCTCTTTTGGCCCCGCCTGCCACAGGGCAGGATTTGACCATCGCCACCGGTGGGCACTACCCCCCCTATATCTTCAACCCCAGCACGGCGGAGGCCACGGGCCTCGACAAGGCGCTGGTGGATGAACTTTGCGACCGTGGCGGATACAGCTGCACGTGGGTCGATCTGCCCATGGGCGACATCTTTCAGGCCTTGGCGCGGGGCGACGTGGATGTGGTGACGGGCGGCTTCGGGTATTCGGCAGCACGCGACGATATTGTGGATTTCACCTGTCCCTATGTGTCCTCTGGCGATGACACGGGCGATCTGATGGCGCTCAGCGATGATATCGACCTCAATACTGCCCGCATCGGCGTGCTGGACCAATCCCTGTACCAAAGTGCTATGGCACAGGCGGGCCGCAGCACCAAAGCCTATCCCACCGAAGAGGCCGCCCTCGCGGCGCTCACACAGGGTGAGATCGACGTGGTGTTCGGATCGCACAACGCGCGCCTTTTGGCCGGCGACAGCATCACGATCATCGGCACCTACCCCACATTCTCCGGCGGATCGGCCTTGGCCATCTCGGAGACGGCCCCACAATTGCGCGCCGACCTCGACGCGCTTCTGGCGGAGGTTTCCGCCGACGGAACACTGTCCCGACTGCATGTGCAGTGGTTGGGATCAGATCAGGGCGATGTGATCGCCCGCTGCAACGACATAAATGCACTCACATAACCAACCAGGAGACCACTCATGAAAAACCTGATCCTCACCTCCGCCGCACTGGCCCTCACCGCTGGAATGGCCATGGCCGACGGCCATTCCGTTGTCCGCATGGGCACCGAAGGCGCCTACGCGCCATGGAACTTCCTCAACGATGCCGGCGAAGTCGACGGCTTTGAGCGTGAACTGGGCGATGAGCTTTGCGCCCGCGCCGAGCTGACCTGCGAATGGGTCACAAACGAATGGGACAGCATCATCCCCAACCTCGTATCCGGTAACTACGACACCATCATCGCGGGCATGTCCATCACGGCAGAGCGCGACGAAATCATTGATTTCACGCAAGAATACACGCCTGCTGATCCGTCCTCCTATCTGGCACTGGACGCCGCCCTCGACGTCGAAGGCGCTGTCATCGCAGCCCAGACCGGCACCATTCAGGCGTCTTTCATTGCCGACCAAGGCTGGACCGTTGTTGAATTCGCCACACCCGAAGAAACCATCGCCGCTGTCCGCAACGGTGAGGCCGACGCAGTTCTGGCCGACAAATCCTTCCTCGTCGGTGCCATGGACGGCCAAGACGATCTGGTCATGCTGGAA
This sequence comes from Pseudooctadecabacter sp., assembly GCF_965657175.1. Lineage (GTDB taxonomy): Bacteria > Pseudomonadota > Alphaproteobacteria > Rhodobacterales > Rhodobacteraceae > Octadecabacter. The sequence goes on along the minus strand of NZ_CBFHNH010000002.1, from coordinate 84,362 downwards.
CGCGAAGAATCCATCGGCGGCGGCGTCGGCATGGGCGTCCGCGAAAGCGACGCTGAGCTGAAAGCAGCCTTTGATGCGGCCATCACATCCATGAAGGAAGACGGCTCTCTCAACACGCTGATCGAAAAGTGGGAAGTGGCCTCCACCTTCGAATAAACCTTGATTGCCGCGCGCGCCGGTCCTTTTGAGTCGCGCGCGCGGTCCTCTTTCATCTGGCCAAAAAACTCACTTCCAACCTGACGACTGGGCACCGCCATTTTCAGCTATTGCACCGATCCGACTACCCTTGAGGGGCTTTCATGGCTGTCTTGCTACCTGACCACGGGCAAGCACATGGGGTTCTATTGGTCGTTCGTCACCGTGCTCACACTGTTGGCGATCACAGCACCCCTGTCGTTGACCTTCGGCTTTGGCGGCGCCATGGCCGCACGCTCCAAAATCGCGCCGCTGTCGTGGATCGGCAAAGGCTACATCGCAATCGTGCGCGGCGTGCCGGACATCGCCTTCTTTTTGTTTTTCGTCATCGCACTGGACCAAGGCCTCGAAGTGCTGCGCCACTACGCGCTATGCCCCGACTGGCCGGATGCCATCCGTCAGGGCAATGATTTTATCGTCTGCCAAGACGCGAAACTGCCTCAAGGCAACGCACCGCAATGGGTGCACGAAATCTATGGCTTTTCGCTGGCGGTCTTCACCTTTGCCATCGTTTTTGGCGCCTTCGCCGCCAACGTCCTTTATGGCGCCATGCGCGCGGTCCCCAAGGCCCAGTTGGAAACGGCAGAGGCTTACGGCATGACCCGCCGCCAGACTTTCTGGCGCATTGTGGTTCCGCAAATGTGGGTCTACGCCCTGCCCGGTTTGGGCAACCTGTGGATGGTGCTGATCAAAGCCACGCCTCTGCTGTTTTTGCTCGGCGTCGAAGACGTCGTCTATTGGGCCCGCGAATTGGGGGCCACAAAGACCCCGCGCTTCACCGACTACCCCCACGGCGACTGGCGGATGTATTACTTCTTGGCGCTACTGGTCTTCTATCTGGCCTTCACCCGCGTCTCTGAAATCGTCCTCGACCGGCTCATGCTACGTCTGACCAAGGGGCAGGCCACATCGGGCGGCGAAGCCCAAAGGCGGGCCGCGACATGACCCCACACGCAACGGCACACCAAAATTCCGGAATTTTGGTCCCCCCTCACACACAAGGGACCTGAGACATGGAAGAGTGCCTCCAGACCATTTCGCAATACGCCTTCCGCTCCATCGGGTTCGGGGAACGTCTGTTGCCGCGCAGTGACTATACGCTCTGTCAGCAATTCACGCTGATTGGTTCTGGCATGATCTGGAACATCTATTTCGGCACTGTGGCCCTGCTGGCAGGCTTCTTTCTGGCCACCGCCGTGGCCTTGGGAAAGGCCTCCAACACCCGCATCATCCGCAAACTCAGCGAATGGTTCATCTTCTTGTTCCGCGGCTCGCCACTGTTTATCCAGTTCTTCTTTGCCTACTTTTTCTTCCTATCGCTCAAAGGCCAATACGCCTTCTTCGACCCGTTCACTGCTGCGTGGCTGGGGGCGCTTATTGTTCTTTTCCTCAACACCTCCGCCTACACAGGTGAGATTTTCTACGGCGCGCTGCAATCCATCCCCAAAGGCGACACCGAAGCCGCCGATGCCTATGGCCTGTCCGGCTGGTCCCGCTTTCGCCGCGTGATCTGGCCTACGATGCTGCGTCTGGCATGGCCGGCCTATACCAATGAGGCGATCTTTCTGTTCCATTCCACCACACTGGTCTTCTTCACTGGCTTTCCCGCGTGGCAACAACGGGGCGATGCGCTGTATTACGCGAATTTCTTTGCGGACAAGACGTTCAACCCCTTCGTCCCCTACCCCATTCTGGCGTTCTATTTCATTGTGTTGACGCTCGTGATCATCGTCCTGATGGGCCGCATCGGTCGCCGCCTCAACAGCCACCTTCCGCAGGATGCGAAACGCCCCCGCGCGCGCTTTCTGCCGCAAATCATCCGGTAAATCCCATGTTTTGGCTACACGACAATCCCCATATCAAAACCATCCGCGTCGCGGCCTCGGACCTCAATGGCGTGGCGCGCGGCAAACGGATCCCGTCGCGGTTTGCGCAAAAAATCGAAGAAGATGGCACGCGTTTTCCGTTGTCTGTGCTGAATCTCGACATCTGGGGCGAAGACATCGACAACTCCCCGCTGGTGTTTGAAGCAGGCGACCCCGACGGCGTGGCCATGCCCACCGACCGTAGCTTCATGCCGATGCCATGGCTCGACAGCCCCTCCGCCCTGCTGCCCATGTGGATGTTCCGCGAAGACGGCCGCCCCTTTGACGGCGATCCCCGCCATGCGCTGAACGCGGTCCTCAAACGCTATGCCGCGCGCGGGTTGACCCCCATCGTCGGGACCGAATTGGAATTTTATCTTGTGGATGACAGCGGCAAAGACCTACAGGTCGTCCCCTCCCCACGGTCTGGCAAACGCAGGCCCGGTGCCGAAATCCTCAGCCTGCGGGCGCTGGATGCCTTCGATCAGTTCTTCACCAAGCTGTACGACGGGGCCGAGGCGATGGATATCCCCGCCGAAACCGCCATCTCTGAGGCCGGTCTGGGCCAGTTCGAAATCAACCTCTCCCACGGGCCCGCGATGAAAGCCGCCGATGACGCGTGGCTGTTCAAACTGCTGGTGCGGGGACTGGCACGCCAACACGGGTTCGCGGCGTCCTTCATGGCCAAACCCTATGCGGAATATTCCGGCAACGGGATGCATGTGCACTTTTCCGTACTCGACGAAAACGGCACCAACATCTTCGACAACGGCGGTCCAGAGGGCACAGCCGCCCTGCACCACGCCATTTCAGGCTGCATGACAGCGCTGCCCGCCTCCGCACTGATCTTGGCGCCCCACGGCAACAGCTACGACCGTCTGGTGCCCAACGCGCACGCGCCCACATCGATCTGCTGGGCCTATGAAAACCGCACCGCAGCCATTCGCGTGCCGGGCGGCCACCATAAGGGTCGGCGCATTGAACACCGCGTGGCGGGGGGCGACGTGAACCCCTACCTGATGTTGGCCGCCGTGCTGGGCGCGGCCCTCACAGGCATCGAAGACGGCACCATGCCGCCCGCCCCCATCACCGGCAACGCCTACGATCAGGGCCTGCCGCAACTGCCCGGCGACTGGAACGCCGCCATTGACCGTTTTGAGGCGGACCCCACCATCGCGCGCATTTTCCCCACGGAATTGATCCGCAACCTCACCGCGACCAAACGCCAAGAGGCGAGTGAATACGCGACCCTGTCGGATGAGGAAAAGATCGACCTCTACCTCGATACGGTGTGACCACCGCGCGGCAAAGATGATCCGCTGCAACCGGCATTAACCTTAACGCCACCCTCACCGTTACCCGCCCCGCCCTCGGGCCGAAACGCGACCTCCCCCTTCATCTGGCCCGAAAAACTCCCCCCGGAGGGTCGGTCTGCCCCGCATCCCCCCGCTTGCGGGCGGCCCTCACAGCGTCTAACCTATCCCAAACCCACAAGACTGGTGCTTCATGAAAATCGGCATTCTGCAAACCGGCCACGCCCCTGACGAGGTCCGGGACGAACTTGGCGACGTCAACGACTTCTTCATCCGTCTGCTGGACGGGCAGGATTTCACCTTCGACACCTACGCGGTTGTTGACGGGGATTTCCCCGATGGGCCGACCGATTGTGACGGCTGGCTGATCACCGGATCAAAACACGGCGCTTACGAAGACCATCCGTGGATCCCCCCCCTCGAAACCCTGATCCGCGACGTCTATGCAGCCGGTGTTCCGCTTGTGGGCATCTGTTTTGGCCACCAGATTATCGCGCAGGCCTTGGGCGGCAGGGTCGAAAAATTCGACGGTGGCTGGGCCGTGGGGCGTCAGACCTATGACTGGCAGGGCAAAGAGGTCGCCTTGAACGCATGGCATCAGGATCAGGTGACAGCCCTGCCCAAAGACGCCACGCCCCTCGCCTCGAACGCCCATTGTGAAAACGCGGCGCTGGTCTATGACAACCGCATTTTTACGCTACAGGCACACCCTGAATTCGGGGATCAGATGATCGACGGCCTTATTCAGGCCCGCGCCGGTTCCGTCCCGCCGGACCTGATTGCGCAGGCCAAGACCAACTTGGGCAAAGACAATCACAACGCGCGACTGGCCGCCCAGATCGGCACCTTTTTCAAGGAGCGTCACCTGTGAACTGGATGGACAAAATCCCCCAAGCGGCCCGCGATTATCTTGAAAAGAACCGTCTGGATGAGGTCGAGTGTATGATTTCAGACCTGCCCGGCATCGCCCGTGGCAAGGCCGTTCCAGCCGCCAAATGGGGCAAGCAAACCCAGTTCCACCTGCCCGAATCCATCTTTTTTCAGACCCTTACAGGGGGCTGGGGGGAAGCCGCGGGCGAGGCAGGCTTTACCGAACCCGACATGATCCTCAAACCAGATTATGCCACCGCCACCGCCGCCCCCTGGACTGAGGACGGCACGTTGCAGGTGATCCACGACGCTTACGGGACCAATGACGAACCGGTGCAATTCAGCCCCCGCAACGTCCTCAAACGGGTGGTGGATCTATATAAGAAAGAAGGCTGGACGCCTGTTGTCGCCCCCGAGATGGAATTCTTCCTCGTGGCGCCCAACACCGATCCCGCCAAGCCGATCGAACCCATGATCGGACGGTCGGGGCGTCCCGCCGCCGCCCGTCAGGCCTATTCCATGACGGCTGTCGATGACTATGGCCCCGTCATTGACGACATCTACGAATACGCCGAAATTCAAGGCTTTGAAATCGACGGGATCACCCAAGAAGGCGGCGCGGGCCAGCTTGAAATCAACCTCAACCACGGCGACCCTGTGGAACTGGCCGATCAGGTCTTTTTCTTCAAACGTCTGCTGAAAGAGGCCGCTCTCAAGCACAATTGCTTTGCCACCTTTATGGCCAAACCCATTGAAGATGAACCAGGCAGCGCCATGCACATCCACCATTCCATCTTGGACAGCGAGGGCAACAACATCTTCGCGGGCCGCGATGGGGAGGAAACGGACGCCTTTTTCCACTTCATCGGAGGGCTGCAAACCCACCTGCCCTCGGTCGTGGCCGTCATGGCGCCCTACGTGAACAGCTATCGGCGTTATGTCAAAGACCACGCCGCACCGATCAATCTGGCTTGGGCGCGCGACAACCGCACCACCGGCATCCGCGTGCCCCTGTCCAGCGCCAACGCGCGCCGCGTTGAAAACCGTCTGGCAGGCATGGATTGCAACCCGTATCTGTGCATCGCGGCCTCGCTTGCGTGCGGATACCTCGGCATCAAACAGGCCATCACCCCCGAAGACCGTTTCGAAGGAGACGCTTACGAAGGCGAAGGTGCCCTGCCGCAGGGCCTGTGGGCCGCCTTGGATTTATTCGATGCAAACACGGATATGCACGATGTCCTCGGACCGGATTTCGCACGCGTCTATTCCATCGTGAAAAAGGCGGAATACGAAGAATTTCTGCAGGTCATCAGCCCGTGGGAGCGTGAACACCTCCTTCTCAACGTATGATCCGGCTGGCCTCCCTCGGTGTGCTGCTGGCTGCAGGCGTGTTGGCCTATCTGGGCTTTGCACTCATGCGCGGCTCCGGTGGTGATCCTTCTGAGACACCCGCTGACGTCGCGGAGGCAACGGCGCCGCCTGCGCCGCAAGCCCAGTCAGCATCACAGGCCGCACGCCTCTATTTCCTGCAAGATCAGGACCTCACGACCGGTGAACTGGCCCTGATCCTGCACGGCGCAGGCCCCCAAGGTGAGGATTTAATCGTCACCGACACCGCTGCCCTGCAAGCAGCCCAAGCCGACGCCTCCGTCACATCCGAAAGCACGACGGGGCAGGTGTTTGGCGCGATCGTGCTGGCTGTTATGGGCGTCCCACCCGAACAGATGATCGCGTCGCTTTACCGCAATGACAGCCTCGTTTTGCACGTCACCTGCGCCAGCACGACCTGCGGTGATTTCGCCGAGGATGGTCACGTCGATCTGGCGGGGCTGGATGCTGTGGCGGACCCGCTGATCCGAATTGACGACAGCTATGATGACTACACGTCCTACCTTGATGCGCTGACCGCCATTGCCGCCGATCCGGATTTCGCGCTGCTGGGCCTGCGGCCAAACCGTGATGAAACCCATCCCGTGGCGCAAAGCACGCCCAAAGCCTCTATGGCGTTGCCCACGATCGTGCGCCCTGCGGATCAACCGCTTGATGTGAACACCCACACGGCGCTTCTGTCGGCCCTGCTTCAAGACACCCTGCCGGAGGGAATATCTGTCGACGCCGTCACCATCCGCGATCTTGGTCCGCCCGTGGTGGTGGATGCGGACAACGGGCGCCCTGCCACGGCGGGCGGTCAACCGATCCTCTTTCCAGCCGTGCGGTTCTACACGCCCTATGTTGCGATTTCCGGCGCGTCTGATTTGCCGGATCAAACGCTTGAGGCCTTGACCGAACAGACCCTGTTGCGGGTGGATTACGCAAGTGACGCCAAAGCTTTCATCGCGTCGCTGGGCGTGCCCTGCCCCGACTGCTTCGACATCGAAGCACGCGGCGACACATATGCGGCGGCCACCGTCATCCACCGTCAGCCCGAAACCTATCCGCTGTCTTACTACGACCTGCGCGAAGCGCCATGACCAACGCGCTTTATCGCAACGACCGACCGGCCACCTTCCCGCCCAGCTACTACGCGGCGACAGCCGCCATCCCACCCGAACGCGCCGCGCTGCGTGGCCAACACCGCGCTGATGTTTGTGTTGTGGGCGCGGGATACTCAGGGCTCATGGCTGCGTTGGACCTGGCCGAGGCGGGCATGGATGTCATCGTGCTGGACGCCCACCGCGCAGGCTGGGGCGCGTCGGGGCGCAATGGCGGGCAAGTGGGCAGCGGGTTCAACAAAGATCAACGCTGGCTGTCCGCACGGCTGGGGTCTGGCCCCGCCCGTGCGCTGTGGGATCTGACGGAAGAGGCGAAAACGCTGCTGAAATCGCGCCTTGCCCAACATGCGCCTGACGCGCATTTCAAACCCGGCATCGCCCATGGAGCTTATGACGCGGTTGAGGCGCGCCACCTGCGCGATGAGGTCGAATACCTGCGCCGCACCTACGGCTACCAAGACGCCGAACCGCTGACCCGCGATGCTTTTCTGGCCATCGTCAAATCGCCCCAATATGCCGGTGGGCTGTTGGATATGGGGGCCGGTCACATTCATCCGTTGCGCTACGTGCTGGGGCTGGCGGCAGCTGCCGAACGGGCCGGCGTACGCATTTTTGAACGCTCCGAAGTGCACCACATTGATCAGAAAGACCCCGCCGTGGTCGCCACCGGCCACGGGCGCGTGACAGCGGATTTTGTGATCCTCGCGGGCAATGGCTATCTGCCCAACCTCAACCGGCATGTGGCCGCGCGGACCATGCCGCTCAATTCCTTTATCGCCGCCACAGAACCCTTGGGCGACCGCGCGGCAGAGGTCCTGACCCGTGACATCGCCGTCGCGGATGAGAAATTCGTCGTCAATTATTTCCGCCTGTCTGATGACAAACGGCTGCTGTTCGGGGGCCGCGAAAACTACACCGTGGCCTTCCCCCGAAACATCGAACCGGAATTGCGCAAACGCATGGAAACCATGTTTCCGCAGCTCAAAGGCGTCCGCATAGACTACACTTGGGGCGGCACCTTGGGCATCACGCCCACACGTTTGCCTCTGATCACACGGACAGCGCCCAATATCCTCAGCGCGGGTGGCTTTTCCGGCCACGGGGTCGCCCATTCGGGCTTTGCGGGCAAGCTGATGGCCGAGGCCGTGCGCGGTCAGGCCGACCGGTTCGATGTCTTCGCAAGCCTGCCAACCCCCGCCTTTCCAGGTGGCACCATGCTTCGCGCGCCTTTGCTGGCCGCCGCAATGACGTGGTATTCCCTGCGGGATCGTCTGGGCCTTTAGGCCTCCAGAAAACCCGCAGCGGTCCCTTTTCATCTGGCCAAAAAAACTCAAATTCCCCCCCCGCAGCCTGCGCGACAGTCACTGGCTTGTCACAAACCTGATGTTAGATTACATGAAATCAAACTTTAGGTATTCTGAAATGACATGTCCTGACGTCACAGCTTCTGAACCCATACCCGACGCCGCCTTGGCTGAGGTCACACGTCTTTTGGCGACCGGTGACCTCTTTCGCTACACGGCCCCCGAAAACGCTCCGGTGGCCTTGTTGGAACGCGATTTTGCGGCGCTGATGGGCAGCACATACGCCCTCGCCGTGTCGTCCTGTTCGGCTGCTTTGTTTTTGTCCCTTAAAGCGCTGGCTCTCCCTGTTAACGCCCGCGTTTTAATCCCCGCATTCACCTTTGCCGCAGTGCCCAGCGCTGTTGTGCATGCAGATTGTGTCCCGATCTTGGTTGAATGCGGGGCGAATTACCGCCTCGATCTCAAAGATTTCGCAGCCAAACTCCCAAGCGCCGAAGCTGTTATCATCAGCCATATGCGCGGCCATACGTCGGATATGGATGCGATCATGGCGCTGTGTGACGCGGCCGGCGTCCCTGTGATCGAAGACGCGGCCCATTCAGTTGGCACCACATGGAACGACCGTAAAATCGGGACCATCGGCAAGATCGGGTGTTTCAGCTTTCAAAGCTACAAGATGATCAACGCCGGCGAAGGCGGCATATTGGTCACCGATGATGCCGATCTTGTGGCCCGCGCCATCATCATGTCGGGTGCCTATGAACACACATGGATGAAACACGCCGTGCCCGCTGATGTGATGGCAAGGCATCAAAACAAACTCCCTCTCTATAATTTGCGGCTGTCAAACCTGTCTGGGGCCATCATCCGCCCGCAATTGCCCGAATTGGACCGCCGCGTGCGAGATGGGCGCCGCAACCACGATCATGTGGCCGCCCGCCTGAACGCATCCCCCAACCTCATTGTCCCACCAGCCCTGCCCGCCGAGGCGCGCGCGCCGGATTCGATCCAGTTCAATCTGGTGGGTATGACCGACACCCAAACCCGCGCCTTTGCCAGTGCCTGCGCCGCCAAAGGCCTGAAGGCGCAGATTTTCGGGCAAAGCACGGACAATGCGCGCGCTTTCTGGAACTGGCAGTTCCTAGGGGATGCGCCTGATCTGCCACAGACCCGTGCCATGCTGATGCGCGCCTGCGATGTGCGCCTGCCCGCCCGATTGTCACTAAAAGACTGTGACATCATCGCGGACATCATCCTCACGGCAGCGTCCGAAGCCACAGCGCAGCACGCGGCTTAAAGCAGCTTCATCACATCACGCAGCCATGGCGTTTGGTCCACGGCGGGACCAACGACACGGTCGGTCAGGACCGTGCGCAGCTGGGCGGCCATCTGGCTCGGCATCTCCCCCAAGACACCACGACGTGCAGTCAGTGATATCCGGCGTGAGAACGGCTCAAGCGGCAATTCCACCAGATCGACCTGTTGGCGGAACCGTTGGGTGTGCAGCCAGCCCAAAGGCGTCAGGATCGACCACCCCGCCCCGGCAGCAACCATCGCCATGATCGCATGATAGCTGTCCATTTCGAAACGCCCCGTCAGGTTGACGTTCTGGCGCGCCAGATGATCCGCGATGACCCGCCCCATGTGGTGCCGTGTGGTGTAGTGTACGAAGGGCATCCGCCGCAGTTGTCGCGCGATATCACCACCGGTTAACGCCCCTTTGGGGACTGCGGCGACGAAAGGCTCCTCCATCAAAGGATGGACCTCCATCCAATCGGCGGCGGCCCCGATGTCACTGGCCACGATCACGTCGAGGCTGCGGGCCTCCAGCAGATCATGCAACCGGTGCGACGCGCCGGTTTCCAACAGGAATTGGCAGGTCTTGAGGTCTTCGCCCATCCCGCTCAGAAAGCGGGGCGTCACATCCGCGTCAAAATCCTCAATCATCCCCAAACGCAAACGCATCAAGCGGCTGAGATCGGCGAGGGCGATTTCGGATCGCGCCTGTTCGGCCTCGTTGAGGATGGCATTGGCCCGACGCAAGAACATCTCACCCGCCGGTGTCGGGGTGACAGGCCGGGCAGAGCGGTTCAACAATGCGGTGCCGATGGCCCCTTCCAAAGACGTGAGCTGCTGGGACACCGTCGCGGCCGATGTCGACAGCCGCTTGGCCGCGCCAGAAATCGACGCCTCCTGCGCTGTGGCCACAAAGACCTCAATATTCCAAAGGGTGATGCGTCCGGCGGAGTGTGACATAGGGCGACCTCTGCACCGTTAATGCGCAATTAACCACCGCGCAGCAAGCATAAGGGATGATGTACGAAAGATTCGCATACCGCCCGCCTCACATGCGACAGGATTGGCTGTCGCAAATATTTCAATGCCGCGCCGCGCAGACCGGTGGAGTCATCAAACGTCAGATATTTGACGTTGAACGGGAGGTCGGCATGTCCGTCTTAATGCGCGAGGTGCGGCGCCGTGGGTTTCAAATGATCCGGACCAAACACCATGTGGTTATTGTCTGTGACCCGGATCGGGTCGAAGTGCTCGTCTGACCAATAGTCAGGCCATGCCTTTGCGTCCTAACAAAATTAGCTAATTTTGTTATTTGCCCAACTTCGACAGTTTTTCCTGCAAAGACGCCAGTTCCGCTTTGATGTCGGCCAGATCCTCACCACCGGTTGATTTGGACTCGTCGGTCTTGGGCATCATCCCGCCGGTCATGGCCTTCATGAAGGCCTCTTGTTGGGCGCGCATAGCCTCAAATCCTGGCATTTGGGCCAGCGGGTTCATCCCGCCCATATTTTCCATCATCTTGGACTGGCCGTTTTGCAGCATCTCAAAGGATTGTGCCAGAAACTGCGGCACCACGGACATAGACTGTGACGTGTAAGACCGCACCAGATCGGTCAAAACATCCACCGGAAGCACGCTTTCGCCACGGCTTTCGTGTTCTGCGATGATCTGCAAAAGATACTGCCGCGTCAGGTCATCCCCGGATTTCAGATCAACAATCTGAACTTCCCGCCCCTCGCGGATAAACGTCGCAATATCTTCCAACGTCACATAGTCGCTGGTTTCGGTATTATAGAGCCTACGGCTCGCGTAGCGTTTGATAAGCAGGGGTTGTGATGTCTTGGCCAACGGGCGCCCTCCCAAGCGGTGTTGCAGTGCAGAGAAGCCTAGGCCGCGCCGCAGCGAAAAGAAAGCCACAAAAAACAAGGCCCCGCTGCCGGGAGGAGCAGCGGGGCCTATTAAACGTCGGCGCCAATTAGGGAGGAGGAAAGCGCCCGGCGTCTGTTTACTTCGCAGTCGCAGCTTTCTTGGCAGCGGCTGTCATGTCGTTGGTCGCTTTTTTCGCAGCAGCGGACATGTCCTCGGACATGTCTTTGCCAGCGGCCATCATCAGTTCGAGTGTTTCTGTCTGAACTTTCTTGGCGATCTCAGCGAAGGCGGCCATGTGCTCGGCTGCAGCTTCGGCGGATGCGGATGCGAAGTCTGTCATCGACTTGGCGTAGTCAGCAGGCTCGGATTTGGCTTTGGACAGGTCTGTCATTTTGGACAATGTGTCTTGTGCCCATTTCGCGGACAGCTCAGTGGATTTCTGAGCGGCGTCGATGGTCACGGAGGACAGCTTTTCGGTCAATGTCGCCTGCGTTTTGTACGCGTCTTCCATTGCTTTTGTGTCCACGGGGAATGCGCCCATCATGTCTTTCATAACGGCGGTGAAGTCTTGTGTCTTAGCAGCCATTGGATAGCTCCTTAAAAATTCTACCGGATCATCCCGGTGTTTCTGCAACTGCAACCTATCTAAATGCTGCAGCGCGGCATTTCAAGTTTTTTTCCGCACTGCAGCATAAAAAGCCCGCACCTAGGTCAACCGATTGAAAAGAAGGGTGGAATCGATCCAAACCCCTTATTTTCGGGCCTCAAAAGGTGCGCATTGCGAAAATGTCGCACCACCTATGCGGGTAGTACATACCGTCCGGGCGCTGGTGCGATGGGTTTGAATTTCTCCGACCCCGGTGTGCGGGCCGCGACCTTTTTACCGGATTTCTTGGACAGCCAGCTGTCCCACATGGGCCACCACGACCCGTCATGTTGTGTGGCCGTCGCCTGCCAGTCTTCGGGCGTCAGCGACAAATCGTCGTTGGTCCAGTGACCGTATTTGTTTTTTGACGGCGGGTTGACGATGCCCGCAATATGGCCCGATCCGGACAGGATGAACGTCTTGTCCTTCGATCCCATCTTCTGAACACCACGGTAGGAGGATTTCCACGCGGCGATGTGATCGGTCTCACAGGCGATGGCGCAGAGCGGCACGTCAACGTCGCCAATTTGCGCCAGACAGCCCGCGACCTCAAACCCGTGGCCGCCCGCGAACGAGTCGTCCTGACACAGCCCCCGCAGGTATTCGACCGCCATTTTGCCAGGCAGATTGGTGCCGTCGCCGTTCCAATAAAGCAGATCAAACGCAGGCGGTGCCTCCCCCATCATGTAATTGCGGATGGCGGGCTGATAGATCAGATCACGGGAGCGCAGGTAGCTGAAGGTCCGCGACATATAAAAACTGTCGAGGTAGCCGTCGCGCATGACTTCCGCTTCAATCCCGTCGACGAAATCCTCCTCAAGGAAAACGCCGACCTCACCACGGTCCGAAAAATCGGTGAGAGTGGTAAAGAAGGTGGCGGAATTGACGTAGTCGAGGCCCCGCTGCTTAAGAACCGACAACGTCAGCGACAACGTCGTGCCCGCGATGCAATAGCCCACGGCGTTCACCTTTTTGACGCCGCAAATGTCACGCACGGCCTCAAGGGCGGTGATATATCCGTCCTCCACGTAATCGGACATGCCTACATCGCGGTAGGTGGCATCGGCGTTGACCCAACTGACCACGAACAGGGTGTAGCCCTGATCGACGATCCATTTGATCAGCGAATTCTGCTCTTTAAGATCAAGAATGTAGAATTTGTTGATCCAGGGTGGGAAAATGATGAGCGGCGTCGCGTGGACCTTTTCGGTCGTGGGCGCGTATTGGATCAATTCAAACAGATGGTTGCGAAAAACGACCTCCCCCGGTGTGGTGGCAAGGTTTTCGCCCACCTTGAAGGCCGACTTGTCCGCCAGTGACACGACCAGTTCGCCGTCGTTGGCCTCCAGATCGGCGATCATGTTTTCAAGACCGCGCACAAGGCTCTCCCCTTCGGTTTCGACCGCTTTGGTCAAGGCGTCGGGGTTGGTCGCCAAAAAGTTGCTGGGCGACAGCATGTCGATGATCTGGCTGCTGAAATATTCCAACCGGCGTTTGTCCGCAGGCTCAAGCCCGTCGATGTCGCCCAGTGTTTTTTCGACCGCCTGCGCGTTCAGCATGTACTGCTGTTTGAGGAAGTTGAAATAGGGATGGGTCTGCCACAGCGGGTTGGTGAACCGTTTGTCCGTCGGGGTCGGATCCTCGGGCGCCTGCAATTTGCCCTGCGCCAAGGCCTGCTGGGCATCGACGAAATGCTGCAACGTCGCGCCCCAATAGCCGACCTGCTGTTCGATCAATTTGGAGGGATGCTGCATCACATCTTGCCAATAGGCGGCCCCCGCTTTGGCATAAAGATCGGGGCTGGGGCCCTGCAAATCCTGCGGCACGGACCGTTTGGACGACATCACTGTCATCAACCGTTGGGTCAATTCCTGAATGCGTTCCATGTTGTGTTCAAGGGCCGGAAGGGCCGCTTTGGTGGCGTCGTCACCAGGCGCGTTCGATCCATCTTTAGTCATATCGCAGTTGCCCTTCGGAGATTCAGGTGTATTGTGCAAGCGCAGCATTGCGCGGTTGTCTAACAGTATAACCCACAATGGTCCCTGCGACCAATGTGCGGAGCGTCAGGCCGATATGCGGCCCGCCCATACCGCCAACGAAAGTGAGGCTTCTCATGCGTTATATGGCCACCTACGATCTGATGGAAACCATGCGCAACACCAACGAATGGCTGGGCGCGTCCGCGCGGGCCATGTCGTCCTACCCTGTTTTCGCGCTCTGGCCCAATCCGGCCATGGAAATGATGCGCGCCTGGGGTGAAGTGACCGAACGCAGCTTTGCGCGCATGGTGGCCAAGCCCGACTGGAACATCGACAACTTCACCGCCGAAGACGGGCGTGATCACATCGTGTCGACCCGCAAGATGGTGGAAAAACCCTTTGGCGATCTGATCCATTTCCGCATTGCGGGCCGCCATACCCGCAAACGCAAGGTGCTGCTGGTGGCGCCCATGTCCGGCCACTACGCAACGTTGCTGCGCAAGACTGTGATCTCTCTGCTGCCCGATTGCGAAGTCTATATCACGGACTGGCACAACGCCCGCGACATTCCTGTCAGCGCCGGCAAGTTCGATGTTGAGGATTACACCCTTTATCTAGCTGATTTCATGCGCATTTTGGGGCCAGACACCCACGTCATCGCTGTGTGCCAGCCTGTGCCGCTGACCCTGGCCGCCACGGCCTATCTGGCCGACGAAGACCCCGAAGCGCAGCCGCGATCGCTGACGTTGATTGGCGGGCCGGTTGATCCAAACGCCGCCCCCACCGAAGTCACGGATTTCGGCCATTCGGTCACCATGGGTCAGCTGGAAGAAACCATGATCCAGCGGGTTGGCTTCAAATACGACGGCGTGGGCCGCTTGGTCTATCCGGGCCTGTTACAGCTGGCGTCCTTCATCTCAATGAACGGCGAAACCCACGCCAAGGCCTTCCAGAACCAGATCATGGCCGTGGCAAAGGGTGAGGCATCGGATCACGACAAGCACAACATCTTCTATGATGAATATCTGGCCGTCATGGACATGACGGCGGAGTTCTATCTGTCGACCGTGGAGCGTATTTTCAAAAACCGCGAAATTGCGAAGAACGAATTTGTAGTGGATGGGCGAGCTGTCGATTTTGGCAAGATCACAAACGTGGCCGTCAAGATCGTAGAGGGCGAGAAGGATGATATCTCCGCGCCTGGACAATGTCTGGCAGCGTTGGATTTGTTGACAGGGCTGGACGACAGCAAAAAGGCCGCACATCTGGAACCTGGGGCCGGTCACTACGGCATCTTTGCAGGCAAAAGCTGGCGCAACAACATCCGCCCCTTGGTGCTGGATTTCATCGACGCAAATGCAAGCGCGCCCAAAAAGAAGGGCAAATCCTAAAATTCGGGAATTTTAGGACCCGCGCCAAAATTCCCGAATTTTGGCCGCCTTACCGCAAAACCAGCGGCTGACGCATCCATTCGTACAGCGCTTCGGTCACGCCTTCGGGGTCTTCCAGCATGGCCATGTGGCCCACCCCATCCAGAACGCCCAATTTGGCGTAAGGGATCAGCTCTGCCATGAATTCCTGCCGTTTCAGCGGCACCACCTGATCATCGGACCCGGCCAAAACCAACGTGGGCTGGGTGATCCGGCGCAACGTTCCTTGCTGGTCCCGTCGGCGCTGCATCGCCGGTTCCTGACGCGCGTAGATATCGGCCCCGAGCGAAAACGCCATATCCTGCAGCTCAGTCATCGCCGCCTGTTGGCTCGGCCCCCGCCCCACGTAGCGCGGCAGCAATTCAGCCTCGAGCATCTGTTCAAAACGGCCCGCCTTGGCCCCAATCATGCGCGGTTCGCGGTCGGCGGCCTCTTGCGGGGTGTCCATGAGGGCGTTGGTGCCGATCAAAGCCAGACGGATCACCCGTTCGGGCGCACGGCGGATCAGCTCCAACGCGACGATCCCGCCCATCCCGTGCCCACAAAGCGCAAACTTGGTCGGCAAGGAAGACAACAGGCCGGATGCGATCTCCTCAATCCGGTCGCCGGTGCACACGGGCGCGACCGTCACGGGGCGTTCATAGCTCAAGACCGTCAGTTGGGTGGCCCAAACGCGCGCATCGCACATCATGCCGGGCAATAAAACCAAGGGTTCTGCCATCTTCGCCTTCCGGATCACGGGGTTGCCTGTGGGGCCGATTGTTCATGCCCACACCCCAGACGCAACCCCTTTTCGGACCCTCTAGAGGTCTTTCGCCCAAGCAATGATCCGGTCTGCCAAGGGTGCGGTTTGGCCCGGGCTGAACACATCACCGGCCATCACCTGCCCCATGGCGTCATCATCCGGCCCCCGGCGCAGCACATCTGTCGTCACCGGCCCGCCCCAACGCGCCATCACGGCCCGTATTTTGGCCGGATGCACCACCTGATCGTCCTCGCAGAAGGCAAAATAGGCGGGGGTGCGGATGGCCTCAATCGGGGCTGCGAGTGCGGCGCGCACAGCATCTGCCATGGTGTAGACAGCCTGCGTGTCATATTTCACCGTCCAAAGGGCCGCATGTTCGTCCGATATCGGGTCAAAACTGCGGGTGCGACCGGCCACCAGATGCCCCCATCGGCGCACGCCGGGGAGTTGGAGAAGCATCTGCGCCATCACATGACGCAGCCCGAAATTGGGGGAGATATGGACGATCCCCTTCAGGTCCTCTGGCCGAGCAGCCGCCTGCGTCAGCAGCGTGCAGCCCGTAGAACAGCCTATGACGATGACCTCATCCCCCAGCATGCGGCCAATGGCCAAGGCTTCGGCCACATCGGCTTCCCAATCGGGCAGCCGTGCGCGGCCCATGGCGGCGCCGTCCTGCCCGTGGCCCGCCAGCCGTGCAAAATAGAGGTTCGCACCAAGCGCCTGCGCCACCCTGTCCGGTAGGGGCCGGACCTCAGCTGCGGTGGCGGAAAAGCCGTGGACATAGACGATCGCGAGGGGCGTTTTCACACCCGCCTGCCCCGCCCAGACCACCTGTTTGCCGCAGCGCGGACGCACACCGCCTGCCTTGGCCTCGCACGCCTCCAACCACGCGTCCAGACGCCCCAGATCAGGCAGCATCAAGAACCCTCCGCGCCAAGGGCTGATAGAGCGCCAGCAACAGGATCGCGGAGACCGCCAAAATGCCCGCAGGCACCAGCGTCACCGCCCAATGGAGCGCGTCCAGTGCTTGTGCCGTTTGCTCGGTGCGGCCTTGGGTCGTCTCAACCCAGCCATAGGTGCTGAGGATCAGGCCAAGGACCAAAGGCGCCAAGGCGTTGGCCGCCTTTTGTCCGAAAAGCCAGATGGCGGAAAACGCGCCCTCGATGGCCTCCCCCGTTTGGGCGCGGGTGACATCCATCAGGTCGGGGTAAATCGCCCAAGGGATTTGTTGGTAGGACCCGTTGGTCATCCCCGCCAACACGAACATCCCCGCCACGATGGTCACATTCACCGACGGCAACACGGCATACAGCCCGTACAGCAGCGCAACATACAGCATCAGCCCCACGAACAGCGCGCCCACCTTCCCTAATCTGGCCGAGGCATAGACCCATCCCGCCTGGCTCAGGATTGACCCGACCGTGAAGGCCGCAAACATCAGGCTGAGAACCGTCAACGCCGCTGCCGCCCCGGACAAGGGCGTGTAGCCCGTATCATTGACCAGATAAATCGCGGCAAAAGGCAAACCGGCTGTGATCAGCGCAATGGCCAAGGTCATGATGCCATAAAGAACGGCCAGCATCACAAAGGCCTTATTGGAAAAGACCAGTGTCAGCATCCGCACCGGACTGACAGAGGACGGCGTGTCAATGCGCGGCGCACGGCGGGTGGCAAAGACCGACAGCCAAATCGCACCGATAATGAGGGGGCTAACCGTCAAGGCCGCCGTGCCGTAGCCAGAACCAGCAGCAATGCCGGGGATCAATGCGCCGCCGACAAGAATGCCGACACTGGCAAATCCCATGCGCCATGCCGTCATGGCGGACCTTTCGCGGGGGTCCTGTGTGACCTCACCAGCCATGGCACCGTAGGGAATGGCGACCATGGTAAAGCCCAAGGTTGCCAACATGAAAAAGCCCAAGACCCACGGCAGGGCCGCAACCCCCACCAGCCCCTCGGGCGTGGAAAACAGCCCGACCATGCCCGCAACCATCACGACGGCACCGCTGACCATCCACGGCGCACGGCGGCCCCAACGGGTGTGGGTGCGATCACTGAAATAGCCCACCAAGGGATCGGTGATCATGTCGAAGATCAAAACGCCCGTGGTGGCCAAACCCGCGACCTCAACCGGCACTCCAAGAACCGAGGTCAGGTAGGCAAAAACCAACAACTGTTTGACCACCACGAAGACGACCACGCCCATATCCGCAAGGCCCCAACCGGCCTTTTGTCCCATCGATAATGCCATTGACTGCTCCTCCCAAAGCTTGTGGCAAACCCTAGACAGAACTGCGCTGAGGCCCAAAGCAAAACGTAGGGTCACACCAAAATTCATCGAATTTTGGTCCGGCGCTTAAATTCGATGAATTTTAGCCCGCCAGCACCTCATCCAAGGCGCGTTCGATCACGGGCAAACACTCCGGTGCCGAAAAGGAATGATCCGCGCCCTTCACCAAGGTCAGCCGCGCATCGTCGCAGATCAAGTGATCCAGCAGTCTTGTGCCCCAGTCCACCGGCACAGAGGTGTCCGCCGTGCCCATCACCAGACGCACAGGGCAGGCCAGTTTCAGCGGATCACGCAAAACCAGCCGGTCGCGGCCCTCTTCGATCAGCCGCTTGGTGATGATGTAGGGCTCACCGTAGTCCGATGGCAAAGCGACACGGCCTTCGCGCATTAGTTTGGCGCGCATCACGTCATCAAAGCCGGCCCAGAACCCGTCTTCGGTGAAATCCGGTGCGGCCGCGATGCCCACAAACCCCGCCACACGGTCCGGCATCGCGCGCGCCACCAAAAGCGATATCCACCCCCCCATGGAGGATCCCACCAAGACAACCGGTCCGTCGATCCGGCCCAGCACCGCACAGGCGTCTTCGAACCAATCGCCGATGGCGCCGTCGGTGAACTCACCGCCGCTGATCCCGTGGCCGGAATAGTCGAATCGCACGAACGCCTGCCCCCGCGCCTTGGCCCAGTTTTCAAGGAAAATGGCCTTCGTGCCTTCCATATCCGACTTGAGCCCACCCAGAAAAACCACCGTTGGGCCGGTGCCGGGTGTCATGTGATAGGCGATATCCCGCCCTTGGTCGGTCACTATTCTTTCAGCCATTTCAAACTCCCGCCTGATGTTTCGCGCAGCATATCGCGGCGATGGGATGAGGTAAAATACGTTACCTTATTATCACGTGACTAAATACTCACCTATAATGATCCCATGGAACTGATCTTCAAAGCCCTCTCCGACCCGACCCGCCGTGCGCTTCTGGATGCACTGCGCCGCACCGATGGCCAAACCCTGTCCGAACTTGAGGCAACCCTTGAGATGACGCGCTTTGGCGTGATGAAGCACCTGCGGCTGCTTGAAGACGCGGGCCTTGTGATTTCGCGCAAGTCGGGGCGGTTCAAACATCACTACCTGAACGCAGGACCCCTGCAGGACCTGATGGACCGTTGGGTGGCCCCTTTCCTCCAACCTCAGGCCAAGGCGCTAAGTGATCTGAAAGCAAAGCTCGAAAAGGATTCCAAAATGTCAAAACCCGATTTCATGATGCAAACCTTTATCCGCTGCACCCAAGACGCCCTATGGGATGCACTGACCCAGGCCGATGACATGGCGCGCTATCATTTTGCCTGCAACACCGTGCAGGGCAATGTGGCGGTGGGTGAAACGACAACATTCATTTTTCCGAATGGTGAGGCAATGCTGCGTCAGGTCACGACTGCGCTGGACCCCAAATCAAAGATCGCCATGACCTTTGACCCTTTGTTCATGGGCCCCGACGCCCCGCCCAGCCACATGGTCTATTTGATTGAAGCCCAAGACGACACCTGCAAGCTGACGATTGAACACTACGACATGGCCCCCGGACAAGAGGGCTTTGCCGAAGGTTGGGCGCGTTTGGCGGCCTCTCTCAAGTCTTTCCTCGAAACCGGCGCGCCTCTCAAGGCGGCGATGTAAGGAGCAGCTTCAGGGATTTCCCACAGAACTCGGCATTCTCACCTGCCTCATGATTTTTGCAGCCTGCCTATGGATCCCGCAGGTGATCGGTGTTTCAAACCTGAAAGACGGCGATCTGCCGGATGATGCGCCCCACGGGTTCACCCGCATTCACAACATGCATCTGATGCCCGCGTGGATCGGGCGCGCCCACCGCGCCCATATGAACCTGCTGGAACAGGCCCTCCCCTTTGCGGTTTTGGTGCTGATCGTTGGCCGGATGGACGGGTTTACTGCTCTCACCTATTGGACTGCGATTGCGTTCTTCTGGCTGCGGATAGCCCACGCGGTGGGCTATATCACCGGCACCACGTCGATGCCCCTGCGTCCGTTAATCTTTACCGCAGGCTGGGTCTGCATCCTGATCACGGCCTATGCCGTCTTTGCTGCCGCCTGATGATCGCGCCTGATGAGGGGTGGGGCGCCTCCGGCGGAGGTATTTTAGAACCAGAGAAACGGGGGCGCAGCACGTCGCTTCTTTGGTTCCAAAATATGCAAATCCGCCCTGTCGCAGCCACCGCGATGGGTTGACGGCCCCCACTCGGTCAGCGACAACGCGCTTTAGATATAACCCGCAACCGGACGCTTCGTAGGCGTCAAACTGACGAGGAGCCGAGCACATGGCCCAAATCTCCCTTACATTTCCCGACGGCAACGCACGTGACTATGAAGCGGGCGTAACAGCCGCAGAAGTCGCAGCATCCATCGCGACGAGCCTCGCCAAAAAGGCGATCAGCGCGACCGTGAATGGCGAACACTATGATCTGCAGTGGCCGATCAACGCCGATGCCAGCATCGCCATCAACACCATGAAGGACGAGGGCCCGGCGCTTGAGCTGATCCGCCACGACCTCGCCCACATCATGGCGCGTGCGGTGCAGGAAATCTGGCCGGACACACAGGTCACCATCGGCCCCGTGATCGACAACGGCTGGTACTATGATTTCGACCGCAAGGACCCGTTCACGCCCGAAGACCTCGCCGTCATCGAAAAGAAGATGAAAGAGATCATCAACAAGCGCGACGCCGTGCGCACCGAAGTCTGGGAACGTGAAAAGGCGATCCAGTATTATAAGGACCGTGGTGAGCCCTATAAGGTCGAACTGATCGAAAGCATCCCTGGCAACGAAGACCTGCGCATGTATTGGCATGGCGACTGGCAGGACCTGTGCCGTGGCCCCCATTTGCAAAACACAGGCCAGGTGCCGGGCGATTCATGGAAACTTATGTCCATCGCGGGCGCCTATTGGCGTGGCGACAGCGACCGTGCCATGTTGCAGCGCATCTATGGTGTGGCCTTCCAGAACAAGGAACAGCTGCGCGCCCATATGAACATGCTTGAGGAAGCCGCCAAACGCGACCACCGCAAGCTGGGCCGTGAAATGGACCTCTATCACATGCAAGAAGAGGCCCCCGGACAGGTCTTTTGGCATCCCAACGGCTGGCTGATCTACACTCAGCTGCAAGACTATATGCGTCGCAAGCAACGCGCAGGCGGCTACGTTGAGGTCAACACCCCGCAGGTCGTGGACCGTAAGTTGTGGGAGGCGTCGGGCCATTGGGAGAAGTACCAAGAAAATATGTTCATCGTCGAAGTGGACGAGGAACACGCCCGCGAAAAGGCTGTGAACGCCCTAAAGCCCATGAACTGCCCCTGTCACGTGCAGGTCTATAACCAAGGTCTCAAATCCTACCGTGACCTGCCCTTGCGCATGGCGGAATTCGGGTCGTGCAACCGCTATGAACCCTCAGGCGCGCTGCACGGCATCATGCGCGTGCGCGGATTTACCCAAGACGACGGGCACATCTTCTGCACCGAAGAACAGATCGAGGCCGAGACCGCAGAATTCATCAAATTCCTGTCTGAGGTCTACAAAGACCTCGGATTTGAAAACTTCAGCGTCAAATTCTCCGACCGGCCCGAAACCCGCGCCGGATCAGATGAAGTCTGGGACAAGGCCGAGGCCGCGTTGTTGCAAGCCACCCGTGCTGCTGGCATTGAACCAGAGCTGAACCCCGGCGAAGGCGCGTTCTATGGTCCCAAGCTGGAATTCGTGCTGACCGACGCCATTGGCCGCGACTGGCAGTGTGGCACGCACCAAGTGGATTTCGTGCTGCCCGAACGGCTGGATGCGACCTATATCGGCGCGGACGGTGAAAAGCACCGCCCCGTCATGTTGCACCGCGCGACATTGGGCAGTTTTGAGCGGTTTATCGGCATCTTGATCGAAGAACACGCAGGCAAACTGCCGTTCTGGCTGGCCCCACGTCAGGTCGTCGTGGCCTCGATCATCTCGGACGCGGATGACTACGTGCATGAGGTCGTGGCCGCGCTAAAGGCTGCAGGCGTGCGTGCCGAGGCGGATATCCGCAACGAAAAGATCAACTACAAGGTCCGTGAACATTCACTGGGCAAGGTGCCGATCATTCTCGCCTGTGGCGGGCGTGAGGTTGAGGAACGCACAGTCTCCGTCCGGCGGCTTGGCGAAAAGCAGACCTCTGTAACGTCCCTGACCGAGATCGTGGACGAGCTGGCAAAATCCGCCACACCGCCCGATCTTTTGTAACAAACTGCGTGATCGTAATGTTACAGGCTCGGCCTGCGCGCTAACCCGCCGCAGGCCGGGCCTTTGTTTTTTGGGCCTTTGGTCCGCGCTGCAGATGACGAAATCTGACGGACGTGTGATGCACGGCCCCGTGAATAGCTTGTTAAGGAATGGTCAGCCTACTGTAGGTCAGTCGCCACTCAAGGCGCTTCACTGCAACAAACCAAATGGGAAACCTACCATGTCCAAGACAACCACAACCCTCGCCCTTGCCGCGTCTGTCGCCACAGCCATCGCAGGCCTGTCCACTTCGGCCCACGCCCAGTCCAACGAAAAGTGCTATGGCGTATCGCTGGCCGGTGAAAACGACTGCGCCGCAGGCCCCGGCACGACATGCGCCGGCACATCCACAGTAGACTATCAGGGCAACGCCTGGACGTTCGTTCCAGCAGGCACTTGTGAGACCACATCGATCACCGACGCCGCCGACGGTGTTGAGCGTATGGGTTCGCTGGAAGAGCTTGATCGCGACATCCCTGCATAAACGCAGTCCCAATGTTTCATAAACCTCGTGTTTCATAACAAAGACGCCCATCCGCATTAGGGTGGGCGTCAGTCCATAAGGAGCCTTCAGCATGTTTGACGCCACGCGACCCACCCTGCCAAACCGTCCGGGCGTCGGATACAAGGCCCAGCATTTCAGCGATATCATGGACGATGCAGGGCCTGTGGGCTGGCTGGAAATCCACGCTGAAAACTACATGGGAATGGGCGGCCGCCCCTTGGCGCAACTGCGTGCCCTGTCTGAAAAATTTGCCTTTTCGGTCCATGGCGTGGGCCTCAGCATCGGGGGCGAAGGCCCGCTGGATGCCGACCATTTGGCCCGTCTGAAAACCCTGTGCGACTGGCTGCAACCGGCCAGCTTTTCCGAACATCTGGCGTGGTCGACCCATGACAGTGCGTTCCTCAATGACCTGCTGCCCCTGCCCTATACGGCGGCCACGGTAAAACGGGTCGCCGATCATATTGATCAGGTACAGGCGACGCTCGGGCGTCAAATGCTGCTGGAAAATCCCTCCAGCTACCTCGCCTTTGCCGAATCCGACATGTCCGAGACGGACTTTCTGGCCGAAATCGCCGCCCGCACAGGCTGTGGCCTGCTTTTGGACGTGAACAACGTCTTTGTCAGCGCCACGAACCTTGGCTATTCGCCGCAAGGCTACATTGATGACTACCCCCTTGATCACGTCGGTGAAATTCACCTCGGCGGTCATGATGAGGACGAGGATGAGACCGGCGCGCCCTTGCTGATCGACAGCCACGGGGCCGAGGTCGTGGACCCTGTCTGGGCGCTGCTGGATTACACGCTGGCCAAATCCGGGCCGAAACCGCTGTTGATCGAATGGGACACCGATGTTCCCGAATGGTCGGTTCTGGTGGAGGAAACCAAACGCGCCGATGTGGCCCTGCAGGTCACGGCATGATCACCACCCAATCCGAATTTCGCGCGGCCCTGTTGGACCCGCAACAGCCCCCCCCCGAAGGCCTGCGCAATCCGGGCGGCGCGCAGGCGACAAAGCGGTTCGACGTTTACCGCAACAATGTCGCCGTCAGCCTGACCGACGCGCTTGAGGCCGCCTTTCCGGTCGTCCACAAACTGGTCGGCACCGATTTTTTCCGCGCCATGGCAGGGGTTTACCTGCGCGCGCATCCGCCAAAATCCCCGCTGATGATGTTTTACGGCGAAGATATGCCGGACTTTTTGGCAGGTTTCGGTCCGGCCCAATCCGTGCCCTATCTACCTGATGTGGCGCGGCTGGAATTGGCCCTGCGTCACAACTACCACGCCGCAGATGCCACGCCGGTGGCCCCAGACGCATTGGGCCAACTGCCGCCCGATACGCTGCCCCATGTGACGTTCACCTTTGCGCCTTCGGTCTGGATCATCCCATCGACCTATCCGCTGCGGGACATCTGGTGGTCCAACACCCACGGCGGTGACATTGCCCAAGGCGCGCAAGCAGCCCTGATCACCCGCCCCGAATTCGACCCCACGGTTGATGCCCTGACACCTCAGCAAGCCGCCGTAGCACAGGCCCTCATGTCGTCCGAGCCGCTGGGCCATGCCCTGCGCCACGGTGGGGCTGGCTTCGACCTTGGCCCTCTCCTCGGGCTTTTGCTGGCCCGCAACGCCATTACCTCCCTCAAGACTTGAAAGAAGACCCCCATGATTGCCCTTTATGACCGCACCGCCCACGCCCTGAACGCCTCCGCCGGTGTGATCCTGCCCACACTGGCTCGCTTCGTCTTTGCTGCCACCTTGTTGTTTTACTTCTGGAATTCCGCTGGGACCAAATGGGACGGTACGCCCTTCACCCCCGGTGTGGGCGGCTACGCGCAGATTTTCCCTAAAGCGATGGAGGCCGTGGGCTATGACACCAGCCAGATGTCGATCTTTCACTGGGCGGTCGTGGTGGGCGGCACTTTGGCGGAATACATCCTGCCCCTGCTGATCGTGATCGGGCTTTTCACGCGGCTGGCGTCCCTCGCGATGATCGGCTTCGTCGTGGTGCAATCGCTGACAGACCTGTACGGCCACGGCGGGATTGAATATGCGGAGACGTTGGGCGCTTGGTTCGACAACCTGTCAAACGGTGCGATCCTTGATCAACGCGCGTTCTGGGTGTTGCTGCTGGTGACGTTGGTGCTCAAAGGGGCCGGGCCGCTGTCTGTGGACCGCATCCTGAACCGCAGCCGCAGCTCTTAGAAGTGCGCTTTGTCCTCATCGGGTTTGCCCGCCGCGATCGCCAATAGACCGCCCAAGCCCGCAAATCCGATGGGGAACATCGTGGCCACGTTGAACCCGAAGGCCGCATAAAACGCCCCTGCCCCCAAAATCATCGCGATCCCGCCCCACAAGGCGCGGGATTTCGCCATGGCCCCGCCGGCAATGCAGAGCAGCGGTGCGATGAAGGACGCGAATTGCACGAAACCGGGATTGTCGAACAGACGGGCCTGCGCCTCAGGCACCTGTGCGGAAAACTCCACCACTGCAAACCCGAACAGCCCCACAAAAATACCGATCAGCCCGCCGATTAGCCCCAAAACCCCTGCCGCATTGCGCATCAGTTGACCCCCAGTTCACGTTTCGTGTCGTCGGTCCACCCTTGCAGCCAGACACCATCGCGGTCAATCACAGGGCGTTTCAGCAAGGTCGGATGTTTCTTGAGAAGCGTATCCAGATCCAGAGATTGCTCAACCTCGGACAGGCCGCGCCACGTGGTGGATCGTTTGTTGATCACCGTCTCACCGAAGGCTGCCACCATGGCCGCGCGGTCCGCGTCGCTGACGCCATCGGCGCGCACGTCGATGACTTCAACCGCCTGTCCGTCCAGTGCTTTCAATGCCTTGCGGCAGGTATCGCATGTTTTTAGACCAAAGAACCGCATGATTGCCTCCGATTTAAGCACCGCACGGGTGGGGCCTTGCGTTCACGCCCCCTGCGCGGATTTGTCATTTGCCTTTTACGCCACAGCCCTAACCTTAACGTCAGTACCGCGCGGTACGTGTCATGTGACCCTGACCGCGCCAAAGATCAAGTGAAGGAGACGGATCATGCCCAAAGGCACCGTTAAGTGGTTCAACACGACCAAAGGCTACGGCTTCATCGCGCCAGAGGACGGCGGGTCGGATATTTTCGTACATATTTCAGCGGTGGAGCAGTCGGGCATGACCGGCCTGGCCGACGATCAACCGGTCGAGTTCGACCTGATCGAGGGCCGTGACGGCCGCAAAATGGCAGGAAACCTGAAAGCGGTCTAACCCGCTTTCCGCTCCATCATCTTCGCCAACAACGCCCGAACCTGCTGAGGTGTCAGCGGGTACAGGGGGTTGTGCGCTGTGGTTTGTGTTTGTGTGGTCATGGGGGGAATATGGCGTCCCGCGACGCGCACGATCAGGGGAAAGGTTTGGCGACATTCCCATGAGTCACTTTTGTCCTCGATTAATGCTTAAAAGAGCCTATCCCACTTCTTCCTATGGAAACCAACGGTAAGTACTGGTCACTCTACATCGACTACAGAAATTGACTTAAGTCGTCCTGTGGGACTTCGATTAGCAAACCCGGATAGAATGACTTCAGACTCTTCTGAAAATCTATTCTTCGCGTTGGCCCTCAAGCTGGTAGTGATCCTCGCAACCGCACTCGCGGTTTGCGCCGTATCTTCAAGTTGAAATGGGATAGGACGTTTATCTTGGTCAAGATACGCGCGACCCTTAAAGGTGTTGATATTGTAACTTGAGATTTTTGCTGAAAAGTCTGAGATGTCCGCGTCTCTATCCTGCCGCAGCAGACGATCATAAGTCTCGCGGTTAAGCGGCGTTTCAAATGGTTCTTGAGTACCGAACGCCTTAATTAAGCCGACGTCTGCTGTTCTGGACTTAATTATTGGTCGGTGCATTTCAATCAGAGCAGGTTCTAGCTTTTCGCTGAGCGACTCCAACTGTGGTTCAGTAAGGGTAGGAAAACTATTATCGCCACTCTCGTTCAAATCTTCATACTGTTGGCCCAATGACTTTTCAAAGTCGACATTGAAGCCCAGAGTACGTTGAACAGCGTAATCGTAGGCGGAATAAACCAAATGCCCAAGAGGCGTATCTGTTTCCGCGGTTCCAAGGGCATAGGCTCCAGTAGAAAGCGCCAAAATGTAAGCGGGGATCCTGTAGCTGCCTGCTTCCGGTGCACGCGCAATCACTCTGGCACCTTTGAGTGCTGGCGCCTGTGTAATGATCGAACCGTTTATGACCAGATGCGTTGTTAAGGCAATCGATCGTTGAAAACCGACCATCGCCTGAGCAGCATCGTAAAAATCGAGCTCGTTGAGCTCTGCGGAGCGACCCTCATAAATCAGTTCAAATTTCACCCCTCAACCACCCCCATAAACTCCCGCCATTCCCCTTTACTCATCCCTGACGTCTCCTGCGTGACCTCTTCACCGGCGAGCATTTTGCGCAGGCAGTCCAGTGCCTTACCGGACAACGTGGCCCCGCCCATGCGGTAGTCTTCGAACGCGCCATAGGCCGCAGGCACCCAGTCCTTCACCATTTCACAAATCGCATCGGCGTAGACCCTGATCTCATATTGCGCGTGTTTGTCCGCGCGCAGGCGCAGGAAGTGGAACAGGTTGTGCAGATCGACCTTCCAGTACCACTGGGTGTAGATGTTGGCGGGCAGGTTCATGCGGGCGAGTTCACGGGCCAGACCCTGTTGGCCCTCATCGCTGATCATCTCTTCATAATGGTCATAGGCGCGGCCTGCGTCGTCTTTCAGATACCGCAGCACACGTTCGGCCTCCTCCCCCGTCAGGGCCTCACCGCGGCCCTGATTGTTGACCACCGATTGCGCGGCCAGATCCTCTGCGCGGGGGATGTAGAATTCACGGTCAAGGATCGAATAGCGGGCGGAATATTCGTTCACGTTCGCCGTGCGGTGCCGGATCCACTGGCGCGCCACGAAGACGGGCAGTTTCACATGCAGCTTGATTTCGCACATCTCAAACGGGGTCGAATGCCAGTGGCGCATCAGGTAGCGGATCAACCCTTCGTCGTTTTGCACCGATTTGGTGCCCTTGCCATAAGACACCCGCGCGGCCTGACAGATCGCCGCGTCGTCGCCCATATAGTCGATGACCCGCACGAACCCGTGGTCGAGAACCTCACGCGCTTTGTACAGATGCGCCTCCATCCCTTCGGACACAGCGCGCACGGTGGGGCGGGTCTGGGCGCGCAGGGCGTCAATCTCGGCCTGTTGGTCTGGGGTGATGGGCATGGGTCTGTCCTTATGGTGCGTGTGCGGGATGATTCTGCGGTGTTGCTTGCGGCCCACTATATCTACGGCGTCTCTGGCGTAAAACCGCCATATCAGGTGTGGATAAAGCCGCACGGCGCGTTGACTTGACCCTTGCAAATGGCGACTATGGGTCAACGACGCGGCAACGCGCAGATCAAATGGGACAAATCGTCATGAGCAGACTTTTCGCCGTATTGGCCGCAACCACAGCTCTTGCGGCCTGTGATGGGGCCAACCCATTCCAGACCGTCGAATTTAACGGCGATACAGAAGAACTCGCGCCCGGCGATCCCAATACGGATGTGGACAGCAAGTTTGCCTTCGATCCGGCGGCAAACCTGACGATGAACGCAGTCGAATATGATGAAGCCAACAATGAGCTGGTCATCAACAACCTGCCTTTCGACGGCCCCGATGGGCGTTATGATTTCTTCGAAACCCTGCCCAACGGGACGCGCGTTTACGCCAGCCGCCAAACGCCGACGACGGGCCAAATCCAGCACTTTGCGGTCTTTATCCGCACCGATTATTTCGAAGCAAGTGCAGCTGCGGGCCGTGACTGGATCGGGTTCGGCAATTCGGGCGCCAATGTCACCCGCAGCGATTTTGAATTGCCCGGCACGACGGGCGAATATATTTATCGTGGCACCTATGCGGCCACGCGAACGTTCTCCGAACGGTCGGGGATCGAGATCGTCTATGGCGACGTAGAATTGCTTTTGGATGAATTGGATTTCGACCCCAGCGGCGAATTGCAGGGCGATATCGTCGGCACCGTTTTCAACCGCGAACGCGGTGGCGCTGCGGGGGCTGCGGGTTTGGGTGACCTTCCCAACATCGTGCTGGCCGAAGTCAGCTTTGACACCGAAGACGGCACTTGGACCGACGGACAGGCCACCACATTCCTGAGGGACGGCAACGTCCGGTCAAGCGGCACCCACGAAGGCCTGATTGGCGGCCCCAACGGCGAGGAGATCGGCGGCTATTCGATCATCACCGGCACGGCGGATGTCCAGACGGTCCGCTATCAGGTGGTGCGGTACCGGATCGTCACCGAAATCCCCGTTTTTGATGTTTTGACAGGCCTGCCTATTCTTGATCCCGACACCGGTGAGCAAGTCGTGAACGAACTGATCACCGAAGGGGTCTCCAGCGGGCTTGACGACGTGGAAATCCAGATCCTGCAGGACCAGATCAACAACCGCCAGAACGTGGTCGATTTCTTGCCTGCCACGGGTGTTCCTGCGGGTGCGGAAATTGTCAGCGATCAAGAATTGGAATTCGACATTGCGACGGACTATGACGCACGCGAAATCGGTGTCTTTGTAGGCGACATTGTCCCGGAATAAATCGATGACGGGCCGGTTGTCTTGTATCGCACTGGCCGTGGGCTTGTGTGCCGGATTGGGTGCAATCCCTGCTGCCGCCCAAGTGGCGGACAACACCAGCCCTGTGCGTATTTCTGTTGAGGACGGTCCCGACTTTGCGCGGCAATTGTTGCGTGCAGGCCAGGCGGGGGCCGCGCTTGAGGTTATCACAGTCTTGATTGAGGCCGACCCGACCGCGTCGCCGGTGCATCTTCTTCATGCGCAGGCCCTGATGGATTTGGGCCGCGCATCCGAGGCCCGCGATGCAGGCCGTTTGGCTTGGCAGACGGCCCAAAGCGACGCGCAGAAGTTTTCTGCCGCCTTCACCATGGCCGATCTTTTGGCCGCAGATGAGGCTTACACCCGGTCGCAACTGTGGATCCGGCGCGCCATCCAGATCGCCCCGGATGACAGACGCGAACGTTTGGCCATCGGCGCATTTCGCCGCGTGCGGCAGGCCAACCCCTTGGCTGTCGAACTGGGGTTCGGTGTGGCACCCTCCAACAACGTCAATTCCGGCAACTCGAACGAGGCGATTACCTTCGCTTATCTGGGTGGCATCTTGGGCGAGATCGAATGGATCGTGCCCGCCGACCAACGCCCCTTGTCCGGCGTCGAATTGTCGGCGCAGGCCAACTTACGCTACCGCATCGCAGAGGCCGAAGGGTATCGCACATCGATCGAATTCGGCGGTTTTGGACGCACCTACATCATGTCGCAAGAGGCCCAAGACAGCGCCCCCGAGGTCACCGGCGCCAGCCTGTCCTTTGCGCAATTGTCCATCGGCGTCCTGCACCAATGGACACCCCTGTCCACCGGTCAGCCCTTTTCGGCCAGCCTGACCTACAGCCACGACTGGGCGGGCGGAGAGGCCCTGCGCCAAGACCTGAACCTGACCTTCGGCGCGCAGCAGTTTTTCGGGGACGACACGCGCCTGTCGGTGCTGACCAGCCTGCGCTACACCGACCGTTTCGGATCGGATGACGTGACAACCTATTCCGTGCGCGCACTGTGGACCCATGAGTTTGACAACGACCAATCCCTTGGCCTGACCGGTCAACTGGCGGTCGCCACGTCGGACGGAACGGACCTTGCCTATCAGGCCGCCACTCTTGGGGTCAGCTATGATTTTGGCGATATCGGTGGGGGCCTCGATCTGAAATCCAGCTGGACCGAGCAATACCGCGTCTATGAAACATCCGTCTTTGACCCTGCCGGACGGGACGACAAAATCACGACCCTGCGGGTCGATCTGGGGCTTCAGAACGTGGACCTTTACGGCTTTGAACCGGTGATCAATGTCACGGGGCGGCGGACGGATTCATCGGTGCCTCGGTTTGACACCTAAGGTGTGCAAATCGGATTTGATTTGCGATCTAGCTTTTAGGCACTGGCGCAGGCCGCCGGTCGCCCTACCCTTTTCCTCAAACGACCAAGACCGGAGACGACATGCCCCTCGAATATCTGCACACTATGGTTCGGGTCAAAGACCTCGACGCATCCATCGCCTTTTACAAACTCCTCGGCATGGTTGAACGCCGCCGCACGGACAACGAAGGTGGCCGGTTCACGCTGGTGTTCATGTGCCCGCCAGAACAGGCCGATGGCCACCATGATATTGAACTGACCTACAACTGGGATGGTGATGACGGGCTGCCGTCTGACAGCCGTCATTTCGGGCACCTCGCCTATACTTGCGACAATATTTATGATCTTTGTCAGCACCTTATGGACAATGGCGTGACCATCAACCGCCCCCCCCGTGACGGGCATATGGCCTTCGTGCGCAGCCCTGACAACATCTCGATCGAGCTGCTGCAGAAGGGCGATGCTCTGCCCGAACAAGACCCTTGGGCCAGCATGGAAAACACCGGCCATTGGTAGGTTGATGGTCCGCCCCGCCCTATTGGCGCTTGGCTTGGCGGTCTGGGGACAGACCGCCGATGCCTGCCGTTTGGCACTGGTGCTGGGTATGGACGTGTCCAATTCAGTAGATGCGGACGAAGACGCGTTGCAACGGCAGGGTTTGGCCACAGCGCTTATGGCGCAGCCTGTGCGTGATGCGTTTTTTGCCTCGGATCAGCCCGTGGCGCTGACTGTGTTCGAATGGTCCGGCCGCCATCATCAACGGATGATGCAAGATTGGGTGCTGATCGACAGCCCCGCCACCTTGGACCAGGTGGCGGCAAATATCGCCACAAAGCCCCGTTTTTATTACGAATTTCCCACCGCGATTGGCTATGCCATCGGCCACGCGGTGGCGCTGTTGGACCAAGGGCCGGTCTGTGACACCCAGACGATCGATATATCCGGCGACGGGGTGAACAACGACGGGTTTGAGGCCCGCGATGCCATTGCGGCCTTTGGCCTGTCTGATGTGACCGTGAACGGGCTGGTGGTTGAAGTGCCAGAAGATGCCATTTTGCGCGAAGGCCGCATGGGGCTGGTTGAATACTACACCCGCAATGTCATCCACGGCCCCACCGCCTTTGTTGAAATCGCGGACGGGTTCGATGATTTCGCCCGCGCGATGGAGGTCAAACTGATCCGCGAATTGGGCGTGGTCATGATCGGCGGTGTGCCGGTCCAGCCCCCCGCAAGCGGCGGATGAAAGCGCCGGTCATATCGCGCGCTTTGGCTGTGGTGGCGGCGTTGGTGGCCTTGCATGCTGCGGCACAGCCCCTGTGTCGTCAGGCGTTGGCGCTTGGCCTTGATGTGTCGGGGTCCGTGGATTCGCGTGAATACCGGCTGCAACTTGACGGGCTCGCCACCGCCTTGGGTGATCCCGACGTGACGGCCGCCTTGCTGGCGCAACCCGGCCTGCCGGTGCGTCTGGCCGTCTACGAATGGTCTGAACCCGGCGATGAACGCCTTGTTCTGCCGTGGACAGACATCAACACCCCCGCCGATATCGCCTTTGTTCAAACCCGCCTGAATACGACCCAACGGGCCGACATGGGGCCCAGCACCGGCATCGGGTCTGCATTGCGCACGGGCTTTGCGCTTTTGGCCCAGCAAGACAGCTGCTGGGTGCGGACCTTGGACATTTCAGGCGATGGGAAAGGCAACACCGGGCAACTGCCGCAGGATGTGACCAACATGCCGCCAGGCGTGACCGTCAACGCCCTCGTCATAGGGGTCGATGGGTCGGTCACCGCCACCAACCGCAACCTGCAGATCGGCGAGCTGACGGCCTACTACAAAACCAACGTCCTGCGCGGCCCCGATGCCTTCGTCGAAACCGCGCTGAGCTTTGACGCCTACGCCGAGGCCATGCGCCGCAAACTTTTGCGCGAACTGGCCACGATCGTGCTGGGCGACATCACCCTTCAATAAATGTAGCGGATCTGATCGGTCCAATAGCGTTCCACCCGGCGCAGGGCAGTGGCGATTTCATCAAGACCGTTCATATCAATGACGCCCTTGTCCTGCAGGCCATTGGCGTGACCAATAAACAGGTCCGACACCACATCGCGCACAGCACGGCCCTTTTCCGTCAAACGTACACGCACCGACCGCCGGTCGATTTCACACCGTTGGTGGTGCATATACCCCATCTCAACCAGTTTCTTGAGGTTGTAGCTGACGTTGCTGCCCTGATAATAGCCGCGCGACTTCAACTCCCCCGCCGTCACTTCGTTGTCGCCGATGTTGAACAAAAGCAACGCCTGCACGGCGTTGATCTCAAGCACCCCCACCCTTTCAAATTCATCTTTGATGACGTCAAGCAGCAGACGGTGCAGCCGTTCGACCAGTGTTAAGGCGTCCAGATACACGGACATGAATCCAGATTGGGCACCCGTTTTGGGCAGACCATGTACGTCGGGCAGCGAATGTAGGCTCATCTCGATCTCCGTCACAATTTACAAATCCCGAGTGCCACGCAAAGCGCAAACATTCCGTTAAATCATGCGAAAATTTGGAGTGAAAACTTGATGTTAGGGTTAAGGCTTCGTTACGCCGACGGCGCCAGCACGGATACGTTCCATGATCGCACGGTAGTGGGCCGGTTCGGCCGATATCCCGCTAACCCATTGATATAAATCATGATCATTCTCTGACAGCAGCGCGTCATACACATCCAAATCAGCCTGATCCATCGTGCCCAGTTCAGCCGTGGCAAAGGCGGTCAGGATCAGGTCCATTTCCTTGATCCCGCGCCGGATGGACCGCATATGCAGCCGTTTTCGTTTGGTGTCGATCGTTTCAGTCACGTGTTTCCCAATGCCTTCAGTCGTTTTTCCAACAATGCCAGACGTTCGCTCGTCTGTTGCATCTGCACGCGCACGGCCCGCAAATCCGCCAAAAGCGCGCTCACATCCGGTGGTTGCGCGGCGTCGTCCTCGGGCGCATCCAGCCCTTCGCCCTCACCGGTCAACAACCAACCAAGGGAGACGCCCAAAATACCGCCCAGCATGCTCAGCCGGTTGGCGCGCGGCTCACTCAGGTCGTCTTCCCAGTTGCGCAAAGTGCCCGCCTTGACGCCCAACCGTTGGGCCAGCGCCTTTTGGGTCAGTCCTGCGGCACCGCGCGCCGCCGCCAAACGGTCGCCAAATGTGGCCGTGTCTTCGCTGAACCAATCTTGGTCATCAAATCCGTCATCCGCCATGATTTCTATCCTTCAACATCGGTTGCCACAGGCATCTGCGCCCCATATGACAGGTTCATCGCCAGCTTACCACCGAGGTGCCCCATGTCCTTTCTGTCCGCGACACTCGACCGCGTGAAGCCGTCCCCGACCATCGCCATGAGCACCAAGGCCGCCGAGCTTAAGGCCGCCGGGCGCGACATCATCAGCCTCAGTGCAGGTGAGCCTGACTTCGACACCCCGCAAAACATCAAAGACGCCGCCGTCGCCGCCATTGCTGCGGGCAAAACCAAATACACCGCCCCTGATGGCATTCCCGAACTGAAACAAGCCATCTGCGACAAATTCCAGCGCGACAATGGGCTGACCTATACGCCGTCCCAGATCAGCGTTGGCACCGGTGGCAAACAGATCTTGTATAACGCGCTGATGGCCACCCTGAACGAGGGCGACGAGGTCGTCATCCCTGCCCCCTACTGGGTCAGCTACCCCGATATGGTGCTGCTGGCCGGCGGCACGCCCGTGATTGCCGAGGCTTCTATCCAAACGGGCTTCAAACTCACCGCCGATCAGCTTGAGGCCGCGATCACCGACAAGACCAAATGGCTGATCTTCAATTCTCCCTCCAACCCTACGGGCGCGGGCTACACATGGGATGAATTGAAAGCGCTGACCGATGTCCTCATGCGGCATCCCCACGTCTGGATCATGTCCGATGATATGTACGAACATCTGGTCTTTGGTGACTTCGAATTCTGCTCCCCCGCACAGGTGGAACCGCGTCTTTATGACCGCACATTAACGGTCAACGGCGTGTCCAAAGCCTATTCCATGACCGGATGGCGCATCGGCTACGCAGGTGGCCCCGCGCCTCTGATCGGCGCTATGCGCAAGGTGCAATCGCAATCCACATCCAACCCCAGTTCCATCAGCCAATGGGCCGCGGTTGAGGCTTTGAACGGCCCCCAAGACTACCTGTCCGACAACAAAGCCCTGTTCCAACGTCGCCGCGATCTGGTCGTGGGGATGCTGAGCGAGGCATCGGGCGTGCGCTGCCCTACACCGGACGGGGCATTCTACGTTTATCCATCCATCGCAGAGTGCATCGGCAAAACCAGCGCCAAGGGCACCAAAATCACCGATGATGAGGCCTTCGCCACGGCGCTCCTCGAAGAAACCGGCATCGCTGTCGTCTTTGGCGCGGCCTTCGGCCTCAGCCCGAACTTCCGCATCAGCTATGCAACCTCGGACGCCGACCTGAAAGACGCCTGCACCCGCATCCAGACATTCTGCGCAGGGCTCACGTAACCTCTGGCCCGGTCCGCAACAGGCTGTTAGGCTTGCCGCAAAACCAGACAGGACATTTCGATGGGCGCCGAGCTTCCCGACTATTATTTCCGTGTGCGTGAAAACGGCGCCGCCGTGTTCCGCGTGGATACGGAAAACCGCCAGCGCCGCATCGAAATGGATCAGATTGCCGTCATCAACATCAAGAATGGTGAGGTCAAACCCCACGGCGACCGGACCCTGTCGGACGAAGACATCGCCCAGATTGAACAGTGGATGGCCAACCGCACGGCGCTTTTGGCCCAGCGAGATATCGATGACATCCACCGTGCGGTGGATTACCTCAATATCACCACCCAATGGGTCCAATCCAAAGCGACAGATGACCAGCTCGAAGACGTCACCGACGCGTTGCTCTTGGCCATGCATGACCTGCGGTCCATTTTGGTGCGCAAAAAGGCGGATCGCCTGTTGAAAGACGGCGCCGAATAGGCACGCCGCCCCGAGGTCCGCCTCGATGTCTTTGTCTCAAAAATATCCCGGGTGAGGCGCGTATGCGCCGAGGGCAGAGCCCTCACTTTTTGCAGAACCCAACGCCCCGCTCACCCGTCCAAAACAACAACGCCCCCTCCGACCCAACACCATAAAAAACAGCGCGCCGCAGGCGCTCAATCAGGTTGCGGAAATATGGACGGACCGGCCCCAGAACCGCAGGCTGAGCAACACAGCCGCAGCCCCCAGACCCACAGTCAGGCCAAGCCACAGCCCCTCGGGCCCCCAGCCCAAGCGAAAGGCCATGACATAGCTGATGGGGATGCCAATCACCCAATAGCTGAGGCAAGCCAACCACATCGGCACCCGCGTGTCCTGCACCCCGCGCAACAGGCCCAAAACCATCGCCTGCAAGGCGTCGACGAACTGAAACAACGCAGACAGCATCAGCAAGACGATGCCCAAAGCCAAAACCGCCTCCCGCTGGGGTTCATCAGGGTCCATGAAGGCCGCCACCAGCGGGCTTGGGATCGCCAGAAAGATGATCACCACCAAAACGCCAAACCCCAACGACATGGACACCGCCGCCGCGGCACCACGCCGCAATTCGCCTTCATCGCGGCGCCCGTAATGGCCCGCCGCGCGGATTGTGGCAGCCTCGCTCAGCGCCAGATGCACCATAAACATCAAGGCCGTCAGTTGCAGCGCAATGCCATGGGCTGCCAAGGGCACTTCTCCAAGCCAGCCCATCATGATGGTCGATCCGGTGAACAACCCGCCCTCCGCAAAGGACGTGATCCCGATGGGCAGGCCCAGCATGAAGACACGTTTCAGGGCCTCTGGGTCAGGCCGCCAAATGCGCGCGAACAGCTGAATGTCGGGGCGGTTGCGATGGGCATAGACCATCAGTGCCACCATTTGGAGGATTTGGGTCAGGATCGACGCATAGGCCGCCCCCGCGATGCCCAGCTCAGGAAGACCAAAATTGCCAAATATCAACGCGTAGTTGAACACCGCATTGGCCAAAAGGGCTGCAATCGTCACCCACATTTGAACGGTCGTCAGCTCCAACGCGCCCAGATAGGACCGCATGATCTGCCCCATCAGCGCCGGCAAGAACCCGAAGGCGATGATGCCAAGGTAAATCCCCCCCTCAGCGGCCACATCCGCCTCTTGGCCGATGGCCAGAAGGACCTCCTCCCCCCACAAATAAGGTGCCAGCACCAGCACAGAGAAAATCGTACACAGCCAGATGGACATGCGCACCACGCGCCGCGCGGTCAGATCATCGCCCTGCTCAACCGCTTCGGCAACGATCGGGGTGACAGCGCGCGCAAACCCAGCGCCGATCATGAAAAACACAAACCACAGACTGCCCGCGATGGTCGACGCGGCCAACGACGTGACCGAATACCAGCCCAACATCAGCGTGTCGGTCATATGGATGGCAAACCCCGCCAAATTGGCCCCCACAAGGGGACCGCCCAATCTGACCACACGGGTCAAATGCATCCGGAATGAGAGGGGTGCGCGTTGCATACCCCTAGCTAGGCGGATTGGCCGTGCGGGTCCAGCCATGTGGCATGCCCCTGTCAAAACGGGCCCCTAAAATTCCGGAATTTTAGGCCGTGCCGCGCTAGAGGACCCGGTCGGCCACGGCGGTGAACTTGGCCAAGGTCGCGTCGACGTCATAGAGTTTGTCGATCCCGAAAAGGCCAATTCGGAACGTGCGGAAATCGGCGGGCTCATCGACGGCCAATGGCACCCCTGCTGCGATTTGCATGCCCTCTGCGCCAAATTTTGACCCGTTCTGGATCGTCGGATCGTCGGTATAGCACACCACAACACCCGGTGCGCCAAAGCCCTCTGCCGCGACCGACACCATGCCCTTGGCGGCCATATACGCCCGCACACCGCGGCCAAGCGCCCATTGCGCATCGCGCAACGCGTCAAATCCGAAGGCCGCGCTTTCTTTCATGGTGTCGCGGAAATCGCGCAGGGCGTCGGTGGGCATGGTCGCATGATAGGCATGACCGCCGCCCAGATAGGCCTCCATGATCTGGCGCCATTTCTTCAAATCCACCGCGAAACTGTCTGAAGTGGTGCTGTCCAACCTGTCCAATGCGCGCTCTGACATCATCACCAGGCCTGCGGAGGGCGAGGATGACCAGCCCTTTTGCGGCGCGGAAATCAACACATCGACGCCCGTGGCCTCCATATCAACCCAAGCACATCCCGACGCGATGCAATCCAGAACCATCAACGCCCCGACCTCATGGGCCGCTGTGGCAAGGGCCGTCACGTAATCATCCGGCAGGATGATCCCCGCGCTTGTTTCCACGTGAGGCGCGAAAACCACGTCGGGCTTGGTCGTGCGGATCGCGTCGACCACCTCCTCGATCGGGGCAGGCGCAAAGGGCGCGCGGCTGTCGTTGCCGGTTTGGCGCGCTTTGTGAACTGTCGTCTTTGCGGTGAAATCACCGGCGTCGAAAATCTGGCTCCACCGGTAGGAAAACCACCCGTTGCGCACCACCATGGCGTGGGCGCCTGCGCCGAACTGACGGGCCACAGCCTCCATCGCGTAGGTTCCCCCGCCAGGCACGATGGCCACGCCTTTGGCCTTGTAGACGTCGCACAACATGGCGTGCAGGTCCGTCATCACGCCCTGAAATGCCTTTGACATATGGTTGAGAGACCGGTCCGTGAACACAACGGAGAATTCCATCAATCCATCGGGATCAACAGGGGCACGGTAGGTATCTAGCGACATGATCTTCTCCAACGTTAAGGTTGGCGTCGCTTTTAGCCACGGGCCGCCTCAGGATCAAAGTCTATCTTTGCATACCGTCGTACGCCCTGCCTTCCTAGGGGCACCCATCGCCCCTTGGTCTACCCCGCATCCCGCAGCAGGACTTTTGGCGTGGCAAAGACCGTCTGGTTGCGCCCCTGCTCTTTCGCGCGGTACAGCGCTGCATCGGCGTCCTGAATAGAGGCGTCGACGGTGTCGTAAGCTTCTTTAAGCGACCCGCCGATCGACACCGTCACCTTGACAGGGTGCCCGCCGAACGTGCCGCCGTTCTTGGCGATGTCTTCACGCATGCGTTCAGCGGTCAGGAATCCCACATCGCGGTCGTGGCCGTCGAGAAAGACAACAAACTCCTCCCCCCCGAACCGCGCGACGATATCGCTGGACCGCACATTGCGGCGCAGGATGTCGGAGACGTGGCGGATGACCTCATCCCCGATCAGGTGACCATAGGTGTCGTTTACGGCTTTGAAGT
Source organism: Pseudooctadecabacter sp. (assembly GCF_965657175.1). GTDB lineage: Bacteria > Pseudomonadota > Alphaproteobacteria > Rhodobacterales > Rhodobacteraceae > Octadecabacter. The sequence continues at coordinate 44,951 of NZ_CBFHNH010000002.1, read as the reverse complement.
GATCGATATCGACCATCAAAGACACGCCGTACGCCCTTTGATCACGGCTCATCTGTGCGAAAAAGAAATCCCGTGTGGCCGCATCGGTCAGCCGGTCGCGGTTGACCAGACGTTGCAATTCATCGCTGAGCTGTTGATTTTCATACATTTTGCTACCGACAAAAAGACAAATCGGCATGGCGACAAAGGCGGTAATCGCCACGGTGCCCCGCATCGTGACGGGCAAAATCGACTGCGGGAAAACAACCACGTTCAACGCCACGGCAAGCCCGATTGCGCAAAGCGAAACGCAAAGTGAGAATATCCAGATACCTTTGCGGGTTGAAATTCGCATATGTCGAGGGTCCTTGGTACGTCCACCCCACCCATTAGCTGTCAAATCCGCATATTTTGTTAACAGCGCTAAATCGGGCCGGGACGGCGTTCCTCGCTCAATAAAACATTGGCCTCCACGTCGCCCACACCGGGCAGTGTCATGACTCGGCGGCGCAAAACCCGTTCAAAATCGGCCAGATCACGGGCCACCACGCGCAAACGGTAATCATATAGGCCCAGCACATGTTCGACCAATTGCACTTCGGGAATAGCCGTCACCGCCCGTTCGAAATCCTCTAGACTGACGCGCCCCTTGGTGGCCAGTTTGACGCCCAAAAAGACCGTGACCCCAAATCCCAGCGCCTCACGATCCAGCGCCACACGCCGCCCGCCCAGAATGCCCGCCTCCCGCAGCCGTTTGATGCGCCGCCACGTGGCAGGCTGGCTCAGTCCGATCCGTCCCGCCAATGCGGCAGCGGTCTGCGTGGCATCCCGTTGCAAGGCGGCCAAAATGGCGCGGTCCGTGTCATCCAAGGTCACAACGGCAAGCTTTCGTTGTTGTGCAGGGTCGCCACGGTCATCAGCGCCTCGATGTCGGCCACATGCGGCAGGGCGAGGATCTGGTCGCGGTAGATCTGCTGGTAATGCCCCATATCGCGGGCAATCACGCTCAACCGGACATCGACACGGCCCAGAAACGTCTGGATTTCCGTGACCTCGGCAATGCCCCGTGCGGCGTCGATGAAGTCATCAAACGCGCGGCTTTGGGTCTTGTCCAAGGTGATGCGCAATGACACACCCACAGCATAGCCCAGCGCCGCCCAGTTGATGATGGCGTGCTGGCCCTTCAGGATGCCTTTTTCTTGCAGACGGCCCAAACGCCGCGCGGCTTTCAGTGCGCTGACACCCGCCCGCGCGCCCAAGTCCGCCACCGCCAAGGACGGGTCGGCCTGAAGACTGCGCAGCAACCGGCGATCGAGATCATCAAGCATGGAAATATCACTAAAGATAAATCAAACGCATAACAACTTCGTTTTGCCTGAAATACTCATAGAAATCCCCCTCGCCACAGGGGCGACGCTGCGGCATAAGCTCCGCAATGCAACCGCAACAAAGGATTTAACCCATGCGCGTTTATTATGACCGTGACTGCGATGTGAACCTGATCAAGGACAAAAAAGTCGCCATTCTGGGCTACGGCTCCCAAGGCCACGCCCACGCTTTGAACCTGCGCGACTCTGGCGCGAAAAACCTCGTCGTCGCTTTGCGCGAAGGCTCGCCTTCCGCGGCCAAAGCCGAAGGCGAAGGCCTTAAGGTTATGGGCATCGCCGAAGCCGCCGCATGGTGTGACGTCATCATGTTCACCATGCCCGACGAACTGCAGGCAGAGACATACAAAAAATACGTTCACGACAACATCAAGCCAGGTGCTGCGATTGCATTCGCCCACGGTCTGAACGTGCACTTCGGCCTGATTGAACCCAAAGAAGGCGTCGACGTCATCATGATGGCACCCAAGGGCCCCGGCCACACGGTGCGCGGCGAATACACCAAAGGCGGCGGCGTGCCCTGCCTGATCGCTGTGGACACCGACGCCTCCGGCAAGGCGCAGGAAATCGGCCTGTCCTATTGCTCCGCCATCGGTGGTGGTCGTTCTGGCATCATCGAAACCAACTTCCGTCAGGAATGCGAAACCGACCTGTTCGGCGAACAGGCCGTTCTGTGTGGCGGTATCGTTGAACTGATCCGCATGGGTTTTGAGACGCTGGTCGAAGCCGGTTACGAGCCTGAGATGGCCTATTTCGAATGCCTGCACGAAACAAAGCTGATCGTGGACCTCATCTATGAAGGCGGCATCGCGAACATGGATTACTCCATCTCCAACACCGCTGAATACGGCCAGTACGTGTCCGGCCCGCGCATCCTGCCTTACGAGAAGACGAAAAAGGCGATGAAAGAAGTCCTGAACGACATCCAGTCCGGCAAGTTCGTGCGCGACTTCATGCTTGAGAACGCTGTGGGCCAGCCCACCATCAAAGCGTCCCGTCGTGCCAACGACGAACACCAGATCGAAGTCGTCGGCGGCAAGCTGCGCGACATGATGCCTTGGATCGCAGACGGCAAGATGGTCGACAACTCCAAGAACTGATCTGACGGATTAATCAGACAAAGAGGGCGCCCGACCGGTCTGCGGTGGGGCGCCCTTTTTCGTGACATGGTAGGTTACTTTCCGCAGGTCAGATGCAAGACCTGCGCGGGTGACGCAACTGCGCGGAAGGGTGGTTAACCCTTTATTTATCTGGCCCAAACGGATTTGGACCGGGACCGTCAGAGGCCAACGACGACTTCTCAGACGTACGGGTGTGACGGATGTCTTGGGTGCGTTTGCGGCTCCAGAGGGCGAAGACAATCACCAAGACAAACGTGGCGATTGGCAAGAGCCAGATGAGGGGTAGTTCATTCATAACATTTCCTCCTTGAAGGGGGGCTGTTTCCATTTAGGTTCTGATCAATCAACGCAATCCCCCTCAGTGAGGTTCCCCCCGTGACGGATCAGCCGACCCTTGGCAACTGGCTGTCGATCCTTGTGCTTGGCCTGATTTGGGGCGGCACATTCATGGTCGTGGCCATCGCGTTGGAGGGGTATGGCCCCCTCACCGTGGCCGGCGCACGCACGACTTTGGGCGCGGTGTCCCTGCTTATTTTGGTGCGTGTGATGAACCGGCCCCTGCCCCGCGATCCGCGTGTCTGGCGGTTTCTGGCGGTCATCGGCGTGCTCAACACCGCGCTGCCCTTCGCGCTGCTGTCATGGGGGCAGCAATACGTGCCGTCGGCCTTTGCGGGCATTTCCATGGCGGCCTTGCCGCTGTTCGTCTTCCCCCTCGCGCATCTGTTCACGGATGAGAAAATGACCACCCGCAAATCGCTGGGTGTGATCATCGGGTTTACGGGCGCTGCCGTGTTGATTGGCCCCCGCGCCTTTGATTTCGGCAGTGATACCATGGCCTTGGCGCAGCTGGCCTGCGTGGCGGCATCTTTGTCCTACGCGGTCTCCAGTGTGATGACCCGCGCCTGTCCGCCCGTCGATAGCATCGCCATGGCGGCCCTCACCTTGGTGGTGGGGTCGGTCTGTCTGATCCCCGCGATGTTGGTATTTGAAGGTCTGCCCGCATGGGTGCCGGACCGGTCCGGCTATGCGATTATCTTCCTCGGCCTTGTCCCCACAGCCTTTGCCGCCCTGCTGCGGGTCCAGACGATCCGCACCGCAGGGTCCGTCTTTATGACGCTGGTGAACTACCAAGTCCCCGTCTGGTCGATGATCTTCGGCGCGTGGATCCTGTCCGAGGCTTTGCCGATCCGCTTTTTTGTGGCCCTCGCCCTGATCCTGACGGGCCTCGCTGTCAGCCAATGGGCGAATTTGAGGTCGGTTTTGCGCCGCTAGGCGGGGATGGCTGCGGCCTCAACCTCGGCCACGATCCCGTCAACCACTTGGGACAGCAACCCTTCGTCTTCGCATTCCGCCATAACACGGATCAGCGGCTCGGTGCCCGATTTGCGGATCAAAAGCCGCCCCTTGCCGGTCAAATCCGCCTCAGCCGCTGCAATTGCCGCTTTGACAGAGGCGGCAGCCAACGGGTCCGCTCCGGCGGCATAACGCACGTTCTTAAGCATCTGCGGCACGGTTTCAAAAACGCGACACAGCTCGGAGGCCCGTTTGCCCGTGTCCAGCATGGCCGACAAAAATTGCAATCCCGCCAACAGCCCGTCACCGGTGGTGGCGTAGTCGGTCATGACGATGTGGCCCGATTGTTCGCCGCCCAGATTGAAGCCACCGGCGCGCATGGCCTCAACCACGTAACGGTCGCCCACGCCCGTGCGCAGCAAGGTCAGGCCCTTGTCTGACAAGAACCGTTCAAGCCCAAGGTTTGACATCACCGTGGCCACCAAAGTGCCTTTTTGCAGCCGGTCCGTGACTGCCCAGCGGTCCGCAAACAGCCCCATGATCTGGTCACCGTCGGCCACCTGCCCGTTTTCGTCCAAAATCATCACGCGGTCGGCGTCGCCGTCCAGACAAATGCCAACATCCGCACCGTGGGTCACGATGGTTTCCGCCGCCGCCTGCGGGCTGGTGGACCCGCATCCGTCGTTGATGTTCAACCCGTTGGGGGTGTTGCCCACGGGAATGACGGTGGCGCCCAACTCCCACAGCACCTCAGGTGCGACGCGGTGTGCCGCGCCATTGGCGCAATCAATCACGACCTTCAGCCCGCTGAGAGATTTGCCCCCCATCGTGCCTTTCAGACGTTCCGCATAGCGGAATCGGCCGTCGTCGATCCGTTTGGCGCGGCCAATGTTGACGGCCTGTGCAGGCTGAATGTCGCCCTCCAACAGGGCCTCAATCTCGGCCTCGGCCTCATCTGACAGTTTGAACCCGTCGGGGCCAAAAAACTTGATGCCGTTGTCTTTGGCAGGGTTGTGGCTGGCGGAAATCATAATGCCCAGATCGGCGCGCATCGACGTCGTCAGCATCCCCACACCGGGGGTGGGGATCGGCCCCAGCAGCAGCACATTCATGCCCGTGCTTGTCAGACCGGCGGTCAGCGCGCTTTCGAACATATAACCCGACAGGCGTGTGTCCTTGCCGATGACCACACGGTGGCCATTGCTGCCGTCATTGCGGAAATAGCGCCCTGCGGCGGCCCCGATTTTCAGCGCCATATCGGCGGTCATCGGGTATTGGTTCGCCGTGCCGCGCACACCGTCGGTTCCGAAAAATTTACGTGCCATGTGGTCTGCCCTAATTCACTGCCATGTGCAGGTTGATTGCCTGCTTGGTGGCCTTGGTATCATGGACACGCAGCATTTGCATACCCTGCCGGACACCGTGCAGGGCCACCGCAACCGATCCGGGCATCCGGTCGCGCGCCTCGGGTGCGTTGCCGATGGTGCCGATGAACCGCTTGCGCGAGGCCCCCAGTAGCACCCCACAGCCAAGGCTATGAAAGATGGACAGGTTTTTAAGAAGCGTCAGGTTGTGATCCAGCGTCTTGCCAAACCCGATGCCGGGATCGACGATGATCTGGTGTCGGCGGATGCCCGCCGCCTCCGCCACCTGAATGCGGCTTTCCAGAAAATCATAGACGTCGAGGGTTACGTCATCGTAGCGCGGCGCGTCCTGCATGGTCGCGGGGTCCCCTTGGGCGTGCATCAGGCAACACGGCGCACCGGCCTGCGCCGTGACCTCGGCCATCGCCGGATCAAATGTAAAAGCCGCCACGTCATTGACCAGATCGGCGCCTGCATCCAAGGCTGCTTGCGCCACAGCGGCCTTGCGGGTGTCGATGGAAATGGGCGTTGTGACCTCAGCCCGCAGCGCCTTGATCACGGGGGCTGTGCGCGCGGTTTCCTCTGCGACATCGACGAACGCGGCACCGGGCCGCGTGCTTTCGCCCCCGATATCAAGGATATCCGCCCCGTCCGCCACCATGGCCCGCGCCTGCGCCTGCGCGGCATCAGGCGCATTGAATAGCCCACCGTCCGAAAAACTGTCTGGCGTCACGTTGAGGATCCCCATCAGGCGCGGGGCGTTCAGCGACAGGCCGGCCACATCCGCACGGGGGGCGGTCATGCGGTCCAGCACGGCGGCTGGGGTCTCGTGCGCGGGCACGAGGGTCCTGCCGCCGCCCCGTTCGATCCTTTCAACGGTGTCAAACCAGCACCAGCCGCCCGCCAGCGTCAACGCAGCCGCGGGACGGTGCGCGTCGGTCTGCGGGATGGCGCGCCAGTAGGTCACAGAACGCGGACCGGAACAGTGCAGGCAGGGGCGTCGGCCCCGACCACAACCAGTTCAGCAGCCTGCATATGGTCCGCAAACCATGCCACAAGCGCCAGCGCATCACGCGGATCGGCGCTGGGGCCGTCCACGGCATCCAACACAATCTTGGACGGCGCCCAGACGCAAATCTGGCCGTTCTTCATAGCCCAATCCAGCTCGGTCGAGGTGCCCACAACAACGCAGCGCTTGTCACGCCCCGCCAGCACCCATGCATTTTGTTCAATGGCCAAAAGATCAATGCGCCGCTGGGCCATGGCCACTTGGGTCTGGGGGGCGGCGGCATCGGCGGCACCCACACAAAAGATCACGGGGGCGTCGTCTGCGGACATATCATCGACCAGTGTTTTGATCCGGTCCGAGGCCAGAACCTCATTGGACAGATACACGACCCGTGGATGGGGGTCCTCAACCGTTTCAACCGCAGCCTCAGGGTTGCCACCCTGTTCGCGCACGATTTCCACGCCCAGCGAATACGGCCCCCGGTCGATCTTTTCGATCCGCACAAAGACCCGCAGGGCCTGCGGTTCCAGCAAAATGCGTTCCGCCACACGTGCGGCGAGCGTTTCAAGCAGGTTGAGACGTTCCGCGCCAAGTTCCGCGTCAATCGCCTCGGTCACGCGGTCGTAGGACAGGATACGGTCCACATCGTCGTCGATGGGGCCGGTCAGCGGTTCAACCTCAACCACAACATTGAATTTGATGCGTTGCAGGTGGCCGCGTTCTTGTTGGAACGCGCCGATTTCGACCTCGGTGATGTAGTCGCGCAGGGAAATGCGGTCGCGCAGGCCGCCGCTTCCGTCGGGGGCTGTGGCCTCTGCCCTCTCGGAGGGGTGGGCGAAAGCCAGTCTGGTGTCACTGCTCATGGGGTATCCTCACGCATCTTATGCGCCGGATACTAAGCCATTCCGCAGCCCGCAAGGGGCGAGGCAACGCCGCCCCAGCCGTCAGATGCGACGCAGATCAGCCCTGCCGATAGAAGTGATGCGCGCCAATGGTGGTCGTGCGGGGAAAAACGCGCGCCCAGCTGGGGTTCACGGCACGGGTGTGATAATACAGCGCGCCATCGGTCAATTCACGCGGGGCGCCATCCATCAGCAGCCGCGCGACCTTGCCCACTCGGATCCATGCGTCCTGTTCGTCGATACGCTCGGGGTTGCCATCGCAGGTGTAGGTAAACTGGCAGGCGTACTGGCGGCCTGTGCCCTGGTTGATCACACCGCACAGCGTGCTGGGGAACCGTGCACTGTCGACGCGGTTCATGATGACTTCGCCCACGGCAAACAGGCCCCGCGCGCTTTCGCCACGGGCCTCGAAATACAGCGCTTCGGCCAGACACCGCCATTGTTCCCCACCCGAGGCCGTTGGCTGGCTGGCCAAGAACGCATTGTCATAAGTGATGATGTCGGGTGCTGTGGGGATGTTGCGGGCAGAGGCCGGCGGGACAGCCGTCAAGGCGGCCACGCGCGCATCGGGAACTTCTTGGATAGCCGCGCGTTCTTGCCCCAGAAGCGCGCCCAAACGGGCGGCCAGTACGTTATCCGCCTGTGCGGTTGTGACGACCAAAGAGCATGCAAACCCAACAAGTGCGCCTAGCGCACGACGACCAGCAAACTTAAACATTCCATCTTCCCATTCGGCACGCGGGGGTGATCCGCGCAATCGACAGGGTCTTTAGAAGGTTGGCGCGTATCCGTCCACCCACCACGGGCGCGGCAGACCCGCGCACCGGTGCCACCATGTCACAAACAACATAAGCCGCCCTAGCCTTTTGAATCGTCACAATAATTCAGATTGGTCCTTGCGCGGATTATCGCCCGATGCGGTCTTTAACGGCCAATTGGGCAGCGGAAAGCCGCGCAACAGGCACGCGGAATGGCGAACAAGACACATAGTCAAAGCCCTGCGCGCGGCAAAACGCGATGGCCGCGGTGTCGCCGCCGTGTTCGCCGCAGATCGACAGGGTGACGTCCGAACGGCCTTTCCGGCCCCTCTCTGCGCCCAGTTTCAACAGCTCCCCCACACCATCCAGATCGAGGGTGTGGAACGGGTCTTCTTCATAGACATGCAGTTTCACGTAGTCGGACATGAACCGCCCCGCATCATCGCGCGACAGACCGTAGGTCATCTGGGTCAGGTCGTTGGTGCCGAACGACAGGAACGCCGCATGTTCGGCAATGTCCTGTGCGCGCAGGGCCGCGCGGGGCGTTTCAACCATGACACCCAGTTTATAGTCGAAATCTACGCCGGTTTCCGTGCGCACGGCGGCGGCCACAGTTGAAATGCGGCTTTCGACCAATTCGACCTCTCGCATGGCGCTGACAAGGGGGATCATGATCTCAGGCACGACCGGATCGCCCTCCTCAGACACCGCTACCGTGGCCTGAAAAATCGCGCGGGCCTGCATGTCGTAGATTTCAGGCACGGTAAGGCCAAGGCGCACGCCGCGCATGCCCAGCATGGGGTTGTATTCGGTCAAATCCTCAACCCGTGCTGTGACCTCGGCCATGGGCACATTGAGAAGTTCGGCCAGTTCACGCAGGCCCGATTTGCCCGCAGGCAAGAATTCGTGCAGCGGCATGTCAAACAGGCGAATGCACACAGGCTGCCCCTGCATGATCCGGAAAAGTTCACGGAAATCAGACCGTTGCAGGGGCATCAGCCGTTCAAGAACCGCAGCACGCCCTTCGGGATTTTCGGTAAAGATCATCTCACGCATCAGATCGACGCGGTCGCCGTCAAAGAACATATGTTCCGTGCGGCACAACCCGATGCCTTGGGCGTTGAAATTGCGCGCGGTCTGGGCGTCGGCGGGGGTGTCGGCGTTGGCGCGAATGCCGATGTCGCGCACGTCATCGGCCCAAGACAGCAGCGTCTGGAAGGCGTCATCAAGGGCGGCCTCCAGCATGGCAGGCTCGCCCGCCAGCATCTGGCCCGTGCTGCCATCCACGGTGACCATGTCACCGGCCGTAAACGTGCGCCCGTCTGGGGCTGTGATGATCCGCTTGCGTTCATCGATATCCAAATCGGCGGCCCCCACGATGCAGGGCAGACCAATGCCGCGCCCGATGACGGCGGCGTGGCTGGTGATGCCGCCGCGCAAGGTCACAACAGCCGCCGCTGCATGCATGCCGCGGATGTCTTCGGGTGTGGTTTCACGGCGCACCAACACGCAGGCCTCACCCCGTGCCGCACTGGCCTGCGCCTCATTGGCGGTGAACACCAACTGGCCCGAGGCCGCACCGGGGCTGGCGGGAATGCCGCGCACGATGACGTCGCGCACAGCGCTTCGGTCAATCTGGCGGTGCAACAATTCGGACAGCGCCGCAGGTTGGACCCGCATCACGGCCTCTTCGCGAGGGATCACGCCGCTTTCGGCCAGATCGACGGCAATGCGGACAGCGGCCCGGCTGGACCGTTGCACGCGGACAGCATCAAGGATGGTCAGCTGCCCATCGGTCAGGATGAACTTGATCTCCATCTCTTCGCGCAGGCGCAGACGGCCAAGGGCACCAAAGGCGATCAGCTGTTCGAACGCCTCGGGCGCTTCTTCCTCAAGGGATTTGCCACGGGGATCACGGGTCAGGAACAACGCACCTTCGGCGTCGCGCAGGGCGTCGGAATGCAAGGCCTGTGGCGCAAAGCGTCCGTTGATCTGTTCGGTGCCGGTGGTGCCATCGACAAACTGGATCACGCCGGACCCAGACACGCCCGCGCCCACGGCCAACGCCATGTCTTGCACCACAAGGCCCAGCCCCGCATCCGCAGGCGCACCCTTGGCCTGCCGCAAAAGCCGCGCTGTGGTGCCCTCCCACGACCGCGCCATGGACCGCAGGACCTCCCCCAATTGTTCGCCCACGTCTTGAGGGAAGGCGGCATCCATCTCGGCCTCATAGGTGTTGAGCATGGCACGCAACCCGTCGGCGGATGGCTGATCGGGCAGATAGAATTCCTCGGGGTCCAGCCTTGCGACCTCAATCGCGAAGGACTGAATATAGCGCATGTAGATGCGCGTCGCCGCAGCCTCACCGATGGTTTCGGACAGTTCGCTGTGTTTGGCGTCATTCATCCCGATGTTGAGCATCGCCCCCGGCCCACCCCAGTCGGGGTCCATGCTGGAGGGCCGCACGGACAGCAGCGGGGCCGCATCGAAATGGCGCAGGATTTGCGGGGTATCAACCGGTTGGCCACCGGCAATAGCGCGCACCGCGTCAAACGACAGCGCCACCGTTGTGGGCACGGGCATATCCAGCCGGATCAGCCGCTGCAGACATTTCGCGCGGCCACCATGAATGTTCGCGGCCATGGGCGCGGTCTTTGTGACGTGGCACAAATCCTTCAAGGTGATCACTTTCTGCACCGCAGCACTCCTCCTGTACCGCACCATAGACAGGTGCGGCGTCAGAACAAGTGTAACATCTAATTGACGTTACCCTTCGAGTTTTCGAAGGTCCGCGACACTCAGACAGATCGTGCGGATGCGGTGCAACAGATTAAGGCGATTGCGGCGCAAAACTTCACTGTCGGCGTTGATCTGGACGGCTTCAAAGAAGGCATCAATGGGCGCGCGTAGGTCGGCCATGGCGGACATGGCTGCGCCAAAATCCTCGGCCTGCATGGCCGGTGCGATCCTTGCATCCGCAGCATCAAGGGCCGCAAAGAGGGCCTTTTCCTCGTCCGTTTCGGCAAATTTGATGTCTGCGCCAAAGCTGTATTCGACGCCATCCTTGTCCTCAGCCTGGCTGAGGATGTTGTTGGCGCGTTTGAAGCCCTGGATCAGGTTCTCGCCGTCATCGGTTTTCAGGAAGGCGGCCAGCGCACGGGCGCGGTTGACCAACAGCAACAGATCGTCGGACCCCGGCATGGCGAGCGATGCGTCGATCACATCGTGGCTGATGCCTTGGTCTTTCAAATAGACCTTGAGGCGATCGTGGAAGAAGGACAACAGGTCGGCGTCCTTGATCAACGTGCCCAGTTTCAGCGTCAGACCATTCTCCAACACCAGCCGAATAACCCCCAACGCCGCGCGGCGCAGGGCGAAGGGGTCTTTGGACCCCGTGGGCTTTTCGTCGATGGCCCAGAAGCCGGTCAATTTGTCGATCTTTTCGGCCAGCGCCACGGCGACGGACACCGGCGCGGTCGGCACATCATCAGACGGGCCCAACGGCGAATAGTGGTCCTGTGCGGCGGCGGCCACCGCGTCAGTCAACCCGGCCTCTTGGGCGTAATACCGGCCCATAAGCCCTTGAAGATCGGGGAATTCGTAAACCATTTCAGAACTAAGGTCCGCCTTGGCGAACCGAGCGGCGGCCTCGGCCTCAACCGGATCGGCACCCACCAGCGGGGCGATGTCGCGGGACAGATTGGCCATGCGGTCGACCAGTTCGGCCACCGTGCCCAGTTTGTTGTGGAAGGTCACATTGCCCAGCGCATCCAGCCACGCCTGTCCGCCGGTTTTGGCCACGCGCAGATCGTTTTCCCAGAAGAATTTCGCGTCGGACAGACGGGCGAAAAGCACCTTTTGGTTGCCAGCCAGAATGGTCGCACCGTTGTCCGCCGTGGTGCGGTTGGCGACGGTCACAAAGCGCACGACTTGGCCCGTTTTGGCCCGTACAGAAAAGAACTTTTGGTGTTCTTTCATCGACGCGGTCAGAACCTCGGGCGGCAGGGACAAAAAGTCATCCGCGATGGTTCCCATAAGGACCACAGGCCATTCGACCAGCCCCGCGACCTCGGCCAACAGCCCCTTGTCTTCGACCAGTTCCAAACCCGCCGCGAAGGCCTGATTGGACGCCTCGGACCAGATCAGATCGGCGCGCTCATCGGCGCGCAGGATCACCGACGCGCGCTTTAGCTTCGCCTCGTAGTCTTCGAAAGAGGTGACAGAAAATGCGTCTGGGCCGAGGAAACGGTGGCCTTTGGTGACGTCGCCCGCAGGGATGCCGTCCACGTCCATGGGAACGACCGTCGCCCCTGCCTCATCGGTCAGGATGCACACAATAGAATGTAGCGGACGGACCCATTTGAGAGACCCTGCCCCCCAGCGCATGGATTTGGGCCACGGGAACGTGCGGATCGTTTTTTCGAGCACTTCTGCGATGATGTCTGCGGCTGGGCGGCCTGTCTTTTCGATAACGGCGAAATAGACCTCCCCCTTGCCAGTGTCGCGGACCTCCAACTGGTCGCGGGTCACACCTGCGCCACGGCAAAATCCGTCGATGGCCCCGTCCGGCGCGCCCACTTTCGGGCCTTTGCGTTCTTCGCGGGTGTTGGGGCTTTCAGATGTCAAATCCTCAACCGATAGGGCCAAACGGCGCGGGCTCGAAAAGGCACCGGCGCTGGCATAGGTCAGCCCGGCCTCAACCAGACCATCGGTGACAAGGCGCTGCAAATCCGCGGCGGCCTTAGCCTGCATACGGGCCGGGATTTCTTCCGAGAAGAGTTCCATTAGAAGATCGGGCATGATTATTCCTCCGCCTCTGGTGCGTCAGGGCAGGTTTCAGGGGGGGTGTCGCCAGCAAAGAGCGCCTCACCACAGTCGTTGAGTTGATGCCACATAAAGCCGCGTCCGTCGGGGAAAACGGCGGCCATGCGGTCCACCCCGTATGAGATGTTTTCGGCCCCGCGAAAGGCCACGGCCTCACCGGTTTCCAGCGCGCGGCCCACTTCGCGGGCATCGTAGCAGTCAAACCAGCCGACGGTCGTCAGCGGTTCGGCGTTGTCTGCGATGACATAGGTTTCGGTCAGCATGGCAAGGCTTTGCGGCGTGGTGAAACAGGCCCGGAACGAGATCGCGCCGGACAGGCGGACGCCTTCCCGCACAGTGTCGAGGCCTTTGACATTTTCTGCCAAGATCGGCTCCAGATTACCGGTTTCGACCGATTGAAGTTGTATTTCTCCAACCTGCGCCGCATCAAGCTCGGCCCAGCCTGCATAGCTTTGCAGATAGAACATCCCGACCCCGGCCAGAAGGCCGGACCCGAGGATGGCGATGATGGCCAGACGGGTCGCGTTCATGCTGCACCCCCGGCGGCGGTTTGCACAAAGGCATCCGCACAGAGTCTTGCCAGCGCGCGCACGCGCCCGATGTAGGCCTGCCGTTCCGTGACCGAGATCACGCCGCGCGCATCCAGAAGGTTGAACAGATGCGACGCCTTGATGCATTGATCATAGGCCGGTTGCGCCATGACGATTTTCAGGCCGGTTTTCGGGTCAACCTGTTCATTGGCAAGGATCGCAGCACATTCGCGTTCCGCATCCTCGAAGTGTTTCAGCAAGATATCCGTGTCGGCCACATCAAAGTTCCAGCGCGAATATTCCTGTTCGTTCTGCAAGAACACATCGCCGTAGGTCAGCGCGATGGGCGCATCGGGGTCGTTGTAGGGCATGTCCATCACGTGATCGACGCCCAGCACATACATCGCCAGACGTTCCAGACCATAGGTCAATTCACCCGATACGGGATGGCAGTCATGCCCGCCAACCTGTTGAAAATACGTAAATTGCGACACTTCCATGCCGTCGCACCAGACCTCCCATCCGAGGCCCCAAGCGCCCAATGTGGGGCTTTCCCAATCGTCTTCGACAAAGCGAATGTCGTGCATCTCCATGTCGATGCCGATGGCCTGAAGGGAGCCAAGATACAGGTCCTGCAGATCAGGCGGGCTGGGTTTGATCAGCACCTGATACTGGTAGTAATGCTGCAACCGGTTGGGGTTGGCCCCATACCGCCCGTCCGTAGGGCGGCGCGACGGCTGCACATAGGCCGCAGCCCATGGCAAAGACCCCAGCGACCGCAGCGTGGTGGCGGGGTGGAATGTGCCTGCGCCGACTTCCAAATCATAGGGCTGCATAATGGCGCATCCCTTGTCGGCCCAATAGGCCTGAAGCCTTAGGATAATCTCCTGAAAACTGCGCGGTGTGTCGGTCATGTCATGCCTCTTGCGGTGCTTGGCGCTTGCATAGGCGCGCGCGAAGTGAGGGTCAATGCGCACAACGTGCCGCAAAGTCCACGAAAAGCGGTCAAAACGTTGGGAATACAGTCTTTTCGACGTACCATTCGCTGTGGTCTTGATAGATTGTCGCGCATGTCGGGTCAGACCCGGCGTCGTCAATGCATTTTGGGACACATTCGACACCATGGTTCGCTTTATCTTCGCGCTGCTTTTCAGCCTGTTTTCCGTTCTGCCTGCGATGGCGCAACAATACCTTTGGGTCCAGATTGAGGCCCAGCGCACGTTGACCGGGGCGCAATCTGCCGCCCGTGGCTATGCCGCCGCAGGTGTTGAGGATGTCACAGGCTTTGCCCTGCCCGGGGGCTGGTACAGGATCGCGCTAGGGCCCTATGCCCCGCAATAGGCCGACGCGGAACTGCGCCGCCTGCGGTCGGCCCGCCTGATCCCATCAGACAGCTATATCGTGGACGGCAACCGGTTTCGCACGCAATTCTGGCCCGTGGGGGGCGTGACGCAGACACCTGCCCCGACCCCGACCGAGGACACACCCCAAACCGACCCCGTTGTTGTGGCCGAACCCGACCCCATTCAAACACCCGATGAAACCTTGCGCGAAGCGCAGGCCAGCGAAGCCACCCTTGACCGCGACCAAAAGCGCGCCTTGCAGGTCGCGTTGCAATGGGCCGGTGTCTATGACGGGGCCATCGACGGGCTCTATGGGCGCGGCACGCGTCGGTCCATGTCCGCATGGCAGAAGGCCAACAATCATGAAGTCACGGGCGTTCTGACAACCTCACAACGGGCGGAACTGCTGGCGGCGTATAATGCCATTTTGGACGGTATGGGCCTGCAATTGGTGCGCGACGATGCCATGGGCATCGCCATGCAAATCCCCACAGGCGTTGTGGAATTTGCCACGTATGACCCCCCTTTTGCGCGGCTTGATGCATCTGGTGATGTTCAGGCGCAGGTTTTGCTGATCTCCCAACCGAGGGATCAGACGCGGCTCTTTGGGCTGGATGAGATTTTGCAGACGCTGGTGATTGTGCCCACCGACGGCCCCCGCGAACGTCGCAATTCCAGCTTTGAGATTGAGGGCATCGGCGATGATGTACACCCATATGTCTCCGCCCAACTTGAGAGTGGTGAGATCAAGGGCTTCATTCTGGTCTGGCCTGCGGGCGATGATGACCGCCGCCGCCGTGTGCTGGCCGAAATGCAGGCAAGCTTTACGACAACCGACGGCGTGCTTGACCCCGCCATTGCGCGCCCTGACGAAGATCAGGCCATTGACCTGATTGCCGGTCTTGAGGTCCGCAAACCGATCCGCGACCGGTCCGGTTTCTAGATCAACGCAAGCGGCGCCGTGCTGACCAGCGTTGAGGCGATTGATCAGTGTGAGGTTATCACGCTGGGTCTGGAAGATGACGCGACCGTCATTCACCGCGATGATGCGCCGGGTCTGGCCGTCCTGCGCCCTGATGTGCCGCTGGCCCCGTCCGTGGTGGCAGAATTTCAAACTGGTGTGCCACGCCTGCAGGCCGAGGTCGCCGTGGCGGGTTTTCCTTATGGCAACGTGCTGACCACCCCTGCCCTGACCTTTGGCACGCTGGCCGATATCCGTGGCCTTAATGGTGAAGAAGAGGTCAAGCGCCTTGCCCTCGTCGCACAGCCTGGCGATGCGGGTGGGCCGGTCTATGACAACAGCGGTGCGGTGCTGGGCATGTTGCTGCCCAAGGTCGCCAACAACGGCCAGACCTTGCCGCCTGAGGTGTCTTTCTCCCTTGATGCGGGTGAGATCGTGGCCTCTGTCCAAGGGGCCGGGGTTGATCTGCACACGACCAACTCGGTCGCGTATATGACGCCCGAGGCGCTGACCTTGATGGCCGCTGATATGACCGTACTGGTCAGCTGCTGGGACGACTGATCCGCCGCGTTAGCTGAACAAATCCGGCGTCAGACGGATGACTGTTGGGCGGGATGCCTTGAACGCGGCATCCAGGGCGGGTGCGATGTCCGCCAAGGTCGCGGGTTCAAGCGCGTCAGCACCATAGGCCCGCGCCAGCATCAGAAAATCCGGGTTTTGCTGGATCACGGCATTGGGCGCGATTTGGGCGCGGATCATGCTGTCCTCGATCTCGCCCAGTTTGCCGTTGTCCCACAGGATGATCGGCAAAGGCAGGCCAAGTTCCACAGCCGTGCCCAATTCGGGCAAGGTGTATTGCAGCCCGTAATCCCCGATGATCACACAGGTCGGCATGTCAGGCCGCGCCACGGCCCCGCCGATCCCTGCGGGCAAGGCATAGCCGAGCGTCCCAAACCCATACGGATGGTGCCAGTGGCCGGGGCGGTCCATGTTCCAGACCTCTTTGGCGGCATATGCCAGCTGGCACATGTCCGAATAGATCATCGCGTCTTTGGGCATGGCGTCTTGCACAGCATCAATCACACCCAACAGGCCGGGGCGTTCGGCGGCGACCGCGCTGCGCATCCGCGCGCGAAAGTCTGCGGCTTCGGCCTGCGTCCAATCGGTCTGCGGCGCGCCGTCGCCCAAGGCATCGGTCAACGCCTGCACGAAGCGGGTTGCATCGCTGCGGATGGGGGTTTGGCCGGGCAGATTGCTGGCCAAAGGTTCGGCGTCGATATCAACGCGGATCAGGCGGCCCGAATGGCCCAGCTGATCGCGCCACAGATCGACCTCCGCCAGTTCGGTGCCGATGGCGATGACCAGATCGGCGGACCCGATGACACCTTCGGCCTCGGGTCGGGACAGATAGGACCCGAGCATCAAGGGATAGTCCGCCGGAACAATCCCGCGACCGGCAAAGGTGGTGAAGGCCGCCGCACCGCTGCGCGCCAGAAGGGCCTGCACCGGCGTGGGCTGGCCCTGCCCCACGGGTGCCAAAGCGGCGTCGCGCGCGCCCCCGCCAAAAATGAAAAGCGGACGTTTGGCCTCAGCGACCTCTTGGGCGGTATAGGTGATCCAGTCCGGTTCGGGTTCAACGGGGCGCGGCGCCAGAAACGGTTTTGCAGGCCAATCGGGGGCGGCCTCAGCCTCAAGCTGGGCGATGGGCACGTGCAGGGCCTTGGGTCTGGGGCGGTTGGTCGCCATTTCATGCAAAGCCCGATCAATGAGCGTGTAGGCCGCTTGTGGCGTCTGCGCGGTGTCGGACCAATCCGTCACAGAGGCCGCCGCCCCCTCTTGGTCGCGCATCTGGTGCAGCTGGCCGCGTGTGGCCGCCGTTTCATCCAGACAGGACGCCACCATCAGCACAGGCACACTGTCGGAATAAGCCTGCCCCAAGGGTGTCAGCGCATTCAGAACCCCTGGCCCCGTGATCACGTAACACACGCCAGGCCGCCCCGTGGCACGGGCATAGCCATCGGCCATAAACCCCGCCCCCTGTTCGTGGCGCGCCAGCACATGGGTGATCCCCGCCTCTTCCATCCCACGGTAGAGTTCTTGATTGTGAACGCCGGGAATTCCGAAAATCACGTCTACGCCGCGCGCTTTCAACATATGTGAAATCTGCGCGCCCAAAGGCCGTTGCTGCCCCATATTCAACCTCTCCAGAAATTCCAACTTAGGATGGTGAAGACGGCCATAATCTCAAGCCGTCCGACCAACATGGCGATGGCCAAAATCCATTTGGCCGTATCGCTCAACCCTGCGAAATTGCCCGCAGGTCCGATTTCATTGCCCAAACCAGGCCCCACATTGGCCAGCGCCGTGGCGGCGCCCGAAATGGCCGTGATGAAATCCAGACCCGTCAGCGCCAAAGCCACGCCCACCACGCCGATGGACACCATAAAGGCCACGAAAAACGCCATGACCGAGTTCAGGACGTCGTCGCCTACGCGCCGCCCCTGATAGCGCGGCGTAAAGACACCGTGGGGGCTGTGGATGCGGCGGATCTGCGCCTTGATCGACGCGAACAGCAGCTGATAGCGGAACACTTTGACCGAACAGGCGGTGGACCCCGCGCAGCCGCCGATCAGGCCGATAAAGAAGAACAGTGTGACGGCAAACGGCCCCCACAGCATATAATTCGCCGAAGCATAGCCCGTGCCTGTCATGATCGAGGTGACGTTGAACAACGCCTCCCGAAAGCCGCGTTCGCTGAACCCATCAAAGAATTGCCAAACCCAAAGCGTCATCACGACGATCAAGATAGTGATGACCGCAAAGAACGTGCGGATTTGACTGTCTAGGATCAGCGGCGATGCCCCCCCGCCCGAAATCAGCTGCACATAGCGCACAAACGGCAACGCGGCGAGGATCATGAACACGCTCGCCACATATTGCGGGCCGGGCCCGAAGGCCGCAAACGACGTGTCGTAATTGGCAAATCCGCCCGTAGCCACAGTCGTCATGGCATGGGTGATTGCATCGAATGGCGACATGCCCGTAGCCGTGTAGGACAGCGCGCAGGCCAGGGTGATCGCCACGTAGATCACGGAAATCCTGCTGGAAATCTCAGCCGCACGGGGCAGGATTTTGCCCATGGTGTCAAAGGCTTCGGACCGGAAGATTTGCATGCCGCCCACGCGCAGTTCGGGCAAAAACACCATGGCCACAACGATGATACCGATGCCGCCCAGCCACTGCATGATCGACCGCCAGAGTTTCAGCCCCTCCGGCAGCGCCTCGATCCCCACAATCACAGTGGACCCAGTGGTGGTCAGCCCGGACATAGCCTCAAAAAAAGCATCGGTGAACGACAGACTGGACCCGCCCAAGATGAACGGCAGTGATCCGAACAGCGGCAGCGTTAGCCAGACCAGCGTGGTCAACAAGAACGTCTGCCGGATGCTCAGCCCCTCGGACACTCCGTTTTGGCAGGCCAAGGCCACAAGCCCGCCCACCAGAATGGTCAGAATCGCACTTTCCAGAAACACCGGCCAATGATCATTGCCCGCCACAAGATCGGCCAGCAAGGGCGCGAACATTGTCACCCCAAGGGCCGCGACCAAAAGGCCGATCACATATCCAACAGGGCGGGCGTCAATCATGCAGCAGGGTTGGCGTGAGGGCCGCGCGGTGTCAAGCCGAACGACACCTGAATGACGGCTGTAAAAGCGTGCTAAATCCGCTAGACCTAAGCGCGAATCCAACCAGATGCGAAAGCCTGCCATGACCAAAGTTGTCCTGTCCTCCGATCACGCCGCCATCGACCTGCGCCGCGCTGTGGCCGACCACATCAAAGCCCAAGGGTTTGAGGTTGAGGACATCGGCCCCCAGACCCCCGAAAGCACACATTACCCCAAACACGGCCAAGCCGCGGCTGAGGCCGTGGCGTCGGGCCGCGCTGATCTGGGCATCATCCTGTGTGGCACCGGCCAAGGCATCATGATGGCCGCCAACAAGGTCAAAGGCATCCGCTGCGGGGTCTGTTCGGACACATTTTCCGCCGCCATGATCCGCCAGCACAATGACGCGAACATGCTGTCACTGGGCGCACGTGTGGTGGGCGAAGGTCTGGCCTTGTCGATTGTGGATGCGTTTTTAGGGGCCAAATTTGAGGGTGGCCGCCATGCGACCCGCGTCGACATGATCGAGGGCTGATCACGCGGCACGGCGCCTCAATTGGCCGACCACTATGACGTGAGTTCGATGTTCTTGTGCGCAAGCCAGCCGTCGAAAGACTGCACGATCTGGCCATCCATGCTGTCATAGGCGGAAACCGCGTCCCGGCTCCCCTCATACCGGAGTATTTCGGCCAGCGGGGTCGTATCAAAAGGCGGGGCGTCGGCCAGCTTGCGTGCCGTATCCAGCTGGTTTGCGTGGGCCGTGATGGTCGGACGTAAATCCCCCGATCGGTAGGTCGACCAGTTGTCCAGCACGATGCGGCACAGATGTGACTTATTTTCAAACGTTTCCTGCTTTTGGCGGACATCCCACAGCCAATGTCCCATGCCTTCAACGAGGAAAACATGGGTGCTCGTGCCCTTGTCACATTGATCTTGCGACAAAATCCAACGCAAGCCTTCAACGCCGTAGCCGTAATTCCATGTGGTGGCGACGGCGTGCCAAACGTCAGGCCCCTGCTGTGCCAGCCATGGCACGACATCCGCCCCTGCAGCGACCACGATGTCTGGATCGCCAGAATACAACATCTGCGCCTCGCCCGATGTCATCTGCGTCGGCCTTTTGCCAAACAATCCCGCAAAAATCCCAGTCGCCATGTCCATCCTTCACGGCTTTCAGACCCGCCATTTGGCGACCCGCAATGAGGTCGCATATCAACCGACGTGGAACAGTGACTGGAACAGACGTGGATCAAGGGATTCCGCGTCAAAGGTCGCCCCTTCCGTCAGCACCGACACCGCATCATGGGAATGCAGGCTTTCTTGATGTGACGCGATCACGCGGTAATCGGCAACCCGCGGGTCGGCCTGCAGTTGTTCGGCAAACAGACGCGCTGCATCCTCAACAAAGATCGGGTTCGCAGCGTTGAGTTCCGCAAACGCCTGTTCATCCTCGCGTTTCACCATGACCTGCGTTTCCGTGGGCACCGCCGCGCGGCACATGTCGATCAGGTCTTCGAACCACAGCACATCTGCCGCCGGATCCAATTCAACCGACACCCGTGCCACGGACCGCTGGGAATGGGGCGTGGCCAGTTGGCCGCGGTACTGACGGGCATGTTCGCTCAGTTCCAGCGAACAGGGGCAAGTTGACGAATAAACGTAATCCAAATGCACGATCTTTTTGCGCACGCCGTCTGTTTCGATCAGTTCAAGCGCGATGTCGTAATACTGATACCCCGCAAGGCCGGACCGCAGGCTGTCCACTTTCATCGGAAAGGACGTGCGCATCATGATGCGCGCATCAAAACTTTCCAGATCGGTTTTATAGGCATCCAACGCCCGGGAAATCACCTCGAACGAGAACACCTCTTCCGCGTGTTTGTAGAACGTCCGCATGATGCGGGACATGTTGATACCCTTCTTTTCAGCATCAAGCGACACAGTGCCGGTGACGCTGGTCTCAAGCGTCAGATCGCCGTTGTCGCGGGTGTGAAAGCCGATGGGCAGTCGGAAATTGGAAATGCCCACATGCTGGATCGCCCGTTTGGCGCCACGGATCAGGCTGCTGGGTCCGTTCTGCAAATCAGGCATTGTGGCTTTGTAAACGTCATCCACCTCAAACTCTTCGGGGTAGGCGCGGGCCAGCGCGGGGTAGTTCGACACCTCTTTGCCGGGGATCAGACGGGACACCAGCGGGTCAAGCTGCGCGACCTCTTCATCGGTCTTGGTGGCGGCCCACTGACGCAACATCGCCAAAGCGGCCTCCGCCTCTTCGCGGCTCAACTCACGGTCTAGGTCTTTGGAATGGATGTTCATGTGGGCTCCCTCGGTCGCGCCGCGCGCCACGGCCACAACAGGGCCTGCGCTGTCAGTCTTATCACTACACATAGGGTGTTACGGCCTCATGACATCCTTGGATTACTAAAATGACCGTGATCGGGCGCAAAAACCAGCCCCCTTCTTTGGGCGTCAGATCTGGCTTTTGACGCTAAATCTGGTCTAGTGCCGCTTTGAGATCGTCGATCAGATCGCCCGCATCCTCAAGCCCTGCGGACAACCGCACCATCCCGCCTGAGATCCCCAAGATATCCTTTTGATCTTGCGGCAAACGTTGATGGGTCGTTGTCGCCGGATGGGTCACGATGGATTTCGCATCGGCAAAGTTGTTGGAAATAGTGAACAATTCCAACGCATTGAGGAATTTGAAACAGGCCTCTTTGCCGCCCCGCACCTCAAGCGCCAGCACGGTGCCGCCGGTTTCACCCTGCGCGCGGGCAAGCTCCGCCTGCGGGTGGGCGGCGTGGGTCGGATAGCGCACGTGGGCGAGTTTTGGGTGCCCGTCCAGTGCTTCGGCAATGGCCGTTGCGGTGGCCGCCTGCTGGTTGACCCGCAAATCCAATGTCTCAAGCGATTTCAGGTGCGTCCAGGCCGTAAACGGGTTCATCGCCCCGCCTGTGTGCTTCATGTAGGCCTCAATCGGGCCACGGATCAGGTCGCGGCTGCCGGTGATCACACCGCCCAACATGCGCCCCTGCCCGTCCACGTGTTTGGTGGTGGACACGATCGCGATATCCGCGCCGCAGTCAGCCGCATAGGAATAGATTGGCGTGGCCATGGCGTCATCGACCAGCACCAAGGCCCCCGCCGCATGGGCCGCTTTGACGACATGGCGCAGGTCCACGACCTCTAAGGTGGGGTTGGAAATGCTTTCGAGGAACACAAGCCGCGTGTCAGGCCGGATCGCCGCATCCCATGCGGCGTTGTCCGTGCCATCGACCAATGTCACCTCAACCCCGAAGCGCGCCAGAATGTCCTCAAGCACATACAAACACGACCCGAACAGCGCGCGGGAACTGACGACATGATCGCCCGCCTTCAACAGCGCGGTCAACGCGCCGGACACCGCTGCCATGCCTGACGTGCAGGCAAACGCATCCTCATAGCCCATCAGCATCGCCATACGGTCTTCGAACATGCGCACGGTGGGGTTGCCGTAACGGGCGTAGATAAATTCATCCTCGCCCAGCGCCTCAAACCGTGCTTCGGCGGCTTCGGCTGTGGGGTAGACGAACCCTTGGGTGACGTAGATCGCCTCGCTCACCTCACCATATTGGCTGCGCCGCGTGCCCGCGTGCACGGCCTTTGTCCGTTTCTTCCAAGTGTCCATGTGTATATGCCCCTTCAAGCAAAAACCCCGACACCGGCAAAGGTATCGGGGCTGCGCCCGTCCCTTTTAGCAGCATATTTAAAGTGGCCCGCAATCCGGTAACAAATCGCCACTGGGTGCTGAATACGCGGCACTGCAGCACCCGTCAACACCCCTTGGCGCGGCCTCACACCCCTGTCATGATCCCCAAAACAGGAGCCTGCCCCCATGTCCCAAGATCCCATTGATCTGTATTTCTGGCCCACGCCCAACGGCTGGAAAGCCACCATCGCGCTTGAGGAAATGGGCCTGCCCTACAACGTCCATCTGGTGAACATCGGTGCAGGCGATCAGTTCAAGCCGGAATTTCTGGCAATCGCCCCCAACAACCGGATGCCAGCGATTGTTGACCCTGAGGGACCCGATGACGCGCCGATCTCGATTTTCGAATCCGGCGCAATCCTGCAATATCTGGCCCGCAAGACCGGCCAGTTTGGCGGCCCCACGGAACGGGTCCGCATTGCCGTGGATCAATGGCTGATGTGGCAAATGGGCGGGCTTGGCCCCATGGCGGGGCAAGCGCACCATTTCCTCAAATACGCGCCGGCAATGGACCCGCCCAACGACCTGCCCTACGCCAAAGACCGCTACCGGTCTGAGGTTGCACGTCTTTATGGGGTGCTGGACCGGCAGTTGGCACAAAATGAATACGTGGCGGGGAATTTCTATTCTATTGCCGATATGTCGATCTGGGGATGGGCGTCTTTGTGGGAAGGCCAGCAGCAAACGCTGGACGACAAGCCGCATTTGGCCCGCTGGCTGGACCTTGTGGGCGGCCGTCCCGGCGTCATCGCGGGCCGCGCGGTACATGCAGAAAAACGTGGCGACTTTCGCAAGGATAAATCTGCGCAAGATCAGCTTTTTTCCAAGCGCGACTAACGATTGATTAAGGTTTCAGGGGTTTATTGGGCACACCTGTACAGGAGTGTCCAATGTCCGGTCGTGCCCCGCGTTTTCCCGCCAATTTTGACGTCATGTTGCGCAAAGGGCCTGAAATCTTTCCAAGCACGATTTGCAATATCTCTGTGGGTGGCGCCTGTCTGGTGGGCATCGAAAACGTCGAAAAAGGGCAGCAGTTCACCATCGACTATTCTTTCGGCCAGACCCGCGCAACGGTCACATGGACGACCGGCAAGATGGCGGGGATCAGGTTTGAAGATCAGCTGTCCGACAGCGGTTTGCAGTTCATCCGCGCATCGCAAAGCTACGCGTCCTAGGCGTCAGCATCCTCGTCCGGATCGATGACAAACCGCTGCAACGCGACGATCTGCGCCCATAGGAATACAAATAATGCGGCGGGGAAGGCGAAAGTTTCGATTTTCACCCAGGCATCCGTGGACATCGTCCGCCAGATAATTTCATTGGCAATGGCCAGCACAGCAAAGGCGATGGCCAGCCGTTTGGTCAGGATCATCCAGCCCTCATCTTGCATCGGGATCATGTCCCCCATGATCCATTGCAGCAAGCTTTTGCCGCGCAAAAGCCCGATGCCGAGGATCACCGCAAACAGACCGTTGACGATGCTGGTCTTCATTTTGAAGAACCTTTCATCGTTGAACCACGCGGTCAGCGCGCCAAAGAAGATCACCATGAAGGCGGTGAACACCTGAATGCGGCTCAACTTGCCGGTCAGCGCCCAGAGAATGCCCATACAGACCAGCAGAATCGGAACAAAGACGACCGTGGCCACGATGAAACCGGTGTATTCGGTGCCCCCGAAGGTGAACACATCGTCCCTGATCCGCATATACAGCAGGAAAAAGGCGATGGTCGGCCCCAGTTCTAGGACTTGCTTCAGGACGGGATTGATGCTGCGTTCGCTCATAGGGACCCTCTTACCCGCCAATCTCGACCATGACAGCCCCAAAAGCGATGCCCGCCATCAGGATCAAGCGTCGGGGGCCCACGGTTTCGCCCAAAATGAACCACCCGATGAGGGCGGCAAAGACGGTGGATGTTTCGCGCAGCACCGCCGCTTCGCCAACCTTGTCCAGCCGAGTGGCCATCATCACACCGCCAAAACTGACCCAAGCGATCAGCGCCCCCGCCAGCCCGCGCCGCGCCAAGGACCCCACCCCGCCCGGCACGCCCGTGCGGCGGATGCGCAAGGCCGCCAATATCGGGAAATCCAGCGCCGTCAAAAAGAAGAACCACGCCAAAAAGGTAAAAGGATCAGGGCTTTGCCGGATGCCATAAGCGTCCCAAACCGTGTAAAGCGCCACCAGCATACCACCCGCAAAGGCCCAGATCAGCCCGATCTTGAGGCCCCGCAGGTCGACCTTTTCGGCGGCCATATTGCGCAGCGCCAGCAGCAACATCGCCCCCGACAACGTGGCCACACCGGCCCATTGCAGGGGCGTAAAATGCTCTGCGAAAATCACGCTCGCCCCCACCACGGTGACCAAGGGACCCGTCCCGCGGATCACCGGATAGACGACCGTATAGGCCGCCCGTTCATAGGCCAGCGCCACGGTCACTTTATAGGCAAAATGCACCACCATCGCGCCCAGCAGGATCAAAACCGTAGATGTCGTGGGCCATGGCACGACAAACAAAGCGACGGGGCCGGAAATCACGACCAGCCAGACGTCAATTGACCCGCGCATCAGCCACGGATCATGCCGACCCTTCTGCAACGCCCCGAACGCCGCATGGGCCAGCGCCGACATCAATGCCAGTGCCGTGGCCAGCCGCGCGCCATCCGGCGTGCCAGCAATGCTGACCAGCCATTCGGTCAATCGGCAACCGGTGCGGCGGGGGTCCAATCGGCGCTGATCGTGACCCCGTCCAACAGAATTTCCAACTGGTGACGTTCCGCATCTTCGACCGACGCGTCCTCCATGATGGCCGCAAACGACAGCGCCACGGACGCCCCCAGTTGCATCAACCCCAAGCCGCGTTCCGACGCGGCAGAGATTTCCAACGTACCCGCCGGGGACGGCAAATCGCCCGCATAGGCCATCAATTCCGCGCGGGTTGCGTCGTCGATGACGCCCTCTGGCAGACGGGAAATCAGATCAAAGGCGGCTTGCTGGCGGGCCTGCGGGTGTCCGCGCAGTTCCGCATCGATGGCGAAACCGAAGGGATTGTCCTGACGGCCCTCCAACGTCATCGTCACAAGGCCCGCCTTGAAAGCCGCCGACCCGATCGACACCTGCATCATCGAAGTGGACGACAAAAACACCCGTTCGATCACGCCCGAGACCGCCAATTCATCGCCCATGTCATTTGCCAGAACCGCCCGTTCGAGGATAATCTGTCCGGCCGCAGGTTCTTGCCGCAAGGTCGCGTCAAAGGTCAAATCGCGGCGGGTGTCGGGCGTGCTGCCCGCTACATCGCTCAGATCAAGGCCGGTGATGCGGATTTGCAGGCCAAGGGGCGGGATTTCCTGTTCTGTCCAGCGGGCATTGTCATCGCTGCGCCAGTCAAACGTCGCAAATTGCGCGTCCTCAAACCCCGCAGACTGCCCCTTGATCCGGCACCACCCCTGCGGCGTTGCCGTGATCGATTGGGTTTGCCCGACCATATCGGCCTCAATCAGGCCAAGATAATCCGCAAAGACCGCCCAACTGTCCTGACACATGGTCCGTGTCATCGTATCAAAGGCCGCGACGGGCGAGGCCGCCATCATCAAGACTGCGGCCAGCGCCCTCATCTGTCGGTGCCCATCAGGGCTGCGGCGAAGTCCTCGGGATCGAACGGCGCCAGATCATCGATCTGTTCACCCACCCCGATGGCATGGATCGGCAGACCAAATTTATCCGCCAAAGCCACCAGCACACCGCCCTTGGCCGTGCCGTCCAGTTTGGTCATGACCAGCCCCGTGACGTCGGCCAATTCCTGAAAGGTTTTTACCTGTGACAGGGCGTTTTGGCCTGTGGTCGCATCCAGAACCAGCAAGGTGTTGTGCGGCGCATCGGGGTCCTTCTTGCGGATCACGCGGACAATTTTGCTGAGTTCTTCCATCAAATCGGCGCGGTTTTGCAGCCGTCCGGCGGTGTCGATCATCAACAGATCCGCGCCGTCCCGCGCGGCCTGTTCCATGGCGTCAAACGCCAGCGATGCAGGGTCAGACCCTTCGGGCGCGGTCAAAACCGGAACGCCTGCACGGTCGCCCCAGACTTGCAATTGTTCCACCGCCGCGGCACGGAAGGTGTCGCCCGCAGCGATCACCACCTTTTTGCCTGCGGCCTGAAACTGGCTGGCCAGTTTGCCGATGGTCGTGGTTTTGCCCGACCCGTTGACACCCACCACCAACACAACCTGCGGTTTGCTGGGGTAAAGCGGCATCGGGCGGGCCACGGGTTCCATGATCCGTGTGACTTCATCCGCCAGCAAGCCTTTGATTTCATCCGTAGAAAGCCGCTTTCCGAACCGTCCCTCGGCCATGTTGGCCGTCACGCGCAATGCGGTGTCGACGCCCATGTCTGCGCTGATCAGCAATTCTTCGAGCTGTTCAAGCATATCGTCGTCAAGCTCACGCCGGACGATTGTTTTCTTCTCACCGCGCCCCAAAAGTCGGCCCAAGAGGCCGGGTTTGGCAGCGGCGGCGCGCTCTTCCTCCGCCTGACGGTCAGCTGCGGCTTGCCTGTCAGCTTCGGCTTTGCGGGCCTCCTCTGCGGCGCGGGCGGCTTCGGCGCGTTCTTGGGCAGCGCGCTCTGCGGCCACTTGGGCTGCACGGCGTTGGGCCTCCCGTTCGGCGGCCTCAGCATCGGCTTTCTCTTTGGCGAAGCGGGCTTCGATTTCTGCTTTGCGGGCCGTTTCTTCGCGCAGGGCTTTCTCTGCGGCGGCGCGGTCTGCTTCGGCTTGGGCGTTGGCCTCATCCTGCCTCTGCCGTGCGTCGGCACGCGCTTGCGCTTCGGCCTCGGCAGCCTCTTTTTCGGCAGCGATGCGGGCCAGATCAGCGGCAAGCTTTTCTTCGGCCAGCGCAGCTTCGGCCTCGGCGGCGGCTTGGGCCGCGCGGTCTGCTTCGGCTTTTGCCGCCGCTTGGGCTGCGGCCTCTGCCTCCTCAGCGGCGCGGCGTTCGGCTTCCAGCCGCACGGCCTCGGCGCGCTCTGCCTCAAGGCGCTCAGTCTCTGCGCGTTCCGCCTCGGCCTGTGCGGCGTCCTCTTGCGCGGCGTCTTCTTCTACGCCGCCGTCTTCCACGATGGCATCCAGCCCTTCTTCAATTTTCGAAGAGGACTTGAACAAACGATCTTTGAGCTTTTTGAAAAACGCCATGAGGGGCTCCGTTCAGTCTTTGGTAACACCTAATGGCCCGTGGTACGGGAAGAAACCCGCAACCATGAAATTTCCCCATTGCCGCCTGAGTTGAGACGTCCTGCCACGCTATTCAGGCCCCAAATTTCGCGTATAAGGCCTTATGTTTCGTTCACCCTTGCCCCTATTTGCCGTCGTTACCTTGACCGCGCCTGCGTTGATCGCCGCCGGTGCGGTGTTTGGCGGTGCATGGGCCGTGGCGGGGCTGATCTGGATGACGGCGCTTACCGCCAGTCTGGATGAATTGATCACCATCACGCTGCCCACGTCTGAAGGGGATGAATTCCCCGCCGCAGACGGGCTGTCGCTGACCTTGGCCTTGGCCCATCTGGGCCTGTGGGTGCTGGTGATCGCGGCCCTTGGCGGGGCCACGGGGCTTGAAACGTGGGAAAAGCTGGCGGTGTTCACCGGCGCGGGGCTGTTCATGGGGCAAGTGAGCAATTCCAACGCACATGAGCTGATCCACCGGCCCGGTCGGGTGCTGCGCCGCGCAGGTCGCTGGGTTTATACCTCGGTCCTGTTCGGGCACCACGCCTCAGCCCATCCGCTGGTCCACCATGTCCACGTGGGCACCCCTGCTGACCCCAGCACCGCGCGACGTGGAGAAAGCTTTTACCGCTTCTTCAAACGCGCTTGGATCGGTGGGTTTCGGGAAGGTCTGCGCGCAGAAAATAAACGATTTGAACGCCTTAACCGCCCCGCCTACCGTCATCCCTATGTGGCCTATGTGGGCGGTGCTGTCGCAGTTTTGGTGATCGCCGCACTAATCGGGGGGGCCAAGGGCTTGATCGGAGCGCTATGTCTGGCCGGATTTGCGCAAACGCAATTGATGCTGTCGGACTATGTGCAACACTACGGTCTGTCACGACGGATCGATGCGGCGGGGCGGCCCGAACCTGTGGGCATCCGGCATTCGTGGAATGCGCCGCATCTGATGTCCTCTGCCTTGATGTTGAACGCCCCGCGACATTCGGACCACCACGCCCATCCCCAACGTCCTTTCCCCGCCTTGCGTTTGGGCGAAGACGCCCCGATGTTGCCGCGGTCCTTGCCGGTCATGGCCTGCGTGGCGCTTTATCCACGGATGTGGAAACGGGTCATGAACCCCCTCGCGGATGAGTGGCAAGCCGCTGACTGACGCCCGCGCGCTGGCATCTCTGGGACGGCTGTGGCACGCTAGAGCGATGAAATATGCAGTGTTCTTTTTGGCCCTCGCAGCCCCTGTCCATGCCGAAACGCCCCTGTCTGGCGACGCGTTCGAAGCACTGGTGACCGGCAAAACCCTTACATTTTCAGTGGGTGGTGACCCTTACGGCGTGGAATATTACGCCCCTGGCAGACGGGTGATCTGGTCCTTTGTGAACGGCGATTGCCAATCCGGCGCATGGTACGAAAAACCCACAGATGCCGGCCCACAGATCTGTTTTGTCTATGAAAACAATGAGGAGGAGCAGTGTTGGCAAGTCTTCGAAGAGGCCGGCAGCATCCGCGCTGAGTTCATGAACGTCCCCGGTACGACGGTCCTGTACCAAGCGATCGAGGCAGAGCCATTGGTCTGCGGCGGCGTCGGCGCCTGATCGGGCCCTAGAACAAACTGCCCTGATCCGGCGGGGCTGGCTTTGCCTTTTTGGGCTTTGGCAGCGCCCCGGCGGGCTTCATCACGCCATCCGCAAACTCGATTTCAATCGCCTCGGCGGCCTTGGCGGCTTTCGCACTCGTCACCACCTCCCCATCGCCGCGCACCACCGCATAGCCCCGTTGCAACGTGGCGCGGTAACCTAGGGTTTCGCGCATCCGGTCAAGGGCCATCAGCTGCGCACGTTGCCTGTCGGTCTGGGTTTTGGCCGCCGTGGAAAGACGGCCCAGCAGCGCGTCCAGATCCTTGCGGCCACGGGCTTGGAAATCCTGAATTGCCCCGATCCGCAGGCGTCGGGCCTGTTGTTGCAAATCGCGCCCCGCTTGCCCCGCAGCACGTGACAAAGCGGGCGCGAGGCGCGCCTGCCATCCCCCCAGCCTTTCGCGCCCCTGCGCCAAACGGGTGCCAAGGATCGACGGTCGCAACAGGCCAGATGCCTCCCCCAACCGCAGACGGCCTGCCTGAACGCGCTGGATCAATGCCCCGTCCAACCGTTCCGACCAATAGTCATACCGTTGCTGGGCGTCTTCCACCAACTGCTCCGGCTTTGGCAAAGCACGGGTCAAATCGGACACCCGTTGCTTTTTCCGCGCGACGCCGTCGGTGACCGCACGACTTGCGCGCGCGCCCATCTGGTCGACGGCCGCCAGTAAATCCAACCGCACAGGAACAGCCATTTCAGCCGCAGCACTGGGCGTGGGCGCACGTCTGTCGGACACATAATCGATCAAAGTGGTGTCCGTTTCGTGCCCCACGGCGGAAATCAGCGGAATTTGCGATGCCGCCGCCGCACGGGCGACCACCTCTTCGTTGAAACCCCATAAATCCTCGATCGAGCCGCCGCCCCGCGCTACGATAATCAAATCCGGTCGCGGCAAAGCACCCCCCGGCGTCATAGCGTTGAACCCGTCAATGGCCGCCGCCACCTGCGGGGCGCAGGCCTTGCCCTGCACCGCCACCGGCCAGACAAGAACCTTACGCGGAAACCTGTCGCGCAACCGGTGCAAAATATCACGGATGACAGCCCCCGTGGGCGACGTCACGACCCCGATCACCTCAGGCAAAAAGGGCAGCGGCTGCTTGCGGTCGGCGGCGAACAAGCCCTCCGCCTCAAGCGCCTTTTTGCGCTTATCCAGCATCGCCATCAAAGCACCCACACCGGCCACCGCGACTTCTGTCGCGTTCAACTGGTATTTGGATTGGCTGCCAAAGGTCGTCATGCGCCCATGCACCACGACCTCCATCCCCTCCTCAGGGATCACCGACAGGTCTGCGACCTGCCCCTTCCATGTGGTGCAGGCCAACACATTGCGGTCGTCCTTCAGGTCGAAATACAAATGCCCAGACCGTGCGCGCACAACGCGGCCCACCTCCGCTTTGACGCGCACATGGCCAAATTCGCCCTCAATGGCGCGTTTCACCGCGCCTGAAAGTTCGCTCACCGTGAATTCTGGCGTGTTTCCTGCGGATTCGGGTTCGTCGATCAGGTCCATCGCGGCCCTCTTGTGCTGCTCATGCCACCACAATAGAACGCGACCAAGCGGAAGGGAATTGCACATGAACATCCTTATTTTGGGCGGCGGCGGACGCGAACACAGCCTGGCATGGGCCGTCAAACAGAACCCCAAATGTGACCGGCTGATCGTGGCCCCCGGAAATGCCGGAATAGCCCAGATCGCAGAATGTGCAGCACTCGACATCGAAGACGGCGACAGCGTGGCGTCCTTTTGTGCCGACAATGCGATCGACTTCGTCATCATCGGGCCTGAGGCCCCTCTCGCAGCCGGCGTGTCAGACGTTCTGCGCGCCAATGGACTTGTCGTTTTCGGATGTTCTGAGGCTGCGGCGCAGCTTGAAAGCTCAAAATCTTTCACAAAATCAATCTGCGACGCGTGCAACGCGCCAACCGCAAAATATGCCCATTTCACCCAAACCGACACGGCCAAAAGCTATGTCACCGCCCAAGGCGCCCCGATCGTCATCAAGGCCGACGGTCTGGCTGCAGGCAAAGGCGTCGTTGTCGCGATGGATGTGGCCACAGCCCACGCCGCAATCGACGATATGCTGGGTGGCCAGTTCGGCGCAGCGGGTGCGGAAGTCGTTATCGAAGAATTCATGGACGGCGAAGAAGCCTCCTATTTCATCTTGTGCGACGGCGAAACCGTGCTGCCCGTGGGCACAGCCCAAGACCACAAACGGGCCTTTGACGGTGACGAAGGGCCAAACACAGGTGGCATGGGCGCTTATTCCCCCGCGCCTGTGTTGACCGACACCGTCGCTCAGAAAGCCTTGGACGAAATCGTCAAACCGACTATTGCCGAAATGGCGAAGCGCGGCACGCCATTTCAAGGCGTGCTTTATGCCGGTCTGATGATCAAAGACGGCCAGCCCCGTCTCGTTGAATACAACGTTCGCTTCGGCGATCCCGAATGCCAGGTCCTGATGATGCGCTTGGGCGGTCAAATCCTCGATCTGCTGCACGCCTGCGCCGAAAGCCGCCTGAGCGACGTCAAACCAAATTGGGCCGATGACCATGCCATGACCATCGTCATAGCGGCTGACGGCTATCCGGGATCTTACGAAAAAGGCAGTGTGATCAACGGCCTGCAAGACCTTCCCGAAACATCATCGGAAATGACATTTCACGCAGGCACCACTAAAAAAGACGGGGCGATCACCGCCACAGGGGGCCGCGTACTTAATGTCACAGCGCGCGGCGATACCCTCAAAGAGGCCCACGCCAAAGCCTATGCCATGACCGGCCAGATCGATTGGCCGCAAGGGTTCTACCGCCGTGATATCGGCCATCGCGCGCTCTGATTTTCTCTGGTTCAAAAATACCTCCGCCGGAGGCGCATCTTTCAACCGGATGATCCCGCCTGCCGCGATGGGCTCACACCCGCGAAATTTACCCATAAAAACAGCAAAAGCCGCGCCTGTAAGGCGCGGCTTTTTCAATGTCTTTACAAATCAAGCAGCCGGCGCGCGGCTGGCCAGTGTTTCGCTGATCTCGTCGGCGGCGTCGCTCTCGTTGCCATTGCCCACTGCGGCAATCTCACGGGTCAGACGCTCCAACGCGGCCTCGTACAGCTGCCGTTCAGAATAGCTCTGCTCACGCTGATCATCAGCGCGGTGCAGGTCGCGCACGACCTCGGCGATGGCGATCAGATCACCGGAGTTGATCTTCTGCTCATATTCCTGAGCCCGGCGCGACCACATGGCTTTTTTAACCTTGGCCTTGCCCTTCAGCGTTTTCATGGCATCGGCCACCACATCGGGCGCGGACAGGGACCGCATGCCAACTTCCTCGGCCTTGTTGGTCGGGACCTTCAACGTCATCTTGTCCTTTTCAAAGGCGATAACGAACATCTCCAACTCGAACCCCGCCACTTCGGAGGTTTCGATCGACAAAATCTTGCCCACCCCATGCGCCGGATAGACGACGAAATCATTGGGGCTGAATTCACTTTTCTTTTTCGCCATGAGTATTTCCTTTCCTCAAAGCAGCCTCCCCATACGACAAAAAGACCGGCGGCACCAAAAGGTCCCGTCAGGTCTTTACGTCAAAAATGGATCAGCAATTACGCGGCATTAGCGACAGTATACCACAAAAACAGGGTGATTCCCAGCGGCGCTTAGCCACCCTCGCCGGCCGCCTCAGAAAACAGGTCCATCTTGCCCTCTTTGCCGTCCATCTCGTCGGCATTGGGAAGCGGGTCTTTCTTGGTGATGATGACCGGCCACATCTCGGAGTATTTGCGGTTGAATTCGACCCACTTTTCCATGTCCGGCTCGGTGTCGGGGCGGATCGCGTCGGCGGGGCATTCGGGTTCGCACACGCCGCAGTCAATACATTCATCGGGGTGGATGACCAACATGTTCTCACCCTCGTAGAAACAATCCACGGGGCACACTTCGACGCAGTCGGTGTATTTACAGGCGATGCAATTGTCGTTGACGATGTAGGTCATGGGTCCGTCCAGCTAGGTGTCGCAGGGTCTGTAACGCGCCCCTGACATGGCTTCAAGACCCCTTGCGGCATCAGCTGGGCCAATCGCCCTTGAGCTGATCCATCTCACGTCGGTCCTTTTTCGTCGGACGTCCGCCAACCCGTTGTTCTATATCGCGATTTTCGGGCTCCCGCGCGGGGGTCAAATCTTCGTATAGGGCTTGGGCCTCAGGGGCCGGTCCGCGGCGTTCGCCCAAGCCCAACACCTTCACGATGCGGACTTCGTTTTCTTTCGGAAATGTCAGCACGACACCGGGCGCAATGGTGCGGCTGGGTTTGCTGACCGGCGTGCCATCCACGCGGCAGCGTCCGGATTTCACCAGACCGGCGGCCAGCCCGCGCGATTTGAAAAACCGCGCGTGCCAAAGCCATTTGTCCAATCGGATCGTCTCGCTCAATCCTTTTTGAGCCCCGCCAAAGCAGCCGCGAACGGATTGTCCGGATCGATGGCCTTTTCCTTTTGGGCGGACGGGCAGAGAAGGATTGCGCCTTGTCGCGCTGCGGTTTGCCACCCTTTTTGCCTTTGGGCGGTCCTTTGCGCTGGGGACGGTCCCCTTGCTTGCCGCCAGGTTTGCCGCCTTGGGGCCGGTTGCCGCGCGGCTTGGGCGCCCATGCGAAGGTGTAGAACACTTCCATCTCAGGCGCGGCGGGTGCCTCACCTTCGGGGATGGGTTGCGGCGCGGGTTCGGCTGCGCTGTCTTCTGTCGGGCCCTCTTCTGTCGGGGCGGGCGCAGGCTCGGCCTTGACCTTTTCGCGTTCACCCTTGTCGGCTTTGTAGCCCAGACCCTCCATGAGGTTTGCGAACTGATCCAGCGTCATGCCCGTGATCGACAGCATATCCGCCGTGGCCTCAAACCCGCCGCGCGTGTCTTGATCGCGCAACATATCGGCAAGGCGTTCCAACATATCGATGCGGATCGCACGGTCGCCTGAGGCGCGGTAGCCGGACATGGCGTAGGTGCCAGGTTCCAGCCCTTTGACAGTGGGCACTGTGACCAAACC
Organism: Pseudooctadecabacter sp.; assembly: GCF_965657175.1. GTDB lineage: Bacteria > Pseudomonadota > Alphaproteobacteria > Rhodobacterales > Rhodobacteraceae > Octadecabacter. The sequence goes on along the minus strand of NZ_CBFHNH010000002.1, from coordinate 10,205 downwards.
GGGGGGTGGGGCTTCTGGGAAGTCCTGCAAGCCTTTGTCGATGCTCCACAAAACCAGACGCAAACGGGTTGGTGCGGGTTTCAAAAGCAGCGGCATAAAGATCGTAAACTGACCAAAGCGCACGCCGTGTTTGCGCAGCGCACCACGGGCGTCCTGATCCAGCGCCTTGACCTCATCCGCGACTTGACCGCGTGGGATCACGCCGAACCCTTCGACCAGACGGAAGGCAAAGCCCTTTGCCAGACCGGACAAGTCTTCGTCGCCGCGCAGTTTCATCATCGGCTCAAACGCCGTGGCCACCTTGCGGTCGATAAAGTGCTGCAACCGGCGTTGGACCTTTTCCGCAACCTCGGTTCCGGCCTCATCATCGACGAACGCTTGCGCGCGGGGCTTGAGGGGATCATCGCCCTTGACCAGCTTGCCCACCGCATCAGAGCCCCACATCAGGCCACCTTGTTCGGTGAAATCAATTTCCGTGTCGGGGGCGTTATAGAACCTGTCCGCGCGCAGCACGAATTGCGGCGCGAGCGCCTGAAGACTTGCCGTGCGCAGCGTCTTGGCTTCCTCGGCATTGGCCGAGGCATCCTGACGGAACCGGAATCCTTCGATTTTCCCAACAAACTGCCCTTCGACAGTCACTTCACCTTTGTCGTTTACGTCGGCCACAAGGCCCTCCTTTTGGTTGAGCCGCCGAAGGAGCACGCTCGTCCGCCGGTCCACAAATCTTTGCGTCAGCCTTTCATGCAAGGCATCCGATAGCCGGTCTTCTACAGCGCGCGTGGCCCCGCGCCAATGGCTTTCGTCTTCGACCCAGCCCTTGCGCTGCGCGACATAGGTCCATGTGCGGATAAAGGCGAGGCGTTTGGACAGCGCATCGATGTCCCCGTCCGTGCGATCAATGCGGTTCACACGGGCCGCCATCCACTCATCCGGGACGCGGCCCTTTTCGTGCAGAAAGTTGTAAATGTCGGTCAACAGCTGGGCGTGTTCGGCGTGGCTGATATCGCGGAAATCGGGGATGCGGCAGACGTCCCACAAGAGCCGGACAGAGGGCCCGTCCGTGGCGCGCGCCGTGACTTCGGCATCGTTCGACACCGCCTTAAGGGCCTGTAAATCATCGCTTTCCCGCACGCGGGTCAGCCATGGATCATCGGTGCGTTCTTCCAACGTCGAAATCAGCCGTTTGACCGATCCGAACTGAAGCCGCGCGTTGCGCCATTGCAATTTCTTCACCGGTGCAAAGACGTTTGAGGTGATCGCCTCAACCACGTCTTCATCCAACGTGGGCGCCTCCCCCGTCACGCCGAAAGTGCCCTTGTTCATATGCCGCCCCGCGCGGCCTGCGATCTGCGCCAATTCATTGGGCATCAAAGGGCGCATCCGGCGCCCATCGAATTTGGTGATCGACGAAAAGGCCACGTGATCAATATCAAGGTTCAGCCCCATCCCGATGGCATCCGTGGCCACCAGATAGTCCACATCGCCATTTTGATACATCTCAACCTGCGCATTGCGCGTGCGCGGGCTAAGTGCGCCCATGACAACCGCAGCACCGCCCTTTTGGCGGCGCAACAGCTCTGCGATGGCATAGACATTTTCAACAGAAAACCCGACAATTGCGGACCGTGCAGGCATCCGACTTATCTTTTTGGAACCTGAATACGTGAGGGTGCTGAACCTCTCCCGTTTGATAAATTCGGCCTCGGGCACCTTGGACGCAATCGCGCCCCACATGGTTTCCGCGCCCATGAACAAGGTCTCATGGGTGCCGCGCATCCGCAAAAGACGGTCGGTAAAGACGTGCCCGCGGTCCGGATCGGCGCAGAGCTGGATTTCATCAATCGCCACAAAATCCGCGCCCATGCCTTCGGGCATGGCCTCAACCGTGCAGACCCAATAGGCGGCGCGGGGCGGAACGATCCGTTCTTCGCCGGTGACCAAAGCCACGACCCCCGGTCCGCGCACAGCCACCACGCGGTCATACACCTCACGCGCAAGCAGCCGCAGCGGCAGGCCAATCACGCCTGTGCGGTGCCCCAACATCCGCTCAATCGCATAGTGGGTTTTGCCCGTGTTCGTCGGGCCCAAAACGGCAGTCACCCGACCAAGGGGCATCGCATCAATCCTTGAAAATCCTAAAGCGTCTCGCCTGCCAGCTGGGTGGTAAGCCGTTCAATCACCGCAGCAATTTCTTCATCTGCGGGGGAGAACGCGGCCAGTTGCTGCCAAATCTCAAGCGCATCTTCCGGCCGCTCGAGTTCTTCAAGAATCACCGCGACCCCCGTCATCGCCCCCAAATGGCGTGGCTGCAGCACCAGCGTCTGGCGCAAATCGTCGATCGCGGGGCCAATCAAACCCAGATTGTAATAGGCCGTCGCCCGGCCATGATAGCCTTCGGCGAAATTCGGCGCATGATCGATCAGGGCAGTGAAATGTTCGACCGCCACGGCGAACTCCGCAGCCTCCAGCGCATCCTCACCGCGTCTGCGCAACAAATCCATGGAGGCAGAGCCGGAATTACCAAATTCGGTGATAATCTGGCCCTCGATCCGCGCAACCTGCTGGGGTTCGGCCTCCAACAGTTGTTCAAACAGCTGGTCCAAACGTTCGGTCTGCGCGCCCAAAGGTCCGGAAAACCCGACCGTGACACAAAGTGCCGTAGCGATAGAATTGATGATGTTCGCTTTCATGCCCATAGTAGGAATGTAGCGCATCCCGCGCCCGATACCAGAGGCCTCGCCGCGATTGCGGCACCATTCCAAAGGACACCACCCATGAGCGATACACTCAACGAAGCCGTCACCGCCCTGAACGCCAAAATGGACGGCGGCTTTGACGGCACCGCGAAATTCGACATCGAAGGCGAAGGCGCAATCATTATCGACGAAAACGGCGCACGTGCGGGCGACGACGACGCAGATGTAACGCTGTCGGCCTCTGCTGAGACCTTCAAGGCGATTTTGGACGGCGAAGAAAACCCCACAGCGGCCTTCATGACCGGCAAACTGACCGTGGACGGCGACATGGGACTGGCGATGAAGCTCGCTGGTGTGTTGGGCTAAACCGATGGATCAGGCCCCCTACCACGCTGATATTGCAGGCAATGCCGCTGGGGCCTGTCATTGGCTCATCACCGTGGATGGGGTCCGTATCCGCGTCGGTCACTGGACCGCGCGACAGGCAAAAGGGACGGTCCTGATCTTTCCGGGCCGCACCGAATACATCGAAAAATACGGCCGCACCGCGACGGATTTGACCGAACGCGGCTACGCCTGCGTGGCCATCGACTGGCGCGGGCAAGGCATCGCCGACAGGTTGTTGGACAACCGTGCGGTCGGCCATGTGAACGTGTTTGGCGACTACCAACTGGACGTCAAAGCGGTGCTGGCCCATGTCAAAAAACTGGGGCTGCCTGAACCTTACCATTTGTTGGGCCATTCCATGGGCGGCTGCATCGGGTTGCGCGCTCTCTATGACGGATTGCCCGTGAAAACGGCCGCCTTTTCCGCGCCCATGTGGGGAATCAAAATGTCGCCCGCGTTGCGCCCCATTGCTTGGGGCCTCAGCACCGTTAGCAAACCGCTGGGCTTTTCCGGTGTTTTTGCGCCGGGTCAACAGGCCGAAACCTATGTGTTGCGCGCCACGGCAGAGGACAACACACTGACCTCTGATGCGGCGTCTTTCGATATGTTGCAGGCGCAGCTCAAGGCGCATCCCGATCTCGCCCTTGGCGGTCCGTCCCTGCATTGGCTGAATGAGGCCCTGCGTGAGATGCGGTTGCTGTCGCTCAAACCCTCCCCCGATGTGCCCTGCGTGACATTCTTGGGATCGGAAGAGACGATCGTGGACCCAGCGCGCATTCACGAACGCATGTCGCGCTGGCCAAATGGCCGGCTGGTCCTGCTGGATCAGGGCCGGCATGAGGTTTTGATGGAAAAAGCTGCCTTGCGCGATCAAGTCTTTGACGAGGCCACGGCGCTGTTCAACACCGCCGCAGCTGAGCTGGCTTAGCCTATCGCGTGAATGCCATTGGCAGCCGCCATGGCCCCCTGCCGCATCCACGTGTGTTCTGACGCAACGACATACCCAGTCATCCCGAAGGCCGCCCATTCGGCGGCTTTGGCGGCATCCGGCACCCACGAAATATAGCCTTTGCCGTTGGCGATGCAGGCCTTTCCGACGCGGTCCAGTGCTTTGGGCAAATCGGGGTTGTTCTGGTCGCGATGCCCGTAGCCCACCGTCAAATCAGCGGGCCCCGCAAAAAGCGCATCGATTCCATCGACGGCGGCAATGCCCTCACAGGCCTCGACCCCTTCGGGTTCCTCGATTTGCGCCATAACGATGGTTTGGTCATCCTGATCAAGGACATCCCCCATAGGCCGCGTCGCAAAACCGGCCCATCGGGTCGATCCTGCAAAGCCACGGCCACCCCGCCCGAAATGCGCGGCCTTGGCCAGGGCCTGCGCCTTTTGAACCGAATCTACATGGGGGACCACAACGCCAACCGCCCCCGCATCCAGCGCCATCAAAACGTTTTCCTCAGACCCGCTGGATATCCGGACCATAGCCGGAAAATCCAGCGCACGCGCCACTGCAAGGCAGGCATCCAGCCGCCCGCGGTCAAATCCGCAATGTTCGCCGTCCAGCACAATAAAATCGAGGCCCGAGGTCGCCAAAACCTCAACCACCGTCACCTCAGCCGTTTTTACAAATGTGCTGGCCAGGGTTTCACGGTTCAAAATCCGCTGTCTCAATGTCGCTGTGCGCATGGTGTCCTCCTCTTTCGGCCAAGCCAGCACATTGCGGCAGTCAGAACAACCGCCCGACTGTCAAAAACGCACTTTCAACCCATCCGCCCCGCGCTACCTGTAGCGCATGACCGATCTTTTGACCTTCACGCCCAATGGAATCTACTGCGCCATCGGGGATTTCTATATCGATCCGTGGCGGCCAGTGGATCGCGCCCTGATCACCCACGGACATGCCGATCATTCCCGTCCCGGCATGGGGCATTATCTGGCGACCAACAGCGCAGCACCGGTGATGCGCCACCGGTTGGGCGACATTTCCATCGACACCGTCGCCTATGGGGAAACCCAGACGCGCAACGGTGTCACGATCTCCTTTCACCCTGCGGGTCACGTGCCCGGATCCGCCCAGATCAGGCTGGAACATAAGGGTGAGGTTTGGGTCAGTTCCGGCGATTATAAAACCGTCGACGATGGTCTCTCCGAACCCTTTGAACCCGTCAAATGCCACGCCTTCATCACCGAAAGCACCTTTGGCCTGCCCGTGTTCAACTGGACACCGCAAGAGGTTTTGGCCCAGCAGATCAACGATTGGTGGGCCGCCAACGCGGCCGCTGGCACGTTCTCCCTTCTTGGGTGCTACGCATTGGGAAAGGCGCAGCGGCTGTTGCGGACGGTCGATCCCTCGATCGGTCCTATCCTGACCCACGGTGCCATCGAAAACACCAATCAGGTCCTTCGCGGCCAAGGGATTGCCCTGCCGCAGACGACCCTTGTGACGCCCGATCTGGACGTGAAAGCCAACGCCGGCGCGCTGGTTCTGGCCACACCCTCCGCCCTTAATTCCACTTGGGCGCGCCGCTTCAAGCCCGCCTCAACCGCCTTCGCCTCCGGCTGGATGGCCCTGCGTGGCGTGCGTCGGCGCCGTGCGGCAGACCGCGGTTTCATAGTGTCCGACCACGCCGATTGGCCGGGGCTCAATGACGCCATTTCCCAAACCGGCGCCGAACGTATTTTCGTGACCCATGGCTACACCTCAGTCTTTTCCAAATGGTTAAGCGAACAGGGATATGACGCGAAAATTGTGGAAACCGAATTCGACGGTGAAAGCCTCGATCAGGGGGATGCGGAATGAAGGATTTCGCCGCGCTGTTTGCCCGCGTCGATCAGACGACCAAGACCACAGTCAAAGTCGCCGCGATGGCCGATTATTTTCGCGTGGCCAGCGACGCGGACAAACTGTGGACGATTGCACTGTTTTCAGGTCGCCGCCCCAAGCGCGTGATCACAACCACCGCTTTGCGTGAATGGGCTGCAGAACGGGCCGGATTGCCGCTGTGGTTGTTTGAAGAATGCTACCCGATTGTGGGCGATCTGGCGGAGACGATCAGCCTGTTTTTGCCCCCGGCCACAGGAGATGAGGATCGCCCTTTAAGCGATTGGATCAACGAACTTAAACGTCTTTCCGCCCTTGACGAAGACGGCCGAAAAGAGGGTATTCTTCATGCCTGGTCAATCCTTCCGCAAATCGAACGGTTCCTGTTTACCAAACTGCTGACGGGCGGCTTTCGCATCGGGGTCAGTCAGAAACTCATGACTCGCGCTTTGGCCCGTGCCACGCAACAGGATGAGGCCGTCTTGACCCATAAACTCATGGGGAACTGGACGCCGGACACGACAACATGGGCGGATTTGATCGAGGCCGAGGACCCAACGGCCGACCTCAGCCGTCCATATCCCTTCTATCTGGCCTATGGGCTCGAAGATCTGGATCAACTTGGCCCCACAAGTGATTGGTTTGTAGACAGAAAATGGGATGGCATTCGCGGCCAACTTATCGTGCGCCAAGGCGAACATCACCTGTGGTCGCGGGGCGAAGACTTGATGACCGACCGCTTTCCTGAACTGGCCCAACTAACCGACTACCTCCCCGACGGGACGGTTCTGGACGGTGAAATCCTTGCCTTTCAAGACGAGATGCCATTGTCTTTCAATGCCTTGCAGAAAAGGATTGGTCGTAAGACCGTTCCTAAAAAGGTGATCGCTGAAAGCCCGGTCATCCTGATGGCCTACGACCTTCTTGAACAAGATGGTCAAGACATCCGTGCAAAAGCATTAAGTGAGAGACGCAAGCCGTTGGAAGATATGATAAATAAACTTCCCGACACCCTCCCCATACGATTATCACCCGAAGTGACAGGCGACACGTGGGAAGACCTTGCACAAGAACGCGCAAAATCACGCGACCTGAACGCCGAAGGCCTCATGCTGAAACGCCGTGACAGCCCCTATCTGGCGGGCCGTAAAAAGGGCGATTGGTGGAAATGGAAGATCGACCCGCTGACCGTGGACGCCGTAATGATCTACGCGCAGGCCGGGTCTGGCCGGAGGGCGAATCTTTTCACGGATTTCACCTTTGCGGTTAAAAACGGCAACGATCTGGTGCCCTTCACCAAAGCCTATTCCGGCCTCACGGACGTTGAATTCCGCAAGATCACCGCATGGGTCAAAAAGAACACCCAACAGCGGTTCGGCCCCGTACGTCAGGTGCCCGCCGAACATGTGTTTGAAATCGCGTTTGAGGGCATTCAGGCGTCACCGCGACACAAATCGGGGATTGCGCTCCGGTTTCCACGTATGCTCCGCTGGCGTCACGACAAACCCGTGGATGAAATTAACACCCTCGATGATCTTAAAGAGATGTTAGAACTTTATGGCTAAACCCACCGCAACCATGCCACCCGCCCCCCGCGCACCGCAGATTGCCCCGCCTGCCGGTGCCTGTGATGCCCACGTCCACCTTGTGGGTGGCAAAGATGATTTCCCCCTCTGGGACGGCCGGGTCGAGGACCCTGCCCCCGGTCCCGATTTTAATGGCTGGCTGGATCTGTACCGCGCCCATCTGGCTGCCTTGGGCTTTGATAAGGGCCTGATCGTCCATTCCATCCTCTATGGGACGGACAATTCCATTACGGTCGAGGCTGTTAAACGGATGGGCGCAAATTTCCGTGGGGTCGGGCTTTTGCCTGATAACGCCACCGATGCCGACCTTGACCGGTTTGCGGACCAAAACCTGAAGGCCGTGCGCCTCAACTACGTACACGGCGGCGTTCTGTCGTGGGAGGGCGCGAAAGCCATGGCCCCCCGCCTCAATGACCGCAACCTACACATCCAGATGTTGCTGCACAGCCACCTGCACATGGATGATCTTGCCCACGACATCCGCGCCCTGCCCGTCCCCCTTGTGATCGACCATATCGGCTGGCCCGATCTGGGCCTCACCATCAATGATCCCGGCTTTCAGACCCTGTTGCGCTTGGTGGGCGATGGTCATGCCTATATCAAACTCAGCGCGCTCTACCGACTATGCCCTCCACCTTACGACCGCGCTGCACCCTTCGTAGAGGCCCTCGCCCATGCCAATCCCGATCATTGTCTATGGGGCTCCGACTGGCCGCACCTGATGTTAAATGGCGCCCAAATGCCTGATGCCGCCGCCCTTTTGGACGCTTTCCATGATGTCGTCACAGCCCCCGACACACGTCAGAAAATCCTCTGCGACACGCCCAACCGCCTGTTTTTTGCCTGATCTTCATCTGGCCCGAAAAACTCCCCCCGGAGGGCCGCTTTCAATCCAGCCCCTCCGCCCCTAAGTAAGACCAAACACCTGAGCAAGAGGCCCCCGATGACCAAGCAACCGACCTTTGACGCCAATTCCACCCACGGCACCGCCTTCGGCGATTTGCCCGAATGGGACCTGACGGACCTCTACCCCGCGCCCGACGCCAAGGAACTCAAACGCGATCAGGACTGGCTGGAAAGCGCCTGCCGCAGCTTTGCAGAAGACTACGAGGGCAAACTGGCAGATCTAGACGCCGACGGCCTGCTCAACGCCGTCAAACGCTACGAACAGATCGACATCATCGCGGGCCGCATCATGTCCTACGCGGGCCTGCGGTATTATCAGCACACGACAGACCCCGAACGCACAAAATTCATGTCCGATGCCCAGGACAAAATCACCACCTACACCACGCCGCTGGTCTTCTACGAGTTGGAGTTCAACCGCCTGGATGATGCCCACATAGAGGCCCTCTTGGCCGCAAATGCGGAGCTTGCGCGCTATAAGCCGATCTTTGATCGCATGCGCGCGATGAAACCCTATCAGCTGTCCGATGAGCTGGAAAAGTTCTTGCACGATCAATCCGTTGTTGGCGCATCGGCGTGGAACAAACTCTTTGATGAAACGGTCGCGAACCTCACATTTACGGTCGACGGCGAAGACCTGAACCTCGAAGGCGTGGCCGATTTGATGTCCCACAAGGACCGCGCCAAACGTGAAGCCGGCGCGCGTGAAATGGCCCGCGTTTTGGGTGAAAACATCGGCCTTTTTGCCCGCGTTCACAACACGTTGGCAAAAGAAAAAGAAATCGAAGACCGCTGGCGCGGACTACCCACCCCACAAACCGGCCGCCACCTGAGCAACCACGTCGAACCCGAGGTGGTCGAGGCCCTGCGCAATGCTGTCGTTGACGCCTACCCCCGCCTCAGCCACCGCTATTACGCCCTTAAGGCCAAATGGATGGGCCTTGAGACGATGGAAGTCTGGGATCGCAACGCGCCCTTGCCGATGGAGGCAGATCGCACCGTCCAATGGGACGAGGCGCAGGCCACAGTCATGGACGCCTATGCCGCTTTCGATCCGCGTATGGCCGACCTCGCCAAGCCGTTTTTCACAGACGGATGGATTGATGCAGGCGTTAAAGACGGTAAGGCCCCCGGTGCCTTTGCCCACCCGACTGTGACCAGCGTCCATCCTTACGTGATGCTGAACTATTTGGGAAAACCCCGTGATGTCATGACCTTGGCCCACGAATTGGGCCACGGCGTCCATCAGGTTCTGGCCGCCGAACAAGGCGAACTCCTCAGCTCGACCCCGCTGACCTTGGCGGAAACCGCATCCGTATTTGGTGAAATGCTCACCTTTCGCAAACTACTGGATCAAGCCAAAGACGCGCAGGAACGCAAAGTTTTGCTGGCCGGCAAAGTCGAAGACATGATCAACACGGTCGTGCGCCAGATCGCGTTTTATGACTTCGAGTGCAAACTCCATGCCGCCCGTGCGGGTGGTGAATTGACGCCTGACGATATCAACGGGCTATGGATGTCGGTGCAGGGCGAAAGCCTCGGCCCCGTATTCAATTTTATGGACGGCTATGAAACCTTCTGGGCCTATATCCCGCACTTCATCCATTCGCCCTTCTACGTTTACGCCTATGCCTTTGGCGATGGCCTCGTAAACGCGCTTTATGCGGTCTACGAAGAACAGGGCGAGGCGTTCAAAGACAAGTATTTCGACATGCTCAAGGCGGGCGGGTCCAAGCACCACAGCGAACTGCTGGCCCCCTTCGGCCTTGATGCGTCTGATCCGGCGTTCTGGGCCAAAGGCCTTGGCAT
>NZ_CBFHNH010000001.1:0-567080 GCF_965657175.1 Pseudooctadecabacter sp. | reverse complement strand
TAATTCCGAACAACGCTAACCCCCTCCGTATTACCGCGGCTGCTGGCACGGAGTTAGCCGGGGTTTCTTTACCAGGTACTGTCATTATCATCCCTGGCGAAAGTGCTTTACGACCCTAAGGCCTTCGTCACACACGCGGCATCGCTAGATCAGGGTTTCCCCCATTGTCTAAGATTCCCCACTGCTGCCTCCCGTAGGAGTCTGGGCCGTGTCTCAGTCCCAGTGTTGCTGATCATCCTCTCAAACCAGCTATAGATCGTAGACTTGGTAGGCCGTTACCCCACCAACTATCTAATCTAACGCGGGCCAATCCTTTACCGATAAATCTTTCCCCCGAAGGGCGTATACGGTATTACTCTCAGTTTCCCGAGGCTATTCCGTAGAAAAGGGTATGTTCCCACGCGTTACTAACCCGTCCGCCGCTCCCACCGAAGTGAGCGCTCGACTTGCATGTGTTAGGCGTGCCGCCAGCGTTCGTTCTGAGCCAGGATCAAACTCTCAAGTTGAAAAGCTGTTACCAGCTTATCCTTGACGTTCGAACCTCTGCACATCTTTCTATGCCCTACCGCTTCGCCACTTGAGGACAAACCCCAGGCAACAATCGGCCAGCTGCACCGGGTGATGCAGCAACATAGAAAAGTCATCTGTTTGATGTGCTTCTGGTTTCATCAGAAACCGAAAGCCACTCAAACAGTGAAGCTGACACTCTATAATCGGACCTAAATCCTAAGAGCGCGATATACAGACGTTGATCCATCGAACTGAACCAAACCGCCCACATATCTCTTCAGATACTATCAATTTCAAAGAGCGTGGAGCCGTAACCCCAGAGACAATAAAAACAGTGTGCGCCCTAATCGTTCGGCGCGCCCCGCCTCTAAAACCTCAGAATTTTCTTATCCGCCTCGTCTCCGGCTGGCTGCGTTTCCGCTCCGTCCGACCCGTCTGGCGCCCCGCCCGCGCATCTCTGCGCCGCCGGTGAGGGGGGTTCTACGGTTACACACCAATACCCGCAACCCCTTTTTTTAAGAAAATGCATTTTTTCTCGTTTTCATGATTTTGGGCGTGTTTTCAGTGCTTTGCTTATCAAGAATTACCTTGGACCTAGGGTCATATGGCGTTTTGTTGCGCCGAGGCTTGCAGGCTATGTCCTAGATATAGTGGCTCTGCCCTGTCTATCCGCAAGAATGGACGCTGTAACGGCCAAATCACCCCTGATTTGGGGCAGACTCACCCTGATAGAGCGGCAAGTCCGCGGTGAATCGGCGAAACTCATTTTCATAGACTGCCCAATTTTCAGGATTTCGGGGTCAGGTTCCGCTCAGGAAAGATGCGCGTGAGGTAGAATGCGAGCCCCAAACCGGGCAGCAACAGCATCAAGGCGACCCGTAAGGTCAGCCATTCTGCTAGGAACCCGATTAGGGGTGGGCCGATCAAAAAGGACGACATGGCGATCATGGCCATGGTGGCGATGTTTTGTGCCTCGTGTTCGTCCCCAAGGCTGGCGGCGGCAGATATGCCCAAAGGAAACGCAATCGATACGCCAAGCCCCGTCAGGGCCAGCCCGATGAACAAAGCCGGCATCCCCGGCAGGACAGTGGCGCAGACCAGACCTGCGATGGACAACCCCACGGTCAGGCGGGCCACCCCCCGCGCACCCAGACGCGCCTTCATATAGTCACCGGCAAACCGACCGGCAGCGAGGAACCCCGCAAAGATCGTCACGGCCAGCCCAGCATCCTCCGGTGCGCCGCCTTGGCGTTCCGACAGATAGACCGCGGCCCAATCGTGCATGGCCCCTTCGACCAAGGTCACGAGCAACATGAACAAGGCGATCAGGAACAGGGCGCGAGGCATGTCGCGGATTTTCTGGGGTTTGGGTACGGGGCCGTCCTCTTGGCCCTGCAGTTTGGGCAGGGTTTGCGCAGCCCAGACGCCGAACGCGGCGGAGGTTGCGCAGATCACAAGGACCGCGATCACCGGACCAATGAAGAACAACGTTGTGGCCAGCAGCGACCCCACCATGATGCCCAGCGCCCAGAACCCGTGGCAGCGGGACATGATGTAGGTGTCGGCGGCTTTCTCAAGCCGACCGGCGTAGGTGTTCAGGGCGACCTCCATAAAGGCCACGACCGCGCCAACGCTGGCCAGCGCCAGAAAAAGGCTGATTTGCCCCGTCGCAAGGAACGGGGTCAGGATCAAAAGGGTCTGCACCGGCAGCCCCACCGTAAACGTGCGGCGGGGACCGAGCCGCGCCACGATCCGGCTGGCAAATTGCAGCACGACGATCAGAGCCAGCGGCATCCCCAGAAGCGCCAGTGCCAGATCGGCCTTACTGAGGGACAACGTTTCCTTGATATAGGGAATCATCGCCAGCCACGCACCGAAGGCCATGGGCTGCAGCGCGAAAAGCGTCATGATCAAAAGGGTGCCCAGCTTTGCGTCACGTCTGTTCATGACGCGACGCTATCAACCTTTGACGGTCGCACCAGACGTTTTTTGTTTCGGGATGTAACGCAGCCCGATGAGGGTCAGGATCACCGCAAGATAGATCAGCGGCTCTGCCTCCCAGACCTTTTGGACCATGATGAAATGCACAGCCCCCAGCACCGCAATCGGGTAGACCAGTTTGTGCAGGTTGCGCCACGTGGCCGCCCCCAATTTGCGCACCGAATAGTTGTTCGAAGTCACGGCAAGCGGGATCATCGCCAGGAACGCGACCATGCCGATGGTGATATAGGGACGTTTCCAGATGTCCCCCCACATCTGTTCCCAACGCAGGGACATATCCAGCACCACCCAGATGCCCAGATGCACAACCACATAGACAAAGGCCATGACGCCGATGGCGCGGCGGAACTTCAGCAGGTTGAGGCCCGCGAACCGGCGCAGGGGCGTGATCGCAAGGCCGATGATCAGCAGTTGCAGCGTGATCTGCCCTATTTCGCGTTCAAGGGCGTTGATCGGTTCCACCCCCATCGCACCGGTGGCAGCCAGATAGAACTGCACCGGAATAGGCAGGGCATAGAGAAGATAGACCAGCCAGACAGGCACCTTGCGGGCAAATCGGTTGATGGGGTCGACGATGGCGGTCATGGGCGTGGCTTTCCTAGTCGTGTCTGGTTGAAACCCATTTGGGCGACCGTCGGTTCAAAAGAAAGCTTTGTGACCGCATCCCACGGGGAGTTGAGAGGATGTTTCAATCAGTTCAGGTCCAGCGGGCCGCTGATGCTTTCGGTGCAGGCCCGCAACGTGAAGGGCGCGGGATTGCCGCCCAGATAGAGGGACCCCACGATCAGCCGCGCCCAACAGGTGGGCGGCACGGGATAGGGCGTTGTGTTTTGGGCGATCATATAGATGTGCAGCGGGCCTTGCGGTGTGCTGCGTTGGGCGTAGTCGATGGAATTGCCAGCGGCCTCTGCCGCGTCATAGCGGTCCGACAATGCGGGCATGGCGATGGCGCGGGCAAAGCCGCGCGCGATGTCCCAGTCCCCTGCAAAGACAATCATCACATCAGGCTCGGTTCCCTGGACGGCGATGTCGTAGACGTAGCGGATAACGCCATCGGGATCCGCCGCGTTCAACGCTTGCGCGAAGTTGGCCGGCGCCTGCACCGTGACGATCCGTGCGCGGTTGTTGATACCGGCAAGGATGCCATTGTCAGGGATCAACGTGGGTCGCGCCTCACCCGAGGCGAGGTCGTTGCTTTGTTGGGCCGCCGCTGGGCTGGCACATGCCAAGGCCAGCGCCACCCCAACACCGCGTGCCCGGATCACCGGAGCGCCTGACTGCACGCAAAGCTGTTGAAACTGCTGTTGCCTTCGCCCCGGTACGTTTCGTCAATCACGCGGCGGGCCATGCAGCGTTGCGACTGGTCCTCCCCCAAAGCGGTCGAGGTGAAGTTATAGACCCGCATGGGATGTCCGTCAGGCGCAGTCAGGATCGTCAGCACCATATTCGGCGCGGCGTCCGGTGACATGTTCACATAGGGCGCGAGGTCCGAGGCCACGGCAGAAATACCAATGCCGCGCCAGAAATCAGCGGCCTCACCCCAGCTGTCTTTGACGACAACCACCAGATCAGATGTTCCAAGAGTTTGGGAGGACGGCGGGAAGCCGTAGTTGAACAGGTTTTGCACGTCCCGGTCCTGAAGTTCGAACAGAAACTCTTGTTCGATTCCTTCATACATTGTGCGGATCCGGTTGCCGCCCAACTGAGTGACAAAACTGTCCGGTGTCACCGATGTGGCGGGCATGGGGCCCTCTTGCGCGGTGGCGCAAAAGGGCAGTGTCAGAGCCGCCAGCGTGGCGGCGATCGTAAGTGGTGTCATCAATAATTCTCGGTTAAATCCATTCCCTCGTAGAGTGAGGCAACCTCAGTATAGCCGTTGAACATCAAGGTGTCTTCCCGTGCCGAAAACAGGCCGCCGCCAATGACGCGGTGCGATGCCTGAGACCAGCGAGGGTGATCCACCTGCGGGTTCACGTTGGAATAGAACCCGTATTCGCGGGCGTTAATCTTGTTCCACGTGGTGGGCGGCTCGCTGTCCGTCAGGGTGATCCGCACGATGGATTTGATGGATTTAAACCCGTATTTCCATGGCACGACCAAGCGCATGGGTGCGCCGTTCTGGTTGGCCAAGGGTTCCCCGTAAATGCCTGTCGCCATGAGGGTCAGCGGGTGCATGGCCTCATCCAGACGTAGACCTTCGACGTAAGGAAAGTCGATCACGCGGCGCTGCACGCCGGGCATAACCTCAGGCAAGACAGCGGTTTCAAAGGCCACGTGGGTCGCGCCGGACTGAACGCCGACCTTATTCAGAAGATCAGCGAGTTCAAAGCCGTTCCATGGCACGACCATCGCCCAAGCCTCAACACAGCGGAAGCGGTAGATGCGTTCCTCAATGGTCATATCCCCGATGAGGTCTTGCAGCGCATAGGTGCCTGGATTGTCGACCAGACCGTCGACCGTCACCTCCCACGGGTCGGTCTGCATATCGCCTGCATTGGCGGATGGATCAGACTTGCCGGTGCCGAATTCATAGAAGTTGTTGTAGGAGCGGATTTCTTCGAGGGTGTTGGGCTCCAACGCCTCTTGCGCGTGCACCGTGCCGCCAAGCGCACCTGCGCCCGCCATACCAGCCAGAACCGCGCGGCGGTTCATCCACAAGGATTTTGGGGTGACGTCGTTTCGGGTGAGGGTGTTTGTCCAGCGGTGGGCCATTGGAGTCTCCGGCAATTGCGATTTAGTCCTGTATATAGAGTGAAGTTGTAAAGCGTCACTAAACACCTTGTCACGTCTGCGCGGGGGGACTGTAACAGTGTCGAATGGCCTTGCGGCCATCCGCCCCGCGCGCCTGCGGCGCGGGTGGGGGCGCTGCGCTCGGGCTCACGCCCTCCTCGCAGGTATTTCGGAACCAGAGAAAAGGGCGCGCCTAGCCCGGATAGAGGGTGGACAGGAGTGTCGAGGTGCCATCGGCCTGCACGATGCGGACATGATCGCGGCGCATTTTGCGCGGCTCGGACACGCCGACGGAATGGGCGATGGTTTCGACCTCTTTGATGATGCCTTTGGCGTAGGCTGCGACACGGTCATATTTTTCGGCCGGAACGAGGCCCTTTTGGAACCGTGGGTCGTGGGTTGTGATGCCGGTGGGACAGGTGTTCTTGTTGCATTTGAGCGCCTGAATACAGCCAAGGCTAAACATGAAGCCCCGCGCGGAGGTGACGAAATCGGCCCCCGCACACAGCGCCCAGGCGATATCACCGGGGTTCACCAGTTTGCCGGAGGCCACGATGCGGATACGGTCCTTAAGGCCGCGGTCATTGCGCAGGGCGGAGACACGTGGCAGGGCCTCGCGGATGGAAACACCGACCAGATCAATCAGCGGCATGGGCGCGGCACCGGTGCCGCCTTCGCCGCCGTCTAAGGTGATAAAGTCCGGCGCGCTGTCCGGGCCGCGCGCGACGATGGTGTCGAAGAAGTCGGCGAAGGCGGCCTCGGACCCCATGACGGTTTTGATGCCCGTGGGCAGGCCCGTCACCTCACGCACATGGGCGATGAAATCCAGCAGATCGTTCCAGTCGTCGACCTCTGCATGGCGGTTGGGGCTGATGCCGTCTTTGCCCTCTGGCAGGCCACGGATTTCGGCGATTTCGGCGCTGATTTTGGCGGCGGGCAGGATGCCGCCCTTGCCCGGCTTGGCCCCTTGGGCGAGTTTGATTTCGATCATTTTGACTTGGGCGTGGGCTGCAACCTTGCGCAGTTCGCCCTCGTCAAGGTTTCCCTCCGCGTCACGCACGCCATATTTCGCGGTGCCCATCTGGAAGACAATGTCGCACCCGCCTTCGAGGTGATAGGGCGACAGGCCGCCCTCGCCCGTGTTCATCCAGATGCCAGCCTTCGCGCAACCCCGCGACAGGGCCTGCACGGCAGGTTTGGAGATCGCCCCATAGGACATGCCGCTGAGGTTGAAGATCGACGGGGCGTCATAGGGTTCGCGTGCGCCTGGGCCGATGGTCAAAGCCTCGGTCCGGGCGAACTGGTTGTCGAGCGGCGGGAAGGCCGCGTTGGTGAAGATGGGCGTGCCCGGCACGGCGAGGTTGCGGGTAGATCCGAAGGCGACGGTATTGCCCTTGCCTTCGGCGGCGTGTTTGACCCAATCGCGTTGGGCGCGATTAAAGGGCAGTTCTTCGCGGTCCATGGCAAAGAAGTACTGGCGAAAGAATTCACCCAGTGCGGTGAACAGGTAGCGAAAGCGCCCGACCACCGGATAGTTGCGCCGGATCGCGTCTTGGGTTTGCAGCCGGTCGATCACAAAGAGCACAGCGACGATCGCGATGACCAGTCCCACAGCAATAATCAACGCGACTGCAAGGCCTTCGAACACGGACATGGAGAAACTGGAGAACATGGGGCGGCCTTCTACGGGTTGGTCTTTGGGTTACCACAATAGACTGTACCGCAGGACGTCAACCAAACTGGCGGTGATCAAGGCCCGAGCGGGCGGGATTTATTGCCGATCCGACAGGCAAATTCCGCTGCCCTTCACAAGACTGTGACTGGATTTCGGGCTGTGCTGCGGCTTAGCCCCCCTGCCCTTTTCGTCAAACCACATCGGCAAAAATCCCCGCAGATCCAAGAACAGATTGCGGCGTATTCCCTGCTGATACCAACGCGGTGTCGAACCTAAACCAAGGAGAAACACAATGCTTCGTCGTACATTCATGGCCGCGACGGCCACACTCGCCCTGACAGCAACCACCGCATTTGCAGATGGTCACGCCAAGGATATCGTGGACACCGCTGCCGATGCGGGGGCCTTTACCACGCTTCTGGCCGCAGCTGAGGCCGCTGGCCTTGTTGAAACCCTGAAAGGTGACGGCCCGTTCACCGTGTTCGCCCCCACAGATGACGCCTTTGCCGCTTTGCCCGAGGGCACAGTCGAGGGCCTGCTGGAGGACACCGATGCGTTGACCGCGATCCTGACCTACCATGTCGTGCCGGGTGCGGTGATGTCGGGTGATTTGTCTGATGGCATGACAGCCGCCACGGTCAACGGGGCCGAGGTCACGATTTCCGTGGGCGACATGGTGATGGTGAACGACGCCACCGTCACAACCGCCGATATCGAGGCGACGAACGGCGTGATCCACGTGATTGATTCCGTTCTGATGCCGCCGATGTAAAACCAAAGACCAACCACGAAAGGGTCGCCTTCGGGCGGCCCTTTTGCGTTTACAAGGGGGGCCAGTGCACGGCAGGGTGCAATTATGAAAACGGCGATTATCACAGGGGGCGCGCGCGGCATCGGGTTGGCCGCGGCAGATGTCTTGCTTGAGGCCGGATGGCAGGTGGGTCTGGTGGACCGAGACGGCGATGCTTTGGCCGAGGCCGTGACGGCGCGCGACAATGTCCATGGCATCTTTTGCGATGTGTCTGATCCGGATGCCGTGCAGGGCATGATGGATGAGGCGATCCGGCATTTCGGCGCCATCGACGGATTGGTCAACAACGCCGGTGTCGCAGATTTCGGCCCGATTGAAGATACGGATTTCGACCGTTGGAAAACGGTGATGGAGACGAATGTGGACGGGGTGTTCCTGTGCACCCAAGCCGCCACACCCGCGTTGAAAAAATCCAAAGGGGCGATTGTGAACATCGCCAGCATCAGCGGGCTGCGTGCCTCGACCCTGCGTGTGGCCTACGGCACATCTAAGGCAGCGGTCATCCAGCTGACCTTGCAGCAAGCGGTTGAATTGGGCGAATACGGCATTCGCGCGAACACCGTCTGCCCCGGACCGGTGAAGACCAAGCTGGCGATGGCTGTGCACAGCCAAGAGATCATCGATGCCTACCACGATGCCATCCCCCTGAACCGCTACGGACAGGAACGCGAAATCGCTGAGGTCATCGCGTTTTTGCTGTCCGACAAAGCCAGCTTCGTCACCGGCCAGACCATCGCCGCCGATGGCGGGTTTGAGGCCACGGGCGTGGGCCTGCCGGCCTTGCGCAACTGATGCAACGCACGGTGACATAACCGACCCTTAACCGCCCGCGCCTAGGGTCGCCCGTGGATCCCGCGCGGCCTTACACCCCGCGCGAAGCTTGGCAATCAGGACGGGGCGCATGCCCCTTTCCCTTCATATGACACGGGCGGTTTGACACCCTGCCTCGTGCGTGGAAGATGTCCGCCACCGGCGGCCGCCAGCCTTGCCACCCTTTCTATATACGACCCCATGAAAAAGGCCCTCCAGCACCGCTGAAGGGCCCCTTTGTTGTGGCCAGCCCGACCCCTGCCTGACAGGCAGGACCCTGGCTGTCGGTTCGGTGCGCTGCACCGGATCGTCAGCGCGTGTTAGTGCACGGTTGCCTCATCCGGCTTGGGTCGGTTGGACGCGCTGATGCGGTCGCCCACGATCAGCCCGTCTGATCCGGCAGAAACCGGAACGACAGCACCATCGGCAATATCACCGGCCAAAAGCATCTCAGCCAGCGGATCCTGCAACGCACGTTGGATGACACGTTTCAGCGGGCGTGCGCCGAACACCGGGTCGTACCCTTCATCCGCCAGCCATTTACGCGCGCCGTCATCCAGATCGAGCCGGATTTTCCGCGCCGCCAGACGTTTCAACAACCGTGCCATCTGGATGTCCACGATCCCGTCCATATCGTCACGGGCAAGGCGGTCAAAGATGACCGTTTCGTCCAGACGATTCAAGAATTCAGGCCAGAAATGGGCGCGCACGGCGTCCATCACGTCCCGACGCGCCGTCGCACTGTCGGCCCCTTCGGGCAGTTGGCTGAGCGCTTGTGACCCAAGATTCGACGTCAGGATGATCAACGTCTGCTTGAAATCGACGGTGCGGCCCTGACCATCGGTGAGCACACCGTCGTCCAGCACCTGCAACAGCACGTTGAACACATCCGGATGCGCCTTTTCGACCTCATCAAACAGGATGACTTGGTACGGACGCCGCCGCACGGCTTCGGTCAAGACACCGCCTTCGTCGTAGCCCACGTATCCGGGGGGGGCGCCGATCAGACGGGCGACGGCGTGTTTCTCCATGAACTCGGACATGTCGATGCGTACCATGGCGCTGTCGTCATCAAAGAGGAACTCTGCCACGGCTTTCGTCAGCTCGGTCTTGCCGACGCCCGTTGGCCCGAGGAAGAGGAACGACCCCAGCGGGCGGTTCTCGTCATTTAGGCCCGCACGCGCACGGCGCACAGCGTTGGCGACTGCCCGAACGGCGGCGTTCTGACCGATGACGCGCTTGTGCAGCCCGTCTTCCATGCGCAGCAGCTTTTCACGCTCTCCTTCAAGCATCTTGGCCACGGGCAAGCCCGTCCAACGTTCCACAACAGAGGCGATCTGTTCGGGCCGCACGGCTTCCTCGACCATCAGATCGTCGGCCTCCTCAGCCTCACCCAACTGCTTTTCCAACGCGGGGATGACGCCGTAGGACAGCTCACCGGCCTTGGCCAAATTACCCTCGCGTTTGGCGATGTCCAGATCGGCGCGGGCGCGGTCAAGCTGCTCTTTAAGCTCCCGTGCGCCCTCAAGCTTGTCGCGTTCGGCCTGCCACTTCGCCGTCATCTCAGCGGAGCGATCCTGCAGATCGGCCAGTTCCTTTTCGCGGGTCGCCAGACGGTCTTTGGAGGCTTGGTCATCCTCAAGCCGCAAAGCCTCAACCTCGATCTGCAACTGCAACACCTGACGGTCGAGCGCGTCGAGTTCTTCGGGCTTGCTGTCGACCTCCATCCGCAAGCGGCTGGCGGCTTCGTCCACCAAGTCGATGGCTTTGTCGGGCAGGAAACGGTCCGTGATATAGCGGTGTGACAGGGTTGCAGCGGTCACAAGGGCGCTGTCCGAAATCCGCACGCCGTGGTGCAGTTCGTACTTTTCCTTGATGCCCCGCAAGATGCTAACCGTGTCTTCGACTGTGGGTTCCTGCACCACCAGGGTCTGAAACCGCCGGGCCAACGCCGCGTCTTTCTCGACGTCTTTGCGGTATTCATCCAAGGTCGTCGCACCGATGCAGTGAAGTTCCCCCCGCGCCAGCGCAGGTTTAATCAGGTTCGCCGCATCCATTGCGCCATCGCTTTTGCCAGCGCCCACGAGGGTGTGCATTTCGTCGATGAACAAGATCACCTCACCGGCGGCTTCGGTGACCTCAGACAACACGGCCTTGAGGCGTTCTTCGAATTCACCACGGTATTTCGCACCGGCGATCAGCGCGCCCATATCCAGCGACAACAGTGATTTATTGCGTAGGGATTCGGGCACGTCACCGTCGATGATGCGCAGGGCGAGGCCTTCGGCAATCGCGGTTTTACCCACACCGGGTTCACCGATCAGAACAGGGTTGTTTTTGGTGCGGCGGGACAGGACCTGCATAGCGCGGCGGATTTCCTCATCCCGACCAATGATCGGGTCGATCTTGCCTTCGCGCGCACGTGCGGTCAGGTCCATCGCGTATTTCTTCAGCGCGTCATAGCCGTCTTCGGCCGATGCGCTGTCCGCTGTGCGGCCCTTGCGGATGTCGTTGATTGCGGCGTTCAGGCCCTGCGGCGTGACTTTGCCGGCGTCCAACGCCTCTTTCGCCTTGGATTTCACCATGGCGAGGGCAGTCAACACACGTTCAACAGGGACGAAACTGTCGCCTGCTTTCTTGGCCAGCTTTTCAGCCTCGGCCAGCACTTTGCCGGTCGTGGCATCCATGTAGGTCTGGCCTGCGTCACCGGTCACTTTGGGCAGTTTGCCCATGGCAATGTCGTTGGTTTGCATGACCTGCCGCGCATCGCCGCCGGACGCATTGATCAGATTGGCCGCGAGGCCCTGATCGTCGTCGAGCAGTGCTTTGAGCAGGTGTTCGGGGGCCAACCGCTGGTGGCTTTCCCGCATGGCGATCGTCTGGGCGGCCTGTACGAAACCGCGCGACCGCTCTGTGAACTTGTCCAAGTTCATGGCGTCTCTCCTTTATTAAGCGCCCCGGTTCGAAGGCTGCCCGCTGATGCGGCGCAGGCTGTTTGGGGCCTCGATTAGGATTTGGGGCGCATCGGCTTGATGTTCAAGAGGCCCGCGCAATCTGCACGGGCCCCGTTTGGTCATTTATTGGTCTGGGGTCACGACGCCTGCGGGTGCTTCACCCGGTGTGGTGCCGGTGGGCGTGTCGTCCGTGCGGGCGACGCTGCCCTGCACATCGCCACCCATCGTGGCGCCCGATCCGTTTTGCAAAATGTCATCCGTGCCGGCGGGCGGGTTGATGCCCGTGCCGTTGATATCGGCCACGCCTTCGGGCGCGGGGCCTGTTTCTTCGGTGGTTGTTGTTGTGGTGCCCGCTGTCGGGCTTGCATCGTTTTCCAGAAACGCGAGCGACGCGGCCAGAATGACGACGGCGGCCACGGCGACGCCTGCAATCATCCAAAAGACGCTGACGCCGGGTGCCTTGCGTTGGGAGGATAGGTCCATAGAAGCCATCGGTTTTCTCCAGTTTTTCAGGTTCCCAGCCCAACCCGCTGCCACGCGGGAAGTTCCCGCAGATACCGAAGGGAATTGACATAGTTCGATTTCGTATTATTTAGTACGAGATCGAACAAAAATGGAGCATTCAGATGACCAGCCGTAGAAAATTCCTTAAAATCTTGGGCGGGGGCACGATCCTTGCTGCAACCGGCGCTGTCGGTTTTGTGGCGACGCGGACCCCGACGGCGGCGTTGGCCCCGTGGACGCCTGCCACCTATACGGACCCGCGCATGTCGGCGCTGTCCTACGCCATTCTGGCCCCCAACCCCCACAACAGACAGCCATGGCTGATTGAGATGGTGGGGACAGATGGTGTCCGAATTCACCGTGATGAGGATCGCAATCTGCCGCAGACCGATCCCTTTGACCGGCAGATTTTCATCGGTCTGGGTGCCTTTGTGGAAACGATGGTGCTGGCTGCGGGCGCGCAGGGGTATGATGTGGACCTGACGGTTCTGCCCGATGGCCCAGACGGCCCCATCGCTGACGCGCGGTTTTCCCAAGGCGGCACCGCCGATCCGCTGGCGGCGCAGATTCTGACACGCCATTCCAGCAAAGACCCCTATACGGACCAACGACTGACCACAGCTGAGGCCGCGACCTTGGCAAACTACGCCACCTTGATCCTTGACGACGACGCAACCGCCCCTGTGCGCGACATGACCAAACGCGCGTTTGAGATTGAGGTCTACACACCCGCCACTTTCAAGGAATCCGTTGACCTGATGCGGATCGGCAAGGCCGAGATCAACGCAAACCCCGATGGCCTTGAGATGCGCGAACCCCTGTTTGAAGTCCTGCGTCGCGTGGGGCTTATGGATAATGCACAGCTGATGGATGTGGATCATCCAGGCAATCAGGCCTTTCTTGCAAGCTATCTTGAGATGCTGGACGCCACGCCCCATTACGCCGTCCTGACCACGCCCGCCAACACGCGCGTGGACCAAATCGACGCCGGACGGCGGCTGGTGCGGCTGTACCTGAAAACCCGTGAGATGGGGATTGGCGTGCATCCGGTATCGCAGGCCCTGCAGGAATATCCTGAAATGGCACAAGAATACGCCTTGGCCCACAGTTTGCTTGCCCCCGAAGGCCATACTGTGCAGATGTTGATGCGCTTGGGGTTTGGGCCTGATCCCGTCGCAACACCCCGATGGCCCGTGGAAAGCCGAGTGTTGAATGACGCCTGATGAAGACCCTTCTACGCTTTATCGCTTCTTTACCGAGGTGGGCATCATTGATCAGTTGATCTCAACCAAGTTGGAAAGCTTCCTTCCGGGGCGGATGACATCGACCCAGTTTGGCATGTTGGGACATCTGGCGCGCAGGCCGGAGGGGGAGACGCCCCTGCAACTGGCCCGCGCGTTTCAGGTGCCCAAAACGTCGATGACCCATATGATCGCGGGGCTTGAGGCCGCCCAACTGATCAGCCTGCGGCCTCACGCCAGCGACAAACGATCCAAGGTCGTCCAGATCACACCACAAGGCGGTGCCTTCTTGGGCGAGAAGATGCAGCAGATCGGGGCCAGTTTGGCCCCGTTGGTGGCTGACCTTGGCCTGTCACCTTTTGCTGATGCTCTGCCCCATCTGGAACGCATCCGAACAGCGCTTGATGCAGATCGCGACTGACAGCCTGTTGACGGGCCAGCCTGCGCCCACTAGCGAAGGGCGAATCCAGCGAGAGGCCCCAACCATGACCCAATCCCCATCCGATCTTGACCAACTGATTGTCGCCCTTGACGTGCCGGACGCGCTGCAGGGCCTCGGCCTCGCAGAAAAGATCGGGGATGCGGCGACGTTTTATAAGATCGGGCTTGGGATGCTGACCGGTGGTGGCCTTGCTTTGGCCAACGAACTGGCCGACGCCCATGGCAAACGCATTTTTCTGGACATGAAACTGTTTGATATCGGCGCCACGATCGAAGCCGCCGTGCGGGGCCTGGCCCAATTCAACCACGACTTTCTGACGGTGCATGGCGACCCCCACGTGGTGCGTGCCGCAGCCGAGGGAAAAGGCGGCAGCGATATGAAAATCCTTGCCGTGACGATCCTGACTTCGCTCGATCGGGCCGATCTGGATGCGTCCTGCATCAAGGGTGGCGATATCACCGATCTGGTGCAGGAACGCGCAGGCACGGCCCTGTCCAACGGCGCCGATGGGGTCATCGCCTCCCCCCAAGAAGCCGCCCTGATCCGCGCCCTGCCAGAGGCTGACGGCAAACTGATCGTCACCCCCGGCGTGCGCCCCGCCGGCGCCGAATTGGGCGACCAAAAACGGGTCACAACACCCGCAAAAGCCATCGCAAACGGGGCCGATCATGTGGTTGTCGGCCGCCCGATCTGGCAAAATCCCAATCCTCGGGCCGCCGCTGAGGCCGTTCAGGCAGAAATCCGCTCAGACGCGGCACGTCGACCAAACGCCTAAAAATAAGCCCTCCGAGGGGCTTTGTGACAATTTTATGGCGCGTTATCACAGGGTTGGGGGAAATTGTGAGGCCCCCTCCCCTTCCATGGAACCATTTTAATCCCCAGATGTTGTGTAGACAGAAATCGCTGCTACCAGATCAACCTGAGGGGATTACTATGATCCGTTTGAATGACATTCGTTACACCGGCCGCGGCTTCGAAGCCGCAGTGGTTCTGCCAACCCACAAAGGCCCTCTGAAATACAATTGTCGTGTCGACGGACCGGCGACGTTGGACCCATCCATGGTCAAACGCGCCCTGCTTGGTCACGCAGTGCGGCAGCGCACTCGGTAACCATCAATCAAAGGAGATCACCATGTCTCGCATCGCACTTGGCGACATTCGCTACAATCCCGTCACCGGCGCCTATGAGGCCCGCGTGGACATCAACCGCAAGGGGCGGACGTACCGCTACCCCTGTTCCGTTCCCGGATCGCTGAGCATGGATGATGCATCCGTACGCCGCAGCCTGACCCAACAGGCCCAAACCATGGCGGGACGTGAAAACGGGCTGATGTCTGTTCGCTAGATTTCAAGAGATGTCTGCCACTGCCTCTGTCCGATCTGTCCCTCGGACCTGAATCCTCGTGACTGACCAAACTGGCCCCGTGCACGGCACGGGGCCTTTTTTCGTTCAGTCGTTGATGTCACGATCCCAGAGTTTCACCTGACCACGACGGATGCCAAACATCTGGCGCATGATGACGTAGGCGACCAAGGACAGCACAGCAAAGATCACGAGGGACCATGCCAGCGACAAGCCTGCGCCGATCCCAAGCCAGATCATCGCCCCCATAAAGAACGCGCCGACGGCAAAGCCGAAGAAAATCCAACCCGGAATCAGGACCTCAGCAATGGCCAGAACCAAGGCCGCTGTCATCCAGATCCACCATTCGTTGAACCAGCCCATCTTACCCGCGCCCCTTCAACATTTTGAAGGCATCGCCAAAGCTGTCGATCAGATTGGCGGGTAAGACAATCGTGTTGCTGCCTTGGGACGCGCCAAGGGCATTCACGGCCTCAACCTGTTTGAGGGCGACCTGATACTGCGCCGCCTCAAGCCCGTTTTCGGCAATCGCCACGGCCACAACCTGCGTTGCATAAGCCTCGGCATCGGCCGACACGCGGCGGGCCTTGGCGGCTTGTTCGGCGGAATAAAGTTCCGCGTCGGCCTGCAATTCCACCGCCCGTTTTTTACCCTCAGCCTCTGTGACCTGCGCGCGGCGGGCCCGTTCGGCGTTCAACTGCTGCAACATGGCCGCACGGGTCGCGGCATCAAGGTTCACGTCGAGGATTTCAGCGCGGGTCACTTCGATCCCCCAGTCGTCCACCTGCGCGGCCAACTGGTCCTGAATGGCAAGGATCAGGCCGGTGCGATTGGCCTGCACCTGATCCAGTTCCATCTTACCGATCTCGGATCGGACAATACCGGCGACAGTGGTTGAAATGGCACCGTCCACATCGCGGATCCGGTAGACTGTCTTTTCCGGCTCAATGATCCGGTAAAACACGGATGTTTCCACCTGCACCAAAACGTTGTCGCTGGTGATCGCGTCTTGGCCCATGGTGGGCAACTGACGTTCAAGGATCGAGATTTTGTGCGCGACCCGGTCCAGAAACGGGATGATGAAATTGATGCCCGGCCCAAGAACCGCCCGCAGACGTCCGAACCGTTCAATCACAAACTTTTCGGATTGCGGCACGATCCGAACACCGACCAGAATGCAGACGATGATAAAGGCGGCCAACAAGATCAGGACAATATTGCCCCCAATCAAATCGCCAATGATCTGTTCAATGTCCATGTGTGTCCCTCATGATCCTCGTGACAACCCGCAGCCGCGCGCGCCTCTTGCGGGCGTTGCTGGCATCCGGCCTTTGACCAACTTGATAGGGCGCGTTTGACCCGCATGCAACCATAGCTTGAGGCACCGACGCGCCCCAGCACCAGATTTGGTTTGAACGCAACGGCAGAGGTCCCGCACCGCCCGTCCGGTTTCTCTGGTTCTCAAATACCTAAAATCCCGCCGCTTGCCTCCGCCCCCGGCGCCCGCGTAAAGATGCGCCATGCCTGCCCTTTGCCGCGCCTGTCTGCACAGATTCGAGGACGGCACACGCTGTCCCGTGTGCCGCAGCCCACGCGTGACGGCCCATCCCGAACTCTTCGATCTGTCCATCGCGCATATGGATTGCGACGCCTTCTATGCCTCCGTCGAAAAACGCGACAATCCCGAACTCGAAGGCAAGCCCGTCATCATCGGCGGTGGACGTCGTGGCGTGGTTTCGACCTGCTGCTACATCGCGCGGATCAAGGGCGTGCGGTCGGCGATGCCCATGTTTCAGGCCCTGAAACTCTGCCCCGAAGCCGTGATCGTGCGGGGCCGGATGGACCGCTATGTCGAAGTCTCCCGTCAGGTGCGCGCCTTGATGGATGAACTGACCCCGACGGTGGAACCCCTGTCGCTGGACGAAGCCTTTATGGATCTGTCAGGCACCGCGAAATTGCACGGTGCGCCGCCTGCGGTGATGCTGGCGCGCCTGACCAAACGGATGCAGGACGAAATCGGGATCACTGGATCCATTGGCCTCAGCCACAACAAATTTCTGGCCAAAGTGGCCTCCGATCTGGACAAACCGCGGGGGTTTTCCGTGATCGGAGCGGCTGAAACGACCGAATTTCTGCGTCCCAAACCGGTGCGCCTGATCTGGGGCATTGGCCCTGCGGCCCAAGCCAGCCTTGATGCCGCCGGCATTCGCACGTTCGACGACCTGCTGCGCTGGGACAGACGCGATCTGAACGACCGCTTTGGCGGCATGGGTGAGCGGCTTTATGCGCTGGCGCGTGGTGAAGACGCCCGCCGGGTCAGCAGCCACACCCCCGTCAAAGGTCTGTCCAATGAAACGACATTTCACGACGATACGAACGACCCCGATATTCTGGACGGGCACATCTGGCGTATGGCCGAAAAGGTATCTGGACGGGCCAAAGCCAAAGACAAGGCGGGGCGCGTGGTGACGCTGAAACTCAAACGGGCAAACCACAAACTGCTGTCCAAACGACAAAGCCTGCATCAACCCACCCAATTGGCCGACACCATCTACCGCACGGCCCGAGCGCTATTCGATCAAGTGGGTGATCAGGGGCCTTACCGGCTTTTGGGCGTTGGAATATCGGAGCTTGTACCCGCAGGCGATGCAGATCGCGAAGGCGATCTGCTGGATCCCGATGCGGGCAAACGGGCGGAGGCGGAACGGGCCGCCGATGCCATCCGAGAGAAATTCGGCAAGGATGCGATCCTCAAAGGCCGCGCATTGCGGTGATGCTCCAAAATTCCGGAATTTTGGACCCCATAACAAAATTAGCTAATTTTGTTATTCCGCAGCCACGCGCACATCCTCACCTCGGCCAATATTGGCCAGCTCGGACACAATACCGCTTAAGACGTCCTTAAACGCGGCGTAGTTCGCATTGGGCTTGATCGTCTTCTCATTCATGTAAATGGAGCGATCAATTTCCACCTGAACCGCATGATGTCGCCGCGACGGGCGCCCGTAGTGCTGACACATATACGCCCCCGCAAAGGGCATGTTGCGGGCCACCTTGAACCCAGCAGAGGCAAAGGCGGCTTCGACTTTTTCCACAACGGACGACGCTGCTGATGCGCCAAACCGGTCCCCCAATACCACGTCGGGCCGGGTGGCCCCCGGGGGGCCGACGTTCTCAAGCGCTTCATGGGGCATGGAATGACAATCAATCAAGATCGCCTCCCCGAAGTCGGCATGGGCTTCGTCGAGCAGGGATTGCAGCGTATCGTGATAGGGCCGCCAGACCTGCGTGATACGGGCGTGGGCCTCATTCAAGGTCAGTTTTCCGCTATAAATGGCCCGCCCATTGGACACCACACGTGGGATCACGCCCAGACCGCTGGCGATGCGAGGGTTGTGGGCGACGCGGCGGATGCCCGCGACCACAGCCGAATCCATCTCATCGGGGCCGCGGTTCAGATCCAGATAGGCCCGAGGGGCCTGTGCCATCAACAAAGGCGCGCCGTGACCCGGGGCTGATCCGAACAGATCATCCACATAGGCATCCTCGGACGACCGGATTTCATGTTCGTCCAAAATGGCTTGTCGCAAAAAGGCATCGGGGTAGTTTCGACCCGAATGGGGGGACGCAAACACAACCGATGTGGACCGCTTTTCAGGGCGGCGCAGCATATAGGATAGGTTTTCGCCGTGATTGGTCATGATCGCCCCTTCGCCATTCAATCTAGTACAAAAAATCTAAATTCCAAAAGCTCTTGATCCCCTGTCCGACTCTTTATATAGACCGCGACACCTGACGCGCGCTTGCGCGTCCTGTTTGTTTATGGGACGCCGAACGTCGACAGGTAAGGACGATTAGCTCAGCGGTAGAGCACTTCGTTGACATCGAAGGGGTCACTGGTTCAATCCCAGTATCGTCCACCATGAATTTCACCGCGCGACCCTTGTTTTTAGGGTCACGCACGACAGTAACACCAGGCGCAATCGCCGCGCCGCGAGATAAGGACAGAGCTCATGAAAGTTCGCAACTCCCTCCGCTCGCTCAAGCAGCGCCACCGCGATTGCCGCGTCGTGCGCCGTAAGGGCCGGGTCTATGTGATCAACAAGACCCAGCGTCGGTTCAAAGCCCGCCAAGGTTAAGACCTTCGGCAGATCTGAACCACAGACTGTTTGAAACGCCGCGCCCGAGAGATCGGAGCGCGGTTTTTCTTTGCGCACCCCAAAGGTCCGGTTTCCCTGACCTGCGCACAAAATGCACATATCCGCCCTAGCCAGCTTGCGGCGCGGCGCATACCCTTGGGTCAACATTCAGACCAAAGGACATGAGCATGATACGATCCGCATCAACCGCACTCATCACCGGGCTTTTCGCCTTCGCAGCCTTGCCTGCCGCTGCCCAGGACGCCAATTTGTGTGGCGGCATCGGCGGTGCGGGCCAATGGCTGGGCGGGGATGAGGCCGCGTCCGATCTCTCAACCGCGCCGTCCTACGTTGAACAAATGGCGCTTGTGTTGTTGCGCAATGAATATGTCGGGTTGTTCAACGTCTCCGAGGCGGGGGATTACCGGATCGAGGCCATGGGGCGCGGCGGTGGCGATACGGTCATTGATGTGACGGATGCTGCGGGCAATTTTGTCATTTCCGACGATGACAGCGGCGGCGAAGGGTCCAGTCTGGCTGAGACGTACCTGAACCCCGGCACCTATTGCGTTGCCATGCGCAGTTTCGATGGTACCCCCCTGACCGGATTTGTCCGCGCAGGCCGTATCGATCAGGAGGCCCTCACGCCCGGCTTTGGTGGCGGTGCCCCCGGTCAGGATGGTGTGCAGGAGTGCGACCTGTCACAGGCCCAAGCCCTGATCTTTGACGAACCCGTCACCCAGAGCTTCAACCAACAACAGTTTTACAGGCTGCAATTGGACAGCCCGCAAGCGCTGAGCCTCACGGCCGAAAACGAAGATGCGGACCCGATCTTGACGTTGTTTGATGGCGCGGCGAACTGGCTGGCGGAGAATGATGATTTCGACGGGCTGAACAGCCGCATTGATATGGTCGATCCATTGCCCGTCGGGGAGTACTGCATCGCGCTGGGCCTTTATGGCAACGAAGACGCGCCAATTACTGTCACCGTGAAGGAATATGACGCCGACGAAGCCCAGCGCATCCTTTACGCACGCGGTGAGGCCGCACCGTCGCTGGACGGGTCCTATCCCGTGACCGCCTTGGGTGAGATCACAACCCGCCTGCGGGAAGACGCCACCGTTTCGAGCGATGCCCAGTGGTATTCCTTTGACGTTTACGAAGGTGGCCTGATGCTGATTGAGGCGATTTCCCAAGGCAACGGTGATCCCGTCCTGATCATGTATGACGATCTGGGACGTCAGGTTGGGTACAATGACGACGGGGGTGAGGGTCTTGATCCGCTGCTGACGGTACGGATCCAGCCGGGCACCTATCTGGTGGCGGTCAAACAGCTGAACGCGGATACGACTGGCCTCGTTCGGATGGTCTTTGAACGCTACGTGCCAGCGCGGCCCTAAGGCCCATTAACACGTCAAGTGTGTCAAAGGCCCCGCCAGTTCAGCGGGGCCTCTTTTGTCAGTTATCGATTGTGATGTTGATCGACCCTGAAATCAGCCCGATCGCGGTCCGCCGGTCGACAAAACCGGTGGGCACGATCCCTTCTGCCTCTTGATAAGCGGCGATGGCAGAGCGGGTTTGGTCATCGATGACACCGTCCAGTCGGCCAGGGTTGAGCCCAAGATCACGCAGGCGCAGTTCCAACAGTTGGGCACGGACACCGGACAAACGCAGGCCTGCCTCTTCTGACCGTGCCTGTTCACGCTGCGCGCGCGTGACGTTGGGGCCGGAGCGTTGTTCAACCCGTGTACGGGCCTCGGCGGCAAACACGCCGTTTGGATAGGCGGCGAGGTATTCGCGGTACGCTTCGACGGTGTTGTCACTTTGGGCGATGGACCAAGCGGCGCGGTCGTCGGCCTCGGCCTGAGAGCGACGCGCGTCTTCGATGCCGCGCAGACGTTCGGTCGCGATGTCGGCAAACTGGCCATTTGGATAGCGGTCCAGATAGGCGCGGAAGCCCGGTTCATCGCCACGTGCGCCGGTTTCTGCCCAATAGGCACGGTCGCGCGCTTCGGCGGCGGCGCGTTCGCGGGCCTCTTCGGCCTCAATCTCAGCCTGACGTCGCGCGGCTTGTGCGTCGATCAGATTGATTTGATCACGGTCCAGATAGGACGTCTGAGGAAACCCGTTGGATTGCTGCCAGTTGGTGATCGCCCCGCGGGAACCGGGGCCGAAGATGCCGTCGACGCCGCGGGTATTATAATCCAGCAAGGTCAGGTTGGATTGAATGTCACGCCGCATGGCGCGGGTCAGGTTCAGCGCCTCTTCGGTCAAGCGCGCCGTGCGGTTGGGTTCCGCCAAAATGGCCCTGATGTGGGCCTCAGCATCATTGATGAAACGGCCCTGCGGGTATCGGGCAATATAGGTGCGGTAGGCTTCAACCGTATCGGCGGCGGTGGTCCGGTCCCACAGGACGGCCTCGGCGTTCAGATCATCCTCGGACGGGGGGGCGGGCCGCACGGGGGTGTCGATCACGACTTCGCCGGGCATCAGCACCCAATCGGGGGTGATGAAACCCTCGATCGTCAGGTTGCTGTTGTTGAGCATGCGCTGCCCAATCACCGCTTCCGGCAGGGTCAAGATGTTCACCATTTGGCGCCCGGCCACGGCGGGCCGCGTTTTGACGACCGTGACCCCTTGGGGGATGTCCAACGCGCCGAGCCCCGCCCGCAGGCGGCTGTCGGCAAGATCAAGATCATCGGGGTCCGCTTGTCCCAACAGCAAAACCGCCTGTCCCTGTTTGCTTCCCAGCACCGCCAGAAGACTGTCCACCGACACCCCCATCTGGTCCACCGTGAACAGATCCGGGGCCTCGGCCTCTGCGCTCAGCAGCCAGCTGCGGGTGCCATCCGTCACAAAATGCCCCGACAGCGCGACCAGCAACCGGTCGGCCTCAGGGGCCTGCGCCTGAAACGACGCCGCCAGATCGCGCAGCGCATCGCTGCGGCCATTGGCACGGGCGAAGACCTCAAAACCCAGGGATTCAAGCGGGTCCTGCCCATCCAACACGTCATCGGCATTGCGGACCCGATCAAGCTGTTCATAGCGTTCCTGACCAAGCAGCAACGCGGCATCCTGCGCCCAGACAGGCAGCGGCAGCAAAAGGGCCGTGGTGAGAAGCAGATGGCGCATGGGATATCCTTTCCGTCGTTCCGTCCAAGATATCGGCGCCAGTTCACCGCTATCCAATAGCAGCCGCGGTTTTGCGTGCTACATGTAAACGGAGTTGACCACGTTCCGTTCCATCACCGCAACACACCGGATGTTTCAATGCCCTACGTTTCCGATTTTTCGCCGGACGCCCTTGATGACCGGATCACCGTTCATGAAGGCGCGCAAATCGTGGAAATCGATTTTGAGGGGCTCAAATTCCGGTCGTCGGCAGATGTGAATGCCTTTTATGATCACGTCGAAGCGCGCCTTCAGGAAACCGGTGAACCGCAGTGGTTTTTCATGGTGAACACGCGCGATTATCGGGTCGATGAAAGCGCATGGTTTGCCTTTACCCGCAGGGGGCGTGACCTGAACGAAGGCCATACGATGAAAACCGTGCGCTATGATGCGGACCCTGACACGGTGGCGCAGATTGCGCGGGTCAAGGGGACGGATCGTGAGAACCCGAACCTTTTTGGCAGCCGCGATGCGGCTTGGGGTTACCTTAGCGCGCTGCCCTCCAAACGGCGCGAACGGCGCGCGCATACGCCGTCCTTTACCAAAGACGCCTTTGTGCGACGGCTGCAGTTTGACCATGAGGCCAAGATTCTGGAGATTGACCTGAGCGGGATGAACATCCTGCATGCGCGCGATGTGAATGACCTGCACAACTGGGCCGAAGAGGCGATCCGCGCAACGCGGCACAAGTGGTGGGTGGTGTTCAATTACGAAGGCACGCGCATCCAATCGCCCGCGTGGGTGCAATTTTCACTGCGGTCCGAAGAATTCAACAAAACCTATTCCATGGGGTCGGTCCGCTACGCCATGGGGTCAGAAACCGAGGCCGACAAACGTCTGCGCTACGAGGCGAAATCAACCCGTCCCAACATCCGCAACACGCGAGGGGAAGCGCTGGAACGGCTGGCTGAGATGCAGGCGGAATATGCTGCGGCGCGGGGCTAAATCCGGCCAAACCTGGGTGAACTGGAGCGTTGTAAGGGGAAAACAGCCCAGATCGCCGCAAGACCCGTCGCGGCGACCGAGGGCAGCGCAAGGCAGTCCGTAGCGAGGGCGATTGGCGCTGCGACTTGATCAACCCAGAGCCGGCCAAGGCGGTGACAATCGAGAGCGCGCGTGCGACAGTCGTACAGACAAAGGAGTTCACGATGCTGATCTGGATGCGCGCCGAGCCGCGAGACAACGAAGCCCGCGCGCCGATGACGCCCAAGGGGGCAAAAGCACTGATCGACAAAGGTTGGCGGGTGGTGGTCGAGGACGGACCTGAACGGTGCATTCCAGCAGAAGACTACCGCGACATGGGCTGTGAAATTGCCCCGCCGGGCGCATGGATCAACGCGCCCGAAGACGCCGTGATTTTAGGCCTGAAGGAACTGCCGGACGATGGCGCGCCACTTGCGCACCGTCACATCATGTTCGGCCACGCCTACAAGGGCCAATCCGACGGGCGCGCGTTGTTGGACCGGTTCAAAAACGGCGGCGGCACCCTGTTGGATTTGGAGTATCTGGTGAACGGGCACGGCAAACGTGTCGCGGCGTTCGGATATTGGGCGGGGTACGCGGGGGCTGCGTTGTCGGTCATGGCATGGGGCGCACAACAAGCCGGTAAGACGATGAACCGAGTTGAGGCCTTCGCCTCCGCCAAAGAGATGGTGACGGACGTTAAGGCGTCCTTCACAGGTGCGCCGAGTGCGATCATCATCGGTGCGAAGGGCCGTGTGGGCAGCGGTGCGGCAGACCTGTGCAAGGCGGTGGGGATCAAGCCCACGTTATGGGACATGGCAGAGACCGCACACGGCGGCCCATTCCCTGAGGTGTTGGACCATGATATCTTCCTCAACTGCATCTTGGCCCAGCCGGATGTGCCGGTTTTTGTGGGCGAAGACGTGGGTGAGGCGGACAGGACCTTGTCCGTGATCGGGGATATCGCCTGCGATCCCACCAGCGATTTTAATCCCGTAAAGGTCTATGACCGCGCCACCACGTGGGCAGAGCCTACGTTGCGCGCCCACAGCCGCCCCCCACTCGATGTGATGGCGATAGATAACTTGCCGTCCTTGATGCCCGTGGAAAGCACGGAGGATTTCGCCGCACAGCTGTTGCCTTATCTGCTGGACCTGCAGGCCGACAAAAAAGGCGTCTGGGCCCGCGCTGAAGCGACATTCAAGACCCACGTCTGACGCCCACTGATCCGGAGCCCAAAGGCTCCGACCCAGCCGGCTCGGGTCGCGGCGGGGCCGCGGGTCGTGGCGCGTTACTTGCCGAAAATCCGATAGTAGGCCCAATCTGGCAGGAATTGCGACAGACGGAACACCCATGAGAACACCATGGGAAAGCTTTTCTTGAAGGTGTCGCTGGTCATGTGATCTAGCATCGCCTGCGCGGCCTCATCCGGTTGCATCAAGAAGGGCATGTTGAAGTCATTCTTGTCGGTCAGGCGGGTTTTGATGAAGCCGGGGTTGGCGACCTGCACATCCACGCCTGTCTTGCGCAGGTCGGCATACATACATTCGGCCAGCGACATGGTGGCAGCCTTGGACGCGGTGTAGCCAATGGACCCCGGCAGCCCCCGAAACCCTGTGAGGGATGAGGTGATGACGATGTGCCCCTCATCACGGTCCACCATGGCAGGGACCACCTGTCCCAAGACCCGCACAAAGCCCGTGAAATTGATGTCGACCATCGCGGTGGCTTTGTCCGCATCCCATTCGTCCGCACCAAAGGGCCAGTAAACGCCCGCCAACAGGATCAGCCCGTCAACTTCACCTACGGCTTCAGCTGCGGCTTTGACGCTGTCGTCATCGCTGATGTCGATGGTCTGGTAGGAGGCCTTGCCGGGCATGTCATTCACGGCTTCTTTCAACGTATCCTCAGACCTGGCGGACAGGATCACATGAGCGCCCTGTGCGCTGAGCTTTCTGGCCAAAGCTTTCCCCAGACCTTCGCTGGCTCCCACCAGCCAATAGCGTTTTCCAGCGAAGCTGCGCATCATCACTCTCCCGGTTGCAGGTTGGCCGCGTGTTTGGGCCGCATGGTCGCGACCAATTCCGCGACCTTGATCCCAAACTTCCGAAACTGCGATCGGTTCATCACATTTCCATTTGGCGTCATATACATCCAATCGGTGGTGTTCAGAACATGGCCGCCTGCCTCATCGGTCAGCTTGATGTTGTAGTTCAGTTGCACAGCCGACCCGCGTTGCGTGCCGGTGCCTGCGCCGACCAAATCCGGTGCTTCTGCCTTGATCGACCCGTCATTGCCCAGCGTGAACGTCCACTGCCGGTGCTGAACATTGCCACTGTCGTAGCGGAATTCTTCTTTGACGGTGCCAACGTTGCCGTCCCATGAGGCTACGAAGTCCGCCTCAAACCGCGAAGTCACACGGCCCGTGGGGCCATAGATCACGCCTTCGCATTCGATGGGGCCGTTAAAGACCTCCCGCATATTGAACAGCGGGCCGTCGGTATAATCGTCAGGTGTTTGCGCCATGAAGGACGCAAGGCGGCCCTTCAGCAACATGAGGGCCACCACCGCAAGGGCGCCCAATAAGAACAGGATCGTGGACGTCATTTTTCAGTCCTCCAGTTTCGTGGCCAGCAACAATGCTATAGCCACACATTTCAAAACGGACGGCACGAGCGCATAAAGCACCGTCAACATGGTCAACGCCTCTGCCGGATTTTGTGTTCCGGCCTCAAAACCGGCCCCTTCCAGCAAGGGCAAAAGAAGTACCGCCGCGAAGGCGAGTGTGAATTTCGACACCAACGACCACAGACCGAACCCTTGGCCACCGTTGGGGGCTATATGAGACATACGTTTGGCGAAGAGAGCTGGGAGCAAAGTTAAATCGGCACCGATTGTCGCACCCGACAAAACGCAGATCACCGCAAAGGGGATCGTGTCCCCTGCCCCCAGTGTCAGCGTCCAACCGAAGGCCGCAATCGCCAGCACCATGGCGGCCAGCAGCACGGGTTTTTCCCCGAACCGGCGGGCCAGAGCGGACCACAGCGGCGCGGACAAGGCGGCGGCCATAAAAAACAGGACCAGCAGCGGTCCTTCCCATCCGGGCGCGTCCAGACGGCTTTCGACGTAGAACAAGAACAGGGTTGAGGACACGGCCAACGGCGTCGCATTGACCAGCGCCAACACCAGCAGTTTGCGCGCCAGTGGATCGGCCAGAATTTCACGCACCGGCGTGGGTGCCTGCGTGGTGGAGGCCGGCGTCCATTCGCGCCACATAAACAGCGCCGCCACAGCGGTGGCCGCGGCAAAACCCCATGCGAAGGTGGCAAAGGGATCAGTTGTGACGTCCATCAGCAACGTCGGGGCCACGGCAGCCAGACAGACGCCCAACAACGCCCCGGATTCGCGCCATGCGGCCAGCCGCGTGTGGCCGTTGTCCATCCCCTGCACCTTGGCGATGCCTTGGGCGTAAAAGTTGATGGTGAGGAAACTGAACGCCGAAAACAGCCCCGTGATCGTCAGGCCGAACCACCAGACCGGATCAATCGGCGGGGCCACGGCAAAAAGGCCGATCATGGACAGGGCCAGCAACGCCGCCCCTGCGGCCACGGCCCATGCTTTGCCCCCGCGCAGACGTTCTGCGATCCAGCCCAGCACGGGGTCCTGCACCACATCAAACAACCGCAACCCGAACAGTACCGCGCCCAAGGCCGTCAGGCTGACGCCATAGGTGTCGGCGTAGTATTTGGGCGCATAGATATAGATCGGCAGCCCCGCACCGGACAGCACGGCGGCGAACCCGGTGTAGGCGGGAAACCGATGGGCCAGCGCTTTCATCGCGACACCTCATCCGTGGGGGGCTCGGGTCGGGGGCGATAGGCCACGCCTTTCCACCACAGTTTTACTGCCTGCCAGTGGATGAGCGCGAGCACGCGGCGTGACCCAAGCGGGCGGCGCAACATCGCCTTGAGGATGCCTGCGTTCGTGAGCGGTTTGCGTGGACCGGTCAGCGTGGCGATCAGGCCCGCGCCATCCTCCGAGAAATCAATCCAGATGCCGATGTGGTCTGGCTGGATGTCGAACCGGAAGGTGTAGCCACCCGCGATGTCCTGAAACGGCGAGACGTGGAAAATCTTTTGCGCGGTGATGGTCTGCGCCTTTGTGATGGGGGCCAGATCATCGTGGTGACATAGATAGGAATGGCGGTCGCCAAAGGTGTTCGACACCTCGGCGATGACCACACGCAGCATGCCGCTCGTGTCATGGCACAGCCAGAAGGACACAGGGTTGAAGACATGGCCCAACACGCGGGGCTGCGCCAAAAGGTCAATCCGGCCGGTGACGTCTAGGCCGTGGGCGGCCAGCACATCGCGCACCCAAACGGCCCCTTGGCCGTCTTTAGGCGCGCCGCCGTGGTCGACATCGTGAAGCGACATCGGTGCCCGGCCGTTCCGCGCGAAAAGCGCGGGGTGGTCGGGCGCACCTTCGGCGTCCAGCAGCACATAATCGATGGAATAGCGGAAGGCGTTCTTCGTGGCCCCCCGCCGTCCGTGATAGGTTTCACCGGCGATATGATCGACGGTGGCCATTTACTCGGCGGCCAAGGCCATGGCGCGGCGGCTGCGGATCGCGGCGACAACATCCATTGCCGATCCGATCCCATCTTCGTGGAACCCGTTTTTCATCCATGCACCACAAAACCATGTGTTGTTGGTCCCGTTCATGGCGGCAGCCTGACCTTGGGCGGCCAGCGCCTCAAGATCATAGACCGGATGACGCAGGGTGACTTCGTCCCAGATCAGATCGGGATCAATGTGGCGGGTGGTGTTGAGGGTCACGAAAAGCTCATCCTGCGTCAACCACGGCTGCAGGCTGTTCATCCAATAGGTCAGGTCGATCCGGTCAGACCGTTTGTCTGCATCCTCAGAATAAATCCACGACGCCCAGACCGACCGACGTTTGGGCATGATGCTGGCGTCGGAATGCAGGACGATCCGGTTGGGCTGGTATTTGACCGCGCCAAGGACCTTTGTTTCGCGGTCTGACGGATCAGACAGCAACGACAGGCTGTCATCGGAATGGGTGGCAAAGATGACCTCATCAAAGGCCTCCCACTCGGAACCGGGCGCTTTGATGGTGACACCTTCGGCGGTGCGGCGCACGCCCTCAACCGGGGTGCCAAGGCGCATGACGACGCCGCGTTCGGCCATGGACAGCCCCAGACGCGACACATATTCCTGCGACCCGCCTTGCACGGTGTACCACTGATGCTGGCCCGTCACGCCCAAAAGCGCGTGGTTTTCAAAGAAGGTCATCATCGCATGGGCAGGGAAATCCATAATCTTTTCGGTCGGTGTGGACCAGATCGCACCGCTGAGGGGCAGCAGATAGTAATCCCGAAAATACGACCCCGCGCCGAGTTTTTCGATCAACCCACCCACGGTCAGCCCGTCTTCTTTGGACAGCCGCAGACCGTTTTTATTGAAGTTCAGAACGTCCCGCCACATGCGCAGGAACTTGGGGTTCAGCGCGTTCTTCGGCTGTGCGAAAAGTGCGCGCAAAGATGTCAGCGCATATTCGAACTGGCCACCATTGATCGACGCGCCAAAGGACATGTTGGAGGGCGTGACCGGCACATCCAATTCTTCAAACAAAGCCACAAGATGGGGGTAGTTGGCGTAGTTGAAGACGATGAACCCCGTATCAACGGCCTGATCGCCATTGCGTCCACCCATGCGGGTGCGGGCGTGGCCTCCAAGGCGCTGTTCAGCCTCAAACAGGACGACGCGGTGGTCTTTGGCCAATTCGTGGGCGGCGGCCATTCCTGATATTCCCGCACCGATTACCGCGATGCGCTTTGGCGCCTCGGTCGTTTGTTCTTTTGGCATTACACCCCAACCCTTCAACTGTCATCTTTAGCTTACACATTGCCTTGAAAGCTGTCTTATATTCTTTACGGTTGGGGCCAAGTATTGGTTTCCTTTCAATGCAATAAAATTCCCGACACTGCGGGTTCATAATTATGAACGGCGCGGTGATCCAATTTTGGCTGTTGGTCGTATCCTTCATATGTTGACCAAAACATCGACCTTGGCCGAAACAGAGCCCCAAGCCGCAAGCGCGGGGCAAATGGCGACGAAACTATTGAAAGACGGTGTCCAAGCGGTGGGTGTCGTCAAAGGGGTGGACGTGGCGGCAACGCAAAAACCAGATCGGATGGCGTGGGTTGAGGAACTTTTCGCCGTACGGGATGCCAAAGATCAGAAGGCTTTCGCTGCGATCTTTGGGCACTTCGCCCCACGGGTGAAGGCGTTTTTGATGAAGTCGGGAGCCAGCCCGGATCTGGCCGAAGAAGTTACACAGGAGGTCATGGCGACCTTGTGGCGTAAGGCGCATATGTTTGATCCCGCGAAGGCCTCCGTGTCGACGTGGATTTTCACAATCGCCCGAAACCGCCGGATTGATATTCTGCGCAAACAGCGCAGACCGGAACCGGAAGATTTACCATGGGGTCCTGAGGCGGAGCCCGACCAAGAAGATGTGCTGGCTCTCCAGCAGGAGAGTAAACAGCTTGCAGTGGCGTTAGCCGCGCTGCCTGACAAGCAAAAGGATTTGATCGTTCGCGCCTATTATGGGGACCTCACCCATAGTGAAATCGCAGAGCAGACGGGACTTCCTTTGGGAACAATTAAGTCGAGGATTCGACTGGCGCTGGAACGTTTGCGCCATCAGATGAAGTGAAAAGAACAGATGACACAGATTAATCACCACCTCACCGATGCCCTGTTGATGGGCTATTCAGCGGGCACCCTGCCCGAGGGGTTCAACCTTGTCGTGGCCACCCACATTTCCATGTGTGACGAATGCCGCGCACGGATGTATGAATTCGACACCGTGGGCGGCGCCGTCATGGATGCCGAAGCCCCCGCCAATGTGTCCGACGAAAGCTTTGCCGCCACGCTTGAGATGATTGCCGCAGATGATGTGGTGCGCCATGAAGCGGCCCCCGCCCAGCCTGCGCGAGCCGGACTGTTTCCGAGCCCGCTGCAAGACTACGTCGGCGGCGATCTGGATGCGGTGAAATGGCGCAAAGTCGGCGGGGGCGTCCGTCAGGCCCTGCTCAAGACAGACAAATCCGCAAGCGTGCGTTTGCTGCACATCCCGGCGGGCACTGCAGTCCCCGACCACGGGCACCGCGGAACAGAACTGACCTTGGTGCTGCAAGGCGCTTTCAAGGATGAGGCCGACCGTTTTGGCGCGGGCGACATCGAAGTCGCCACCGAGGATTTGGATCACCAGCCTGTGGCGGAAGAAGGCGTCGATTGCATCTGCTTGGCCGCCACTGACGCACCGCTGCGGTTCAACAGCTGGATCCCACGGATCGCCCAGCCCTTCCTGCGCATTTGACACCGGCCAAACCACAAAAAAGGGGCGTCCTCACAAAAGATGAGGACGCCCCTTTTTGTTTGAGCAGTTCGAACCCGATCAGGACGGCAAAGACACCCAGCGCATGCCGTTCGTTTCACCGGTTTCGACGTTGGTCTGCTGCCCAATCCCGGACGGCACGCCCGCCGGGTCCAGTTGCAGGATCACCTGCACCGTTTCGTTGCCATACCGCACAGCACCGGTGTCGGTCACTTCCAGTGGAAAAACCGCACCGTTCGATTGACGCACACAGGTGCGGGCCACCAATTCGTTTTCACAGGCTGTCAGAACGGCCTGTTCCGGCGGATCCGTCAGAACGCCTTGGTAAAAGAACGTCAAAGTGTTGCCCGGCGCGAAGGGGCCGTTTTCGCCCCCCGGAAGGGGCGCCATGCAGGCCGCTGTCAGTCCAAGTCCGGCCAACAGCGCCGTACGCTTAATTCCACGCAAGATCACGATATACTCCTCGCCAATTCAGATACCCGTCGCCACCGGGCGACAAAAGAAACGTGCGATGGGGATAGGCCCCGGTCACGACAAAATAATCTGCGGTCCGTTCCACATGGCCGCGTTGGCCGTTGGCACCGCAGATGTGATCCCCGCCACACGGGCGCAGCGCATAGGTGTGCATATCCCCGTGTTCATTGGCGATGATGTAGACGGTCCCAC
This sequence comes from Pseudooctadecabacter sp., assembly GCF_965657175.1. GTDB lineage: Bacteria > Pseudomonadota > Alphaproteobacteria > Rhodobacterales > Rhodobacteraceae > Octadecabacter. Next base: position 535,675 of record NZ_CBFHNH010000001.1, on the reverse strand, counting down.
CGTCAAACGGCAGATCACGGTTCGCGACATCCCACGCGCGCCGCGTCTCATCCGTAAGGGCGTTGAACCGCAAATCCTCGGCCCCATGGTTCAAATCCGCAACGGAACACGCGCCCAAAGCGATCAAAGCCGTCAAAGATGCAAGAATCCGCATGTCAGTTCCCCAGCAATTTGCGCCACGCTAACGGGCGGGGGGCGGTGCCTCAATAGTGCAAATGGGCAAAGCCGGTCAGGTGCGTCCGAAAAGCCGCTCAATATCGCTGAGTTTCAGTTCAACATAGGTGGGCCGCCCGTGGTTGCATTGGCCGGACCGAGGGGTCTGTTCCATGTCGCGCAGCAGGGCGTTCATTTCCTCCCCACGCATGTGACGGCCCGTGCGGATGGACCCGTGACAGGCGACGCGGCTGAGGATCGCCTCAAGCTTTTCTTGCACCAAACTGCTGGAACCCTGATCGCTTAGCTCATCCACGATATCGCGCAACATGGCTTCGGCGTTGACCTCCCCCAAAATCGCGGGGGTTTCGCGCACGGCGATGGCCCCACCGCCGAACGGTTCGATGGTCAGGCCAAAGCGCGACAAGTCATCGGCCACAGCCAGCAGTTGTGCGGTATCCCCGTCAGACATTTCGATAATCTCGGGGATCAGAAGGGCCTGCGCCGCAACACCATTTTCCGCCATCTGAGTTTTGAGCTTTTCGTAGACCAGCCGTTCGTGGGCCGCGTGACCATCGACAATGACAATGCCGGTTTCGGTTTGCGCAATGATGTAGTTTTCATGGACCTGCGCACGGGCGGCCCCAAGCGGACGGTCCTGATGGTCGGCCTGTTCGGGCGTCTGGACAGGGCTTTCGACACGCCCCGAATACTCCGGCGCCATTTCGGCAAAGCCGGTGGAGGGGGCTTGATAGGCCGGCCCGCTGGACGGCGTGGGCCGGTCCATCTGGTAAATCCGCGCGCCCTGGGGTTCGGGCTGCATCGCGCCCAGCGTGGCGGAGGCGACGGTGGTCGAGGCACGGTGCCCCGCCTCCGCCAGCGCATGGCGCAAGCCGCTGACGATCAGGCCGCGCACTGTGCCGGGGTCGCGAAAGCGGACCTCGGATTTGGCGGGGTGGACATTGACGTCCACGCGGGTCGGATCAAGGTCGATGAACAGGCAAGCCGCCGGGTGGCGATCGCGGCTGAGGGTGTCCATATAGGCCCCGCGCAACGCACCGATCAGCACCTTGTCGCGCACGGGCCGTCCGTTGACATAGAGAAACTGCTGCACGGCAGACCCGCGTGAATAGGTGGGCAGCGCGGCGTAACCCGTCAGATGCACGCCTTCGCGTTCCGCATCAATCGCCAGCGCGTTTTCGGCAAAATCGCGGCCCAGCACAGACCGCAGCCGCGCGTGCAGCGCATCAAACATATCGCCCGTTTCCGCGTCGGCGCGGAAGGTCACGCGGGAATTTCCACCGGACACATCGGTCAGGATGAAGGTCACGAAAGGTTCGGCCATGGCCAGCCGTTTGATCACATCGCTGATCGCCTGCATCTCTGCGCGGTCAGTGCGCAGAAATTTCAGCCGCGCTGGTGTCGCATAGAACAGATCACGCAATTCGACGACGGTCCCTGCGGTCAGGGCGGAGGGGCGGACGGCGTCATGTGCACCGCCGGCGACGGTGACTTCTGCGCCGTCCCCGCTGGCGGTGCGGCTGCGGATCGTAAGGCGGCCAACGGCCCCTAGGGACGGCAACGCCTCCCCCCGGAAGCCGAAGCTGTGGATGTTGAGAAGGTCAGTGCCGTCGATTTTGGATGTGGCGTGGCGTGACAGCGCCAGCGGCAGATCATCTGCCGTCATGCCGACGCCGTTGTCCGTAACACGGATAAGGGTTTTGCCGCCGTCCGCGATGGAAATTTCGATGCGGGATGCTTTGGCGTCCAACGCGTTTTCCACCAGCTCCTTGACGGCTGAGGCGGGGCGTTCCACGACCTCACCTGCCGCAATCCGGTTGATTGCAGCATCGTCGAGTTGACGAATAACAGGACGTGTGTCGCTTATTTTGGGGTCAGTGACAGCCATGACACCAGTGGTAGCATGGCCACAGCCGATTCTGACAGGGTTATTCGGCGGCTTCTAAGCCTTCAGGTTCCCCCACAACCACAAAGTGGAGGCCCTCTGGGTCTAACAGTTCAGCGGCCACGCGGTTGACCTCCTCCAATGTCACGGCTTCGATGAAATCGTTGCGGTTGGCGACATAATCGGGGGTCAGATCGACGCTTTGCATGCCGACCAGAATGCCCGCAATCGCGGCATTCCCGTCAAATCGCAGCGGGTATGCGCCGGTCAGGTAGGTCTGGGCGGCGTCCAACTCTTCCTGCGTGATGCCGTCGCTGGCCATCAACGCCCATTCGTCGCGGATCACGTTGATCGCCTCGGCGATCCGGTCATTGGCCGATGCGACGGAGCCAAGGTACATTTCGGTGAAATCCTTGGGCACAAGGAACGTAGATACCCCGTAAGTCAGCCCCCGCTTTTCGCGTACCTCGCGGTAAAGGCGGCTTTCGACACCGCGCCCCCCGAGGATTTCATTGAGGATAAAGGCCGCGAAGAAATCATCATCGTCCCGTTCTATCCCTGCGTGCCCGAAAAGTGCCACCGACTGCGGCGTGGCGTAGGGGACAACGGTGATGCCCCCGTCCAACCCGAACTCAACAGCGTCCGGCAAGGCCGGACCGTCGGCGGGCAGATCACCGATCAAAGTGTCGATAAGAACGCCCAGGTCTTCGGCTGAAATATCGCCCGCAGCGCCCACATGCACGCGGCCGGTGGTCAGCGCATTGCGATGGGCCGTGACGATGTCATCGCGGGTCAAGGCCGCGACCGAGGCTTCGGTCCCGTTGATCGCGGACCCGTAGGGATGATCCCCGAAGGCCGCCGCGTCAAAGGCTGCGTTGGCGATATCGTTGGGGTTGTTGGCGTCCGACCGGATGCCTGCCAACACCTGTCCGCGCACGCGGTCCACGGCGTCTTGGTCAAACCGGGGATTGATCAAAGCCTCCCGCAGAAGGGCGATCGCTTCATCCCGGTTTTCGGTCAGAAAGACCGCCGAAACCGTGACGGAATCGTCATAGGTGTCAAATTCATAGGACGCGGCCAGCGCTTCACGCTGGGCTTGGAAGGCGCGGGCGTCCAGATCACCGGCGCCTTCTTCAATGAGGCCCATCATCAGGTTCGTGGCCCCGCGTTTGCCGGGCAAATCCAGCGATGCCCCGCCGTCAAAGACCAGTTCGATGGCAGTAAAGGGGATCGAGTTTTCTTCGACCAACCACGCATCAATCCCGCCTGGGGACGTGACCTCTTGAATATCAATTTCGGTCTGGGCGGTGGCCGTGAAGGCCGTGAGGGAGGCCGCGAGGACGGCGAAAAGGCGGATCATTGCAGGATCTCCCGTGTTGGAACGACATAGCCAGTGACGGAGCGGTCGCGGACAAGAACCCGTTGGGCCACGTCCATGATGTCTTCGGCGGTGACGGCCTGAAGAACATCGGGCCATGCCTGCACGTCTTCGACCGTCAGGCCCGAGGTCAGGGCCGCACCGTAGCGCCGCGCCAAGCCATCGACATTATCACGGGCGTAGATTTCGCTGGCTTTCAACTGGTTGCGCACGGCCTCAAGCCGGTCTTGGTCCACGCCGTCCTCCATGAACTGGGCGATGGCCGCGTCCATTGCGGCCTCAGCCTCGGGCAAGGTCACGCCGTCAGCGGGGGCGACAGAGACGCCAAAGAGCGTGTCATCAAGGCTGACACCGGAATAAAACGCACCGGCGTAGATCGCGGTGTTGGTGTCAAACTGCAACGCGATGGGCAGGATTGAGGTGAAGGACGACCCGCCCAACAGCTCCGCCAGATAGGTCAGGGCTGCGGCGTCGGTCTGATCACCGGCATCGCGTTCGGGGGCGATATAGGTGCGGGTCAGATAGGGTTGTGCGACGCGCGGGTCTTCATAGACCAAACGACGTTCGGCAGTCTGCGGGGGTTCTTGGGACCGGACACGTTCGGGCAGGTTGGGTTCTGCAGGGATGGGGCCGTAATACTGCTGGGCGAGGTCGTAGACCTCATCCGGTTCGACATCACCGGCGACAATCAGGATGGTGTTGTTGGGCGAATAATAGAGGTCGTAAAACGACAGGGCGTCCTCCATATCGAGTTCTTCCATCTCATGCATCCAGCCGATGATCGGCACGCCGTAGCGATGGTTGAGGTATTGCGCCGCACGCATTTGTTCACGCGCCAAGGCACCGGGGGAGTTTTCGACCCGCTGGTTGCGTTCTTCGATGATGACACCGCGTTCGGTGATGATGTCTTCCTCTGTCAGCGCCAGATTGTTCATCCGGTCGGCTTCGTATTGCATCATCAGGGGCAGACGGTCGGCGGCGACCCGTTGGAAATAGCCGGTGTAATCATAGCTGGTGAAGGCATTGTCAGACCCGCCATTGGCGGCCACGACGCGCTGGAATTCACCGCTTTCGACCGTATCGGTGGCCTTGAACAACAGGTGTTCAAGGTAGTGGGCCACGCCAGAGGACCCGATGGGTTCATCCGCTGATCCGGCGCGATACCACAGCATGTGCACCACCACGGGGGCGCGGTGGTCTTCGATCACCACGATGTCCATGCCATTATCAAGGCTGTAGGTCGTGACCTCTTCGGCGGCGGTCAGGGTGCCCACAAAACACAGGGCGGCGGCAAGAAGGCGCATTCGGGATACTCCGCTGATGAACGTGATCTAAAGGTACGCCACAGGGACGTATCTTCAAGGTGTCATACGCGGATGTGAGGGCGCGTGACGTTACTCAGGTGGGGCTGTGGGTGTGGCCACGCCTGCGTTGCGGAACCGCTGAAGTTCCGCATAGGCATCTAGCGCCTGACGGGAATAGGCCCCAAAGTACCGGTCGCGACCGCGGAAAAAGCCAAAACGGGACGCACGATTGCGGAAGGCTGCGTCTTCTGCAGCAAGGGTCTGACGGATCGCGGGATCAACACCATTCCGGCGGGCCGCTGCAACGATTGCGCTGTCCGAGGCGGGGATGCCATTGGGGACGAGAGCATTCGGATTGCCCCCCAAAACGGCGACAGCATCGCCGTTGGGATTTGGATCAACGCGGTTGGCACCACCCGGCGTGGGCGCAGGCAACGCGCTGAGGTCCGTTGGCAGCACCAGAGGGTTCACCGGATTGACCTGAAATTCATCGGGGCCACCGCCATTGCTGCGCAAATCGCGCAAGCCGCGATCACCGCCTGCGCAGGCCGACAGGGCCACCGCCATGACAGTAAAAAGCACCGCTTTGTGCATACCGAACACTCCCATTTCTTGCCTTGTCTTACCGCAAAGCTGCGGCGTCGTCACGCCGTCTTCTTTTTGTCGTCCCCGTCGGTAAAAAGGACAAGGCCAATCGCGCCGACAAAAATGGAAATATCGGCGATGTTGAAAGCATAAGGGTTGGTGAAGCCGCAGCACGACATGTTCAAAAAGTCCGCCACAGCGCCATAGATCACGCGGTCAATGACGTTGCCCATCGCGCCGCCCACCAGCAGCCCCGCTGAGAGAAGTGCCCAGCGCCCCATGTCGGCCTTACGCACCCACCACAACACACAAGCCGTGATCGCCAGTGCGACCCCGATCAGCACCCACCGCATGTCGAATTCCGCAAACAGGCCAAAATTCACGCCCTTGTTCCAGGCCATGCGCAGCACCAGAAACGGGGGTGCGACCTCATACGTCTGATTGGGCTGGGTCGGCAGATTGATCTGGTAAAGCACGATGTACTTCGACAGTTGATCAGCCAGAAAAATCCAAAACGCAGTCCAAAGTGTCAGGCGCATGAGCAACCCTTTCGATTAATGGCGGAAGTGGCGCATGCCGGTGAAAACCATGGCCAGGCCCGCCTCATCGGCGGCGGCAATGACCTCATCATCGCGCATAGACCCGCCGGGCTGGATGACGCAGGTGGCACCGGCGGCTGCGGCTTCAAGCAGACCATCGGCAAAGGGGAAGAACGCATCAGAGGCCACGGCGGACCCTTGGGTCAATGGCGCGGGAAGCTCAAGCGCTTCGGCCATCCGTTCGGCTTTCTTGGCCGCAATCAGCGCGCTGTCCACGCGGCTCATCTGACCGGCACCCACACCAACAGTGGCGAGGTCTTTGACGTAGACGATGGTGTTGGATTTGACGTGTTTGGCGACCTTCCAAGCAAACAAAAGATCCTCCATCTGCGCGTCTGTGGGCGCGAGCTTGGTCACGACCTTCAGGTCGTCGCGGGTGATCAGCCCATTGTCTTTGTCCTGCATCAGATACCCGCCGGACACCTGACGGATCGTCTGCGCGGTGGTCATCGGATCGGCCAGCCCGCCGGTTGTGAGCAAACGCAGGTTCTTTTTGCCAGCAAAAATCGCCTTGGCGTCGTCCGTCGCAGAGGGCGCGATGACGACTTCGGTGAAGATGCCGGTCATAACCTCGGCAGTTTCGGCGTCCAGTTCACCGTTCAACGCCACGATCCCGCCAAAGGCCGACGTCTGATCGCATCGGAAAGCTTTGGTATAGGCTTCGGCCATGGTCGCACCACGGGCCACGCCGCAGGGGTTGGCATGTTTGATGATGGCGACAGCGGGGCCTGTGTTCGGGGCGAATTCGCTGACCAGTTCGAAGGCTGCGTCGGTGTCGTTGATGTTGTTGTAGGACAGCTCCTTGCCCTGATGCTGCTGTGCGGTGGCAACGCCGGGGCGGTCGCTGCCATCGGTGTAGAACGCGGCCTGCTGGTGGGGGTTCTCGCCATAGCGCAGCGTCTGGGCGAGGGTCCCCGCCACAGCGCGACGGCGGGGAGCGGCATTGCCGATAGCACCTGCCATCCACGACGACACGGCGGCATCATAGGCGGCCGTGCGCGCATAGGCGGCCTGCGCCAGTGTCTGGCGGAAACCAAATGTTGTCTGGCCATCGTTGGCGTCCAGTTCAGCCAAAAGCGCCTCGTAATCCTCAACATCCACCACAACGTTGACGAAGGCGTGGTTCTTGGCGGCGGCGCGGATCATGGCGGGGCCACCGATGTCGATGTTTTCGATCATCTCATCATAGGCGGCACCACGGGCCAAGGCGGTCTCGAACGGATAGAGGTTCACAACCAACAGGTCGATTGCGCCAATCCCGTGGTCTTCCATCGCGGCCACATGGGCGTCGTTGTCGCGCAGCGCCAACAGGCCACCGTGCACGCCGGGATGCAGGGTCTTGACCCGACCGTCCATCATCTCAGGGAACCCTGTCACATCGGCCACATCGCGGACCGTCAACCCCGCATCGCGCAGCGCCTTGGCGGATCCGCCGGTGGACAGCAATTCGACGCCACGGGCGGCCAATGCTTTGCCCAGATCAATCAATCCGGTCTTGTCGGATACGGACAGCAAGGCGCGGCGGATGGGTTGCAGGTCGGTCATGTGGTGGTCCCCTCAGGCGGTATCAAAACTCCAATACCGTCGGGTCGTCCACATCGCGCAGGGCAATGGGTGTATCTTGTGCCTTGGACAACGACCAACGGATGCGCGTCGCATAAGACAAAGACCGCCCAGATAAAACCACCTGTTGCGTTGCACGGGGCCTTAATCGCCCGTTTTCGAGATAAACTGACGGCTGAAGGCCCATTTGTTGCGCGCCATCTTGCCGGAAGACCCAAATCTCACCGGATTTTTGGGTCAGCGAAACCGCAGCCCCGCCCAGATCAACGGCGGCCTCGACCTCCGGATGGAGGTGGAACCGGATCGACCATGGGATGCCCTGCAAGGTTTCAGCATCAAGGGCGCGGTCAAAGATGGGTTCGTCCTTGGGGTCAAGGATCGTCAAGAGGTCCTCCCCCACCAGAGCGCGCCCGTCCGACGTCAATTCAAGCGTGCGCACATGGGTCAGCCCATGGGACGCGCGGTAGCCGTCGTGGGCCGTGGCCAGACGGTGGCCATCGGGCAGGGTTGTGATCTCAGACTGGACCTCTTTGGGGCCGTTGGTCATGATTTCAGCGCCGTTGCGTCCGACCTCCAGCAACGAAGACGACCGGCCTTCGATGGACAGCGTGGAATGGCTAGGCGTTGCGCGCCCTGCGCGCCGCCAGTCGGGCCCGAAGCTCACACCTGAGCCGCAGTTGACGATCAGCGGTCTGCGCCCCGATGTGACCTCCATCGCGAGGGTGGAAGCATGGGCCTGCCCCGCATAGGCCCCGCCGGGCGGGGGCGCCACGTCCATGACAACAGACGTTCGACCCGATGACAAACGGCCATAGCCCATGTGCAGGGTCCGGTCGGGCTGTTCGATCGTCCCGACGGCAGCCAGCGCCTGATCAAGCCATCCGTCCAGACCACGCCCGCCCCCATGAAACCGCGCCAAAGCCCCGTCGGCATGACGCAGCGCCCGCAAGGTGGGTGCGATCCGCGCCATTGCATCCCGAAGGGCGAAGGGCGCGTCATGGCCTGTGTCTGACAAAGCGGTTTCGACCCACGACAACAACGTCAGGATTTCCAGCAGTTCCTCAGGGTTGCGTGATGCCACGCCCCCGTCTGGCCCGATTTGCGTCTTGCAGTCACGGGTCAGCATGGCAATGGCCGGGGCCACGCGGTCTTCCATCCCTTGGAGGCTAAGGCCCGCGTAGATCATACCGGCCACGGCCTCAAACCGGGGCAGACCGGGGCGTGCGGATTTCCAGCGTTTGGACAAAAAGATCGCTTGCCGTGCGGCCGATCGGAAATAGGCCTCGGACGCGGTTTTGTCGGCCCCGCGCAGCAAAAAGAACCCGTGCGCGATCCAGCGGATCAGGCGACGGCCCGTGACATCGGGTATCCAGCCGTCACCGGACCCGTTGCCGAACCGGTCGATCCAGTCGTGAAGCCAAGCCTGCGCCGCAATGCGCGCCTTGTTGTCGCCCACCGCCGCCAGATCATCGAGCCACGCAAACCCGTGCACATCCAGCGCGGCACCCGGAACATTGGCCACAGCATCCCAGATGCTGGTGTCCGGTGCTTCGACCAACTGTCCGGCGAACAGAAAATTTCCGGCCAAAAGTTGCCGGCCACGGGCATAATGCCCGATCATACGGGGTTCAGGATTGGACCGAAACGCCGTGGCAGGCCGCGTGCGGGCCGCAAGCTGCGCGTGCAGCCGGTTCATGACACGTGCGCGTCGTGATAGAGTGTGGGAAGGGTCCACCAATGATTTGCCTCTCGCCCGTGCCATTCAGCATCTTTGCGAGGGCGATCTTTACGCGAAAAGGCGTCTCAAGTCACGCAGGCTTTCGCAGTTGAGCGATGTAAAATCCGTCCATGCCGCCCAGATCGGCCCAAAAATCGGGCCGCAGACGCACACCGCCTTCTTCTGTGCGCCATGCAGGGTCAATGCCAGGCCGGTTCAAAGCGTCGGGATCTACGGTCAGGCCGGGATGGCGGGCCAGCGCCTCTTCCACCTGAACCTCGCCTTCGTCGGGCAACAACGAACAGGTGCAAAACAACAGCCGACCGCCCGGTTTCAAAAGGGTCAGCGCGTGGTCGATCATGCGCGCCTGTTGGTCGATCAGCATGGCGAATTCGGACCCGTCTTTGGCATAGGGCAGATCCGGATGGCGGCGAATCGTGCCTGTGGCCGAACAGGGCGCATCAAGCAGCACCGCATCAAACCCGCCTTCGTCGAAAGCAAAGGCATCAGACACGACGGTCGTGGCCCGCAATTTTGTGCGTTCAAGGTTTTCACCGACGCGCCGCATCCGCCCAGCAGAGGCATCAACAGCAGTGACCTGCGCACCAGCCGCCGCCAGTTGCATGGTCTTGCCGCCCGGGGCTGCGCAGAGATCAAGAATTTTCTCACCCTTTTGGGGGGCCATGATGTGCACCGGCCACGCGGCTGCGGCGTCCTGCACCCACCAATCACCGTCGTCGAAACCTGCCAAAGCCGAAACTTGGCCCGCGTCAGCCAATCGGACGGACCCGTTGGGCAGCACCTGCCCGCCGAGCGTCGCGGCAAGCTGGGCCGCATCACCTTTCACCGTCAGATCGACCGGCGCGCCGGCAAATTGCGCGGCCTCGATGGCGGCCACAACCTCTGGCCCGTAGGCGTCCTTGAGGGGGCCACGCAGCCAGCCGGGCATCCGCGGAATGGCCAGTTTTGCCCAACCTTCGGGGCCTTCTGCGGCAACCTTGCGCAGCACGGCATTCACCAGACCCTTCATAGATGAGGTCCGTTTGTTGCGCGCCACCAGTTCGACACCGGCGTTGACAACGCCATGGGCGGCCTCCCCCTGAGACAGTTCAACCGTACACAGGCGCAGCACGTTGCGCACAGCCAGGGGGGGTGTTTTTTGCACAAACCGTGCGAGCATCCGGTCCGCGCGGGCCAGCCCGCGCAGTGTTTCGGTGGCCAGACGTTGGGCACGGGCGCGATCTTCGGGGCCAAGGTGCTGCAACGCGCCTTCGCCAATCAGTTCTGGCAGCAGTTTGCCCTGCCCTGTCACTTGATCCAGCAGATAGACAGCCGCCTTGCGCGGACCGAGACCTTGTTGCTGCGACATCTTTAACCCCTTGGCGAATGATCTGGCGGACGTATATCAGGACGTATCGCACCGCAAGGAGAGCCACGTGACCAAGGACACCAAAGACCTGCCCCCCGCCGCCCAGCGCGCCTTGGCCGAAGCCGAAGAGCGCCGTCGCGCCGCAAAGGCGCTTGATCTGCCAGAAGAACTGGGGGGCCGCGACGGGCCAGAGCCCGTCCGCTACGGCGACTGGGAGAAAAAGGGCCTCGCCATCGATTTCTAGGGCCTATGGCGCCTTCCCGACCTCGCGTGTTCCACGCGAACCCGCGCTGGCCGGGTCGCGGCCCGGGGCCGCGGATCGTCAGCGGATACGCAACACTGCGTCGTCACCAGCCCCTTGGTCGACGGTGAACCGGATGCGGTCGCCATCGACCTCAACCAACTGACAGTTGTATTCAATCGGGTAGCCGGACCAATCCATGTCACGGCAGAAATATCCGTTGTCCCACGACCAAGACCCGACGATATCCCAGCCCGCAGCACGGCCCGCGATCGATCCGTCTTCTTTCACATTTAGCGTCAGACCATAAAGAGCAATCCGCAGGTCTTTGCCGCCCACCGTATCCATAAACTCGGCCCGATCAGAAATCCGTTCAAAGGCAGACGCCATGGCAGGTGTGGCGATCAAAGCAGCGGCAGCAAGGGTCAGGGCACGAAACATATCGGGGCCTCCATTTTTACAAGTGTCGGAGTAGATACGCATCAACTGCTTAAAAAGTTCACTCCGCGCTCAAACCAAGCACATCCAACATATCATATGCGCCCGGCTTTTGATCTTGCCCCCAAAGCGCGGCCTTCAGCGCCCCACGGGCAAAAATCGCACGATCCGTGGCAATATGGGTCAGTTTGATCCGTTCCCCTGCGGCGGCAAACAGCACGTCATGTTCGCCGACAATGTCCCCGCCGCGAATGGCCGAAAAGCCGATATCGCCGCGTTTGCGTGCGCCGGTGATACCATCGCGACCACTGTCGGACACATCTTTCAGGGCGACGCCACGGCCCTCGGCCGCAGCTTCACCCAACATCAGGGCCGTGCCTGAGGGCGCGTCGACTTTGTGGTGGTGGTGGGCCTCGATCACTTCGATGTCAAAGTCTTCATCCAAGGCCGCCGCGACCTTTTTGGTCAGCTGCACCAGCAGGTTCACGCCCAACGACATATTGCCCGCCCGCACGATCACTGCGTGGTGGGCAGCGGCGTCCAGCTTGGCGATGTCATCTTCGGTCAGGCCCGTGGTGCCAATCACATGCACCGCGCGGGCCTGTGCGGCCAGTTCGGCAAAGGCGACGGTGGCAGCAGGGGCGGTGAAATCAATCACCGCTTGGGCTTTGGCAAAAGTCGCGACCGGATCGTCACTGACCGCCACGCCCACAGGCGCGCGCCCCATAGCCGTGCCGATGTCCTGCCCGATCCAGTCGTGGCCTTCCCGTTCCAGCACGCCCACTAGGGTACAGGCGTCAGACGCCAGCACAGCGCCGATCAACATCTGCCCCATCCGGCCAGACCCGCCCGTGATCACAATCCCCGGCATATCCGTCATCTTATCGTCCTTCCGTCACTGCGCCTTGGCAAGCGCGCCCAACCTGCTTACATGCACCCCATGGCAAAGAACAGTTTTCAAGGCAAGGACGGCCCATCCCAGCGGCAATTGCGTGTCGGCGAGTTGATTCGCCGCACCATGTCCGAATTGTTGCAACGCGGAGAGGTCCATGACCCCGACCTGCAACGCATGTCCATCACCGTGGGCGAGGTTCGCATGACCCCCGACCTCAGCATCGCCACGGCCTTTGTGCTGCCTTTGGGCGGCAAGGATGCTGATTTGGCGATTGAGGCACTGGCCCGCAACAAGGGTGAACTGCGCCATCTGATCACCAAGGGCATGAAGCTGAAACATGCCCCCGACCTGCGGTTCCGCATTGATGATATGTACGACCGCATGGACGCCACACGCGCGATGTTCGAAGACGAGAAAGTCGCGCGAGATATCTCATCGGAGGACTGATGCGCTGGCTTGCTGGTCTTGTCCTGCTGGCCAGCCCGGCCGCCGCTGTCACCTGTGACGACATCGACCATCTGGGCGCGTCCTATACCGTATGCGAGGTCGCAGCCTCCGAGGATCTGCAATTGTTCTTGCGCGATGACACAGGCGCCGTCCTTGGGTCCTTTCGCGCCATCGAAGACCTTGAGGGCCGTGATCTGCTATTTGCCATGAACGCGGGCATGTACCACGACGACCGCGATCCTGTGGGCCATTATATTGAGGACGGCAGGGAAGAAATGCGCGTCATCGCGTCAGAGGGGCCGGGGAATTTCGGCCTGCTGCCCAACGGCGTCTTTTGCATCGCAGATACCCTGCGCGTCATCGAAACCCTCGCCTATCAGGCAGAGGGGCCGGATTGCACCCATGCCACCCAATCCGGTCCTATGTTGGTAATCGACGGCGCGCTTCATCCTCGGTTTATCGACGGCAGCGACAGCCGGTTTATCCGCAACGGGGTGGGCACATCAGCCGACGGGCAAACCGCCTATTTCGCGATCAGTAATGATGCGGTGAACTTCCACGATTTCGGCACACTGTTCCGCGACCGGCTGCAAACGCCCAATGCGCTGTTCTTTGATGGCAAGGTCAGCCGCATGTATGACGCGGCCTCTGGCCGGTCCGATTTCGGCTTTGGCCCCTTGGGTCCGATGGTCGGTGTGCTTGACGGCGGGGCCGACACCAACTAACCGGCCCGCCTGACCAAGGACGAGGGCGATATGGCACGCAAACGCAAAGGACGCGATCTGCACGGATGGCTGGTGGTGGACAAACCCGCTGGCATCACCTCGACCTCCGTGGTCAATAAGGTGCGCTGGGCGCTGGACGCCAAGAAAGCAGGCCACGCAGGCACACTGGACCCCGAGGCGACAGGCGTTCTGGCCGTGGCACTGGGCGAAGCGACCAAAACCGTCCCCTACATTACCGACGCGCTTAAGGCCTATACCTTTACCGTGCGGCTGGGTCAGAAGACCAACACCGACGACGCCGAGGGTGAGGTGACCGCAACCAGCGACGACCGCCCCACGGACGACGCGATCAAAACGGCGCTGGGCCAGTTTGTGGGCGACATCATGCAAATTCCGCCCGCCTTTTCCGCCGTAAAGATCGACGGTGAACGGGCCTATAAACGCGCCCGCGATGGCGAGGATTTTGAAATTGCGGCCCGCCCCTTGTGGGTTGAGGAACTGGTGCTGATCGATCGGCCCGACCCTGACCACGTCACGCTTGAAATGACCTGTGGCAAGGGCGGCTACGTCCGGTCCATCGCCCGCGATCTGGGTGCGGCGCTGGGCTGTCATGCCCACGTGCGCGAACTGCGTCGCATCTGGTCGGGGCCGTTTACAGCCGAAGACGGTGTTTCGCTGGACCAACTTGACGAACACGCCAAGACAGAAGGGTTGGATCACCTGATCCGCCCCCTAGAAGACGGTCTTGATGATCTGCCACGTGTCCATTGCCCCGAATCCAGCATCGCGAAACTGCGCAACGGCAACCCTGCCCTCGTCATGGGCGATGTGGAATACGGCGAAGACTGCTGGGCCGACCACAACGGTGAGGCCATCGCGGTGGGCACCTTCAAATCCGGCGAATTGCACCCCTCACGGGTATTCGTGCGCGGCTAGCCAATACCACCCCCTCGTTCATCTGGCCCACCCCCCCCCGGGAGGGCCGATCAGCCCCCTATCCTACCGGTGTTGGTCAAACAGGATCGGGTTTCCGTCCGGGTCAATCACAACAAAGGACGCGGGCCCCGTAGCGTCCCCCTGTTCTTGGCTGACCGCATGTCCTGCGGCCTTCACTTTGTCCTTGATGACGCGCACGTCCTCGAAGGGGTTCACCTCACCTGCTGATTGATCCCAACCGGGATTGAAGGTCAGCATGTTGCCTTCAAACATCCCCTGAAACAGGCCCACTAAGGTGTCACCGCTTTTCATGATCGCAGAGCCGTGTTCGCCTTGGCCGGCGAACCTTTCAAACCCGAGATCGGAATAAAACGCGATGGATGTGGCGAGGTCTTTGACAGACAGACTTATTGAAAACGCTCCAAGTTGCATAAGATGTCCTTTCGTGAATGCCCCTACTCTAGCACATCACACCGGCCTTCGTCATAACCGCCCCATGATCACCCGCACCCATATCAAAGGCGACGCGCCCTCCACCGCGGTCTATTCAGACTGTGAACGGTACCGGTATTCGCTGACCCGCACGTGGGATGAGGCGGGCAGTCGCGTGCATTTTGTCATGCTCAACCCCTCCACCGCGACTGAGGTCCAGAATGATCCGACGGTCGAACGCTGCGAACGCCGCGCGCGGGCGCTGGGGCACGGGGCCTTTCGCGTGACCAACATTTTTGCGTGGCGTGATACCGATCCGCGCAAGATGCGCCAAGCAGCCGATCCTATTGGCCCCACCAATGATGCCGCGATCCTTGAGGCCACCGATTGGGCAGACGCCACCATCTGCGCATGGGGCACCCACGGCGAACACCTTTGCCGTGGCCCACAGGTGGCGGCGATGGTGCAGGCCACCGGCGCGCCGCTGTTCCACCTTGGCCTTAGCAAAGCGGGACACCCAAAACATCCTCTCTACATCGCATACACGCAAAGCCCCCAGCCGTGGAATTTCGGCTCGGGCGCTATGGCCAGCTCGTTAACCATCTGAGTCGAATTTCAGCGCCTTTTCGCGTTTTGTTCGCTATCTGGAGGGCCAGTTACACCGGTCCGCACCTGTGTTTTGTTCCCAATGGTAAACTTGATTAGGTCATCGACATGCTTGCACTTCTAGGATTGATTGGCGTCGCCCTTGCCGGAACGGCCCTTATCGGACTGGAACAAGAGGACGCGGACGCTGATGGCCCAACGCACCCCGATCTGCATGAAGAAACCGTCGAGGGCGATTTGCTGGAACTTCTGGACGAAGAAAACACCGATGTCCTGACAGCGGGCGGCCCGTCCCATGTCGAAGAATTCGGCACCCAAGACGCCGATACAATCGGCGGCGCAGCAGGGGATGATTTTATCCATGGCCGTGATGGCGATGACACCTTGATCGGCGAAGACGGCGACGATCAGCTGTTGGGCGGCGAAGGAGATGACACCCTGACCGGCGGCGCGGGCGATGACCAGCTGGATGGGCATATTGGCAATGATATTATGTCGGGTGGTGATGGTGCAGACCGGATGCAAGGCGGTGGTGGCGATGACGATCTTTATGGCTACGACGACGATGATGACCTGTTGGGTGGTTGGGGCGACGACACGCTGATCGGCGGGGCTGGCCAAGACAACCTACAGGGCAGCGAGGGCAACGATGTGGTAGATGGTGCCACCGGCGAAGATGTGGCCGAACGCGACTACCTCAACGGATCCGAAGGCAATGACCATCTGATCGGCAACGACGGTGATGTCATGACCGGCGGACAGGACGCCGATACGTTTGAGATTGTGAATGGCAACATACAAATCATGGATTTTTCCGATGAAGACGTGCTTGTCCTGAATTTCTCGGGCGACGAACCGGTCCTGACCACGCAAGACAGCGCCGGTGGTCTTGTCCTTCTGGCGGACGGCGAACCTGTGGCGAACTTGGTCGGCGTGACGGACTTTGACGTCAGCACAGTGCGTCTGGTCAGCGAAGACGCGGCCGCCTAAGGCCAGAAACCCTTTGCCAAGGGCATAGAATCTTCCTATACGCCCGCATCTGCGTCGGGCAACTGGCACAGTTCACCCTCCACGGGCCCTGCTGGACGACATCCCGGCTTGTGCCATTCACCCTTTAACCAAGGAGACCCCGATGTCGATTACTGCTGAAGAAAAAGCACGCCTGATGAAGGAATTTGCAATCAAGGACGGCGACACAGGTTCGCCAGAAGTTCAGGTTGCGATCCTCACATCCCGCATCACCACCCTGACCGAGCACTTTAAGACCCACAAGAAAGACAACCACGGTCGCCGTGGCCTTTTGAAAATGGTCGCTCTGCGTCGTAAGCTTCTGGATTACACCAAAGCCAAGGATGAGGCCCGCTATCAGGACCTGATCAAACGCCTGGGCATCCGTCGCTGAACCAGCGGCACGTCTTGCAAGAATTCAACCGCCTACGGGACACCCCGTGGGCGGTTTTTCTTTTCCCTCATACGGTATAGCCACGCACCATGGATATGTTCCTCATCACTGCACTCGGCCAAGAAGACTTTCTGGCCGCCGAAGCCCGCGAAAAGGGCTTTAAAGTCACCGAAACGATTTCAGGCGGTGTGACGATCCGGGGGGAGTGGCCCGACATCTGGCGCGCGAACCTGCAATTGCGGGGCGCAACCCGTGTGCTGGCGCGGCTGGTCACGTTTCGCGCGCTGTATCTGTCGCAGCTGGAACTGAACACGCGCGAATTCGACTGGCCCGAAATCCTGCCCAAATACGCAACGGTCGCTGTTGAGGCTACGTGCCACAAATCCAAGATTTATCACGCAGGTGCTGCGAAAGAACGGGTGGAAACCGCGCTCGCAGGTCATGGCTTTGTCACCCCTGAACCGGAATATCCCGCCGACGTGGCGATCCGCGTCCGGATTGACCGTGATCACGTGACGCTGTCGCTCGATACCTCCGGCGACAGCTTGCACAAACGTGGCCATAAGGAGGCCGTGAACAAGGCCCCCATGCGCGAAACCATGGCCGCGATGTTTCTGCGCGAAGCCAAATTCAACGGGAAGACCCCCCTTTATGACCCCATGTGCGGGTCCGGCACGTTCGTCATTGAAGCCGCCGAAATCGCCCGTCGGCTGGACCCCGGCCGCGGCCGGGATTTCGCCTTCCAGTCTTTTCCCAACTACGATGCGCAGGCCTTTGCCGCCATGGGCAGCCCCGACCGCCCTGCAGCGCATGGCGTTTACGGCAGCGACCGTGACCAAGGGGCGGTGGCCATGTCCACCGCCAATGCCACCCGCGCCGGTGTTGCGGATGTGGCCACGTTTGACGCCAAGTTGATCAGCGATATCACCCCGCCGACGGACACCCCCGGTCTGGTCATCTGCAACCCGCCTTACGGCGCGCGGATTGGCAACAAGACCCCGCTCTACGGGCTCTATTCCAGCTTCGGCGACCGGATGAAAAGCCACTTCAAAGGCTGGCGCGCCGCCATCGTCACCAGTGACGACGCACTGGCCAAGGCCACCGGTCTGCCGTTCAAACCGGCGGGACCTGTGGTCAACCATGGCGGCACGAAAGTGCGGCTCTGGCAAACGGATGTGATCTAACCCAAGGTGGGGGGCATGAAACGGATTGTCCTCGCCGCCGCCTGCCTGATCGTTCTTGCGACAGTGCTGCAGGCCTTTGTTTGACTACAGCCGCCAGCGCGACAGGCAGATGTTCGGCCATTTTGTCCACCAAGTAGTTACGGATAGACCAGTTGTCGCGCTGACCCTTGATGACGGGCCGACGCGGCGGTTCACAGCACCCTTGCTGGACATCTTGGACAAGGCCGACGTCACCGCCACCTTCTTTCTGACCGGACGGGAGGTCACGGCCTTTCCAGAGGGCGCACAGGCCGTGGTAGATGCAGGGCATGAGGTCGGAAACCATTCATGGAACCACCGTCGTATGGTGGCGATGCCCCCGTGGGAGGTCCGCCGCCAGCTGCGCAAAACCGATGCGGCGATCCGGACGCTTGGCTACGAAGGCACCCTGCACTTCCGCCCGCCCTATGGGCGCAAACTGGTCGTCCTGCCTTGGGTCTTGGCCCAACATGACCGCACAACAATCATGTGGTCCGTGGAGCCTGAGACCGATCTGGCGTTTGACGCGCCGCCCCAAGACCTCGCCGCGCACGTGATTGAAACCACCCAAGCCGGGGATATCATCCTGCTGCACGGGATATATTCCGGCAACGACAGCAGCCGCGCGACTTTGCCGTTGATTATCGCCGGGTTGCGTGCGCGGGGTTTCGACTTTGTCACCGTGTCGGAGCTGATCGCGCTGGATGCGGCCCGCTAAAATTCGCGAATTTTAGCCCCCCTTCCCAAACGGCCCAAACCCCTGTAGACGCACGGTATCTGAGACGTGACGCAAAGACCCCGGCGCACACAAAAGGATTGGGGTCGGTGGCAATGGGGCCACCAATGATACGGAAGACCCAGGGTTCGCCTGGGAGTGCTTCCAGATAGGAAACTATAGATGTTTAAAGAAGTGAAAAAATCCATTCAGTGGGGCGAAGAAACGCTGACACTGGAAACGGGCAAGGTTGCCCGTCAGGCCGATGGTTCTGTCATCGCGACCTATGGCGAAACCTCGGTCATGGCCAACGTGACATTCGCCAAGCAGCAAAAGCCGGGTCAAGATTTCTTCCCGCTGACCGTGCACTACAACGAAAAGTATTACGCCGCAGGTAAAGTCCCCGGTGGCTTCTTCAAGCGCGAAGCGCGCCCCACGGAAAAAGAGACGCTGACAAGCCGTCTGATTGACCGTCCGATCCGCCCGCTGTTCGTCAATGGCTTCAAGAACGAGGTCCTCGTGATCTGTACCGTTCTCAGCCACGATCTGGTCAACGACCCCGACATGGTTGCCATGGTTGCAGCCTCCGCCGCGCTGACAATCTCTGGCGCGCCGTTCATGGGCCCGATTGCTGCCTGTCGTGTGGGTTATGAGGATGGCGATTACATCCTGAACCCCGAACTCGACGATATGCACAACCTGCGCAACAACCCTGAGCAGCGTCTCGACCTCGTTGTTGCCGGCACCAGAGACGCCGTGATGATGGTTGAATCCGAGGCCTATGAGCTGTCCGAGGAAGAAATGCTCGGTGCTGTGGAATTCGCACATGAGCAGATCCAGCCTGTCATCGACCTGATCATTGATCTGGCCGAAGACTGCGCGAAAGAGCCGTTTGATTTCCAAGCCCCCGACTATTCCGATCTGTACGACGCAGTGAAGAAAGCCGGTGAAAAAGAAATGCGCGCCGCTTTCGCAATTTCCGACAAGCAGGAACGCACCACTGCTGTTGCCGCCGCCCGTGAGACCGTCAAGGCCGCGTTGAGCGATGAGCAGCTTGAGGATGCCAACCTTGGCTCCGCTATGAAAAAGCTTGAGGCGTCCATCCTGCGCGGTGACGTTGTGAAAACCGGTAAGCGGATCGACGGTCGTAAGACCGACGAAATCCGTGACATCGTGTCCGAAGTGGGTCTTCTGCCACGGACGCACGGCTCTGCCCTCTTCACACGTGGTGAAACCCAAGGTCTGGTTGTGACCACATTGGGCACCGGCGATGATGAGCAGATGATCGACAGCCTGCAGGGTATGTATAAGTCGAACTTCCTACTGCATTATAACTTCCCTCCCTATTCGGTGGGTGAAGTTGGTCGCTTTGGTCCTCCCGGACGTCGTGAGATTGGTCACGGCAAACTGGCATGGCGCGCCCTTCAGGCCGTTCTGCCCGCTGCCACCGACTTCCCTTACACGGTCCGCGTGGTGTCTGAGATCACGGAATCCAACGGCTCGTCCTCCATGGCGTCTGTCTGTGGTGGTTCCTTGTCCATGATGGACGCGGGTGTGCCGCTGAAAGCACCGGTTGCCGGTGTGGCCATGGGTCTGATCCTTGAAGAGGACGGCGACTATGCGGTTCTGTCCGATATCTTGGGTGACGAAGACCACTTGGGCGATATGGACTTTAAGGTTGCCGGTACAGAAAACGGCATCACGTCCTTGCAGATGGACATCAAGATCGCAGGCATCACGCCCGAGATCATGAAGAAAGCCTTGGCCCAAGCCAAGGAAGGTCGTCTGCACATCCTGGGCGAGATGAACAAAGCGCTGTCCAGCGCCTCCGACTTCTCTGTCCACGCGCCACGCATTGAAACCATGCAGGTGCCAACGGACAAAATCCGCGAAGTCATCGGTTCGGGTGGTAAGGTCATCCGCGAAATCGTGGAAGTGTCCGGCGCGAAGGTCGACATCAACGACGAAGGCATCATCAAGATCGCATCGCCAAATGGCGACGCTATCAAGAAAGCCTACGACATGATCCACTCCATCGTGGCAGAGCCTGAAGAAGGCATGATCTACAAAGGCACAGTGGTCAAAATCGTCGACTTCGGTGCGTTTGTGAACTTCTTCGGCAAGAAAGACGGCCTTGTGCACGTCTCTCAGATTGAGAACCGCCGCCTGAACCACCCCTCCGACGTTCTGAAAGAAGGTCAGGAAGTTTACGTGAAACTTCTGGGCTTTGATGACCGTGGCAAGGTGCGTTTGGCCATGAAGATGGTCGATCAGGAAACCGGCGAAGAAGCCGCCAAAGAAGAGAAAGAGGACTAAGTCCCCGATCTTTGAAATTCAGAAGGCCCCGGTGGAAACATCGGGGCCTTTTTCTTGAACACCTGAAACTGTGCCCCCATGTAACAAACATTAACATAGGGAGCAAAAGATGAGCACAGTCACATGGCAGCGCCTTGAAGGCGGGATTGTTCTTCTTGCCGGGCTATCGGTCTTCGTGGTGACAGGATCAGGTTTTGCATGGTGGGCCGCAGTGTTGTGGTTCTTCGCACCTGATCTGAGCTTTGCTGCCTATGCCTTGGGAAACCGCATAGGGTCTTACGTCTACAACGCGGTCCACATCTATGGATTTGGGGCGATCGTTATGGCCGCGGGTCTTTGGACCGATTCCCAAGTCTTCGCGGGCTTGGGTGCTCTTTGGCTCGCCCATAGCGGATTTGACCGGTTGCTAGGCTATGGGCTCAAGGAAGAAAGCGGCTTTTCTGACACACATCTGGGCAAGGTCGGGAAACCCTGACCCTATTGTGAAGACCCGTCCCTTGCCCGAACGGCCCATCAAGGGCATATTACGGCAGCTGTCTATACCGAGGGATCACAATGTTTACACGTCGCCATTTTCTGAACACGGCTGCCGCTACGGCCGGTCTTGCCGCTGCATCACCTGCCGCTGCGCAATATCTGGTGCCTGAAAGCCAACTGCCACGTGTGGAACAAATCAACCGCGACTACGCCCCTGGCGAAATCCACGTAGAGCCGCAAAGCTTCAAGCTGTACTGGATGCTTGGCCCCGGTCTGGCGCTGACCTATTCCGTGGGCATCGGCCGAGCGAACTTGTATGAAAGCGGGGATTTCCGGATCAACGCAAAGAAAGAATGGCCCCGCTGGACGCCGACCCCTGAGATGATCGAACGTGATCCTGCGGCATACAAACCGTTTGAGGACGGTATGGAAGGCGGGATCGACAATCCGCTGGGCGCCCGTGCGCTGTATCTGTTCCAAGGGTCGCGCGACACATACCTGCGCATCCATGGCACCAACGCGCCCCGCACCATCGGGTCCGCCGTGTCGAACGGCTGCGTGCGTCTGGTGAACAGCCACATTTCCGATCTGTACAACCGTGTGCCTTTGGGCACCCGTGCCGTCCTGCACTAAGTCGCTGGGGCCAGTCCTGAATTGGCCCCATCCAACGGCGCGGAGGCTGGCATGACACACCTGACCCGACGCATGCTTCTGAACGGTGCTGCCGCAAGCATGGCCTGCCCCGCTGTTTCGTATCCACGGCAGCCCGCCCAACCGTCGCGTCACGGGACGATATCTGTCGAATGGTTGTGTGCAGATGCTTAAGGCCGAAGCCCTTGTTTTATACAACCGCGTGCCTGTCGGCACGCAGGTCCGGCTGCGCTGACAGGCGGCCCACAGAACCGCAGCCCGTAAGCCCGTAAGCCCGTGTTGTGTCCTCAAACGATAGACATATCGAAAGGACATAAGATGACCCGTCTGAACCGACGCACCCTTTTCACCAGCGCCGCTGCAGCCCTTGCGGCACCAAGTGTTGTTGCAGCCTCCGCCGCAACCCCGCGCATCGTTCCCTTGGCTGGCCAAGTGCCTGCGGGGCAAATTCATGTCGTCCCGGACGAGTTTGCACTCAATTGGACCCTGCCGCGACGCGAAGCGATGAAATACGACGTGGGCGTTGCGCCGCAAGACCGCTGGGAACCGGGCGCCTATATGATCCGGCGCAAGGCCGAATGGCCCCGCTGGACACCGACCCCCGCCATGATCCGGCGCGATCTCGACAAATACGGCCCCTACGCCGACGGGATGCCGGGCGGCGGGATGAATCCTTTGGGGGCGCGGGCGCTCTATCTTTATGAAAATGGCCGTGACACGTATCTGCGCATCCACGGATCGCCGGACAACAGCGGCATCGGTCGGCGCGTGTCCAACGGCTGCGTGCGCATGACCAACGATGATGTGCGCGATCTGTACACACGTGTGCCCACCGACACAGTCGTGGTCCTCCACGCCTGAACGTCAAAAGGCCCCACCAGACCGGCGGGGCCTTTCGTCATATGGGACGGAGGGCGGGGCGCCTCTGCCGTGAGGCAGACAGCGCCGCACCCGTCACTTTGGCAGTTTCGCCATCCGCAGGTAAGGCAGCTTGGTGTCAATCGCGCCGTACTTGGCGATCGCGTCCTCATCGGACACCGCCACTGGCACCACTACATCCTGACCGACCTGCCAGTTCGCAGGTGTCGCCACGCCTTCACGAGCTGAGGTTTGCAACCCGTCCAAAGCGCGCAGCACCTCTGCGAAGTTGCGGCCCACGGTCATCGGGTAGGTCATCGACAGCTTCAGCTGCTTGTCGGGGCCGATAATGAACACAGACCGCACCGTGGCGCTGTCCGCTGGCGTGCGGCCGTCGGGCATATAGGCCTCAGCCGGCAGCATGTCGAAGGCTTTGGAAATTTCCAGCCCGTCGTCGGCCACAATCGGGAAGTTCGCAGGCGCGCCGCCCACCGCCTCAATGTCCTTTTTCCACTTGGTGTGTTCTTCGACACCGTCCACGGACACACCCATCACCTTGGTGCCGCGCTTTTCCCATTCCGCAGCCAATTGGGCCACCGCACCGAATTCCGTGGTGCAAACGGGGGTAAAATCCTTGGGGTGGCTGAAAATGATCGCCCAGCTGTCGCCGATCCAGTCGTGCAGGGACAGCGTCCCTTGGTCGGTTTCGACGGTCAAATCGGGAATCGTGTCGTTGATGCGCAGACCCATGTCGGCACTCCTTCTTGTTTGCTGTTGTTGATCATATATGAGTCCATGAAAGCATTCCAACCGAAGGACCCAAAACCATGCTCGAGAAACGCGATTTCTACATCAACGGCGCGTGGGTCAGCCCTGCGAAAGCAAACGATTATCAGGTCATTGACCCTTCCACAGAAGAGGCCTGCGCCGTCATTTCGCTGGGCGATCAGGCCGACACGGACGCCGCCGTGGCCGCCGCCAAAGCCGCGTTCCCCGATTGGGCCTTTGTCGACAAATCCGAAAAGATGGCCCTGCTGAACCGCCTGCTTGAGGTTTACAACGACCGCCAAGAAGAGATGGCCCAGGCCATGTCCATGGAAATGGGCGCACCGATTTCCATGTCCCGCGTCAATCAGGTGGGTGCCGGCTCTTGGCACTTGGAGGGGTTCATCAAAGCCTTCGACAAGATGTCTTTTGAACGGGACTATACCGGCACTGAAAAGACCCTTCTGGAACCCATTGGCGTTTGTGCTTTGATCACGCCGTGGAACTGGCCAATGAACCAGATCGTGTTGAAGGCCGTGCCCGCGATTGCCGTCGGCTGCACCACAATCCTCAAACCATCCGAGATCGCACCCCTGTCCGGCTTGCTGTTCGCGGAATTTATGGATGAGGCCGGTTTCCCCAAAGGCGTCTTCAACATGCTCAACGGGGATGGCGTGGGCGTAGGGTCACAGCTGTCTGCCCATCCGGACGTGGATATGGTTTCGTTCACAGGGTCCAGCCGTGCGGGGAAACTGATCTCAAAATCCGCAGCAGATACGCTGAAGCGGGTGTCTCTGGAACTGGGCGGCAAAGGGGCCAATCTGGTCTTTGCAGATGCCGGCGCCAAAGGCGTGGAATACGGCGCATCCCGCTGTTTCCGCAATTCGGGTCAGTCGTGCAATGCCCCGACCAGAATGCTGGTCGAAAGCAGCTTCTATGACGAAGCGGTTGAGATCGCGTCGCGTGTGGCCGAGGAAACCAAGGTTGGCCCCGCGTCTGAGGAAGGCAAGCACATCGGCCCCGTCGTGTCCAAAGCGCAGTTCGACAAAATTCAAGGCCTGATCGAAGTCGGGATGGGCGAAGGCCGCCTGACTGCAGGTGGTTTGGGTCGCCCCGACGGGTTGAACCGTGGCTACTACGTCAAGCCGACGGTCATCGCCGATGTGACCAACGACATGACCATCGCGCGTGAAGAGGTCTTCGGCCCCGTCCTTGCGATCATGAAGTTCGACACCATCGATGAAGCGATCGCGATTGCCAATGACACGGACTACGGGTTGACCAATTACATCCAGACCCCTGATGACGAAAAGCGCCACTATGCCGCCCGTCGCCTGCGGTCCGGCATGGTCGAAACCAACGGTCAGGGCTTTGCACAAGGATCCCCGTTCGGTGGCTACAAGCAGTCCGGCAACGGCCGTGAGGGTGGCCTGTACGGGCTGGAAGAATTTTTGGAAGTGAAGGCCGTCAGCGGCTGGAGCTAGACTCGAAACTCGGGCGCGGATAGAGACCTCTCATGTCCGCGCCCCCTCGTTTCATTCCAACGACCGTCCACAAACGGGACGAATTCTCAGAAACGGTGTCAGGCCATCTTGAGGACGCGCCGGACACCAAACTGGTGTTGCGCAAGCTGGATGGCGTCCCGTGGTGGGCCAAGCCCATCGCAGGTTTTCTGGCGCGCAAGGAAATCAAATCCCTCAAGCTTGTGACCGGCATCCCCGGCACCCCCGATCTGATCCGTGTCGATGACAGCGGCATTCTGCGCAGTTGGTCCGAGGGTATGCCCCTGAACCTTGCAAAACCCACCCAAGCGGCGTTTTACCACGATGCCAAACGCATCCTGCGGGATATGCGCCGCCGTGGCGTGACCCACAATGATCTGGCAAAGCCGCAAAACTGGCTGATGGGGCCGGATGGTCAGGCGGAGGTGATTGATTTCCAACTGGCCTCCGTCCACCGGCGACGGGGCAAGATTTTCCGCATCATGGGCTACGAAGACCTGCGTCATCTGGTGAAACAGAAACGTCGCTACGCACCGGACCTTCTGACCGCATCCGAACGCCGGATGCTGGCGCGCAAAAGCCTGCCGACACGCATTTGGATGGCGACAGGAAAGAAGGCCTACAATGCCGTCACCCGTGGCCTGTTCAACTGGTCCGACGGCGAAGGCACCGGAAACCGCATCGCGGCAGAGGGCGCGCAGATTGAGGCGGATTTGATGGCCCACCCTCGCGTGACAGCCGTTCACCTGAGCCCATTTGCCTTGCCCGCCAAGGGCAGTGGCATCTATGCGTTTGTTGAGACGGATTTGTCTGCGGTGCAGGCGCGTAATCTGATCGCGCCCGCCCGCGTGGCCCTTATCCAGCCCGTCACCACGCTGCCTGGCGGTGATGTTCTGGACTTGATTGCCATGAACCGACTTGATGAGCTCGACCAGCTGCTGGCGCAGCAACCCGAGCTTGAAAGCCAAACGGCTGAGATCGTTGCCCAACGGCAGAACCTCACTGACCGGCGGTTGGCGGGACTTTAGCCTCGGATCGGCGGAACGCCGGGTCGGGGCGTGTCAGAACGGCGCTTTGGCGCGGAACCGCACGCCCTCACCTCCATCGGGATGACGCAGGCGCAATTCCTCGGAATGGAGCATCAGGCGCGGGTGGTCCCGTGCCGGTCCCGTCGCATAGAACGGATCACCAAGGATCGGATGGCCCAAGGCCAGCACATGCACCCGCAGCTGATGGCTGCGGCCAGTCTTGGGCATCAGCCGCACGCGGCTTTCGTCATCACTGGATTTGACGACCCGCCAGTCGGTCACGGCCTGCTTGCCGGTTTCATGACAGACCATCTGTTTCGGCCTGTTGGGCCAGTCGACGATCAGCGGCAAATCAACGGTTCCGGTCTTGGGGTCCAGACGCCCCGCCACCCGCGCCACATAGGTTTTCTTGGTCTGACGTTTTTCAAACTGCAACCCGATGTGGCGTTGGGCGTGGGGTGTCAGGGCAAAGACCATCACGCCGCTGGTGTCGCGATCAAGGCGGTGGATCAGCAAAGCGGTCGGAAACACCTCTTGCACGCGGGCGATCAGACAATCGGCCAAATGCGGCCCCTTGCCCGGCACCGACAACAAGCCGGAGGGTTTGTTCACGATGAGGATTTCGTGGTCGTGGTGGATCACATCCAATGGGTCGGTCGGTGGGGCGTAGTCATCGCTCATGACCGGCGGTTCCGGAACATGGAGTAGGTATAGAGCGCAAGGGCGGCCCAGATCATCGGAAAGGCAATGGCGCGGGCCGTGCCGAAGGGTTCATCAAAGGCAAGGACGGCCACCAGCATGATCATCGTCGGCGCAATGTACTGCATGATCCCGATGGTCGTCAGCCGCAGCCCCTTGGCCCCATTGGCATAGAGCATCAAAGGCACCGCCGTCGCCACACCGCAGCCAATCAGCAACCACATATCCGCAGACAGGGGCACGAACACGCCGCCGCCCACGGACCACAGCCAGCCAAGATAGATCAGGGCAAACGGGGTCAGGATCAGCACCTCCAACAGAAATCCCTGATTGGGACCAATGGGGAGGGACCGTTTGAAATAGGCGTAGAACCCCCAGCTGACCGTCAGGGTCAACGCAGGCCACGGCAGTGACCCGTTATAGACTGTCAACACGACGACCGCCGCTGCGGCCAACACCACGGCGACCCATTGCAGGCGGGTCAGACGTTCGCCCAGCAAGGCAAAGCCCAAAAACACGGAAAACAGCGGGTTGATGTAGTAGCCAAGGGCGGCATCCAACGTGCGGTTTTCAGCAATCGCCCAGACATAAATGCCCCAGTTCACCGACACGAGGGCGGCGGTCACGCAGCCCATCATCAGCGCGCGCGGGTCGCTTAGCACGCGGCGCAAATCCCCGGTACGCCCCAACAAGATCAGCACCAATCCCGCGATGGGAACCGACCAGATGACGCGGTGGGCCACGACCTCAACTGCGGGAATATGGTCGACAAGCTTAAGGTACAGCGGCAAAAATCCCCAAAACACATAGGCCCCCAGCGCAAAGCTGAAGCCGCGCAGGGTGTCGCCGTTTTGTGTGGGGGGGTGGCTGGCTGTTGGTGATCTCATGGGGCGCAGTTGCGCATGGCGCGCCCTAAAAGAAAAGCCCGCCACGCATCGAATTTGGTGCGCAGCGGGGTCACAAATTTTGATCGGCGGTCAGACTTTGACGCGCTCGGACTTGGGGTCATACATCGGTTTGAGAGAGGCTTCAGCTTTGACCTTCGTGCCCATTACATCAATCTCATAGGTTGAGGCGAGGACATCCGCCGCAGCCTCCCCCTTGCAGGGCACATATCCCAGCCCTATGGCCCCGCCCAGCGCGTGCCCGTAGGCACCCGACGACAGATACCCCACCAATTCGCCGTCCCGCAGGATGGGTTCGTTGTGGTACAAAAGCGGCTCTGGATCAGTGAGTTTGAATTGGACCATCCGGTTGTTCAGGCCCTGTTCGAGCTTGTCCAAAATAGCCTCACGTCCGATGTAGTTCGGCTTGTCCTTTTTGACGGCAAAGCCAAGGCCCGCTTCCATCACATGATCTTCGCAGGTGATGTCATGTCCAAAGTGGCGGAACCCTTTTTCGATGCGGCAGGTGTCCATCATGTGCATCCCGCAAAGTTTCAGATCCATGCTTTGGCCTGCGTCAAACAGGGTCTCAAACACATGGCCTGCCTGATCGGTGGAGACATAGATTTCCCAACCCAATTCCCCCACGTAGGTCACGCGGTGGGCACGGGCGACGCCCATGCCGATCTCAATCTCTTGGGCGGTGCCGAAGGGATTGGTGACGTTGGTAAAGTCATTGGGGCTCACGGCCTGCAGCAATTTGCGGCTGTTCGGACCCATGATCGCAAGCACGCCTTCGCCGGCTGTCACATCGGTGATGACGACGTTGAAATCACCCCGGTGGCGTTCCATCCATGTCTGATCCGCCAGACGTGTGGCGGCAGGTGTCACGACCAGATAGGCGGTTTCGGTCAGGCGGGTGACGGTGACGTCAGCCTCAATCCCGCCGCGTGAGTTGAGGAATTGTGTGTAGACGATCTTGCCATTGGGCACCGAATAATCGCCACCGCCCACGTAGTTCATGAAGGCTTCTGCGTCCGGCCCCTCGACGCGGATTTTGCCGAAAGACGACATGTCATACATGCCGACGTTTTCACGTACCGCCATGTGTTCTTCAGCAACGTTGTCGAAGAAATTCTGCCGTTTCCAGCTGTAGGCATATTCCGCCGTTTGCCCGTCACGGGCGAACCAGTTGGCCCGTTCCCAGCCGGACAGTTCGCCAAAAACCGCGCCCTGTTCTTTCAGGTGGTGATGAAACGGGGTGCGGCGGACGCCACGCGCTGTGTCTTTTTGACGGAAGGGGAAATGGTCCGCATAAAGCAGGCCCAACGTCTCTTTCGACCGTTCCATCAAGAAGGTCTTGTTGCCCATGAAGGGCTGCATCCGGCTGATGTCCACATCGCCCAGATCGAAGGGCTTTTCGCCCGCATCCATCCATTGTGCCAGCGCCATGCCAGCGCCCCCTGCAGATTGAATCCCGATGGAGTTAAAGCCCGCCGCGACCCAGACATTGTCCATCTCGGGGGCCAGCCCAAGGTGGTAGGCGTCATCGGGGGTGAAGCTTTCGGGGCCATTGAAGAACGTGTGAATGCCTGCCTCGGCCAGCATGGGCAGACGTTCGACCGCCTGTTCTAGGATCGGTTCAAAATGGTCGAAATCCTCAGGCAGTTGGTCAAATTCAAAATCCGCCGGGATCGGGCCCCAAGGTTTGGCGTTGGGTTCAAAGGCACCCAGCAGCATTTTGCCCGCGTCTTCTTTGTAATAGGCGCATTCGTCGGGCACGCGCAGCACGGGCAGCTGTTGCAGGCCCTCAATCGCTTCGGTCACGATGTAGAAGTGTTCGCAGGCCTGCAGCGGCACGTTCACGCCCAGCATCTGGCCAACCTCACGGCCCCACATGCCCGCGCAGTTGACCACGTGATCACATTCGATGGTGCCCTGACCGGTTTCGTCTTCCCAGTTCACGGCGGTGATCCGGCGGCCATCGCGCACAACACCCGCGGCCTTCACGCGTTCCTTGATCACAGCACCCCGTTGACGGGCCCCTTTGGCCAAGGCCAGCGCAATATTGGCCGGATCGCCCTGCCCGTCTTTGGGCAGATAGACACCGCCCACGATACCATCGATGTTGAGGTGTTCGTATTTCGCTTTCACCTCATCCGGTGAAATTTCTTCCACATCCACACCAAAGGCACGGGCCATCGCGGCCTGACGATAGATTTCCTCACGACGTTCTTCGGTCAGGGCTACTGTGATCGACCCGCAGCGTTTGAACCCGGTGGCGACGCCTGTTTCCTCCTCAAGCGTGCCATAGAGTTCTTGGCTATATTTGGCGAGCTTCGTCATATTCTGCGTCGCACGCAACTGTGCGATCAGACCCGCCGCGTGCCACGTGGTGCCCGATGTCAACTGCTTGCGTTCCAGCAGAACGACGTCCTGCCAGCCCTGTTTGGTGAGGTGATACGCCACCGAACAGCCAATGACACCGCCACCGATAATGACGACACGAGCGCGTGAAGGAAGATCAGCCATCTTGGGCCTCCATTAGATCAATCTGTGACCCGCCGCCCGGAGGCGGTTGGCAATTTCAGCAATATGTGCGGGGCTGACTTCGCAGCAGCCGCCGATGATGGTGGCCCCTTGATCGGCCCACGACATGGCGTGATCGGCGTAAACCTCAGGCGTGAAATCGCGCCGCGCGTTGAGGGCATTTACCGTGGGTTTGTGGCCCAGAAAGTCCTCGGTGATCTGTTCAAACCCGTTGGCATAGGCGCCGTAAGGTACGCCTGCGTCCTTCAGGACCTCCAGCGATTGTAGGATCACCTCAGGCGCAGAACAGTTCACCAGTACCGCATCCGCCCTAGCGACAGCTGCCACGCCATCCGACAGCGGCTCACCCGACCGCAGGACCGATCCGTCGCGGTCAGACACGGTGAAGGCGACCCAAACGGGCTTTCCAGCGGTCTTGGCGCCTTCAAACACGGCGCGTGCGTGGTCGACGGAGGCCACGGTTTCGCAAATGATCAGATCAAGGGAGGGGGCCAGAATCTGGGCGATTTCGGCGTATTTGGGAACGGCCACGTCATGGGCCGGGGCGATGTCAGCGCGGTAGCTTTGCACCAACGGGCCGATGGCCCCCGCCTTGCGGGTGTTGACCGCGGCGACTTCGCGCAGGGCCATGGCATGAAGGTCCGCGAAACGATTTTCCATCTCGGTTCCCTCAAGCCGGTCATGGTGAATGGCATAGGTATTCGTTGTGGACACAGTGGCCCCGGCAGCGGCGAAATCACGATGCACATCAGCCACCATGCCCGGATGATCGACCATCACCTGAGTGGACCACAAAGGTGTCGGGCGGTCGCCTGCACGGTGGATCAGTTCCTGCCCCATGCCACCGTCGAGAAGAGTAATGTCAGCCATGTCGTATCCCTTTCATCGAAGACGCGGCCACGCGTCTTCGACTGGTGTGTCTGATCTGGGCCCTATGCCCGGATGCGTTCGTTCTTGGGATCCCACATAGGTTGGTCTGCTTGCACGACGGCCTTGTGACGGGTGCCAAAAACATCCACCTCAACCTGTGTGCCTTCCGTCAGACAATCCGCCCGCAGCATGCCCAAGGCGATGCACTTACCCGTGCGATAGCCCATTGCGCAAGACGTGACCTCACCGACAATTTCGTCCCCGTGCCAGACGGGCGCCATGTAGGGCGCATCCTGATCACCGGGGTCCATCTCAAGGGTAACGAACCCTTTCTTGCGGCCTGCCTCAGCCTCGGCCTGCAAAGCCGCTTTGCCCGGGAAATCGACGGGTTTATCCAGCTTCACGAAACGGTCCAGCCCCCCTTCGAGAAGGGAATAATCGGTGGACAAATCGCCCTTCCATGCGCGGTAGCCTTTCTCAATCCGCATGGAATTGAGCGCATACATGCCAAACGGGGTGACACCGGCGTCGGACAAGGCATCCCAGATCGCAGGCATTGCGTCGGGGCTTGCATGAATTTCCCAGCCAAGTTCACCAGCAAATGAGACGCGGATCATGGCGCAAGGCTGACCTGCGACAGTGCCCTCCATGGATGCGGTCAGCCAGCCTTTGGACAGATCGTGACCATCCACCAAGGGGGCCAGCATGTCGCGGGCTTTGGGTCCGGTGACCAACAGGCATTCCACCTCTGTCGTGTGATCGGTGATTGTCAGACCGTCGGGCAGTTGACGCGAGAACACTTCAAAGTCGTGCCATTGGGCCAAGGCCGCCGTGATCAAGCCGACCTCGTCATCGGAATGCACCATGATAGACGTCTCCGTCAGGATACGGCCACGGCTGTCGGGGAAATACGCCAGGGATACGCGACCCGGATTGGGAAGGCGCGATGCAGACAGGCTGTCCACAAAATCCTTAGCGCCCGGTCCTTCGATCTTGTAGCGCGAAAAGCCTGTGATCGGCAGCATGCCACAGCCGTTCATGACGGCCTCAACCTCACGTTTGATGGCAGGTTCCCACGGGCCATTCCGGTCCCATGTCTGGGTGCTGTCCTCGGACGTGTCTTCACCGTCCTTGGCAAACCAATTGGCGCGTTCCCACCCGTTGTAAGCCCCGAATTGCGCGCCCGCGTCGGCCAGACGGCTGTGCAGGGTCGAGTGTTTCTTATCGCGCCCAGCAGGCCATTCATGGTGCGGGAAGTGCATGGCGTATTCGTGGCCATAGGTTTCCAACGCCTTGGACAGGCAATAATCGTGATCGGCGTAATCGGTGTAGCGGCGCGGATCGACGGACCACATGTCCATCTCGGTTTCACCATGCATGATCCATTCGGCCAGCACCTTACCGGCCCCGCCCCCTTGGGCGATGCCAAAGGTGAAGGAATGCGCCTCAAACGCGTTTTTCACGCCAGGCATGGGGCCAATCATCGGCAGGCCATCGGGGGCGTAAGGAATTGGGCCGTTGATGTTGCGTTCAACACCGCCCTCACCCAGGAGGGGCAGGCGTTCCATCGCGTCTTCGATGTAGAATTCCAACCGCTCCAGATCATCGGGATAGAGCTGGAACGAAAAGTCTTCGGGCATCGGGTCTTCGGGCGTCACCCAGTGGGCCTTACAGTTGCGTTCATAGGGGCCAAGGTTCAGCCCGTGTTTGTCCTGACGCAGGTAATAGCTGATGTCGGGGTCACGGATCATGGGCATCTTCTGGCCCTTTTCCTTGGTGTAGGCTTCAAGCTCTGGCAGTTGGCCAGTCAGGAAATACTGGTGGGACATAACGACCATAGGCACGGTGCGCCCGCCGAAAGGCTTGAACATCTCACCGACACGTTGCGCATAATAACCGGCGGCGTTGACGACAAATTCGCAGCGGATGTCGCCCTTTTCGGTTTTCACGATCCATTCGTCACCATCGCGGTCGATGCCGGTGACGGAGCAGAACCGTTCGATGTGTCCACCTGCATCCCGCGCGCCTTTGGCCATGGCTTGGGTCAGCTGTGCAGGGTCAATATCGCCATCGAGCGGGTCCCAAAGACCACCCGCAAGGTCATGGGTTTCCATGAAGGGGTTGTGTTCACGCAACTCATCCGGCGTGCAGACATCCATGGTCAGACCTTGGGCGCGCGCTTGGCCTGCGATCTTTTCAAACTCCTGCATGCGTTCTTTGGTGTGCGCCAGACGGATGGCGCCGGTGACGTGGTAGTTCATCGGGTAATCGACGTCATCGGCCAGACCGCGGTACATCTCAGCGCCGTAGCGCTGCATGTTCATGACGGCCCAGTTCGGGGCAAAGTTCGGCACATTGCCTGCGGCGTGCCATGTGGACCCTGCGGTCAGTTCGTTCTTTTCGAGCAGGACGCAATCCGTCCAGCCCGCCCGTGCCAAGTGAAACAGCGCGGACGTCCCTACGACGCCACCACCGATAATGACCACACGGGCCGTTGTTGGAAAATCTGCCATTGGTCTTGCTCCCTAGTATTTCTGTATCTGGGGGGGTCCGTCCCCGATCTCGCAGTAATCACCCTTGTCTTTGACAAAGATGTGCTTTTCTGTGTGCAGGCCCGTGGGGCCATCCAAAGTGCCCGTCGCGACTGAAACCGCGCCGTCATCGCCCGTGTGCATCCAAAAGAGCGACGACCCGCAGCGATTGCAAAAGCCGCGCTTTGCCGGCTGAGAAGACGCAAACCAAGTCAGCGTCTCATCCGAGGCGAGGGTAAAGTGTTCAGTGGCCACCTGTGTGGCCGACCAGAAATGATCGCTGGTTTTGCGACACTGGCCGCAATGACAGGCCACAGATGGGCGCGATTCTCCGGTCAACTGATAGCGCACACCGTCGCACAGACACGATCCGGATATCATCGCGCCGTCCTCCATCATCAGTACACCGGCGGCGCGATAACCCAGATCGCAACACATGGAACGTCATAAGGGTTTTCCCAACGGTAGGCCTGACCACGAATGCGAAAGCTGTCCCCTTGGTTCAGGTCATAGACCGTCCCATCGATGGAAATACGCATCCGGCCAGACACGATATAGCCGACCTCTTGTGTGGGGCGGGTCACGTCCTCAACCATGGCAGCGTTTGGTTCAAAGGTGGAATGCACCACCTCAAAATCATCGGTCAGGTCGGGCGACAACAGCTGTTCGACCAGACCTTCGGTGCGCGACCCAATGGGCCGCCGGGCGTCCGACCGCACGATGACGCCTTGTTCATGATCCGGGGCGGCAGACCGAAACAGGCTGGACACCGACACATCCAGCGCCCGCGCGATGTGCCGCAAGTCCGTGATCGAGGGTTCGGACAAATCCCGTTCAACCTGACTAAGCCAGCCGACAGACCGCCCCAACGTGTCACCCAGATCCGTCAAGGTCAGCCCCCGCGCCTTTCGTAAGGCACGAATGTCAGCACCCAAGGTGCGGCTTTCCGGCGGCAGATCGTGAATCACGTCAGGCAAACTCCCTCGCTGGGCTGAGCATTGCCACCCTGTCGTGAAATTTCAAAGGATTTTTTCATTTCCCCGCAAAAAATGCATCAAATGCAATTTTGGCGACAAATCAGCGCCTAAAAACGTCGCTTAAGATCGACGTGAGCGCCTCTGCGTCGTCTTGGGTAAAGGCATCCGGCTGGTCGCTGTCCAAATCGAAGACCGCGCTGACGTCATTTTGGGCGTTGAACACTGGCAAGCCCAGGTCGGACCGGGTGGAGGATGCGCAGGCGATGTGGCCCTCGAATGCGTCCACATCCGCGACCAGCTGCACCTGCCCTGTGCGCGCCGCGGCCCCGCAAACACCGCGGGAAAACGGAATTTGCAAACAGCCGTGCCCCCCTTGATAGGGGCCGATTTTCAACATGTCGGGTGCTGTGACGCGGTAAAAGCCGGTCCAGTCAAAGCGGTCATCGAAATGATGGATCTCACATACGACAGTTGCCATCAGGGCGACGGTATCGTCTTCGCCTTCGGTCAGGCTGGCAATGGTTTTGGCTAGGGTGGTGTAATCCGGCATCGGGGCCTCATGTGGGATGGGTGGCGTTTAGGTATTTTTGAACCAGAGAAACGCCAAGTGTACAGACCCTAAGCGGTTCACCGACCGTTAGGGACGAAAAACCACAATGTTGCCCCGAAGTTACCCAAACGTCACCCGATTCACCGGGCATTCCAGTACCTGTAGCTGCATAGGCTCATCCCGGCGTCGCGTTAACAGCCCCCACCCAGTGCGCGACGTCGGGGACTATGAGGCTTTCCCCCAAAGATACCCATGCTAGGTTCCGTTCAAAGACAACGGAGACACCCATGCGCGACTTTCAAAGCCCTGGCCGTTCGGCTGTTATTGCCGAAAACGGCATCTGTGCCACGTCCCACCCTTTGGCCGCGAAAGTGGCCGTTCAGATGTTGGAGGCCGGTGGTAACGCCATGGATGCCGCCATCGCCGGTGCCATTTTGCTGGGCCTGTGCGAACCACAGTCCACAGGGATCGGGGGCGATGCGTTTTGTCTGTTCAACCTGCCGGGGTCCGATGATGTTCATGCCATGAACGCATCGGGCCGTGCGCCTGCCGCACTTGAGGCCGCGACGTTGCGGGCGGAGGGGATGGATGTCCTGCCCCTCACCTCCCCCCATGCGATCAGCCTGCCAGGGGCGATGGACGGGTTCATCCAATTGGCCAAGGATCACGGCAAACTGGGCCTGAAGGCTTTGCTGGCCCCGTCGATCCACTATGCAGACGCTGGGATTCCGATCGCGCCCAAGGTCGCCTTTGATTATGCGCAATCAGGGGCAACACTGCATGGCGCGGGGCGCACGCACTATACGCTGCAGGACAAGCCGATGACCGTGGGCCAGATATTCCGCGCGCCCGGTCAGGCAGAGGTCCTGCGCCGCGTGGCCATGGAGGGCCGTGCGGGGTTTTACGAAGGCGAAGTGGCCGAAGACATGGTCGCATCCTTGAACGCTGCAGGCGGGTTGCACACCTTGGATGATTTCGCGTCCGTGCGGGCCGATTATACGGCGCCTGTATCAGGCACCTACAAAGACATAGAACTGGTCGAACATCCGCCTAATGGCCAAGGTGCGACCGCGATCCTGATGCTCAACATCCTTAAACACTTCGATATTGGGGGATTAGACCCCATGGGGGCCGAGCGCGCGCATCTTGAGGCCGAGGCCGCCAAACTGGCCTATGACACCCGCAACCGCGTCATCGCCGACCCTGATTACACCGCAAGGCTGGACCATATGTTGAGCGCTGAGACTGCCGCGAAACTGGCCAACATGATTGATCCCGCGTCCGCGATTCCGCCGTCCCTGCCCGGCGCGGAAGCTGTGCATCGTGACACGGTCTATATCACTGTGGTCGACCGCGACCGCATGTGCGTGTCCATGATCTATTCCATTTTCCACAGCTTTGGGTCCGGCCTTGCGTCCGATAAATTCGGGATCTTGTTCCAGAACCGCGCAGCAGGGTTCACCTTGGAACAGGGCCACCCGAACGAGGCTGGAGGCGGCAAACGGCCCATGCACACGATCATTCCCGGGATGGTCAAACGTGGTGGTAAGATTGAGATGCCCTTTGGCGTCATGGGCGGGGCCTATCAGCCCTGCGGCCACGCGCGGTTCCTGACAAATATGGAAGATTTCGGCATGGATGCCCAAACGGCCATCGACCGGCCCCGTTGTTTTGCCGAAGGGGACACGTTGAATGTGGAGACCGGCTATCCGGAAGCCGTCGCGCAGGCCTTGGCCGACAAAGGTCACACGGTCACCCGCGCAGACACCCCAATCGGCGGCGCGCAAGCGATCAAATTGCGTGAGGACGGAATGTTGGAAGGCGCGTCCGATCCGCGCAAAGACGGCATCGCGTTGGGGTATTAACGGATGCACTGGCACGCCTTGGCAAAACGGCTGGCGCGCACCGGTGGCCTTGCTTGCATGCTGGCGGGCGGACTTTTGACAGGTGTGGCAGTCAATGATGCGCTGAACGGTGTGCCGGATGCGACGTTGCAGGCCGCGATCAACGCCTCGATTTTCAGCTTTGGCGGGATGATCTTTTTCTGGTCGAAAAAGCCCTGACTAAACTGTCCTAGTTCAGCTGAAAATGCAGCGGGTACTGGCCGTCTTCGAATGGGCCAAACAGATCATCCAGATCGGGGTGATCGACGGGCTGGCCGGAATAGTCCGCCACGAGGTTCTGTTCAGACACGTAAGCCACGTAATAGGACTGATCGTTTTCGGCCAGAAGGTGGTAGAACGGCTGGTCCTTGGCGGGACGCGCCTCTTCCGGGATGGCCTCATACCAGTCTTCGGTATTGGCAAAAATGGCGTCCACATCAAACACCACCCCACGGAAGGGATGTTTGCGATGTTTGACCACTTGGCCCAGATGATATTTCGCGCGTGTCTTCAACATGGTTTCTTAGCCCCTTGGGCGTTACTAGACAAAGCGACCCGCATGAGTCCATGCGAAGTGGATAAAAATTAAGGAAACAAACTGTGCAACTGCTTTTCACAGTACTTGAAATCACCGCACCCGTGTTCCTGTTGGCGGCGGTCGGCTTTGTTTGGGTCAAGCTGGGCTATGAATATCGCGTTGAATTCGTGACCAGATTCGCGATGACGCTGTCGGTGCCTTGCCTGATTTTTGTGGCCCTCATGCGCACAGAAGTTGACGCAACGGCACTTGCGGCCCTGTCCGCGGCCAGCTTTGTGGCCTATGCGCTGGTGACTGTGGCGATGTGGGCTTTGGTGTGGGCCGGACGGCTGGACCGGCGCACGTTTCTGGCCCCGCTGATCTTTGGCAACACGGGCAATCTGGGCTTGCCGCTGGCGCTGTTTGCCTTTGGGGAGGTCGGGCTGGACTACGCTGTTGTGGTGTTTGCGGTCATGGCGATCTTGAGTTTCACATTTGGCATCTGGCTGGTGTCCGGCGGCGGATCACTGGTGAAAGTCATCAAGGAACCGGTCGTCGCGGCTACGTTGTTGGGCGCTTTGTTTTTATGGCAGGGCTGGCAGACGCCCACATTTTTGACCAACGCCTTGGATTTGGTGGGGCAAATGGCGATCCCGATGATGTTGATCACCTTGGGCGTCGCCGTGGCGCGGTTGCAGCCGTCGAATTTTGCTCTGCCCGCACTATTGTCCGCGCTGAAAGTGGCGCTTTGCGTCGGCTGCGCGTTGGTGGCGGGGCTTTGGTTTGGGCTGGACCGGACGGCGCTGGCGGTGCTGATCGTGCAGGTGGCGACACCTGTGGCCGTCACATCCTACCTGTTGGCGGAAAAGTACGGGGCCGATGCGGACAGCGTGGCGGGCCTTGTTGTCGTGTCGACGGTCATGTCGGTGATCACTTTACCGCTCATTCTGGCATTTATGATCTGACGGGCCCGCAATAGCGGTTCCCAGATCGGCCAGAACCCGCTATTCTTCGAGCAATAAAAAGACAAAACATAAGCGAGAGGCAGATGAGCAAACTCTATCTCGCGGGACTGCTGGTTCTAATTCTGGGGAGCTGCGGCACCCGGGACGGTTCAGCGCCGCGCAATCTAGACAACGCCTGTTCCATCGTCACCGAACGACCACATTACGTGCGCGCGCTGAAGGCAGCAGAACGCAAATGGGGCGTTGAACCCCATGTTCTGATGGCGATGATTTATCAGGAAAGTAAATTCATTTCCGACAACCGCCCCCCGCACGTCTATGCGCTGGGTGTGATCCCCACAGGGCGTCAATCCTCGGCCCTTGGGTATAGCCAAGCGTTGGACGGCACGTGGGAAGAATATATCGACCAAATCGGTGGGCGCGGGTCTGACCGCACCGACATTCGCGATGCGACCGATTTCATGGGCTGGTATATGTCGCTGACCGTGCAGGAAAACGGCATTCCGCTGAATGATACCTACAACCAGTACCTCGCGTATCACGACGGGCGGACAGGTTGGCGGCGCGGCACGTATCGCAGCAAGCCGTGGCTGGTGCGGATCGCTGGCGAAGTCCGCGACCGTGCCGTGATGTATGACGCGCAGCTGCGCAGCTGCAGCCGGTTCCGCTAAACCGACCAAATCAAAAAAGCGCGCCTCAGCTTAGGCGCGCTTTTCCCTATCTGACGGGCGGCGTGGGTCCTACTGGCCCCAGTTCCGCATCTCACGTTGGATGTTGAACAGGATATCGGGCACCGAGCCGTCCTTTTCCAAATCCCCCAAGATCACAGTCGTCTGCTGACCGGTGTCGTCGGTGACGATCCACTGGCGCAGTTCAACCGGACTGGCGGTATAGACCATCTGGATGTTGCCCAGTTCGGGCCGGTCGGGGTCTTGCGCGGTGATTGTCGTGGTCGTTCCGTCGCTCACATGGCGGGTGACCATGTCGGTGCGGGTCAAATCCACGTTGCGTTCCAGAATGATCTTCAGCGGTGTCTGGCTCAGGGGGTAGCGGTCCGCCCCACCGTCTGAGCGCGGATCGAAGATCGCGACCTGTCCACCGCCCGCGACGACCAGCGATTCCTCGGGCGGGTTGTATTCAAACCGCACACGACTGGGGCGCTTGATATAGACCGTGCCGGTCGAAATCGTGCCATCCGCGTTGATCTGGGTGAATTCGCTTTCCGCAGTGGTGAAGGAATTGAGGTAGTTGGACACCTGCGCCAGCGACAGCTGCTGGGCCTGTGACGGAGACGCCGCCAGCCCCGCAAGCGCGAGGGGGACGGCAAGAACGCAAAGTCGGCGAGTGATCTTATTCATGACAATTTACCTAGTGCGACGGTGCGGGGTTTGCACCTGTTGATGCAAACAAACATGGGGGGACCGCGCCGGTTAAGCGATATCACGCCGCCTGATATCCACTAACACCACAGTCTTCGGGCGCGGCCGAGGGGGCCACGCCCAGAAATTACTGCGCCTCAGGGATCAGAATTTCGCGTTTGCCCACGTGGTTGGCGGGGCTGACGACGCCTTCGTCTTCCATCTGTTCGACCAGACGGGCGGCTTTGTTGTAGCCAATCGCCAGTTTGCGCTGGATGTAGCTGGTCGAACATTTGCGATCCTTGGCGACGATGGCCACAGCCGTATCATAAAGCGCGTCTTCGCCGTCGGTGTTGCCACCCAGACCCAGTACCGCGTCAATGCTGTCTGCCTTTTCATCCGCAGGGCCTTCGACGACGCCGCTGAAGTATTCGGGCGGCCCGTATGCCTTGAGGTACGTCACGATTTCCTCGACCTCTTCATCAGAACAGAAGGGGCCGTGAACGCGCGTGATCTTGGAGCCGCCTGCCATATACAGCATGTCACCCATGCCCAGCAGTTGTTCGGCGCCCATTTCGCCCAAGATCGTGCGGCTGTCGATTTTCGACGTGACTTGGAAGGAAATCCGCGTGGGGAAGTTGGCCTTGATCGTGCCGGTGATCACATCCACCGACGGACGTTGGGTGGCCATGATCAGGTGAATGCCCGACGCACGGGCCATCTGTGCCAGACGCTGGATGCAGGCCTCAATCTCTTTGCCGGCGACCATCATCAGGTCGGCCATCTCATCGACGATGACGACGATGTAGGGCATTTTTTCCGGTGTCAGTTCTTCGGTCTCAAACACCGGTTCACCGGTGTCATCATCAAAACCGGTCTGCACAGTGCGGGAGAACATTTCCCCCTTGGCCAAAGCATCCGCCACGCGGCCATTGTAGCCGTCGATGTTGCGCACGCCCATTTTGGACATCTTGCGGTAACGTTCTTCCATCTCACCCACGACCCATTTCAAGGCGACCACGGCCTTTTTCGGGTCCGTCACGACGGGCGACAGAAGGTGCGGGATGCCGTCGTACACGCTGAGGTCCAGCATCTTCGGGTCGATCATGATCAAGCGGCATTCGTCCGGTGTGAGCTTATAGAGCAGCGACAGGATCATCGTGTTGATGGCCACGGATTTACCTGAACCGGTCGTACCTGCGATCAACAGGTGGGGCATTTTCGCAAGGTTCGCGATGATCGGCTCACCGCCGATATCCTTGCCCAAAGCCAGTGGCAGCTTCATATTGCTGTCGCCAAAATCGCGGGCCGACAGCATTTCGCGCAGCACCACCATTTCGCGGTTCTCATTGGGCAGTTCGATGCCAATCACACTGCGGCCAGGCACGGTGGACACACGGGCGCTGAGCGCGGACATGGACCGAGCGATGTCGTCAGACAGGCCGATCACGCGGCTGGCCTTCAAACCGGGGGCCGGTTCAAGTTCGTACATGGTGACAACGGGGCCAGGGCGGACGCTGACGATTTCGCCTTTGACGCCATAGTCATCCAGCACGTTTTCTAACATGCGTGCGTTTTCTTCCAACGCCTCATCGGACAGCACATGGCGCGTCACTTCTTCAGGCGAGGCAAGAAGGCCGAGGGGCGGCATTTCATAGGCCGGACGGTTGTCTTCGAATTTCAAGGCAGGCTGGGCCTCGGCCTTGGCTTGGGTCGAGGGCTGGATCGCCTTGCGCGGCGGGTGCTGCACCACGGATTTGGGCGCTGCCACGGGAATGGGGGCGGGCTGCGGCACGGGCGCGGGCTGCGGCACGGGCGCGGGCGTAAAGGCTGCAGCGGGGGTTTTGATCGGTGCTGCTGGCACGGCCACCTCTGCCACGTCGAAATCATCGACGACGTCCGCCATGGGGGCTTCCATCATGGGGGCTTCCGCAACCGGCGCATCAGCTTGCGCCAAAGCCTCACGTTGTTGGGTGTTCAGAACCAGCGGCCGCGGGCCGGAGGCCACGGGCGGTTCAACCCGCGCGGGCTGCATGCGGCTGGCGATGGCGGCCGTCACGGCAGGGTTAACGCCGGGCTTGGTGGCGATCTGAACCTCAGGCACCTGACCACTGCGTTGCCGGACGGCGTTGGCAATGCGCGCCGAAATCCGGTCCGTGTCGGCGGCAGGCACATCGGCGGCGGTGGGCTGTTCGACCAGCTCAGGCTCAGGCATGGGGTCGGACCGCTTAAGCAGCGACTTGAACAATCCGGGCTTTTGCTCTGCCTCGGTGGACCGGGCGGGGGCCACGAGGAGGGCGGGGTCGTACGCAGCCGGGGCCGTAGGCAAATCATCTACAGGATCAAAATCTTCATACCGTGTGGGCATCGCGGGATTGGCCCGCACGACTGCGGCCACACGGGCGGTTTCTTCGGCCAGAGACGGGGCGGGCACGGCACGGGCGGCGGCCAGTTCGGCCTCATACTCGGCCTTTTCTTGGCGCGACAGGTCTCGACGTTCCTGCACCTTGGCCCCCAGTGCCTGCGCACCTGCGTAAGAGGCGGACGCCGTCATGCCCAACACGCGCAACAGGGCGGAATAGGCAACGATGACGCCAACCAACAAGAACCGGCCCAGACGGCGGATTTCGGCCATCGTAAAGCCAAGCGCAAACGCCATGAGGGCCAGCACGCCCAGACCCATCAGGACGGACATCAGTTTGACGCTGAATGTCGTGCCGAAGGGCAAGATCGTCAGGATAATCGACAGGACCATATCGCCAAAATGGCCACCCAGCCCGAAACTTTCGTCCCAACCCGCACCCGGTGACAGGGTGGCGGCATAGATCGCAGTGCCAGCAATGGCGATGGGCGCAAAGACCACACGGCCCAGCGCGCGGTCTTGGCCATAGTGCAGTGTAAACCGCAGACCCCAGGCCATCAGCACGACAGGCACCATCCACGACGCATAGCCCACGATCATGAACAAAGCGGCAGCGAAGGACGCACCCGGACGGCCCAGCCAGTTCTGCACAGGGGCATCGGTGGCTGACATGAAATTGGGATCATCTGGCGCATAGGACCACAGCATCAACGACACCATCAGGCCCGCGATGAACAGGCCGATGCCGATCAGTTCACGTCCACGTTTTTCAATGGCCGCTTGCGTGGTGCTGTCCAACAGGGGGTCGCGCTGTCGCGATTGATAAGATGCCATGTGCCTGTTCCCTTACGTATACAACCGGTCGCGGATGATCGTCAGACCGTGCCGTGTTTGTTCTTTTGGGGCGACCAAAGCCACCCGGATATATCCCTGCCCCGGATCCATGCCGTCGATGGGACGGCTGAGGTACGCGCCGGGCAAGACCCGCACGCCATCCTCGCGCCACAGTTTGAGGGTTGCGGCCTCTCCGTCATCGACGGGCAGCCACAGAAAGAACCCTGCCTCGGGGGAGCTATAAGAATTAACGCCTTCAAAAATCCGGTCCGCATCATCGAACTTTTCAGCGTAAAGCCGGCGGTTTTCGATCACGTGATCTTCGTCATTCCACACAGCAGCCGCGACACGTTGCAATGGCATGGGCAAAGGCGCACCGGCGTAGGACCGAAGCTGACGCATTTCTTTAATGTTCTTGGGGCCTGAGGCCACAAACCCCGACCGCAACCCTGCAAGGTTCGACCGTTTGGACAGCGAATGAAACACGACAACCCGTTCAGGGTCACAACCGGTATCGACCACAGCCTCAAGCGCGCCGGTGGGCGGTGTGTCGCGGTAAATCTCGGAATAACATTCGTCTGCGAAAATCTTGAAGTCGTGCTTTTCGGCCAGACGGATCAAGTCCGCCCAATAGGCTTTGTCCGCGACAGCCCCTTGCGGGTTGGCAGGCGAACAGATGTAGCAGATCGTGGTCCGGTCCAACACATCGTCCGGCAAGGATCCATAGTCGGGCAGATGCCCCGTTTCGGCGGTGGCAGGCACCAGAACCGGATCAGCGTTCACCGACAGGGCCGCAATCGCATAGACCTGATAAAACGGGTTGGGCAACAGGACGACCGGCTTCTGGCCGTTCTTCACCTCAGGCGCGACGGCCATAGCCGCGTTGTACAGACCCTCACGTGTGCCATTGAGCGCCATGACACGATCAGGTGTCACATCCACGGAATAGCGCCGCGTGATCCAGCCACAAATCGCGGCCAGCAATTCGGGCGCGCCTTCGTTGACGGGGTATTTGTTAAATTCACCCACGGATTTCGCAAGCACATCCGCCACAAAATCAGGGAACGCGTGCTGCGGTTCGCCAATGGTCATGTTGATCGGATCGCCGCCCGGTTCATGGACGTCGAGCAAAGCGCGCAAGCGCGGCCACGCATAGGCCGGTAGGTTCGAAAACCGCTCGGGGTACATCATTACTGCCTCAAGATGCGGCCTCATTGGCGGGCCGCTTTTGTCCAAAGTAGCCCGAGGGCCGTGTCGCTGTCCACAAAAAGGACGCAATGTCCGGCACTTGTGTGGCTTTTAGGCCAAAGCGGCCTCAACACTGGCAGCGATCCGCAACATTCGCGCGTCAGAACCCGCAGGCCCGTTTATCAACAGCCCCACAGACGGCACCCCCGTGGGTACGGCGATTGATGCGCCGCCCATCAGGTTGGCCACCCGTGTGTTGCGCAGTGTCAGCAGGTTTTGGTCTTTGTAATAGACGTCATCGGTCATCAGACGGTCCGCGTCGGGCGGCATATTTGCCGCGCCGGGGCAGAGCACGGCATCGTAGCCTGCGATCCAATCGTCATAAGCTTCGCGGATGTCACGCAACTCATCCCAAGCGGCCAGGT
This sequence comes from Pseudooctadecabacter sp., assembly GCF_965657175.1. Classification (GTDB taxonomy): domain Bacteria; phylum Pseudomonadota; class Alphaproteobacteria; order Rhodobacterales; family Rhodobacteraceae; genus Octadecabacter. Next base: position 490,872 of record NZ_CBFHNH010000001.1, on the reverse strand, counting down.
ATTCATGGGCCAGTACGTCGCGCCCGCCGCGCACCCGTTCGAGGATTTGCGGAAACATCTTATCTGGCGCGTCTTCGACATACTCTGCCCAGTTGGCATAGGCGTCGGCGGTATACAGCGGCAGAGACATCTCAAACGCGCGGGGCAGCATGGGGGCGTGGACCTCTTCGATGATAGCCCCCGCTGCGCTGAGCTTTTCCAGCGCCGCCGCATAGCCCGTCATCGACGCATCCGCCACATCGTCCAGCACGACCGTTTGCAGCGCGGCAAATCGCATGCCCTTCAGGGACCCACCGGCTAGATCGACGGGCTGGCCCCCCTCCAATGCGGCCAGCATCAGTGCTGCATCTTCAACACTGCGACACAGGGGGCCCACCGTATCAAACGCCGAACACAAAGGCACGACGCCATCGAGGGACAGCCGCCCGTGGGTCGTCTTGAGGCCCACCAGATCATTCCAGACCGACGGAATCCGCACCGATCCGCCGGTGTCAGACCCCACAGCCGCCGCCGCCAAACCAAACGCCACGGAGGCCGCCGCCCCCGAAGACGACCCCCCCGGCACCGCGTTTTCGTCGTTCACGCAAGGCGGGGTCGCCGTGATCGGGTTCAAACCCAAGCCGCTGAAGGCGATTTCGGACATATGGGTTTTGCCCAAACACACGAGGCCCATGCCGGTGGCCACGCGTAAAACCTCGGCATCAGCCTCGGGCACGCGGCCCGCCATGAGGGCGGTTCCGGCTTCTGTCCCCACACCAGCGGTGTCGAACAGGTCCTTCCAAGACACAGGCACCCCATCAAGGGGCGACAAACGCTGGTTTGCTTCGGCGCGCAGGCTGGCGGCGCGCGCCTCATCCCGTGCGCGGTCGGCGGTGACGCGGGCATAAATCCGGTCAAGGTGGGGGTGGGTGTCGATGGCGGCCAGATAGACCTCACACAGGTCCACAGGGTCAATCTCACCCGCCGCAATTCCGCGCCCCAAATCTGCCGCTGTCGCCCAAAGCCATTCCTGCATCGCGTCCTCCATTTCAGACCAAACGGTAGCGACCAAGCAGCACAGGAACAATCCCACCCATGGACATTCAAACGCGGTGGCGCATATTGCCTCTCATGACCACACACACAGATATTGCCATCGTTGGCGGCGGGCTGAACGGATCGGCCTTGGCCCTTGGATTGGCCCACATCGGCCTGAACGTGACAGTGATCGACGCCTTGCCCGCCCCGACCCGCAAGCTGGGCGATTTTGACGGGCGGTCCTATGCGCTGGCGCTGGCATCCATGCGGCTGCTGCGCGGTTTGGGGTTGTGGGACGCGGTCAAGGACACCGCCCAGCCGATGCTTGAAATCAAGGTGACCGATGGGCGCGCGGGCGAAGGACCGTCACCTTGGATGCTGCACTTTGACCACGCCGAGATTGAAGAAGGCCCCATGGGCTATATGGTCGAAGACCGCCACCTGCGCCGCACCCTACTGGACGCCATGGATGCGTCCGCACAGATCACGCAGATCAACGACGACCGCGTGGTGGACCAGTCCACTGGGCGTTTGGTGCTCGCCTCTGGCACGATCCTGACGGCGGGGTTGATCATCGGCGCCGATGGCCGTGCGTCGGGCACGGCAGAGCGCGCAGGCATCAAGCGGACAGGCTGGGGATACGGGCAAACCGCGATCGTCTGTGCCGTTGACCATGAAAAGCCCCACGGCGGCATTGCACATCAGTTCTTTATGCCGGGCGGACCGCTCGCGATTTTGCCGCTGACCGGCAATCGGTGTTCCATTGTCTGGTCCGAAACGCAGACCCGCGCGGCTGAGGTTATGGCCATGGACGACGATGCGTTCCTTGATGCGTTGCGCCCTGCGTTTGGTGATTTTCTGGGGGAGATTTCCCTGACCGGACAGCGGTTCAGCTATCCACTGGGTCTGACATTGGCGCATCAATTTATCGCGGACCGGCTGGCATTGGTCGGGGATGCGGCGCATGGGGTCCATCCGATTGCGGGTCAGGGCCTGAACGCCGGGTTGCGCGATATCGCGGCATTGATCGATGTTTTGCAAGATGCCAAAGCGCGCGGTGAGGACATCGGCAGCGCCGCTGTGCTGGCCCGCTACGAACAATGGCGCCGGTTTGATACGGCGACCCTTGCCGTTGCGACAGACACTTTTAACCGATTGTTTTCAAATGATAACCCGCTGCTACGCGCGGTGCGCGATGCAGGCATGGGTCTGGTGAACGCCGCCCCGAAACTGCGCCGCAGTTTCATCCGCGAGGCCGCTGGCCTTACCGGGGATCTGCCTCGCCTGATGCGCAGCTAGGACCCGCGGTTCCCGCGACCCCAACCTGATCGGTCCGGGTCCGCAGCCCCCTGCGGGATCGGTCCGCTTAGTCCGATTTTGCGCAACACAACGGATGTGACGACACGATCCTCCCAATAGGTCGGGTCGTCTTTAATCGCAGTGGGCAGCCTATCCTTGCGCAAAACACGTTGCCGTGTCGTTTTCAATTCGACCGTCGCCTCATAGCCCACGGGGTTTAGCCGACCGGTCAGATAGCCCTCACGCAATTGGCGTTCACGATCTTCCAGTCTGCGCTTGTGGGCGCGGATCATGGCAAGTTCGTCAGCGGGGTACAGATTTGGCAACATGATAACTCCTCCTGTCCCTGTTATGGAACATCGAGGTTTCTGACAGGTTAACCGTTCAGTCCTTGTCGGTGGATCGCGCTTCATCAATCAGCAAAACGGGAATTCCACCGCGGATCGGGTAGGCGAGGTGAGCGGCCTTGCTGACCAACTCATTGCGTTCGGCGTTGTAGCTGAGGACCCCGTGGCACTGCGGACAGACCAAGGCTTCCAACATCTTGGGGTCGAACGCCTTCTCCGGATCTGTCATTGCATCATCCGTCGTTCATCATCCCCGCCGTGCAGGGCATATTCGATCAGAGTGATCAAGGTTTCGCGTCGGGTTGAAAGGGAGGGTGCTTCAAGAAGGGCCTGACGTTCCTCGGGCTCAAACGGGCAAAGCATGGACAACGAATTGATAAGCAACTCGGGCTCCGCCTCCTTGATGCCGTCCCAATCGGTGCTGAGGCCGCGTTCTTCGAAAAATCGTTCCAAAAGATCCATCAACGCGGCGCGGTCCAAACCGGGGTCGGTTTCTTCCCCGCCCAAATCGGCCTCAAACCCTGTCCATTCGATCTTGGCGCGACGATAGGGGGTAAAGCCCTCGACCTCTTCGCGCAGTCGAAACCGCGACATGCCGGACAACGTGATCATGTACCGGCCATCGTCCGTCTCAGACATGGCCGTCACCCGCCCCGCGCATCCGATGGATTGCAGGCGATCCTCCCCGTTGGGCTGAATCATTCCGATCATCCGATGTTCGGTCTTCATAGCATCATCCAACATCGCCAAGTAGCGAGGTTCGAACAAATGCAACGGCAATCTGGCCCGCGGCAGGAGCAAGGCACCAGGCAGCGGGAAAATCGGGATCACGTCGGGTAGGTTGGTTGGCTTTACCATATGAAGGGAACTAGGCCGCGCAGGGCGTCAGGCAAATATCATTGATGACAACTTGCGCCGTCCGTTCAAAACCACCGGATCAGTCGGTTTGAGCGCGTCAAAAATCATGAACAGCTGCGACTTTGCAGCCCCGTCATTCCACTCACGGTCGCGGCGGAACAGATCAAGCAATTGATCAACGGCGGCCTCTGTCTCCCCCGCGCCTTGGAGCGCCACGGCGTAGTCGAACCGCGCCTGATGATTGCCTTCGTCCGCATCCACGGCCGCGCGCAATTCGGCCACGGGGCCTGCATCTTGCGCCTGTTTGGCCAGATCAACAGCGGCGCGCGCGGCCTCGACCTCAGCTGCGTCGTGAATTTCGGCGGGCACGCCGTTCAAAACAGCCTCCGCTTGCTCAAGATCATCCATCGCCAGATAGGACCGGATCAAACCACCGGCGGCCCCTGCATGATTTCCGTCTTCTTCCAGAATGGCGGCAAAGGTTTCCGCTGCATCCGCCGCTTCGCCTTCGGCCAACATTGCCTCGGCTGCGTCCATCGCATCATCCAGCCCATTGTCCGGCTCACCGGCTAGATCAGCGATCTTGGTCACAAAGGCCTCAACCTCACTGGGGGGCAAAGCGCCTTGAAATCCGTCAACAGGCTGGCCGTTGAAGAACGCATAAACCGTTGGGATCGACTGCACCCGCAGCTGGCCTGCCACGGCTTGGTTCTGGTCCACGTCGACCTTCACCATCCTGACGCGACCGCCCAGTTTCTTGACCGCCTCTTCCAATGCAGGGCCCAGCGTTTTGCACGGGCCACACCACGGCGCCCAGAAATCGACGATCACCGGCACCTCTTTGGACGCCTCAACGACATCTTCCATAAAGGTCGCATCGCCACCGTCCTTGATCAGGTCGGTTGCGGGGGCGTCTGTTCCACCAAGCTCAATCATCGCTCAACTCCGTCGGGGCAATCAATTTTGTCTCTATATGGGCAGGCCACCCCAAAAGGCAAAGGCCTTACGTCAAAGATCAAAGGTCGCGAAAACCGGGGCGTGGTCGCTGGGCTGTTCCCATCCGCGCACATCCCGCAGCACACGGCTGGAATGGGCCGCGTTTGAGATATCGGGCGTGGCCCAGACATGATCCAACCGGCGGCCTTTGTCGGCGGTGTCCCAATCGGGGCTGCGGTAGGACCACCAACTGTAAAGCCGCCCTTCGGGGATATCCTGCCGCGTGACATCCACCCATTTGCCCGCGTCCTGCGTGTCCGCCAGATGTTCCACCTCGATCGGGGTGTGGCTGACGACCTTGAGCAGTTTTTTATGATCCCACACGTCATCTTCGCGCGGGGCAATGTTCAGATCGCCCACGAGGATCGCCTTTTCGGGCGCGTTGGTGCGGAAATAATCCCGCATCTCGGTGAGGTAATCGAGCTTTTGGCCAAACTTGTCATTCACTGTGCGGTCCGGCTTGTCGCCCCCCGCAGGCACGTAGAAATTATGCACGGTCACGCCGTTCTCAAGCCGCCCCGCAATGTGGCGCGCATGACCAAGCGCGGCGAAATCCTCTGCCCCTGCTTCCTCCATCGGAATTTTGGACAGGATAGCAACCCCGTTGTAGCCCTTTTGCCCGCGCGCCACCATGTGGGCGTAACCCAGCGCCTGAAACTGCTCCAAAGGGATTTTATCGACGGGGCTTTTGCACTCTTGCAGGCACAAGACATCGGGCGCCTCGTCCGACATCAACCGCGCCACGAGGCCTTCGCGCAGACGGACCGAATTGATGTTCCAAGTGGCAAGGGTAAAGGACATGGGGCAGGCTCCTGAAGGCTAAGGGTCTACGCGGCGTCCAACCACTGGCCGACGCGTGCCAGCCCTTCTTTCAGCACATCGCGCTGACATGCAAACCCGATTCTGACGTAGCCTTCGCGGCCCAGCGCCGATCCGGGTGTGAACATGACACCGGTGTCCCGCAAAAGGGAAACGCACAGATCGTAGGACACCATCGGCACATCCAGCTTCACAAAGGCCGTCGTGCCAGCCTTTGGTTCCACGAATGAGGCCTTGGGCTGGACCGCCACCCAATCGCGTAACACGGCCAAATTGCCCCGCGTAATCTCACGCGATCTTTCCAACACAGTATCTTTCGCGCCCAACGCCATGGCGGCAAAATAATCATCTACCATGCCGACACTGATGGTGGTGTAATCGCGGTGGACCTCGCAGTCATCTAACAGGGCCTCCGGCCCCACGATCCAGCCCAGACGAAGCCCCGCAAGCGAATAGGCCTTGGACGTGGATCCGGTGGAAATCCCTTTGTCGTAGACCTCGACAATCGACGGCACCGGGTCACCCTGTTCGGTGCCGCGATAGACCTCATCACATAGAACCCACGCGCCCACAGATCGCGCAATCTGGGCCACGCGCTCCAATCCCGCGCGGTCGATCAATGCACCCGTCGGGTTATTGGGATTGGTCAAGGCAATCACCTTTGTCGCAGGCGTCATCGCCGCAGCCACGGCGTCCCAGTCTGGCAGCCAGCCATCGACCTCCTGCAAGGCAACCTCCGTCACCTCAGCGCCTAACGATCGCGGGATCGCTGTGTGCTGCTGATAGGTCGGCGTGATCGCGACCACATGGTCGCCCGCACCCACAAGCGTCTGATAGACCATATGATTGGCCCCGATGGTGCCATGGGTGATCAAGACGTTTTCCGCCCGCTGCCCGTGGAACAATCCGGCAACCAGACCACGCAAACGTGTCGATCCTCTGATCTCTCCATAGGTCATTTTCATCTGCGCCAGATCGCCCGGCATTTGCTGCGTCGTGCCCGCCATTTGCATCAGCTCGGCCAAGGTCAACGACGCCACACAGGTCTCCGCCAAATTCAAGGCGCACTTGGTCTCCCAAGCGTTCATCCACTGCTCAACCCCAAACGGTTCAATCTTCATCACCGGCTCCCTATCCTGCTCCCTGACCATACCGCGCGCAGCCTGTCTTTGTCTCAAAAATATCCTGGGGGGAGGCCGAAGGCCGGGGGGCAAAGCCCCCTTCCCCGCCCGCGGCACGCGCAAACCCGAACCCATAAAAAAACCCCGACCAAAAGGCCGGGGCAAGTCCAACAGGGAGGTGGTGATATAACCCCATCACCAAGGGTATTTCTGTGGAAACCTCAGGCCACCAACCGGTAACCGCCGCTTTCCGTCACCAACAAACGCGCGTTGGAGGGATCTGGTTCAATTTTTTGTCGCAGACGGTAAATATGTGTCTCCAACGTGTGGGTGGTGACACCCGCGTTGTAGCCCCAGACTTCGTGCAACAACACGTCGCGGGCCACCACGCCTTCCGTCGCACGGTAGAGAAATTTCAGGATGTTTGTCTCTTTCTCGGTCAGACGAATTTTCTTTTCGTCCTCTGTGACAAGCATCTTTTGCGCAGGCTGGAATGTATATGGCCCCAACGTGAACACCGCGTCCTCGGATTGCTCATGTGTCCGCAACTGGGCACGAATTCGCGCCAGCAGCACAGGGAATTTAAATGGCTTGGTCACGTAATCATTGGCACCGGCATCAAGACCCAAAATGGTATCGCTGTCGCCATCATGGCCGGTCAACATCACGATCGGGCATTTCACGCCTTGCTTGCGCATCAGGCGGCACAATTCTCGTCCGTCAGTATCTGGCAGGCCCACGTCAAGGATCACAAGATCGTAAAGACCTTCCTTGGCCTTGGTCATCGCCTCGGCCCCATTGCCGGCCTCAAAGACATCAAAGTCCTCGGTCATCAACAGTTGTTCGCCCAGCGCCTCGCGCAGGTCCTCGTCGTCATCGACAAGCAAAATCTTCTTGAGTTGTGCCATTTCAGCGATCTCCTTCTTGCCATTAGACATGGCGGGGCGCATCAGGTCTGGCAAGATTTGGAGCACCCCCCTCACGTCGACGTGTGGACCACAGGGCAAATGTTTCAATTTCTCACGAAAACAGCTACCTTAGCACGGTTAACGCAGGTCAATTATGTCATTCTCCCCCGACACCACCGAACGTCTTGCCCGCGCCCGCGCCGATTTGCGCATGGGCGTGCCCGTCGTGATCTGTGACGGGGACGTCGCGGGATTGGTTTTCGCCGTTGAAACGCTGACCCGCGAAAGACTGGATGAGGCCCGCCCGCTGTCGCCTGTCCTGACCCTGACGGACCACCGCGCCGCGACCCTGAAAATCGCCGCCTACGACGGTGATCTGGCCCGCGTCGTGCTGCCCGCGGACGCTGATCTGGCTTGGGTGCGTGCCATGGCCGACCCCGCCGAAGACATGGCGCACCCGATGAAGGGCCCGTTCAAAACCGATCGGGCTGGCGCAGCCGTGGTTCACAGGGCGGGGGTCGCGCTGGCGAAGGCCGCGCGGATCCTGCCCGCTTGTCTGGTTGCCCCCGTTGAGGACGGCGCGGACTTTGCCACAGCGCATGACCTCACGCGGTTGGACGCAGATGCAGTTCTGAACACCGACCTTTCGCCCATGTCCGCCGTTATCCACGCGCGTCTGCCCCTCACCGTGTCTGAGGCGGGCCGCCTTCATATTTTCCGCCCCGAAGACGGGGCCGAAGAACACTATGCCGTCGAAATTGGCGCGCCGGATCGCGCCAAACCGGTCTTGACCCGCCTGCATTCGGCCTGTTTCACCGGCGACCTTCTGGGCAGTTTGAAATGTGACTGCGGCCCGCAATTGCGCGGGGCCATGGGGCAAATGGGTGAGGAACAGGCCGGCGTTCTGCTGTATCTGAACCAGGAAGGACGCGGAATTGGCTTGGCCAATAAGATGCGCGCCTACTCCCTACAAGATCAGGGGTTCGACACGGTTGAGGCCAATCACCGCCTCGGCTTTCACGACGATGAACGCGATTTTCGCATCGGCGCCGAAATCCTGCGAAAGATGGGGTTCAGCCAAGTGCGCCTTCTGACGAACAACCCCGCCAAAGTCGCCAAACTGGAAAGTTGCGGGCTGACGGTGACCGAACGTGTCCCTCTCAAAGTTGGGCAAAACCCTTTCAACGCCAATTACCTTGTGACCAAGGCCGCGAAATCAGGCCATATCCTTTAGCGGGCAAACCGCAGCAAAATGGCGCCGGTGATCGTGGCAAAGGTGGCTGCGATCTTCATCAGGTCCAGACGTTCGTTCATGAAAAAGACACCGATGAACAACGCAAAGACAATTGATGTCTCCCGCAGGGCCGTCACCAGCGCGATGGGCGCCTGCATGAAGCCCCAGACCACCAGCGCATAGGCGCAGTAAGACGCAAGCCCGCCCCAAATCAGGACAAACCGTCCCTCAGACCACAGCCGTCCGATGACGCCGGGGTGACGCATCTTAAGAAAAACTGCAAAGACCAACGCATTGCCGATGGCCGACCAGCTGTAAAAGCCGACGGCCGTCCCCGCTACGCGCGCGCCCAGCCCGTCAATCAGGGAATATCCCGCAATAAAGAACCCCGTCACGGCGGCCAGCATCGCAGCCTTGGGGTTGCGCGTGCCCGCCTGCCCCCGCACCAGACCCAAAGACAGCAGCCCTGTGGCAATCAAGGCAATCGCCGCCACCTCCATCCAGCCCAAAGTCACACCCAGAATTGTGACCGACACAGCCGCCACAATCATCGGCGCGATCCCGCGCGCCACTGGATAGACCTGCGTCAAATCCCCGATCCGGTACGCATTTAGCAAAAACACCTGATAGCCAAAGTGCATGACAAGACTGCCAATAAGGTAGGGCCAACAGGCCAAATCCGGCATCGGCACAAACAGCAAACCAATCGCCGCATAGGGCAAATGCCCCAGAATCACCCCTGCCATGCTCAGATGCTTGTCGGCCGCACCTTTGGCCAGCGCGTTCCAGCCGGCATGCAACACGGCGGCGAGCAACGTGGTGGCAATAACGATCATTGGCATCCTGCGTCCCCTCAACAGGAACTTTAGACGCCACATAGCAGGGCGACAATCCCTTGCCTCAGCTTCGGACATTTGGTCAGGTGCCCTCTATGAAAACCACCGATCTTGTCGTCACACCCACTGCACTGCGTTTCATGGGGCGCAATTTTCCGCGCTCTGTTGGGAAAGGTGGCATCAGCAGCCGCAAACGCGAAGGCGATGGGGCGACACCGCGGGGCACCCACCGTTTGGTCGGAATGCTCTATCGCCCTGATCGCATGGCAAAACCAGCCGATTGGGCCCTGCCTATTCACATAGGCGATCTTTGGTCTGACGATCCCGGACACGAAGATTACAATATGATGGTGCGCGCGCCCTATCCGCACAGCCACGAACGGCTGCGTCGCGCCGACCCGCTCTATGATCTGGTGATTCTAACGGATTGGAACTGGCCCTATGCCGTCAAAGGACGGGGGTCCGCCATCTTCATTCACCGCTGGCGCAAACAGGGGCATCCCACCGAGGGCTGTATAGGTCTGCGCCCCAGCGATCTGGCTTGGATCGCACCCCGCACCCGCCTTGATACGCGGCTGATCGTTTTGTGACGGGACGGCGGGTGGGGCGTCGTGGCGGGGTTGCAGACCCTCGACACGCGCGTCAGCCCGGTGTCCGGTCTCCAAAGATGGCAGAGCCTACACGCACATGGGTGGCCCCCAAGGCAATCGCTTTCTCAAAATCGCTCGACATACCCATGGACAGGCCTGTCAGCCCGTTGCGTGCGGCAATCTTGGACAGCAAGGCAAAATGCAATGACGGCTCTTCGTCTACGGGTGGAATACACATCAACCCTTTGACAGGCAGGTCCAACGTCTGCGCTTCGGCCACAAAGGCATCTGCCTCGGCTGGCAAGACACCTGTCTTTTGCGGCTCCTCTCCGGTGTTCACCTGTATATAAAGATCCGGACACGATCCGATGTCCTGCGCCAACCGCGCCAGCGTCTTGGCCAGCTTGGGTCGGTCCAATGTGTGGATCGATTGTGCCAGCTCCATGGCCTGTCGCGCCTTATTGGTCTGCAAAGGCCCGATCAGATGCAAATCCACCCCATCGAAAGCCTCACGAAAGGCGGGCCATTTCCCTGCGGCCTCCTGCACACGATTCTCCCCGAAGGTTCGGTGCCCCTTTTCCAAGACATTTTGCACCCGTTCATTTGGCTGAACCTTGGACACAGCAATCAAGGCAACGCTGCCGTCCGGACGGCCTGCCTTTGCCTCAGCCGCCTTAATGCGCGCTGTGATATCGTCCAATGACATTGCAACCTCCTGATATGGCGACGTGTTTTGTGTTACACCCTGACATAGGCTGTTACCCACGGCCTGTCATCCGATCCGGACCCAAAAACATTGTGTGGCACGACTGCATCATTTTCCCCGCAGGTCGAAAAACAGGGGCCAATTCCCTTGAGTACGCCGCCGTTTGGCCGCAAAGACAGAGCCAATGCTAGGGAAACTGGCATTCTCGAGAATGCAAACACGAGGAATTTAACATGAAACGCATCCTTCTTTCTTCTGCTGCGATCGTCGCCTTTGCTGGCGCCGCTGCTGCTGAAGGCCACACTGGCGTCACCTTCTCCGGCGACGCTCAGCTGGGCTACAACGACGACGCTGCTGGCGATAACGACGGCTTCTACTCTGAGCTGGACGTCACAATCGGCTTCGCTGCTGAACTGGACAACGGCCTGACAGCTGCTGCTTCCGTCGACTTCGAAGACCTGGCCGGCGACGGTTCCAACGACGGCAACAACTACGAGCTGTCTTTGACATCCGACAATGCAGGCCTCTACTACGGCGACACAAACTTCGCTGCACAGAACGTCTGGGTTGCTGCTGGCCCAATGGGCAACGACGACTTCTCCGAAGCTGACGGCGAAGAAGCCCTCCGCGGTGAAGTATCCTTCGGCGGTGTCTCCGCTCAGGTGTCTTACGTTTTGGCTGACGCCGACGGCGTTCGCGCAACTGACGACCTGGACCAGCTGTCCGTTGGTGTTTCTGGTGACTTCGGCAACTTCAACGTTGTCATGGCATACCAGGAAGCAGCTGATGGCGACTACGCTACTGCAAACGGCGACTTCAACAACGACGAAGTGTTCGGTATCTCCGTTGGTACAACACTCGGCGCCGCTGACGTTCGTCTCGCATACGCAGAGTCCGAAGGTGACGACTCCATGGGTATCTCCGTATCCTACCCTGCTGGTCCTGTGACTGTGGACGCTGGCTACGCGACAAACTCTGACGCCGACGACGACTGGGATCTTTCTGTGACATATGCAGACGGCCCAATCTCCGTCACAGCATCCACAGACGAAGAGTCTGACTGGGCTCTGGAAGGCTCCTACGACGTAGGTTCCGGCCTCGTTGCATACGCTGGTATCGTAGACGCAGGCGACGACTTCTACGTTGCAGCTGACTACGACCTCGGCTCAGGCGCTTCCCTGCTCGTCTCCTTCGTGGAAGACGGCGGCGACGCAAACGGTGACGACGAAGTTGGTGCCAACGACTACCAGATCGGTACAACTGTTGAGCTGTCCTTCGCGTTCTAATCGAACCTGAAGAACATCGAATTGAGGGCGGTTCCTTCGGGGGCCGCCCTTTTTCTATGTCCGCACGGCACCAGGCTTCCCTTCACACTTGTGACACCGCCGCCCCTTCGCTACACATTTGTCCAAGACACAAGCGAAAGACCTGACACGTGACAGCACTGACCTCTCTTCGTCGACTGACCTTTGGGCTGGGCCTTCTCTCTGCTTTGGCCGCTTGCGGCAGCAGTGGCAGCCTTGGCAGCAACCCGTTTGGGTCCATCGGCAGCATCGGCCTTGGCGGCGGCGGTGAGGCAGCGACAACACAAGCCGTGCGCACCCGTGGCGCGGAAAGTGTTGCGGTGAACCGCTACCTATGGGCGGCCTCCTTGGATGTGCTGAGCTTTCTGCCGGTCGAATCTGTCGACCCCTTCACCGGTGTGATCGTCATGGGCTATGGCACCCCACCGGGCGGCAGCCGCGCCTATCGCGCCACTGTAGCGATCAGCGACCCTGCATTGGACGCGCGGTCCTTGAATGTCGCTTTGTTGACGCGGTCCGGTCCCGCTGCGGCTGAAACCACCCGCGCCATCGAAGACGCGATCCTAAGCCGGGCACGCCAGTTGCGCATCGCGGATGGTGCGCTGTAAACAGACGCCGACCCAACCAATTTTCCACGCCGGGTCCTGCACCCGGCGTTTGCTTTTGAAAGACACCACATGCCCTACACCCCGTCTGAGATCGAAGCCAAATGGCAAGCCGCCTGGGACAAGGCCGAAACCTTTAAGGCCGTGCGCGATACGTCCAAGCCAAAGTATTACGTGCTTGAGATGTTCCCCTACCCCTCAGGCCGTATCCACATCGGCCACGTACGCAATTACACCATGGGCGACGTCATCGCGCGCTATAAGCTGTCGACAGGCCACAACGTGCTGCATCCCATGGGCTTTGACGCCTTCGGCATGCCCGCCGAGAACGCGGCCATGGCATCGGGCGGCCACCCCAAGGACTGGACGTACAACAATATCGACACGATGGTCGACCAGATGAAGCCGCTGGGCCTGGGCATTGACTGGTCGCGGATGTTTGCGACCTGTGACCCTGAATATTACGGCCAACAGCAGGCGCTGTTCATCGACATGCTGGATGCAGGCCTGATCGATCGCAAGAACGCCACCGTGAACTGGGACCCTGTTGATATGACCGTTCTGGCCAACGAACAGGTTATCGACGGCAAAGGCTGGCGCTCCGGTGCTGAGGTCGAACGCAAAGACCTCACCCAGTGGTTCTTCAAGATCTCCGACATGGCCGATGATTTGCTGGGGGCTTTGGACGGGCTGGACGACTGGCCCGCCAAGGTGCGCCTGATGCAAGAAAACTGGATCGGCAAATCCCGCGGTTTGCAATTTGCGTTCTCTATGGTCGAAAATGCAGGCGCCCATGACCGTGTTGAGGTCTATACCACCCGTCCGGATACGCTGATGGGTGCATCGTTTGTGGGCATCTCCCCCGATCATCCGTTGGCAAAAGAGCTTGAAGCCGATAATCCAGACATCGCCGCGTTTTGTGCCGAATGCCGCAAGGGCGGCACCACTGCGGAAGCATTGGAAAAGGCTGAAAAGCTGGGCTTTGACACTGGTCTGCGCGTGCGGCACCCGTTTGATACCTCATGGGAACTGCCCGTCTATATCGCCAATTTCATTATGATGGACTACGGCACAGGCGCGATCTTTGGCTGCCCCGCCCACGACCAACGCGACTTGGATTTTGCGCGTAAGTACGATCTGCCGGTCAAATCTGTCTATGTGCCTGCCATGGGCGAGGACACCTTTATCTCACCCGAGGACGGTGGCCCGGCCTATGTGCCCACCAAAGAGGCCGTGGTCCATTACGTGGCGGGCTTCGCCGGGGCAGAGGCCCAGTCGGGCGCGGACGCCATAAACGCCGCCGTCGATTTCTGTGAGGCAAATGGCGTAGGCCAAGGCGTGACGAAGTTCCGTCTGCGCGATTGGGGGTTGAGCCGCCAGCGGTATTGGGGCGCGCCCATTCCTGTGGTCCATTGTGACGACTGTGGCGTGGTGCCCGAAAAGAAAGAAAACCTGCCTGTTGAACTGCCTTACGATGTCAGCTTTGACATCCCCGGCAACCCGCTGGACCGTCATCCTACTTGGCGTGATGTGCCCTGCCCCGCTTGTGGCAAACCCGCCCAACGGGAAACGGACACGATGGACACCTTTGTGGACAGCAGCTGGTATTTTGCCCGTTTCACGGCGCCCCATGCATCAACACCCACAGATTTGGCCGACGCCGAATACTGGATGAACGTCGATCAATATATCGGCGGCATTGAACACGCGATCCTGCATCTGCTGTATTCACGGTTCTTTGCCCGTGCGATGCACAAGACAGGCCACCTGCCTGCAACTGCGATCGAACCCTTTGATGCCCTGTTCACCCAAGGCATGGTGACCCACGCGATTTACAAGACCGACGGCAAAGATGGCCGCCCGGTCTATCATTACCCCGAAGAGGTTGATCTGCGCGACGGATCGGGTTTTTTGAAAGACGGCACCGAAGTCACCATCGTGCCCTCCGCCAAAATGTCCAAATCCAAAAACAACGTCGTGGACCCTGTGGCGATCATCGAACAATACGGCGCGGACACCGCGCGGTGGTTTGTGCTGTCCGACAGCCCCCCCGAACGGGATGTGGAATGGACAGCCTCTGGTGCTGAGGCTGCGTTCAAACACCTGAGCCGGGTGCACCGTATCGCCACGGATATCGCCGCCAGTGACGATGCCGCCACGGACGCAGACGAAGGCCTGTTGCGCGACATGCACAAGGCCATTCAGGACGTGACCAGTGGCGTGGAATCCTTTGGCTTCAACGCGTCCATCGCGAAACTATATGGCTTTACCGCCGCCATTCAGAAATCCAAGGCAGGGACACAGGCCAAGACTACGGCCATCAAAACGCTCGCCCAGCTGATGGCCCCCATGACACCGCATCTGGCCGAAGACATCTGGGCGATGTGTGGCGGCGAGGGCCTGATTGCCAATGCGCCGTGGCCGGTCGCGGATGAGGCGATGTTGGTCGAAGACACAGTGACCCTGCCCATCCAGATCAACGGCAAACGGAGGTCGGAAATCGCCGTTCCGAAGGACATGCCCAAGGATGAGGTTGAAAAATTGGCGCTGGCAGACGACGCTGTCATTAAGGCTTTGGAGGGTGGCACACCCAAAAAGGTCATCGTTGTACCGGGCCGGATTGTGAATGTTGTCGTTTAACCGCCGCCAAATCCTCGCGTTGTTCGCGACAGCCCCAGTGGCCGGTTGCGGGTTTACGCCTGTCTATGGCCCCACCGCCACCGGTCGGTCCCTGCGCGGGCGCATCGCGTATCGCGCACCGAACACTCCCGAAGGGTTCCGCCTGCGGACGCGGCTGGAGGACCGTCTTGGCCGCGTCGAACGGGGGGATTATCTGCTGGTGGTGGAACTGGACATCGAAGAGGTGCCGGTGGTCATCAGCTCCTCCCAAGATATCAACCGGTTCAACCTGCCGGGCAAAGCCACTTGGACGTTGACCGAGGACGGCAGCGACACGCCGCTGGCCACAGGCACGGCAGAAACCTTCACCGCCTACAGCGCCTTTGGCACCACCGTCGCCTCACAAGAGGCGCAGGACGATGCCCGCGACAGGCTGGCGATTGCACTGGCCGATCTGATCGTCACCGACCTGATTGTTGAGGCGACGGGCGGCGCATGAAACTTTCCGCCCGCGACGCCACTGCCTATTTTCGCAAACCTGATCCGAACGGCGCGGGCATTCTGATTTACGGCGGCGATGCCATGCGGGTGGCGTTGAAACGGCAAGAGGTGATCAAGGCCCTTGTCGGCCCCAATGGCGAAGAAGAAATGCGCCTGACCCGGATGACCGGCGCTGAATTGCGCAAGGACCCGGCGATGTTGGGGGATGCAATCAAGGCACAAGGCTTCTTTCCCGGCCCCCGCGTGGCATTTGTCGAAGAAGCTGGCGACAGCGTGGCCAAGGCGATCACGCCCGCATTGGCGGACTGGGCGGAAGGCGATGCGCAGATCGTGGTGACGGCAGGGCAACTCAACGCGCGGTCGTCGTTGCGCAAACTCTTTGAGGCCCATCCCCGCGCCTATGCGGCAGGCGTCTACGATGACCCACCCAGCCGCGATGAGATCGAGGGCCATCTGCGTGCTGCCGGCGTTGCCAATGTGAGCCGGGACGCCATGGACCTGATCAGCGCCTATTCCCGTGAAATGGCACCGGGGGATTTGCGCCAGACGATTGAGAAACTCGGCCTCTATAAACTGGGCGATGGCACGGAAGCGACGGTCGAAGACGTCGAAGCCTGCGCCCCCCAATCCAATGAGGCGGGGCTGGATGATCTTCTGAACGTGGTGGCCGATCTGAACGCCTCAGACATCGGCCCGATCCTGTCACGTCTTTATGCGCAAGGTACCCAACCCGTGGCGCTGTGCATCGCTGCGATGCGCCACTTTCGGCAGCTGCACACGGCGGCATCTGATCCGGGTGGGGCAGCGGCGGGCATTGGCCGCCTAAAGCCGCCGATCTTTGGTCCACGCCGTGACCGAATGGTCCGACAGGCCAGCAATTGGGGACGTCCAAACCTTGAAGAAGCTTTGGGCGCGATCACGGAAACCGATCTGACCCTGCGGTCGGCCAATACAGCCCCCGACCGTGCGCTGGTTGGACGGATGTTTATCCGTCTGGCCATGCTGGGGCGAAGGCGGGGATGAACCGTCTCTAAACGAAAAAAGGCGAACCCGAAGGTTCGCCTTTCATCAATTCGTGTCTTTCGACGTTCAGCCTAGATTTAGGAAGAACCGGAAGATGCCAGAGCAGCGGCGAGCAGTGCTGCGCCGAGGACGGCTGGAACAACTGCACCACCGGCAGAGCCGAGGAGGCCTGCGCTGGAACCAGCTGGGACTGTTGGGATGATGAGGATTTCATCATCGTCAGTACCGGCTGGGGAAATGTTGCCTGCGAAAGCAGTTGTGGACAGTGCAGCAACGGCAGTTGCAGTGATAAGCGTTTTCTTAAGCATAATAACTCCTGATCAGTATTACCGCCCAGAAGGTCCGGACGGCTCTTACCGCCACCTTCGGTATAGAATGCCGCAACGGCAAACGCACGGTTTTTTTATAGGGGACACCGGTTTTTTGGATGAAATCCGCTCAAACATCCCAAAATGTGGCTTTAACGCCTATTTCATCAGCAAATTCTTGCTAAAGGCGCTGATAAACAAGGTAGCCAAGGCCGATAGAAATGAACTGGCGGGTCTGTACGATCGTTCCATCAGAGGTTGTCCAATAGAGATTCGTAAACCGGACACTCTCGTTTTCGCAGAACTCTTTCCACTTTTGCGTGGCGTAGTCCCGCTCGACGATGGTGATTGTCTCGGACTTATCAAAAACAGTTTCGCAGGCATATGTTGAGTTTTCGATCTGGTCCAAACCCGTCAGAACGTCATAGCTGCGGGTGTGTGTGCCACCGCCTGACAGCGACCGCCGCGCGGCGGCGGTTTCAGCGCCCATCAGGTCAAACCCTGATCCACGTGTTCCAACAACCATCCCGTTTGAGACACTGACAGATACCCCGTCGGTGCTGATCCATGTCACAGCGCCAGACCGGGCCGCGATTTGGGACATCACATCTACGGACCCCCGAGACACGAGGCTGACCAACAACAAATCTGCATCCGTGGCCTCAATTGCGGCACGGGTCAGACCCGCTTGCGGCTGAGAGGCCGCTTGCTGACCAGCGGCTGTATCTGCACCGCCGAGAACCGCACCTGCCACACCCTTAAGTGTCGAGGATGTGACCCCTTCTCCCAATGGACCGCATGCGGCAAGGCTGGCGATCAAGCCGACGCCCAGAATTTTTGAAATTAGCGCCAAAACCGCCCCCAATTGTCCTGCATCTGTGACGGATGCCCGTCTCTTACGATGTCATACAAACGACCATCAACCGCCAACCGCGCCCCGCCATCCCGCGCAAGCGATTGCAGGTTGGCCGCACTGGTGTCCCGCGTCGGTGTTCCGACGGCCCAGTCCAGCGGAATTTCCAACCGGATACCTTTGTCAAACGACCCTTCGCCAAAGTCTTCAAACGGCACATCTGTGAGGGTGAAATAAGCGCCCACTTTCCAACCGTTGTCGAATTCGCGATCAAGGCTAAAGGTTGCACCCCAGTCACCCGCCAGATACCGACCGACATCAACCTGAGCCTGAAACCCGTTTTCAAAATCGTAATAGGCCGACAAATGTCCGGTTACGACGTCGTAGATTTCATCCCCTGTGACAGTGCAATCTTCATTAAGACAGCTGGCACGGAACCCGAAGCCAAGGTCGAAATCCCGCTGGGCGACGTAGTTCAATTCAGCCGCGAATGCGAGGCGGCTGTTCGTGGGTTTCCACAGAACCTCGGTCGAGATGCCGCCAAAGTTCCGTTCCAGATACCCCACCGAGACGCGGCTGTACAAATCGCGTCCAGGCCGTCCGTACCAAGCAACAAACAGGTTTTCGATCCCGTTGCCTGTTTCCGCGCCATAGCGCAGCGCCGACCGGCGGATGTCCGGCAAGGTCGAATCAGCAATCGCACCGATTTCGTCACGGTTGCCCGCGATTCGCTGACGGAATGTTCCGGCAGCAACAATGTTGGGGCGCAATTCGTATTGGAACGTGGCCTCAATACCGACATCACCGCGCACGGGCTTGTCCCCGTCAAACAATGACAGTTCCAAGTACGGGTAGACCCCCCACAGGAACGCTGCATTTTCCGTATCATAGGAAATCGCAGGGGCCGGACCTGCGGCATCCGCAAACAGCGCCCGTTCGTAAATGCGGTCAGATGCACCCGAGGTGTTTTCCAGCCGTTCCAGATCAGACCGCCGCAGCGTCACCGACGACAAAGCAATGCCCCGCCGCGTGGGTTCCAGAATGAAGGTGTCGACGTTTTGCGGCGCCGCTTGCGTCAGAATACGCGAGACGCGACCGATCCCTTGGGATTCTGCGCGGAACTTTGTGTTTTCATAGCGGACACGCAGGGTTGTCCCCTGAACTTCGGCCCCCAAAAGGCGGAAACCGTCGGTGGCCAGAACCTGGCCGAGGATGTCGACGCCCGTAGACTGCTCTGCCGGGGTGCCCCAGGACGCGGCGGCGATGACGTTCTCACCACGGACTGCAACGGGCAAGGGCGCGGACCCGAATCCGCTGTCTGTGGCAGGCGATGTCGGATCGATTACAAAGGTGGCAGACAAACCGATCTGGTTGCCATAGGCGTAGTAGCCCCCCACTTGGACCCAATCGGCAGGTTCCCACGTGATGCCGAAGTTGAGGGGCGATGTTCTTTCGAATCCGATCAAGTCCTCTTCTCGGGTGTAAGCGTCCGATGAATATTCCGCCAGCAGCGTCAATTCGTCATTTAGGCGCCATTCGACGCCGCCAAAAAAGGCCGCATCGCCGCGAAAGAACTGACCTGCAAGGATTGTGCCACCGGTTTCAACGCTGTCGTCAGGCCGTGTTTCGAACCCGTCGTCGATGATACCCAAAGGGTTGGTGAAACCGCGCACGGACCCCAATCGGCCCCAACCGATACCGCCGGACAAACGCACATTCGAACCAAAGGTCTTGGTGGCAACGACATATTCGCTGCTGTATCGGCCAGTGCCCAGAAAATCGCGCAAACCAATGGCGATCGCGGGGCGGATGTCACCTTCGTAGGCCAGCTGGTACTGGGCGTCGAAACTGCGGTCGAAGGTGTCGATCCAGCTGTAGCGGAAATTGCCCGACAGCCGTGGGAGCAATTGAAACGAGAACGTCGCGCGCTGCGTCGTCCCGAAGCCACCGATAGACGCCGAAATTTCGCCGTCCCTGGGTGCGACAGCGGATGGCATATCGATAATTCCGGGGGTGCCGAACAAAGAATAGGTCGCACGCCAGTCGTCGTCCGCCGCAACCGGCGTGGCAAGGACAGCAGCAATGGCGAGGCCGGAGAAACCGATATATTTTTCAAATGCAGACATGCGTGAGGTCTGGCATTGTCGTCTCTTGTTTCGCAACCTTATTCTGCATGTGTCGGAAACTTGTTTCCAAGTGGGGGACAAATGCCATAATCGCAGCGCAAGCAGGCCAAGGACCCCAAGACCCATGCAAACAGTAATCCTCGGCGCACAAGGCAAGCTCGGCGGTGTTTTGCACCGTCATGCGCGCCGCGCTGGTCTGGGGTGGCTTGGACAGGGGCGCCGCGAAGGTGTGGATTTGCTTTGGTCGCCCGATTGCGCCCCAAGGGCAGAGGTTTTCCCAGCTGGCGGCACGGTGATCAATATGATCGGACGTGCCAGTCCCGACGAAAAGGCCCTGCGCCACGCCAATATTGAACTGACCCGCCAAATTCTTCATCACGCGACCGCCCACGGCGTAGCCCACGTGGTCCTCGCCTCATCAGCGGCCGTGTATGGGAATGCCGCCGATGGTCCGGTTGCCGAAACCGCCACACTGTCACCACTTATCCCATACGGTCACAGCAAGGCGGAGATGGAGGCCGTGGCCGCCGATTATGCACAAAGACCCGACAGCCCTGCGCTTACGATCCTGCGCATTGGCAATGTTGCGGGATCAGACGCGCTGACCGCGATTGCCCGTCAACGCTGCACCACAGGCGAACCCATGGATTTGCACCGCTTCCCCGATGGCGCCGCGCCGGTGCGGTCCTACATCGGGCCCCGCGATCTGTTTGACGTCGTGACGGCCGTTGCCCAGACACCGCCTGCCTCGTCCCGCATATTGAATGTCGCAGCCCCGACCCCTGTTGATCTGGAGGCCGTAATGACGGCCTATCAAACACATTTTCTGCCCGACCTCAGGTGGCAGGACACACCGGTGCCGAACGGCGTGCCAAAACAGGTCATCCTGTCGACACAGGCCCTGGAAAGGCTGATCCACCTCCCGTCAGGGCCAGACTACGCCGCAAAGATGGCCCTTCAGGTCAAACAGGACCTCGCCCCATGAAGCGTGTTTTTGACATCACCTGCGCGGTCTTGATCCTCGTCCTTTCCGCGCCGGTCCTGATTATCGTCGCTGTCTTGATCCGGCGACATGATGGTGGCCCTGTCTTCTATGTGGCCGAGCGGATGAAGACCCCTAAGCAGCCGTTCGACCTCATCAAGTTCCGCACAATGTCCAACGTTGAAGCCTCACAAAATGCGGGCGTCACCGGCGGCGATAAATCGGACAGGATCACCCCCATTGGGCGCATCCTGCGGCGGTTCCGGCTGGACGAATTGCCACAAGCCATCAACGTGTTGCGCGGCGATATGAGCATCGTTGGACCCCGCCCGCCCTTGCGCCAATACACCGACGCTTTCCCTGATCTTTACACCTGCGTCCTGCGGTCCCGTCCGGGCATCACGGGTCTTGCGACATTGCATTATCATCGGCACGAAGAACGGCTTATTTCCCGCGCGACCACGCCGGAGGAAACCGAAACCATCTATACGCGGCGCTGCATCCCCCGCAAAGCGGCGCTCGACCTGATATACCAGCGCCACGCATCCGTGTGTTTTGACATTGTGATCCTGTGGCGGACCATCGCCCGTGTGTTGGGGCGATGAAACCACAAGGCGGCCCTGACTTATGGCCGCCGCACGTTTTCACTGGTCCGCCGGACCTATCCCGCGCTATGACACAGCCAAAATAAACGAGGCGCGCCCATGAAAATCGCAGTCATCGGCACAGGCTATGTTGGTCTTGTGTCAGGAGTATGTTTTTCCGATTTCGGACACGAGGTTGTCTGCGTCGACAAGGATCCTTCCAAGATCGAGATGTTGGAGGCCGGGCAGGTCCCGATTTTTGAACCCGGTCTTGAGGATCTGATGGCCAAGAACGTCGAGGCCGGCCGGCTGACGTTTACCATGGATCTGGCCTCTGCCATCGACGGGGCCGAGGCCGTGTTCATCGCCGTGGGCACCCCCACCCGTCGGGGCGACGGGCACGCCGACCTTACGTTCGTCATGGCCGTGGCCGAAGAAATCGCCAAAGCCGCCACCCATTACACCGTCATCGTCACCAAATCGACCGTGCCCGTGGGCACCAACCGCGCCGTCAAACAGGTCGTGCGCAAGGCGAACCCAGATCTGGAATTTGACGTGGCCTCCAACCCCGAATTCCTGCGCGAAGGGGCCGCGATTGACGACTTCATGCGCCCCGACCGCGTGGTTGTCGGCGTGCAGACCGACCGCGCCGCAGACGTGATGGCCGGCATCTACAAGCCGCTTTTCTTGCGTGATTTCCCCATCGTGACGACCGATCTGGAAAGCGCCGAGATGATCAAATACGCCGCCAACGCGTTTCTGGCGACCAAGATCACCTTCATCAACGAAATCGCCGCCTTGTGTGAAAAAACCGGTGCCGACATCAAACAGGTGAGCAAGGGCATGGGCCTTGACGGGCGGATCGGCAACAAGTTCCTGCATGCGGGCCCCGGCTATGGCGGGTCGTGTTTCCCCAAAGATACCAAGGCCTTGGCCCGGATCGGTCAGGAACATGCCGTGCCCATGCAGATCACCGAGACCGTCATCAAGGTGAATGAAGAGGTCAAACGCCGGATGATCGACAAGCTGCTGGACCTGTGCGACGGCACCTTCAACGGCAAGACGATCGCGGTCCTCGGCGTGACCTTCAAACCCAACACCGACGACATGCGCGACGCCCCCGCCCTGACAATCGTCCCCGCCATGGTCGGCGGCGGCGCAAAGGTTCGCACTGTCGATCCGCAGGGCATGCATGAGGGAGAGGCGCTGCTGCCCGGCGTGAAATGGATGGATGACCCCTATAAGGCGGCACGCAACGCCGATCTGGTGGTGATCCTGACCGAATGGAACGAATTCCGCGGCCTCGATCTGAAACGGATGGCCAAACACATGTCGACCGCCCGCATGGCGGATTTGCGCAATATCTATTCGACCAAAGACGCCAAACGCGCAGGGTTTAAGGCCTATATCTCTATTGGGCGTACGCCGCTGGAAACCACGGACGAGGGTGCATAATGCCAAAGGCACTTATCACCGGCTCTGCCGGATTTATCGGCTATCACCTGTCCAAACTGCTTCTGGCCAAAGGGTTCGAAGTGGTGGGCTTCGACGCCATGACGGATTATTACGATGTCCGTCTGAAAGAACGGCGTCAGGCCAATCTGCTGCAATCGGCGGGCTTTCGAGCTGTCAATGACCGGCTGGAGGCGGACGGGGTGCTGCATGATCTGGTGGCGGAGGAACGCCCCGATTACGTTGTCCACCTCGCGGGACAAGCGGGCGTGCGCTATTCCATCGACGCCCCACGATCCTACGTGGATGCCAACATCATCGGCACGTTCAACCTGCTTGAAGCGGTGCGCGCCACACCGGTGAAGCACCTGCTGCTCGCCTCGACCTCCTCTGCCTATGGCGCGAATACGCAGATGCCCTACACCGAGACGGACAAGGCCGACACGCAGATGTCGTTTTATGCCGCCACCAAAAAGGCGAATGAGGTCATGGCCCACAGCTATGCCCATCTATACGACATTCCCACCACCATGTTCCGCTTCTTCACGGTCTACGGCCCGTGGGGACGGCCTGACATGGCGCTGTTCAAATTCACCAAGGCGGTGCTGAACGGGGACGCCATTGACGTCTACAACCATGGCGACATGTCCCGCGACTTCACCTATGTCGAAGACCTCGTGCGCGGGATACACCTGTTGCTGGACGCGGTGCCTGAACGGCTGGATGAGGTGCCCGATGGCGACAGCCTGTCGCCCGTCGCCCCCCACCGCATTGTCAACATCGGCAACGGCGAACCCGTGCAGTTGATGGCGTTTATCGAAGCGATTGAGGCGGCCTTGGGCCAGACCGCGCAAAAGAACTTCATGGACATGCAGCCCGGCGATGTCCCTGCCACATGGGCCGACGGATCTCTCCTCAAATCCCTCACGGGCTACACGCCGCGGACCGACGTGCAAACCGGTGTGCGGGCTTTTGTCGACTGGTACCGCGACTATTACGAGGTTTGATGCGCCCGAGGCGCGGGCAACGTCTGCAGCCGCCTGAGCGCGGCCTGCCCTGCGTGCCGCCCCGTGGCCAGACAACCGGTGATCAAATAGCCGCCCGTCGGCGCCTCCCAGTCCAGCATCTCACCGGCGCAGAACACACCGGCCCTGTCGCGCAACTCTAAGTCGTCGGTCAGTGCATCAAAGCGGACGCCACCGGCGGTTGAGATCGCCTCATCCATAGGCCGTGGGGCCAAAGGCGGAAAGGGCAGCGCCTTGAGCGTCGCGGCAATATCCTGTGCCCCGCGCCCGAATTCATTGAACAGAGCGCGTTTTACGCCATCGAGCTTCAACGTTTTGCGCATAGCATTGGCCAAGGATTGCTTGGATTTGCCGGAGGCCAGCCGCGTGCGTATGTCGTCAACAGTCATGTGCGGCAGCAGGTCCACCACCAAGGGCGACCCGTCGCGCATGGCGGCGGACACCGCGTAGATGCCGCCGCCTTCGATCCCGCGTTTTGAGATCACGAATTCCCCACGGCTTTGAACCCCACCAGCCGTCAGGTGACAGCCTTTGACGGCAGCGCCGAAATGCGCGGTCATATGCGGCGACCAAGGCACCTCAAACCCGACGTTGGCCGGCTGAAACGGCGTCATCACCTGCGGCATAACACCGGCCCAAACGCCATCCGATCCAAGCCGCGCCCAACTGGCCCCGCCCAGCGCCAGAACAGTGACGCGCGCCACGATCCGCTTTTCGCCATCGGGGGTGTCAAAGACGGCCGAGGGTCCATCCCAGCCGGTCCAGCGCCAGCGGGTCCGGACCTCAACGTCTTGGTCCGCCAACCGCCCCATCCACGCACGCAACAGGGGGGACGCCTTCATCACCTTGGGAAACACGCGACCCGTTGATCCGGTGAACACCTCTTGCCCCAGGGCTTTGGCCCAACCCTGCACGGCCTCCGGCCCGAAATCCGTCAACGCCGGGGCCAGCGCAAAACGGGCGGCGCCATACCAGGCCCGAAACGCATCGGCAGGTTCGTCTTTTGTCAGGTTCAGACCGGACTTTCCCGCCATTAAAAACTTGCGCCCAACGGTGGGCATCCGGTCGGCCACAACGACGCTGTGCCCTCCAGCCGCGATCACTTCGGCGGCCATTAATCCCGCAGGGCCACCCCCAATGATCAGGGCGTCGATCACTCGGGCAGCGCGGGGGCCGCGCCCTTGAAGTGTACGACACGTTGCGGGAATGGAATTTCGATGCCTGCGTCTTTCAACGCGTTCCAGATCGCAAAGCGCACATGGCTGCGGTATTTGTTCTTGCCGTCATCGATCCCGTTCACCCAGAATTCCACGACAAAGTCGATGCCGCTGTCGCCAAACCCATCCAGTTCCACATCAGGTTCTTCGGGCTGATCCAGCACGAAATCCAACGCCGCCACTGCAGGCCCCACAATATCAGGAATGCGGTTGATGTCGGTGTCGTAGCTGACCGAAAATGACACATCATACCGGTTGGCGGACCCGCTGTCGGAATAGTTAACCACCCGTGTGACGATGAAATCCTCGTTCGGGACAACGATCCATTTGCCGTCATAGGTTTCAAGGATCGCGGCGCGAGCGGTCATGCGCACGATCGTGCCGGCCTCGCCCCCGTCAAGTTCGACGTAATCGCCCACGGTCGCCTGACCTTCCAGCAGCAAGATCACACCGGACAAGAAATTGGACGCAATTTTCTGCAAGCCAAAACCGATACCAACACCCAAGGCACCGGTCAGCACCGCAAGGGATGTCAGCGGAATACCGGCGATGTTCATCGCCACAAGGAAGGCCACACCAAAAATCGCAATTTCAGCCGCTTTGGCCGCCAACTGCCGCGTGGCAGGGCGCATTTCCTGCTTTTCAATAATCGCTGAGGATTGATCATTGGACCAACGGCCCAACCAGAACATGACCGACGCCACCACCAAGAACCGCAGCAAACCCAACAGGGAAAACGACATATTCCCCAGCGGGATAATCGTCGTTTCCATCCAGACCATCAGCGGATCAAGAAAACCCAACGCATAGATCGCGGCCAATGGCACCAACACCATTTTGCCCAACGCCTTGAGCATCGGATCGGTCAGCATATCGCGCACAAAGGCGCGCACGGCCAAGAACAGGAAGACCCGTTTACCGAAGGCGATGACCTCACCCGATCCGAAGATCGACCGCGTGACCTGCTCGCCAATGGCCGTCAGACCGAAGGCCAGCAGCGGCAACAGCAGGGGTAGGAACAACAGCACAAACCGGCGCACTTTCGCCAAGATCGTTTCGGTCCCCTCCGCAGGCGTCAGCAGTTGGGTCAATTTGGGGTTCAGTTTCCGGGTGATGACAACGGCTGCCAAATAAGACCCGACCAGCAACGCAAACTGGACCCAGTTTGCGGGGTCAATGATCCACGCCAACGCCACGTCGAAGGCCGTCGTCCCGTAGCCCATCACAGTATTCAGCATATTTTCCATGCAGCCGTTCCCTCCAGCGCGTTACCGCCAGTTAAACGAGGCTTAGCCGTCAAGCAACGCTTTGATGCCTTTGATCTGATCCAAAGGCGCGGCCAAAGTCGGTGCGATCATTGTGTCGACCGTGTCCTCCAACGCACCTTCTGCGATGATATCGATCAATCCGGCTGCCTGACCTTCAAGTGCGGTGATTTTCGCGCCGGTCAAAAGGATGCGTTTGGCCAGCGCAGGACCCACGAGTGCCTTCAGCCGTGCGGGATCGGACGGTTGGGGCAGAACGCCGATCTTGATCACCGGATAGAATACCTTGGCCGACGGCACGGCGATCCGCAGATCACAGGCCAGGATCATGCCCATGGCCCCCCCTGCACACGACCCGTTCAACGCCGCAACGCTCACCCCCTCAAACCCGGCGATGGCCGACGACAATCGTTCCCATGCGGGTGATGTGGCCAGCGTCCCAAGGCGGACGTCGTCCAGATCGGCGCCGGCGCTAAAGACGGACCCTGCACCTGTGATCACCAGCACTTTGCAGGCCGCACCTTCGACGTGGTCAGCCAGTTCGTTCAACATCGCTTCGGTCAGGGCATTGGCCTTGTCAGGGCGATTGATCCGCAACGTCAGGCGGTCCGGCGTCGTGATCGCCTCAATCATATCAGACCAACGGCGCGGCGGATGTCTTCGTCGCGTAAGGAAATGTCGTCGCCCAGATAGCTGTTAGCGTCGGATGTGCACATCCACATCAACGCCTTGGCGGGCCATTCGGGCGGGATATGATCGGACCACTCAAGCTGACTGACCGGATTGATGCCCGACGCCTTGATGTTGCGCTGCATATCTGTCGCCACAGTGCCGGGGGACAGGCCAAGGATGCGCAGGCCCTTGTCGCGGGATTCCTTGTCGGCGCAGCGGGTCAGCATATAGGCCCCCGCCTTTGACGCACAGTAGGAGGACCAACCCTCTACCGGGCCGTGGGCGGCACCTGAGGACACGGTGATGATCGTGCCTGCGCCACGGTCAATCATCCCTGGCATGGCCGCGCGCATGCCGTTGAACACACCTTTAAGGTTCACGTCGATGGTGGTGCCCCATGCGTCAGGGTCGGCATCGGCCAGATGGCTGATCGGGTCCAGCAATCCGGCATTGCCGATCAATACCTCCAATGGCCCAAACGCGGTTTCGGTCTTGCCGATGGCGTCCACCACGGACCCGTAGTCGGAAACGTCGCAAGGCACCGCAATGGCGGCATCCCCCAAGTCATCCGCCAGTGCCTCAATCGCGCCTGCGGACCGCGCAACCAACGCGACTTTGCCCCCTGCGGCCACAAATTCGCGTGCCGCGGCCGCACCAATGCCGCGGCTGGCCCCTGTGATCAAAACCACTTTTCCTGTCATATCCATCGCGCAGCCTCCTGAAAAAATGCATAAATCCAACCGATCACCCCGACGGTGTCACGTTTTCCTGACCTTGACCCTTCGCGGCTGAGTTGAAAAGCTCTGCTACGAAACTTTCAGCAAAGGAATTGCTATGCGTCGTTTGTCCGCCCTTAAGTGCACCCCTCTTTTTGCAGCGATCCTGTTCGGCACGACCGCCTCTGCGGATGTGACGGCCCAACAGGTCTGGGACAGCTGGACCACCCAAATGGAAACCTACGGCCAAGGGTTCAGCACCGGTGACGAAACGATGTCAGGCGATACGCTGACCATTTCGGACGTGACGATTGAAATGTCCGATGATGAGGTCACGGTTATGGCGGATGTGGGCGATATCGCCCTGACTGAAAACGGCGATGGCACCGTCAATATCACCATGGCCGACAGCTATCCGCTGACGATGGAGTTCACCCCGCAGATCGGGGATGCGACGACCCTGAATATGACAGTGGCCCAATCGAATATGGTCATCCTCGTGTCCGGTGATCCGGGCGCACTGCAGTATGATATCACCGCCGATCTGTATTCGTTCACCGCAGACAGCCTTGAGGGTGAGGGTGCGAAGGACGTCGAACTGGGCCAATCCGCATTGATTATGCGCGACATGGCAGGGACCTATTCCGTGACCGAAGGCGACCTGAATGAAGTCGACTACAGCTTCGATCTGGGCGCGCTGGATATCGATGTGAACATCACCGAACCGGGCGGCGGCAACTCTGTCAAAGCGGCGGCTGATCTGGCCGATCTATCGATGAACGCAGCCATCGCGATCCCCGCCGATATGGACATGGACGCTGATGTGCCACCCTTCGCTGATGGTCTTGCCATGGACGGCGGATACACCTTTGGCGACGTGCGCTATGTCTTCGACATCAAAGGCGACGGCGAAGAATTCGCCGGCACGGCCGTGGTAGAAAGCGGCGGCATGGACTTCGGTTTCGACTTTGATCGCGTGTCTTACAGCGGCGGTGCGCAGGGCATCGATCTGAGCATCAGCGTCCCGCAGGAGCTCCCCTTTCCAATCGATGTGACCATGGCCAAATACGGCTTCGACTTCGGCATGCCGCTAAGCACCGGTGAAGGCGGCCCACAGGACGCACGGCTGGCGTTTGATTTCACCGAACTGTCTGTGAGCGATGGGATTTGGAACCTCTTTGATCCGGCTCAAATCTTGTCCCGCGACCCAGTTACCATCGCGCTGGGTTTGGACCTGCAATTCACCCCCTTCTTTGATTTCCTTGATCCCGCCCAGCAAGAGGCCATGATCGGCAACGATATTCCGGGGGAGTTGAACGGTGTTGAGATCACAGAACTGACCGTGCGCGGTGTGGGCGCTGAGATCACGGGCGACGGGGCCTTCACGTTCGACAACACCGACCTGACCACTTTTGACGGCTTCCCCCGTCCGCAAGGTGAAGTGAACCTTGCGATCAATGGTGTGAATGCCCTTATCGACAATCTGATTCAGATGGGTCTGATCCCCCAGGATCAGGCGATGATGCCACGCATGATGTTGGGAATGTTCGCCACACCTGTCGGCGATGATATGCTCACCTCGACCATTGGCGTAAATGCCGAAGGCCATGTCCTCGCCAATGGTCAGCGCCTGCGCTAAACTGCGTCCAACAGGTATTAGACGGTGGCCTGCCCCGCGCGGGCCACTTTCATTTTAAGGAGACGATTATGCACCGTACACTGACCACCAGCCTCATCGCGCTCAGCGCTGCTTTGGCAACCCCGGCGTTGGCCGACGTAACCGCCGCCGATGTCTGGGCGAACCAGCAGGCGCTGATCGATGCCGCAGGCGGCACCTTGGCCGGTGATCTGTCCGGCGGGTCTGTCACACCAGAATTGAACTTTATCCTGCCTGAAGGGGAAGCGTCCTTTCAGATCACGGCCGATGCGATTTCCATGACAGACAATGGCGACGGCAGTGTCACGATCAGCTACCCATCGCCCATGGCGATCACCATGTCAGGTGGTGCCAAAGGCGAAGGGTCCTTTACCGCCGATCTGGTCCTGACCCACGACGGCTACACTGCCATCGCCACAGGGCAACCGGGCGACATTGCCTATGACACCGACGGCAGCAACCTGCGTGTCGAAATCCAGAACGTGTCCGTGGATGGCAGCGGTGCATCCAACTTCGACATGACCGGCTTTCTGACTATGACCGAGTTTTCGAACGACAGTCGCATCACCGAAGGCAACCTGATCAGCTATGTCACCCAATCCATGACCGGCGACAGCGTCGCGGAATTCAATTTTACCGCTGATAACGTGTCATCGACCACGATCCAGAACACGCAGCCCACACAGACATCCATCAACGCAAGTCTGCCTGTGGGTGGGTCCAATATCCTGAACCTCAGCAAAGCCATACGTGATGGCCTCAGCGTCATGATCAACAGCGTCGGCAAAGGCACGACCTCAAGCACGGTCACGAACCTGAATGGTGAGGCGTTGAACCGGCAGGAAAACAGCACCGGCGCGCAAACCTTTGCGGTGACCTTGGGTGAAGAGGGTATGACGTTAGACGCCGATGCCTCGGACTTCACTTTCTTGATGAACGATCCGCTGATCTTCCCCGGCGACCTCGAATTCGCCATGGCTGGGATTTCGGCCAACTACGATTTCCCCCTCAACGCCTCTGATGAGGCGCAGGATTTCCGTGCGGCAACATCACTCACCGGCATCACGATGGCGGATACGATCTGGAACCTGTTTGATCCCGCAGGTCAGCTGCCCCGCGACCCGGCGGACATCACGTTCGATCTGACGGGCCTGGGCACCAACGGCGTGGACCTGCTGGACTTTGCCACATTGTCCCAGATGGCAGGCCCACCCCCGGTGCAGGTTGACGAAGTGACCATCGAAAACCTGCGCATCGCCGCTGTCGGGGCTGAGGCCACGGCAGCAGGTGCCATGACCTTTGACTGGACCGATTTCCAGACAATCCCCGGCATGCCACGTCCCGAAGGCGCTGTGACGATCAACCTCAACGGGGCCAATGCGCTGATGGATACGCTGGTTGAAATGGGCTTTGTCCCAGCCGAGGACCTGATGATGCCACGCATGATGATGGGCATGTTCGCCACGCCAGTGGGGGATGACATGCTCGAATCCGTCATCGAAGTGAACGACCAAGGCCACGTGCTGGCCAACGGTCAGCGCCTTCAGTAACCGATCTTTGCGGCGGCCCACCCTTGCGGGCCGCCGCAACACGGACTACCTCAGCGGGCAAGCAAAGGAAGTTCCATGACCCAATCGCTTGCCGATCTTACCCACCGTCTTATTGATGCCGCCAAAGCCGCAGGCGCCGATGCCGCTGATGCTGTTGCTGTTGCAGGCACGTCTGTATCCATCGACGTGCGCAATTCTGTGCTGGAAGAAGCCCAACGCGCCGAAGGCACCGACATCGGGTTGCGCGTCTTTGTTGGCAATCGGTCTGCCAATGTCTCTGCCTCGGACACGTCAGACCGCACGATTGAGGAAATGGCCCAGCGGGCCGTCGTCATGGCTGGTGCCGCGCCCGAAGACCCCCATGCAGGGCTGGCCGACCCCGCGCAACTGGCCACCGACCTTGATGCCAGCCGTCTTGATCTGGTGGACATGGGCGAAGAGCCCGACCCCGCATGGCTCGAAGGCCAAGCGCGTGAGGCCGAGGCCGCAGCGCTGGCCGTCGAAGGTGTCACGCAAGCCCAATCCACCACCGCCGCCTATGGTCGCCGTCAGGTGCATCTGGCCGCCACAAACGGATTTTCCGGCGGCTACGAAAGCACCGGGCACACGTTGAGTTCTGTTGCCATCGCAGGGACCGGCACGGGCATGGAACGCGATTACGACTATGACAGCCGCATCCATTTGTCCGACCGCCGTACTGCTGCTGACATCGGGCGCGTTGCAGGTGAACGCACAGTGGAACGCCACGGCGCGCGGCGGCCCAAAACAGGCACCTATCCCGTGGTGTTTGATGAACGCATCGCGTCTTCGCTGATCGGGCATCTGCTGTCCGCGTCCAATGGTGCATCTGTCGCCCGTGGGTCATCGTGGCTGCTGGGCAAAGTGGGCGAACGCATCCTGCCCGATGGCATCGACCTGATCGAAAATCCACACCGCCCCCGTACCGCAGGATCGCGCCTGTTTGATGGTGAGGGCCTGCCAACATCGGAACGGATGATCATCGAACGCGGCATTCTGACCGGCTGGACGCTGGATCTTGCGACCGCGCGCAAGCTGGACCTGACCAGCACGGCCAGTGCGTCACGTGGGACCTCAGGCCCGCCATCGCCGTCTGTCACCCACGTGGCACTGACACAGGGCCGCCAGTCGCGGGCGGATTTGTTGCAGGATATGGGCACGGGTCTTTTGATCACCTCGATGATTGGATCGACGATCAATCCCAATACAGGCGATTATTCGCGTGGGGCGTCTGGCTTTTGGGTGGAAAACGGCGAAATCGCCTATCCGGTCAATGAATGTACCGTCGCGGGCAATCTGCTGGACATGCTGGGCCGGATTGTGCCCGCCAATGACGCGCGCACACATCTAAGCCGCGTGGTGCCCAGCCTGATGGTTGACGGGATGACACTGGCCGGTGAATGACCTCGACCTTCTGATTGCGGCCGCCCGCCAGTCGGGCGACATTGCACGTGGCTATTTCAATGCAGCCCCCGAGGTGTGGGAAAAGTCCGACGGCCAAGGCCCCGTGACCGAGGCCGATTTGCACGTGAACCGCCAGCTTGAGGCGGATTTGCAAGCCGCCCGCCCCGACTACGGCTGGCTGTCCGAGGAGACCGAGGACGGCGCCGCGCGCCAAGCCACCGACCGCCAATTTATCATCGATCCTATCGACGGCACACGGGCCTTCATCGAAGGCAGTAAAGACTGGGCGCATTCGTTGGCGATCGCCGAAGAAGGCCGTATCATCGCAGGTGTGGTATACCTGCCCATGCGGAACGCGCTTTATGCGGCAGCGGAAGGTCAAGGCGCGACTCTGAATGGCGCACCGATCACCGTGCTGGACGACAAGCCCATCAACACGGCCACCTTGCTGACCACAAAGCCGACCGTGGACCCCGCCCACTGGACCGCAGGCGTGCCGCAGTTCAAACGCACCTTTCGGTCGTCGCTGGCGTTTCGTTTGGCGCTGGTGGCCGAAGGACGCTTTGACGGCATGTTGACGTTTCGCCCCACATGGGAATGGGACGTCGCCGCGGGCAGCCTGATCGTGACAGAGGCAAGCGGCCACGCCACCACCAAAGACGGCCAAGCCCCGCGTTTCAACAACCAACACCCACAGATCAACGGGATGGTCGCCGCAGGCGGCATTCACCCCCAGATCATGACGGCCTTAAAATAGGTCAGCTTTACGCGGCCACCGGCACGCCCTAGTCTGCCCCCAACTCAACTGAGCAAAGGTTTCTCCATGTCCCAACGTCTTCACCTCGTCTTCGGTGGCGAACTTGTCGATCCGACCAAAAACGCCTTCAAGAACGTCGATGATATCCACATTGTCGGCATGTTCCCGAACTACGAAGCAGCCTTTAACGCCTGGAAAGCCGAAGCACAGCGCACCGTGGACAATGCCCATATGCGGTATTTCATCGCCCATATTCACCGACTGCGGGATGAGGAACAGCCCGCGTCCCCCACCGAAGAACTCGATTAAAGCTGGGTCGGGCCTGTGATCTGGGTCCACTGCGGGGAGGCGGACTGCGTCGCGTCAACACGGTCCTTGGTGCGCCGGTTGGTAGACCGCAGCGATGGTATGGACGTCCTTGTGACAGCCCACCCCGCGCTCCTTGAACAGCTGGATGACGTGCCGCCGTCGGTGATCAAAGACATGCCGCCCGCCGACAGCCCCACCCGTGCGCGCACCTTTCTGGATCATCGTAAGCCCAGCACGTTGCTTTGGAACGGCGGTGATTTGCGCCCTGCGTTGCTGCGCGCCGTCGCTGCATCCGACGTCCCCGCGACATTTATGAATGCCCGTGTGGCGGGCGTGATTGCGGGCGCATCCCGTTGGATTCCCGGCGCGGCCAAAGCGGCCGTTCAGGCCTTTGACACAATCCTGACCGCCGATGGCGCCACCGCCACGCGGCTGCGGCGGGGCGGGGTTTCAGCGGACAAGGTTCGCGCAACCGGCCCGATTTTAGAGGACGCGACACCGCTGCCCCACGACGCCAATGAACTGACCGTTATGGTCGAAGCGCTAGGTGCGCGTCCGGTCTGGTTTGCGGCCAACATTGACGCAGCCGAGGTGACGCATATGGCCGCCGCCCATCTGGCCGCCAGCCGCAAAAGCCACCGCATGATGCTGTTGATCACCCCTGCCGATATCGAAAGCGGTGCAAAAGTGGCCGCCATCCTGCGGGAGACTGGCCTGAAAACCGGCATCCGGTCCGAGGGCGATGACCCGACCGCCGAAATGCAGGCCTATGTCGCGGATTTGCCGGATGAATTGGGCCTTTGGTATCGCACGGCCCCCCTGACGTTCGTCGGCGGCACTCTTAGCGGTGGGGACGTGACCTCCCCCTATGATCCGATCATTCTGGGGTCAGCGGTGGTCCATGGCACACGCAAGGCGCCCCATCAGACCCGCTTTGACCGATTGGCGAGTGTTGAGGCCAGCCGAGAGATCCGCTCTGCCTCGGAATTGGGGATTGCGGTGGGCACGTTGCTGTCACCCGAACAAACGGCCCGCATGGCACTTGCCGGGTGGGAGGAAATCACCCGCACCGCTGAGATCACCAATGACATCATCGAAACGGCCCTGGCGCATGCAGACGGCGAAAGGTCGGCCCCATGAAACCGCCCCTGTTCTGGTACAAAACCCGCAGCCTGCGTGCGGCTTTGCTGGCCCCGCTGGGGGCGTTGTATGCCAAGGCGACGGCCATTCGCGTGGCAAAAACGCCTGAGTACAAGGCGGCTATCCCCGTGATCTGCATTGGCAATATCAACGCAGGCGGAACCGGTAAAACGCCAACCGCCATGGCGCTGGCCATGCGGCTGACCGATCAGGGCCACCAAGTCCATATCGTCAGCCGCGGCTATGGCGGCAGCGAGGTCGGCCCGGCGCAGGTTGACCCCCAAAGTCATACTGCTGCTGATGTGGGGGATGAACCGCTGCTGCTGGCGGCCTTTGCGCCCACATGGGTGTCCAAGGATCGCGCGCAGGGGGTGCAACAGGCTGAGGCCGCGGGTGCCACCATCATCCTTCTCGACGATGGGTTCCAGAACCCGTCGGTCGACAAAGACCTGAGCATCGTGGTCGTCGATGCGGTTAAAGGGTTTGGCAATGGGCGCACCCTGCCCGCCGGTCCTTTGCGCGAACCCGCAGCCACGGGTCTTGCCCGAGCGGATGCGCTGCTGGTCATCGGCCCGGACCATGCCCGCCGTGCCTTTCAACCCGTGATACCTGCCACCTGCATCCGCGTCGACGGCCAGCTTGACCCGTTGCCCACGGGGATGCCGATGCAGGGCGTGCCGGTGCTGGCCTTCGCAGGCATAGGCCATCCGGAAAAGTTCTTTGCCACTCTGAAGTCCATGGGTGCCGACGTGGTGCGGGGTGAAGCATTGGACGATCACCAGCCCCTAACCGACAGCCTGATGCTGCGGCTGGAGGCGGAGGCCAAGGCCCGTGGTCTACAGTTGGTCACGACCGAAAAAGACGCCATTCGCCTGCCTGACACCTTCCGTCCCAAGGTCATTACGATCCCTGTGCGACTGTCCGTGCAAGACTGGTCCGCCTTGGACAAAAAAATCGCGGCACTAACCTAGCGCCGCGATCTATTTCGTTCGCCCGATGATGGGGACTGACTAGTTGGCCTCGGCCAGCTTTTCGTCCAACTCAGCTGCAAAATCCGCATAGTTCATGTTGGAATATTTTTCACCATTGATGATGAAGGTCGGTGTGCTGGTGACATTGTCCAACTCAGCATTGGACCGATACCACGCCATCAGCTCCTGCGCGGTGTCACCGTCCGCCATGCAGGCATCCAGTTCTTCATCCGTGATGCCCGCGATTTTGCCGATCTGCCGCAGGGAGGCCGCGATGGCAGCGCCATCTTCCTGACGGGCCCATTCCTGCTGTGTTTCATAAAGCACGTTGGTGATCCCAAAGAACCGCATCTCACCGCCGCAACGCGCCACCATGGAGGCCCACAATCCCGGCTGATCGAAATAGACCTCACGTTAGGTGAAACCGATCTGGTCGGTGTCGATGTAGTTCTCTTTCAACTGCTGATACTGGTTGGCGTGAAACGACGCACAATACGGGCAAGTGTAGGACGCATATTCGATCACCTGAACCGGCGCATCGGGATTGCCTTGCAGCATGTCGACCACATTAAACAGCGGACGTTCCGCATCGCTTGTGGCCTGCGCCACAGCCGACGATGGCTGGTTCTTGAAATAGGCGTCACCGGCAATGGCCACTACAGCAACAGACGCGAGGAGGAAATTATTAATCGGAACGTCTTTCAGGTGTCGGAAGGACGCTTGGATATGACATTGGCCCCTAGCGCCTCAAGCGCAAGCCGCAATGCTTCGTTTTCGACAGGCGCGGCAACATGTTGCGCCGCAGCCCGCGCCTCAGGCGCGGGGCCGGTCTTGGCTTTGGGGGCGTGGTCGAAGGCCATTTGCCCCTCGGCAAAGCCGGTGCGCGCGGTCTGGGTGATGCGGATGCGCGCAATGGCGTTGTAGCCATAGCAGGCGTTCACCTTTTCGCGGATCTGTTCTTTTTGCATTTCCAGCATCGGGGCCTGCGCACCCGACGTCAGCACCGTCAACGTGGCCCCGAACCCGCCCTTGGCGTAGCTGACATCAACGGGATGGGCGATCTTGGCCGTGGCCTTCCCGACGATTTCGACCCAATGGGTCAAAACACGGGTCTGGGCGAAGCCACGGGTTTCAGTCGCGCCCCGGATGCTTTTCTGCATCAAGGTCGACGCACGGGAGAATCCGCGCTTGGCGTTATAGGATCGGGACTGTTTCATTGTTGCGCGCTACTCTAAACCCATCTGGGAACAACGCCAGACCCACCACCACCGAAAGGGCAATAACTTGGGGAAAACCGCAGTCACTTCCGCGTTATTGGACTGGTATGACATCCACGCCCGCGAAATGCCGTGGCGCGTGATGCCTGCCCAGCGCAAAGCGGGCGTTCGCCCCGATCCCTATGCGGTCTGGCTGTCCGAAGTGATGCTGCAGCAAACCACCGTCGCCGCAGTGCGCGACTATCACCGCAAATTCACCTCCATCTGGCCGACAGTTGCGGACTTGGCCGCGGCGAAGGACGCCGATGTGATGGCCGCTTGGGCGGGTCTTGGATATTACGCCCGCGCGCGGAACTTGTTGAAATGCGCGCGCGTGATTGTGGCAGATCACGGCGGTGTCTTTCCACAGACCTACGATGCGCTGATCGCTCTGCCCGGCATTGGCCCCTACACGGCTGCCGCCATTTCAGCGATTGCCTTTGATGAACCGTCGACGGTGCTGGATGGCAACGTGGAACGGGTGATGGCACGACTTTATGATGACCACACGCCCCTGCCCGCCGCAAAGCCCGTGTTTATGAACTACGCAGAGAGGCACACGTCACAAGACCGCCCTGGCGACTACGCGCAGGCGGTCATGGATCTGGGCGCCACCATCTGCACCCCCAAAACCCCGGCCTGCGGCATTTGCCCTGTGCGGCCTGACTGTAACGCGCAATCGGCGGGATCGCAGGCGACCCTGCCCAAGAAGACCCCGAAAAAACCCAAACCCACGCGGCATGGCATAGCCTATATCGCGCGTCGTGCCGATGGTGCGTGGCTGCTGGAAACCCGCCCCGACAAAGGGCTTTTGGGCGGAATGTTGGGCTGGCCGACGACAGAGTGGGGCGATGATCCGGCACCCGCAGCACCCTGTGACGCGGTGTGGGAGACGCTGAACGAACCGGCACGTCATACCTTCACCCATTTTCATCTGATCTTAACCGTTCAGACCGCATGGCTTGCGCAAAGTGCCACGCCCGATCGGGGGCATTTTGTGGATGGGGCTGAATTCAACGCCACAGCCCTGCCCACC
This sequence comes from Pseudooctadecabacter sp., assembly GCF_965657175.1. Taxonomy (GTDB): domain Bacteria; phylum Pseudomonadota; class Alphaproteobacteria; order Rhodobacterales; family Rhodobacteraceae; genus Octadecabacter. Next base: position 452,791 of record NZ_CBFHNH010000001.1, on the reverse strand, counting down.
GTGATGCAAAAGGCCTACACCCTTGCCGCTGCGACGCTACGGCAGGTTTGATATACCGAGGCAACTGCTTATGATGCGGTAACTTGAAGGACCCAAAGCCCATGACCTCCTTTCCGATCGTGTCCCAATCCAACATGGCCCGCATCAGCCGCGCCGCGCCATTCTGGCTGTCCGCGGTATTGATCCCACTTGCGTGGATCGGGGCCGTGTTTGGGGGCTGGACGGTGCTGCTGTTACCGGTGGCCACGTGGTACCTGTTCTCCGCCATTGACGCACTGGCCGGCACCTATGAGGCAAACGCCGACCTTGAAACGTCGGACGATGATCTGTTCTGGTATCGCGCCATCACCATCATCTGGGCGCCTCTGCAATTTGTAACAGTGTTTGGCATCCTGTGGTACGTGGCGGCCTCAGGCCATTTGTCCGGCCTTGAAATGGTCGGACTGTTCTTTGGGATCGGCGTCATTTCCGGAACCATCGGCATTACCTATTCCCATGAGCTGTGCCATCAAAAGCCAAAGTTGGAACGTTGGATGGCGGACATTCTGCTGGCGATGGTTCTCTATTCCCATTTCCGCAGCGAACACCTGCTGGTGCATCACCGCTATGTGGCCACGCCACGCGACCCTGTGACCGCGCGCTATAACGAAGGGTTTCACCGCTATTTCCCCCGTGTGCTGACCCAACAGCCTGTGTCTGCCTTTAAGGCCGAGGCCGCGATGCTGGCCCGCAAAAAACTGCCGTGGCACGATCTGTCCAACCCCTTCTGGCGCTATGCGGCGTTGCAGCTTGGGATGCTGACGCTTGCGGTGCTCATCGGCGGGTGGCTAGGTCTTGCGCTTTTTGTTTGGCAGGCGTTCATTGCCATTTGGCAGTTGGAACTGGTCAACTATGTCGAACACTACGGCCTGACGCGCAAACATCTGGGCGACGGCAAATATGAACACGTCAAGCCGCGCCATTCGTGGAACGCGTCGCAAATGGCGTCCAACTGGCTGCTCATCAACCTGCAGCGCCATTCCGATCACCACTACAAACCCGACCGGCGGTTCCCGCTGCTGCAAACCTACGATGACACTGAGGCCCCGCAGCTGCCTTACGGCTATCCGATCATGACCATGGCCGCGATGATCCCACCGATCTGGCGTCGGATCATGAACCCCAAAGTGCGTGCGTGGCGCAAACAGTATTATCCTGAGATCACCGATTGGGCGCCCTACAAAACGGCAGCCAATCCAATGCCGCGCTGATCACTTATCGTTGCGGCGCTGTCCGCTGACCCAAGCCCAGCTGGACCGGCACATGTCGGCCAGCGTGCGCGTGGCTTCAAACCCCAGCTCCGCCTTGGCCTTGTCAGGCCGCGCCGTCAGAACAGCCACATCCCCATCGCGACGCGGTGCAATCGCATAGGCAATGTCGTCACCACAGGCCGCACCATAGGCCCTCACCACGTCCAGAACGGATGATCCCTCACCTGTGCCCAGATTGACCGTGTGGCTTTCACCTGTGTCGATCAGCCGTTTGAGCGACAGCACATGGCCGTTTGCCAGATCCTCCACATGGATATAATCGCGTACGCCAGTGCCATCAGGCGTATCATAGTCGTCGCCAAACACGCTGAGTTTTGCCAGATCGCCCGTGGCAACCTTCGCGATATAGGGCACCAGATTGTTCGGGATATCCTCAGGATCCTCACCGATCATGGCAGATCGGTGCGCGCCCACGGGGTTGAAATACCGTAAAATACCAACGGCCCAGTCATCCGTCAGCTGTTCCAAAATCTGTTCGCCTGCGATTTTCGTGAACGCATAGGGGGAGGTGTAGGTGCGGGGATGATCTTCGGGGATCGGCTGCACATCGGTGTCGCCGTAGACTGTAGCTGAGGAGGAAAAGACGATCCGCCGACAGCCCCCGGCCTCCATCGCGGCCAACACGTTGAGCAAGCCGCCCACGTTGGTGTGCATATAGTCGAGAGGTTTTTCCACGCTCTCGCCGACGGCCTTTTTCGCCGCAAAATGCACCACGCCGTCGATCTGGTGCGCCGCAAACGCCGCGTCCAAATCGGTACGGTTCAGAACATCGCCCTCGACCACATGGACCCGATCGCCAGCAATATCCTGCAAACGCGCGGGCACATCCGGCTTCGCGTTCGAGAAATTGTCGAAAATTACGACCTCAAACCCTGCGTCGATCAGTGCCAAATAGGTGTGGGACCCAATATAACCTGCCCCACCCGTCAAAAGAATTTTCGCCATTACATGCCCCGTTCATCAATGCCGCCCTTATGGCGAGGTTTCAGAACAGAAAAAACCCCTTGTCAGGTCTTGGGAACCGACAAGGGGCAAAAGTGGTGCCACGGCTGGAGGCCGCAGGCACAGGCGGTAATCGTAAATTCTGGGGTGTGTCGGCTTAGTTGGCCCGCATTTCGGACCGGATTTGCTGACGCAACAGATCAATCGGGACTTTCTTGCCCTCACGGCGGAAGTGCCAGTAGGTCCAGCCATTGCAGCTGGGCGCGTTTTCACACGCCGCGCCGACCTGATGGATCGATCCTTTGGAATCAGCACCAATCAAGGTGCCGTCAGCGCGGACTTTGGCCTTGTGGCGGCCATTGATGGACCACAACTCCTCACCCGGGCGCAACATGCCACGTTCGACGACCTGACCGAACGGCACACGCGGTTCGGCGCGCTTGGATTGCGTGACTTGCAATGCGTCGCTGTCAAACTTGCGGATTTTGGCCAGACGCTTTTCAGCAACAGCGCGGTATTCAGCCTCACGTTCGATCCCGATGTAGTCGCGGCCCAGCATCTTGGCGACAGCCCCTGTGGTGCCGGTGCCAAAGAACGGGTCAAGCACGACGTCACCGGGGTTGGTGGTGCCCAGCAGCGCACGGTGCAGCAGGCTTTCGGGTTTTTGTGTCGGGTGGGCTTTCTCGCCGGCTTCGTTTTTCAAACGCTCATGTCCTGTACAAATCGGGAGCACCCAGTCGCTGCGCATCTGTGTGCCTTCGTTCAGCGCCTTTAGCGCTTCATAGTTAAAGGTGTATTTCGACTTCTCGGATTTGGACGCCCAGATCAGGGTCTCATGGGCGTTGGTCAGCCGCTTGCCGCGGAAGTTTGGCATCGGGTTCGATTTGCGCCAGACCACATCGTTGAGGATCCAGAAGCCTTGGTTCTGAAGCTCAGCCCCCATGCGAAACACGTTGTGATAGCTGCCGATGACCCAAATCGCGCCATCGGGTTTCAGGATGCGACGCGCAGCCTTGAGCCAAGCGGTCGTGAACTCATCATAGATGCGGAAGCTTTCGAACTGGTCCCAATCGTTGTCGACCGCGTCGACCTTGGAATTGTCCGGACGGTGCAAATCACCACGCAGCTGCAAGTTATAGGGGGGGTCCGCAAAGATCAGGTCAACACTGCCCTCGGGCAGGCTGTTCATGACGTCAATGCAGTCACCATCAATGATCGTATTCAGCGGCAGTGCAGGCGCACTTTCCGCGTTCATTTTCTTTGTCATCGTCTGCCTCTGTCCCACGGCGGTTATCCGCTCGTTTGTTGGGACCAATGTGAGTCATTGCTGATTCGCAGTCAAAAACTTTATTGAATCAAGAGGTTACGATTTTTCTTGTCACAACATATTGTGGATCGGTTTGAACGACCGTCTATGGTGTGGGGTAATCCCAAGATTTTGGATCGCAGACATGTGGCTTTTCGATCCATATCCCGCGTTCGTTTCCCAACCATAGCCGGGATACTGTTGCGCCAATTCAACCATGATCCGGTCGCGACATATTTTGGCCACAATTGAGGCCGCCGCGATGGACAAAGACCGCGCGTCGCCTTTGACCACGGTTGTCGCGGGGCAGGTCAGCGCCCGTGGGATCATATTTCCGTCAATCAGCGCATGGTCCACTTGGCCCAATCCGGCGACCGCACGTTCCATTGCAAGGTGGGACGCGCGCAGGATGTTGATTTCGTCGATTTCCTCCACCGTCGCATGGGCGATGGAAACCTCAGCGGTGGCAAAGATCAGGGGTTCCAGCACAGCGCGGCGTTTCGCGGTCAGTGCTTTGCTGTCGTTCAGACCATCGGGGATGTTGGCGGGGTCCAGAATAACGGCAGCGGCTGTAACGGGCCCTGCAAGCGGGCCGCGCCCGACCTCATCCACGCCAGCGATGCGTAGGGCGCCCGTGGCGCGCAGGTCATTTTCAAAGGAAAAATCAGGTGTGCTTTTCATGGGAACGGGTCAATCAGACCCGCCGCCCCAAAGCAACCAGATCAGAGCCAGAAGGACCCCGACAAGCGACGCCCCTTGGTATAGTTGTCTGCAGCGGGTGTTTTCGCGGCTTTGGTCTTGGCAGGCTGTGGCTTTGTCTCACGGCGCTGCGCGGGCTTGGCGGATTGGAATTTGGCGGTCAAGCGGTCTTGGATCATCTTCTCTCTCACTCTGGTTATGATGCTAATATAGTCAGTACTCCTGACCCAGTTAGCCGCACAGCCGCATCCCCGATTTGCACAATTTGCATGGAACAAACAAAAGAGGCAGGGGGCCATGTCCTCCCCCCTGCCTCAAATCGGGCGACCCAGTGGGCAGGCCGCCCGTGATCCGCGCCGGCCTTAGTGCCGGTTGAAGCGGAACCCTTCGTTGCGCAGACACCGCGCACGCCAGCCCGCCCGACGTTGACCATTTTGAGTGCGGAACTGGACGTGGCAGCGATCTGGCAGACGCGACACGTAGTTGTAGTTGTTGTTCATGCAGCGCTGCGGGAAAAACCGGATCGGATCGCCGTTGCGGCGGATGACCCGACGCAGGCAGTTGTCAGGCAGCCTCAGATGCGCATTGGGATCCACACGCGGACGTTCGGGGCGCGTATCAGAGTCGCGACTGTTGTGAATGGCAGCCCCCAGCAGCAGCAGCGTGATGATCCCCACAACGGCATCTTCCTCGGAGAACGAGGCCTGCGCGGGGCTGGGCGCCATGCTGGTGAGGGACAATGAAATGGCAAGAACGCCTGCCGTCAGAGTTTTGGTAGACATTGGGTCGATCCTTTCGGTTGTGCCGACAGTGGGCGTCGACGGGACTGGATCAACGATGGCTGTTGGGCGGTTTGCCTCTCAATAACGGCGCGCGGTTATGGGATGGCGCACAAAAGCCGGTCGGCAGATATTGAATAACAATCCACCAAAGGTCATGGTTCAGGCATGACACGTACTCTTATTCTGACAGCCACGCTGATGGCCCTTTCGGGAACGGCCCAAGCGGCCTGTTTCGCCGACTACAAAGCCAAGCGTGACGATCCCCTTCGGCTGCACTACGGTGTGGCGGAAATTACAGGCGACTGCACGGTGAACGCTGCTACGCAGGAGCTGACCCCACGGCTGGCCCAAGACGATTGGCAACTGCTGAGCGTCGAGGGCGTCTTTGACGAGGCCGGATTGGAAGAGAGGGAAGAGAGTGCAGGAGAAAACTACCTCCGCTATTGAGGCGCGCCAGACCGGCAATCGGATTGTCATCGGCGGGATCGCGGCCATCGTCCTAATCCTAGGGACGGCGGCAGTGTTGCTGTTTTTGAACCTGCCCGATGCCAACGCGTTCAATGCGCGGGTGGAACAGTTGTTTGTGGAAAACGCATCGCTGACCGGCCAAGCGGAAATCAAACTGCTTGAAATTCTGGCCCAGTCCGGCACCGCCTTCAGTGCCACCTTGGACAGCTACCGTTTTGTGATTTTCGTGCTGCTGGTCTTTGCGACGGCCCTTCTGATCGCGGCGGTGGCGTTCCTCGTTATGCTGATCGCGATGAACCGGCGGATGGGCCAGATTGAACGCAAAGGGATTGAGGTAAATTCCCTGCTGATCAGCCGCGACCAGAATATGGTTTATCTTAATAACTTCGAATTCAAGCTGACCGATGCGGCCATTGAAACCCTATCCGTTCTGGCCGAGGCCCGTATGGATGATGAGGTTTTGTCCGGGGCTGAAATTGAGGGCGTGATTTCCGGCCGTCCGTCGTCTGACTGCGAAGAAGCCGCCGGTGCCACGCGGATCAAACGGCTGCGCGATACTTTAGGCAACCAGATGATTTCGGAACTGCTGGTGCGTAACATCGCACGGCGAGGGTATATGCTGGCGATCGATAAAGATGTCATCCGAATGGTATGATGGGGAATCCGCATTACCGGTTCCCCGTTAAACCGCTGGGTGGAGCACCCACATCACTAACATGAAGAGACGAGACTTTCTTCGCTCTGCCGGGGCGACAGCGATCATCCCAGTGCTGCCGTTGCCTGCTGTGGCCGTCCCAGTGGCCGCTGCCCCAGTTCAAGCCATCCAGCTGAACTGGGCGGCCTTGTTTGCACGCACCCACGCCAAAGCATCCCCCGCGTTGATCCAGTCATGGTTAGGCGTTGGTCCAGCACAGGCGCAGGCTGTCATGACCGGTTTGGTGGAACGGGGCATCGTGGGCGCCCCTGTCGCGGGAACGGCAGCCGCGGTACAGCCCATCTATCAAAGCCGCGCCGTGCCTGGTGCACGTGTGGCCGTTGCCAAGGTCAAAGACATGGTCGAAGGTTTCGTGCGCGATGCGTTGGACGATGATCCCGAAGACCACGAGGACGACACCCATGACGCATCGCCCGACGCTGGCTAGTCGATGCTGCCCATGCAGATGTATTTCGATTCCATGAATTCATCCAAACCCTGATAGCCGCCTTCGCGACCAAGGCCGGAGGATTTCACGCCTCCAAACGGGGCCTCTGCGGTGGACACATGGCCGGTGTTCACGCCCACCATCCCGTAATCCAACGCCTCAGACACACGCCACGCGCGCCCGATGTCACGGCTGTAGAAATACGACGCAAGGCCGAATTCCGTGGCATTGGCCGCATCTACGGCCTCTTGTTCTTCGGTGAACTTGAACAGGGGGGCGACGGGGCCAAAGGTTTCTTCAGTCGCGACCGCCATGTCTGAGGTCACACCGGTAAGGATCGTGGGTTGGAAGAACGTCCCGCCCTTCTCATGCGGTTTGCCACCCAGTTTGATGTCCGCGCCCTTGGCGGTCGCATCTGCGATGTGATTGGTGACCTTTTCAAGGGCTGCTTCGTTGATCAGGGGACCGAAAACCACGCCCTCCTCCGCGCCATTGCCGACCTTCATGCCCGCGACCTTTTCGGCCAGCTTTTCGGCAAAGGCATCGTAGACGCCCGCCTGCACGTAGATGCGGTTTGCGCAAACGCAGGTCTGGCCGTTGTTGCGGTATTTCGACAGGATCGCGCCCTCAACGGCGGCATCCAGATCGGCGTCGTCGAACACAATGAACGGTGCGTTGCCGCCCAATTCCAGACCTAGCTTCTTGATCGTCTTTGCCGATTGTTCGTAGAGCATCGCGCCCACACGGGTGGACCCGGTAAAGGTGATTTTGCGCACTGTCGGGCTGGATGTCATGACACCCCCGATGGTCGCAGCGTCGCCAGTGATGACTGAGAACAGGCCGGACGGCAGCCCCGCCTCTTGCGCCAGAACAGCCATGGCGGTGGCAGAAAACGGCGTCAGTTCGGACGGTTTCAGAACCATGGCGCAGCCTGCCACAAACGCGGGGCCCGCTTTGCGGGTGATCATCGCGTTGGGGAAGTTCCACGGCGTGATTGCAGCGGTCACGCCCACGGGCTGTTTGATGGTGATGATCCGTTTGTCGGGCGTGTTCGTCGGGGTCACGTCGCCATAGGCACGACGGGCCTCTTCCGAGAACCACTCAAGAAAAGACGCGCCATAGCCCACTTCGCCCCGCGCCTCGGCCAGGGGTTTGCCCTGTTCGGCGGTCAGAATCTGGGCGAGGTCCTCTTGGTTGGCCATCATCAGGTCGAACCAGCGGCGCAACACGTTGCTGCGCTCTTTCGCGGTTGTCTTGGCCCATTCCTTTTGGGCGACTGCGGCGGCATCGATGGCCTCTTGCGTCTCGGCTGCGCCAAGGTCGGGGATGTGGCCGATCAGATCGCCGGTCGCGGGGTTCGTGACGGCGATGCCTGTTCCATTCGCCTCAATCCAGCGGTGCCCGACAAGGGCGGCTTCGCGCAGCAGGGCGGGGTTTTTCAACGACAGGGTCATGGGGGCGGCCTTTGCTTTCTGGTCAATGCTGACGCGCAGGTTTCACGCCGCGCGGGGTGCGGTCAAGCCAGAAGTAGCCGCACATTGGGATCGGTCAGTCACGCGGACAGGCTGGACAGAGCGAAAATCGCCGCCTATAGAATAAATGAACGTACATTCATTTTAGCAGCATGGCCAAAGAACACCAAACCAAACAGTTCATCCGAAACGCCGCGCGCAAGCTCTTTGCCGCGCGCGGCTACAACGCGGTCGCCATGCGCGACATCGCGGAGGCCATCGGCAAACAACCGGGCGGCATTTACAACCATTTCGGATCGAAACAGGCGATTTTGGTCGATCTGATGCAAGAGAACCTTGAACGGGCGGAGGCCGCAGCGATTGCGCCCTTGACCGACCTGTCGGACCCTGCTGACCGGCTTGAGGCCTTTGTGCGCGGCCATATCGCCCACAACATCGACAACCCCGACGACATTTTCATCGCCTATATGGAATTGCGCAGCCTTGAGGGCGCGGGATCAAAACAGATTATGGCCCAACGCGACGCCTATGAGGCCGCCTTGCGCGGCGTCTTGCGCGATGGGCAGGCCAGCGGTGCCTTTGCCATCGCTGACCCCGCCATTCAGGCCCGCGCCATCCTGTCCATGCTGGGCGGCATCACCGTCTGGTATCGCCAGACCGGCCCGCAAAGCCCTGCGGATATCACCGAATGCTACGTCCAAGCCGCGCTGCAAAGCGTCGGCGCGACCTACACCGCCCCCTTAGAAAGGTAACACCATGTTCAACGCTTCCATGACTTTCGACCTTGGCGAAGACGTGAATGCCCTGCGCGACATGGTCCACCGCTGGGCCCAAGACCGCGTCAAACCGCTGGCCGCCGAGGCGGACGCAAAGAACCTCTTTCCGGCTGATCTTTGGGCCGAAATGGGGGAGCTTGGCCTGCTGGGCATCACCATTTCCGAAGACGATGGTGGCGCGGGCATGGGATACCTTGCCCATGTCATCGCGGTTGAAGAAATCGCGCGGGCGTCGGCCTCCGTGTCGTTGTCCTACGGCGCGCATTCGAACCTGTGTGTGAACCAGATCGGGTTGAACGGCACAGCAGACCAAAAAGCACGGTATCTGCCGGACTTGATCTCGGGCGCGTCTGTCGGTGCGCTGGCCATGTCCGAAGCCGGGGCCGGGTCCGACGTTGTGGGCATGAAATTGCGGGCAGAAAAGAAGAACGACCGCTTCATCCTGAACGGAACCAAATACTGGATCACCAACGGGGGCGAGGCGAACACGTTGGTCGTCTATGCCAAAACGGACCCCGACGCAGGGTCCAAAGGCATCACCGCCTTCCTGATCGAAAAATCCATGCCGGGCTTCAGCCAGTCAGACCACTTCGACAAGCTCGGCATGCGGGGGTCGAACACGGTTGAACTGGTGTTTGAAGACGTTGAGGTGCCTTTCGAAAACATCTTGGGCGAAGAAGGCCGTGGTGTGCAGGTTCTTATGTCTGGTCTGGATTATGAACGTGTGGTGTTGTCGGGCATCGGCACCGGCATCATGGCCGCCTGTCTGGACGAAATCATGCCCTACATGGTTGAACGCAAACAATTCGGTCAGTCCATTGGGCAGTTCCAGCTGATGCAGGGCAAGATTGCCGATATGTATACCAAACTGAACAGCGCGCGCGCCTATGTGTATGAGGTCGCAAAGGCCTGTGATCGGGGCGATGTGACCCGTCAGGATGCCGCCGCCTGCGTGCTTTACGCGTCAGAGGAGGCGATGGTCGTCGCCCATCAGGCGGTGCAGGCCATGGGCGGGACCGGGTTCATGAACGATACCGCCGTCAGCCGTATTTTCCGCGACGCCAAACTGATGGAAATTGGGGCGGGTACCTCAGAAATCCGTCGCATGTTGGTGGGCCGCGAATTGATGGCGGCGATGGTCTGATGGCGGTTCTACGATCCGATATTTCGCCGCGGTCCGAAGGTTTCAAAACCAACCAAGCCGCCCATGAGGCCGGTCTGGCCGAAGTCGCGGCCGCCGCTGATCTGGCCATGGCCGGTGGCGGTGACAAAGCGCGGCAAAGGCATCTGTCGCGGGGCAAACTTCTGCCGCGTGACCGGATCGCCGGTCTGCTTGATCCGGGATCGCCGTTCCTTGAGGTCGGCCTGTTCGGGGCGCATGGGCTCTATGACGGGGCCTCTCCGTCTGCCGGTGTGATCGCCGGTGTGGGCCGCGTGCAGGGCCGCGACGTGATGATCCTGTGCAATGATGCCACCGTGAAAGGCGGCACCTACTTTCCCATGACGGTGAAAAAACACCTGCGCGCCCAAGAGATCGCGGAGGAAAACCACCTGCCCTGCATCTATCTGGTGGACAGCGGCGGTGCGAACCTGCCCAATCAGGATGAGGTGTTCCCCGACCGCGACCATTTCGGACGCATCTTTTTCAATCAGGCACGGATGTCGGCCAAAGGGATCGCGCAGATCGCGGTGGTCATGGGGTCGTGCACGGCGGGCGGCGCCTATGTGCCCGCCATGTCCGATGTGACGATCATTGTGAAGGACCAAGGTACAATCTTTCTCGCAGGCCCCCCACTGGTCAAAGCCGCCACGGGGGAGGTTGTGTCAGCCGAGGAACTGGGCGGCGGCGATGCCCACACACGCCTGTCCGGTGTGGCCGATTATCTGGCCAATGACGACGCCCATGCGCTGGCCTTGGCGCGTGAGGCTGTGCGCAATCTGAACACGGCCCCAACCCATGCGCTGAACCTGCAAAGCCCCGAAGACCCACTTTACGATCCGGCGGAATTGCTGGGCGTGGTGCCTGCCGACCTCAAAACCCCCTATGACATCCGAGAGGTCATAGCGCGTCTGGTTGACGGGTCGCGGTTCGATGAATTTAAGGCCCGTTATGGCACAACATTGGTCTGCGGCTTCGCCCATGTGATGGGAATGCCCGTGGGCATCATCGCCAACAACGGAGTTCTCTTTTCCGAAAGCGCCGTCAAAGGTGCGCATTTCGTACAGCTGTGTTCACGACGCAAAATCCCGTTGGTATTCTTGCAAAACATCACCGGGTTCATGGTGGGCAAATCATACGAAAACGGCGGCATTGCCAAAGACGGTGCGAAGCTGGTCACGGCGGTGGCGACCACATCGGTGCCCAAGATCACTATGTTGGTCGGCGGGTCCTTTGGCGCAGGAAACTACGGCATGTGTGGCCGCGCCTATGCGCCCCGATTTTTGTGGACCTGGCCGAACAGCCGCATCAGCGTCATGGGCGGCGAACAGGCGGCAGGGGTTCTGGCGACAGTGAAACGCACGGCATTGGAACGTCAGGGCACGGACTGGTCGGCCGAGGAGGAGGCCGCGTTCAAACAGCCCACCATTGATATGTTCGCGTGCCAAAGCCATCCTCTTTATGCCTCCGCCCGTCTTTGGGACGACGGGATTATCGACCCGCGCACGTCACGCGATGTGCTGGCGCTGTCCTTGCGCACGGCCCTGAACGCACCCATAGAGGACACGCAGTTTGGCGTGTTCCGGATGTGAGGGCGGGCGATGTTTGACAAGATCCTGATCGCAAACCGTGGCGAAATCGCCTGCCGCGTCATCACGACTGCACGGCGGCTGGGCGTGCGCACGGTTGCCGTGTTTTCCGATGCCGACGCGGGCGCGAAACATGTGCGGCTGGCCGATGAGGCTGCGCACATCGGTGCCTCAGATGTCACCGAAAGCTACCTCAAAGGGGATCGCATTATTGAGGCCGCTTTGAAGACCGGCGCGCAGGCGATCCACCCGGGCTATGGCTTTTTGTCCGAGAACCCGCAGTTCGTGCAGGCGGTGGCGGACGCAGGTCTAACGTTCATCGGCCCGTCGGCGGACGCGATCACGGCCATGGGCCTCAAGGACGCCGCGAAGGCGTTGATGGTGACAGCAGGCGTGCCTGTGGTGCCGGGCTATCATGGCGCGGATCAGGACGCCGCCTTCTTATCGGGCGAGGCCGACAAAATCGGCTATCCGGTGTTGATCAAAGCCCGCGCAGGCGGCGGCGGCAAGGGCATGCGTCTGGTCGAGGACCCTGCGGATTTCGGAGATGCCTTGGCCGCAGCCCAGCGGGAAGGGCAGGCGAGCTTTGGCGACCCTGCCTGCCTGATCGAGAAATACATCACCCACCCCCGCCACATCGAAATTCAGGTCTGTGGGGACAGCCATGGCAATGTCATCCACCTGTTCGAGCGCGATTGTTCCCTGCAACGTCGCCACCAAAAGGTGATCGAAGAGGCCCCTGCCCCCGACATGCCCGACGCGGTTCGGGCCGCCATGGGTAAAGCAGCGGTCGAGGCTGCACGCGCGATCAATTACGTAGGCGCGGGCACGGTGGAATTCATCGTCGACGGGTCCGGACCGCTGCGCGAGGATGGCTTTTGGTTCATGGAAATGAACACGCGATTGCAGGTCGAACACCCCGTGTCCGAGGCCATCACAGGTCTTGATTTCGTGGAATTGCAGCTGCGTGTCGCGGCGGGGGAGGCCCTGCCTGTGCAGCAAGAAGACCTGACCATCAACGGCTGGTCGATGGAAGCCCGCGTCTATGCCGAGGACGTGCCCAAGGGCTTTTTGCCCGCCACAGGCACGTTGCACCATCTTTCGTTTCCAAATGGCACTGCCTTTGAACGCGGGTCCGTACGGATCGATTCCGGTGTGGACCAAGGCGATGAGATCAGCCCGTTCTACGACCCGATGATCGCCAAGGTCATCGTCCACGCCCCCACCCGCGCCGCCGCCGCCAGCCTGATGGCATCAACGTTAAAGGACTGCCGCATCGCGGGGTGCGTAACGAATGTGGAGTTTCTGACGGCCCTCGCACGGCATGACGGGTTCCGGCGTGGTGAGGTCGACACGGGGCTGATTGCCCGCGATCTAGAGGCGTTGACCGCACGGGAGGAGGGCGACGCCACCACTGAAGCACTGGCTGCCGTTGCGGCGTTGGACGTTGTCGATGAAAACGTCGGTTGGGCCGCGATGGCGGGCTTTCGCACTTGGGGGCCTGCAGCGCATTCCGTCGATTTGATGAACGGTGGTGATGTGCAAACCCACCGTGTCACGCTCCTTGGCGCAAACAGTTTTGATGTGGATGGAACCGTGTTGACCATTGCGCCACAGCCAAGCGGTTGGCGAGTGACCTCGGAAGGCCAAACGTTTGCGGCACATGTCGTACGCTATGACAATACGCTTGCGGTGTTCCGCGACGGGCGCTGCGATGTCTTTGCTGTGCCGGACCCCTTGGCGCAGGACACAGCAGAGGCAGGCGGCAGCGACGCGGTCACCGCGCCCATGCCCGGTGTGGTCAGTCAGGTCATTGCTGCCGCCGGGGACATGGTTGCCAAGGGCGATCCCCTCCTGATCCTTGAGGCGATGAAGATGGAACACACCTTGCGCGCGCCCCGCGATGGAACAGTGGCCGAGGTCATGTGTGCCACTGGGGATCAAGTAAGCGATGGTATCATCCTGCTGCAGATGGACCCTGCGGATGACTGACCTCGTCACGCTGTTTGAAATGGCCCCCCGCGACGGGTTGCAAAACGAAGCCCGCCAGATTGCGACCGCAGACAAGGTGCGGCTGGTGGACATGCTCAGCACATGCGGCTTTCGCAAGATTGAAGTCACAAGTTTTGTCAGCCCCAAATGGGTGCCGCAAATGGCCGATGCGGCAGAGGTTTTGGGCAGGATCAGCCGTGCGGATGGGGTGGCCTATACCGCCCTCACCCCCAATCTGCGCGGGTTGGAGGGTGCGATGGCGGCCCGAGCGGACGAGGTCGCGGTCTTTGCCTCTGCCTCCGAAGGGTTCAGCCGCAAAAACATCAACTGTTCCATTGCCGAAAGCCTTGAAAGGTTTGCGCCTGTGGTCGCTGCCGCAACGGTGCCGGTCCGCGGCTACGTGTCCTGCGTCACCGATTGCCCCTATGACGGGCCAACGCCGCCAGCCTCCGTCGCGGGGGTGGCGAAGGCGTTGATCGACATGGGCTGTTATGAGGTCAGCCTTGGCGACACCATCGGGCACGGAACACCGCAAAGCGTGGCCGCGATGTTGGATGTGGTGCTGGACGTCGTGCCCGCAATGAGGCTGGCCGGGCACTTCCACGACACCAAAGGCCGCGCGTTGGGCAACATCGAGGTCAGTCTGGATCGCGGACTGCGCACCTTTGACAGCTCGGTCGCGGGTCTGGGGGGCTGTCCCTATGCGCCCGGTGCCAAGGGCAATGTGGCGACCGAAGCCGTGGTGGACCTGCTGGAGGCACGCGGTTTCGAGACAGGGATCGACCGGGACAGATTGGCAAAGGCCGCAGCCTTTGCCGCAACGCTAAGGAGCGATGGATGAGCTATGAGACATTAGGCGTCAACATGGACGCGCGTGGGGTGGCCACGGTCACGCTGAACCGTCCCAACAAACGCAACGCCCTGTCGGCCCAGATGATGGATGAGTTGACGGATATGGCCCAGACACTGGGCGCGGATATCGCCACGCGGGCGATCGTGCTGCGCGGGGCGGGGTCCGTGTTTTGCGCGGGCGGTGATCTGGCGTGGATGCGCGATCAGATCACTGCCAACCGCGCCACACGCAAGGTCGAGGCCGCGCGGCTGGCCGACATGCTGACAGCGCTGAATGAAATGCCGACGCCGCTGATCGGACGCATCCATGGCGCGGCTTTGGGCGGTGGCGTGGGCATGGCCTGCATCTGCGATGTGGCCATTGCGGATACCAGCGCGAAGTTCGGCCTGACGGAAACGCGGCTGGGCCTGATCCCCGCCACCATCGGGCCATACGTGATTGCCCGCATGGGTGAAGGCCGCGCGCGAAGGGTGTTTATGTCGAGCCGTGTGTTCGACGCCCCCGAAGCGCAGGATTTGGGGATCATCGCAAAACACGTCCCCGCCGGGGATCTGGACGCCGCGATAGAGGCAGAAGTCGCCCCCTATTTGTCCGTCGCCCCCGGTGCGGTCGGCGCAGCCAAGGCCTTGGCACGGTCCCTTGGGCCGGTCATCGACCGCACGACAATCGACGAAACCGTCGACCGCCTGACCCACATCTGGGAGGGCGAGGAGGCAGCCCATGGGCTGGACGCCTTCCTGACAAAGACGCCGCCCCGCTGGGCGAAAGACGACTAGGTCGGCGCGTCGCGCAGGTCGGACACCAGCACGCCGTCACGGGGCAGGCTGCCCACGTCCACGACCGTCACGGTGCTGCGGAGTTTCAGCATATCGTGGACCATGGCCTCAAATACGGCGGTGTCGGTGGTTGCGCTTTCCAACTTCACCTCAATCAGGTCACCTTTGCCGTTGCTTGAAACCTCAACCCGTGCGCGGGTGATGTCGGGGGAACTATCAACAAGGGATGAGACCTGTTCAGGCCGGATGAACATGCCCTTCACCTTGGTGGCCTGATCAGCGCGACCGCGCCAGCCCACGATGCGGGGGCGGGTTTCGCCGGACGGGTCGTTATCGGTGGCAAAGGCGCTGAGATCACCCACCGAAAACCGGATGATCGGATGGGCGGGGTTGAGGACCGTCACAACGACCTCACCGATTTCGCCATGGGGGACAGGCGTGCCAGTCCCGGGGGAGACGATTTCGACGATCACATCGTCATCGATCACCATGCCGTTGGTGCAGGTCGCCGTTTCAAAAGAAATCATGCCCACGTCGGCAGTGCCGTAGGTCTGACGACACAGGATACCTTGATCGGCGTAGGCTTGGCGCAGGTGCGGGAACAAGGGCCCCGCGCTGACGGCGGCAAATTTGATGGCACTCAGATCGCGGCCATCTTCTTCGGCGCGGTCGAGGATCAGCTGCAAAAAATCAGGCGTGCCCGCATAGGCGGTAACTCCCGTGGCTGCGGCCACTTCGGCCTGCTGACGGGTGTTGCCCGGCCCCGTTGGCACGACGACAGCGCCAACAGCACGCGCCGCACTTTCGAACATCGCACCGGCGGGGGTGAAGTGATACGAAAACGTGTTCATCACCACATCATCGGCGCCCATCCCGATCTCCGCCAAAAAGCGGCCAAAACGCCAATAATCGCCGTGGCCGATCTTGGCCTCATAGATGGGGCCAGGGGATTGGAAGATATGGGTCACGCCTACGGGAGCGGTGCCACCAAAGGGCGGGGCCTCGGCCTGTTGGGTCAGCAGTTCATCCTTGCGGATCACCGGCAGCGACACCAGATCGTCCAGCGAGGCGAGCGCGCGGTCCGATCCGAGGATCGCATTCAGACGGTCGAGTTTCGACATATTCATGACAGCCACCTTTTGCGACGCCGGTAGGACCGCACATCGCGGTAGGATTTGCGCCCCTCCTCGGACAGGCCCAGATAAAACTCGCGCACGTCTGGGTTTTCACGCAGCTCAGCCGCCGTGCCCTCCATCACGACGCGACCGGATTCGAGGATATATCCCGTATGGGCAAATCGCAGCGCGACGTTGGTGTTCTGTTCGGCCAAAAGAAAGGACACGCCTTCGTTCTCGTTGACGGATTTCACGATCTCGAAAATCTGTTCGACCAGTTGCGGGGCCAACCCCATGGAGGGTTCATCCAGCAGGATGGTTTCCGGGTTCGACATCAGCGCGCGGCCAATGGCGCACATCTGTTGTTCCCCGCCCGAGGTATAGCCCGCCTGCGATTTGCGGCGTTCCTTGAGGCGGGGGAAATAATGATAGACCTTTTCAAGCTCTGCCGCGATGGCGGCAGCCCCGTCGGTGCGCGTGTAGGCACCGGTCAAAAGGTTTTCTTCGACGGTCAGGTGTTCAAAACAATGGCGGCCTTCCATGACCTGCACGACGCCCATTTTCACCAGCGTTTCGGGGTCCATGTCCTGCACCCGTTTTCCACGGTATTCGATGGTGCCTTTGGTGACCTCTCCGCGTTCGGAATGCAGCAGGTTCGACACCGCCTTCAACGTCGTTGTCTTGCCCGCACCATTGCCGCCCAACAGCGCCGTGATGCCGCCCTTGGGCACGCTTAGGCTGACGCCCTTCAGCACAAGGATCACGTGATTGTAGATCACCTCGATGTTGTTGACGTCCAAAAGCGTCTCAACCTTGGGGTCTGTGGTGTCCAGCATGGCAGCGTTCCGTTTCAGGTCAGGGGGTGCGGGGGCGACCACATGGGCCGCCCCTGCGATAGAGGCCTTAGAGGCAGCCAGGTTCGATGTTGTTTTCAGCGGCAAAGGCCATCGAGTCTTCCGAAATCAGCGGATCGATGACCGCGTTGTCAGGCTCGATGTAATCCGTCAGCGGTGTCCATGTGCCCGAAGACGCATTCCACTGCTGAACGATGCCCAGACCGGACCCACCGTGGTTTTCACAAGAGACCGAGAATTCAGGCCCGATGTTGGCCATGCCGAGTTCATCCATACGTGCGGATGTAATCTCAAGCGCTTCCATGCCGTCGCGGACCATGGCTGCGGTCACATCGGAGACACCGTGGATTTCCTGCGCCTTGGCGATCGCCTCAGCGGCCAACATGGCGGCATACATGCCACGGGTGTACAGAACCGACCCGATGTTGGACCCGTCACCGGCAGCATTGCCGGCCTCATGGACCATCGTTTCGATTTCACCAAACACAGGCAGATCACCGATGCGGTTCATGTTCAGCGAGAGATATCCGTCCGCTGCGGCACCTGCAGGCGTCACGTCATGTTCGGCACCGGCCCACCAGTTGCCGATGAACTGATCCATCGGATAGTTGATGTTCGCAGCTTCCTGCACGGCGACTTGGTTCATCACACCCCAGCCCCACATCAGCACGTAATCTGGACGTTCACGACGGATTTGCAGCCATTGGGATTTCTGCTCCTGACCGGGGTGGTCAACGGCGATCTGTGTCAGTTCAAACCCCATATCGGAAGACAGCGTTTCCAGCGTGCGGATCGGCTCCTTCCCGTAGGCGGAGTTGTGGTAAAGCAGCGCGATGGTTTTCCCTTCAAGCGACCCGCCGTTCTGTTCGGTCAGGTAGTTGATCATCACCGACGCCGCGTCCCAGTAGTTCGCGGGGTAGTTGAAGACCCAGTTGAAGACCTCACCGTTGGCGGCAGACGTCCGGCCATAGCCCATCGTGTGGATCGGGATTTCGTCAACGGTCGCTTTGGGGATCAACTGATAGGTGATGCCGGTGGACAGCGGTTGATAGATCAACGCGCCTTCGCCCTTCGTGGCCTCATAACATTCGACGCCTTTTTCAGTGTTGTAACCGGTTTCACATTCCAGAATGCGTATTTCCTCGCCGCCAATGCCGCCGTCACGGGCGTTGAGCAGGTTGAAGTAATCCTGATACCCGTCCGAAAACGGCGTGCCGCCTGCCGCGTAAGGGCCGGTGCGGTAGCTGAGGTCTGGAATGACCAGATCCGCGGCGGCCATGCCTGCCGTCAGGGCGCCGGTCAGGGCCAGCGTGCTAAGGGTCTTCATTTTCATCGGTATATCCTCCCATGGTTGCCGATGGTTTCGGTTGGGCGGGGCTCCTCCTCCCCGCCGGTCGTTAGTGCGGGAAGGGCCAAAGGCGGAGCTTTTCCTTCGCCAACCGCCACAGCTGGGCAAGGCCATGCGGCTCCTTCACCAAAAAGAACATGATCAGAAGGCCCACGATCACCAGTTGGAAATACGCCACAAGGTCTGTGGGCCATCCCAGCAAATCGACGCCAATCAGTTTGAGGACCACAGGCAGACACACAAGAAACGCAGCCCCCGCGAAGGCCCCAAAGATCGACCCAAGACCGCCGATGATGATCATGAACAAAACAAGGAATGATTTGTTGATGCCGAAGGCTTCCCCGACTTCAACCGCGCCCAGATACACCGCGAAGAACAGCGCCCCCGAGATGCCGACAAAGAACGACGACACGGCAAAGGCGGTCAGTTTCGCCTTGAGGGGGTTCACGCCGATAATCTCAGCCGCGATGTCCATATCGCGGATCGCCATCCACTGTCGCCCCAGCGCTCCACGTGTCAGGTTCCGCGCGATCAACGCACAGACCGTGACGAAGACCAGACAGACCAGATAGCTGGCCCATGCGGGTGTGTTCGGGCCAGTCACGGCCACACCCAGCACCGTCCGCTCCGGTGCGTTAATCTGACCTGAGGCGGAGTAGTTGTAGAACCACGACACTTTGTTGAACAGCCAGACAAGAAAGAACTGTGCCGCAAGCGTGGCCACAGCCAGATAAAACCCTTTGATCCGCAGGCTGGGCAGGCCAAACGCCGTGCCCACAGCGGCCGTGATCCCGCCCGACAAAACCACAAGGATCAGGATGTTCACATCAGGAAAGGCCGTCATCAGTTTATAGCAGGCATAGGCCCCCACGGCCATGAATCCGCCTGTGCCAAGGCTTACCTGACCTGCGTAGCCTGTCAGGATGTTCAACCCGATGGCGGCGATTGCATAGATCAGGAAGGGCAGCAGAAGGGCGTTGGCCAGATAGTCGGTGATGAAGAACGGAACGACCAGAAATGCCACGGCCAGAACCACCCAATACCGGTAGCGGTCAAAGGCGATTGGAAAGGTCTGGCTGTCGGCCACATATGAGGTCTTGAAATCCCCCGCTTCACGATAAAGCATCAGATCGCTCCCTTTGCGTCACACACGTTCAATGATCTTCTCCCCGAACAGGCCTTGCGGACGGAACACCAGAAAGAGCAGGGCCAGCACATAGGCGAACCAGTTTTCGGTGGCCCCGCCGACCAAGGGGCCGACCAGATATTCAAACAGCTTTTCACCCACACCGATAATCAACCCGCCGACAATCGCGCCGGGAATGGACGTGAACCCACCCAGCATCAGGACCGGCAGCGCCTTAAGCGCGATCAGCGACAGTGAAAACTGCACGCCGGATTTCGCGCCCCACATGATGCCCGCGACCAAGGCGACGAAGCCCGCAAGCGACCACACCAAGATCCAGATGAAGTTGAGGGATATGCCCACCGAAAGTGCCGCTTGGTGGTCATCGGCCACAGCGCGCATGGCGCGTCCGTGTTTGGTGTATTGGCTAAACAGGATCAGCCCCGTCACCAGAACAATCGCCACGCCGGTGGCCACGATATCCAGCTTGTCGATGAAGAACCCGTAGAAGTCATCACCGCCCAAACCTGCGGTCGCATCCTCGATCCAGCGGGCACCGCCTTGGGGCAGGCCCAGCGCCAACGTTTTGATGTCAGACCCCCACATAAGGTCGCCCATACCTTCCAGAAAATAGGCCAAACCGATGGTCGCCATGAACAAGATGATCGGTTCCTGCCCGACAAGATGCCGAAACAGGAACCGTTGCACAGCCCATGCAAAGGCGACCATCACACCGACCGTCAGCAGGATCGCCAATACGGCTGGAACCTCCCACCCGAATTGGTGGATTTCGGTGCCAAAGATCGCGTTGAACAGATGCGAAAATGGCACCTGTCCCTCCATGATCCCCACAAGCGTCAGCGCAGCAAACAGCGCCATGACCCCTTGGGCAAAGTTGAAAATGCCCGACGCCTTGAAGATCAGCACAAACCCAAGCGCCACAAGCGCATACATCACACCAGCCATCAGACCGTTGATGACAACTTCGATGCCATAAAGAAATTCAGCGGACATGGGTGCCTCCTGCAGTGTTATTCATCGTGGGCCACGCCAAGGTAGGCGTCGATGACGGCCTGATTGTTGCGCACCTCATCGGGCGTGCCGTCGCCGATCTTTTTGCCGTAATCCATCACGACCACGCGGTCGCTCAGATCCATGACCACACCCATGTCATGTTCGATCAACGCAATGGTCGTGCCGAATTCATCGTTCACGTCGAGGATGAAGCGGCTCATGTCCTCTTTTTCCTCGACGTTCATGCCCGCCATCGGCTCATCCAGCAGCAGCAGTTTGGGTTCAGCGGCCAGGGCACGGGCCAACTCAACACGCTTTTTCAGACCGTAAGGCAGCCGCCCCACGGGTGTCTTACGGATCGCCTGAATTTCCAGAAAATCGATGATCCGCTCGACCTTTTCACGGTTCTCGGTCTCTTCACGTTCGGCTTTGCCCTTCCAGATCGCCTGCGCCAGCATCCCCGATTTTATGTAGTTCAGGCGGCCCGTCATGATGTTGTCCAGCACGGTCATTCCTTCGAACAGGGCAATGTTCTGGAACGTGCGCGCGATGCCTTGGCGGGCGACTTGATAGGGTTTCATCTGGGGCCGCTTGCGCCCGTGAAACCAGACCTCACCCTCTTGTGGGATGTAGAAGCCTGAGATCACGTTAAGCATCGAGGATTTACCCGCACCGTTCGGCCCGATAATGGCACGGATTTCGCCCTCTCGGATATCAAAACTGATGTCCTTGATCGCCTCAACCCCGCCAAACCGCAGGGTGATATTGCGCAAATCCAGCATCACATCGCCAATGGTGCGTCCGTCTTCGGTGACGTAGCTTTCAGTCATGTCTTTCATTCGGCGGCCACCTTCATCGGGGTCAGAACCTTGGCGTCACGGATATCCAAAGTCGCCTTGATCTTGCCTTTGCGGCCATCCTCATAGGTGACCTCGGTTTCGGTGTAGATCGTGGGCGCGTCGGAATAGAGGGCGGTGATCAGGTCATCAAATTTCTCCGCAATCACACCGCGGCGGACCTTGCGGGTGCGGGTCATTTCACCGTCGTCAGCGTCCAGTTCTTTGTGCAGCACCAGAAAGCGATGGATCTGGCAGTTGGCCAGCATTTCATCCTGCGCGATCGAGGCGTTGACGGTTTCCACATGGCCCTGAATCGTGTCCAGCACCTGCTGGTTCTGGGACAATTCCTGATAAGAGGAATAGGCGATGTTGTTGCGTTCCGCCCAGTTGCCCACCGCTGTCAGGTCGATGTTGATGAAGGCGGTACAACGGTCGCGGCCTGCGCCAAAGACAACGGCTTCAAGAATGTCGGGGTAGAACTTCAATTTGTTCTCAACGTACTTGGGCGCAAACATGGACCCATCGGCCATTTTGCCCACGTCCTTCACGCGGTCGATGATGCGCAAATGGCCCGAGGTTTCTTCGATAAATCCGGCGTCCCCCGTGGCGACCCAGCCGTCAGCGTCTTTGGTGTCCGCCGTGCTGTCGGGGTTGTTGAAGTATTCAACGAACACACCGGGAGACCGATAGAACACTTCACCACTGTCTGAGATTTTCAATTCAACCCCCGGCGACGCGACACCCACCGTGTCGGACCGCACCTGCCCATTGGGCTGTTGGGTGATGAACACCGTCGCTTCGGTCTGACCGTAGAGCTGTTTGAGGTTGATCCCGAGGGACCGGTAGAACGAAAACAGTTCCGGCCCGATGGCCTCACCCGCCGTATAGCCGACCTTCACGCGGCCAAGGCCCAGCGTGTCCTTCAACGGCGCATAGACAAAGTAATTGCCAAGCCGGTACGCGATCCGGTCTTTCAAAGACACCTCTTCGCCGTCCAGCAGTTTCGGCCCAACCCGTTTGGCGACGTCCATGTAGAGGTGGAACATACGCTGCTTGAGAGGGCTCGCGTCCTCCATCCGGATCATGACCTGCGTCAGTTGGCGTTCAAACACCTGCGGCGGGGCAAAGAAATAGGACGGGCCGATTTCGCGCAGGTCGTGCTGCATGGTGTCGGCGCTTTCAGGGCAGTTCACACAGAACCCCGACCAAAGGGCCTGTCCCATGGAAAAGATGAAATCCCCGACCCACGCCATCGGCAAATAGGCGAGGATTTCTTCATCCGATTTCAGGCTGTCAAAATCGCAGGAATTCTTCGCGGTCTCAATCACGTTGCGGTTGGACAGCACGACGCCCTTGGGACGACTTGTGGTGCCGGACGTATACAGCATCACGCAGGTGTGGTCGTAGGTCAGCGCATCGGTGCGACGCTTGAGGTCGGCGCCATTGCCCGCAGTGCGCCCCGCCTCTTGAACCGACCTGTAGGATGTCAAATCGCTGTGGTCGTATTTGCGCAGGCCACGCCCATCAAGGTAAACGACATGCTTCAACTTGGGCAGCTGATCGCGCACATCCGCAATCTTGTCGACCTGTTCTTGGTCCCCCACAACGGCGAACTTTGCCCCGCAGTGATCCAGCGCATAAGCAATCTCTTCTGCGGCGGCGTCTTGGTACAGGGGGACAGGGATCGCCCCCACAGATTGCGCCGCCAGCATGGCCCAGTAGAGCGCCGGACGATTGCGCCCGGACACCGCCACAAGGTCGCCTTCGGCCACACCCAAAGTGATCAGACCCTTCGCCAAATCAGCGACTTCACCCGCTGCCTCAGCCCAGGTCCAGGT
Organism: Pseudooctadecabacter sp.; assembly: GCF_965657175.1. GTDB lineage: Bacteria > Pseudomonadota > Alphaproteobacteria > Rhodobacterales > Rhodobacteraceae > Octadecabacter. The sequence goes on along the minus strand of NZ_CBFHNH010000001.1, from coordinate 429,391 downwards.
CTGCCAAATGCCGAATTCCTTTTCGCGATAGGCGGTCTTACCCCCCATCGTTTGCGCATTGCGTGCCAGCAGGGCTGGCAGGGATGCCACGCCCGTTTTGTCCGGTCCAGCCGACATGTATATCCTCCCGCACCGCGCCTCCCCGCGCGGCGTGTCTAGGACGGTAGCCAATGATTCCTTCGGCAGTTTTTCCCAATCCTAACCAATTGTTGCATGTTCAGGTTGTGCCCTGTCCAGCACTGATTTCGTGCCTATGGTGAAAAGATGAAAACACGAAACCCCCAACTTGTCGGCATGATCCGGTCGGGTTTGAACCTGATCTCTCAGGCGATTTCGATCCATGATCAGGACCTGCGACTGGTCCATGCAAACCGCAGGTTTCAGACCATGTTCGGCCTGCCTGACACGCTGATGGAGCCCGGCACCCATTTTGCCGAAACCCTGACCTATGTGGCTGAGAACGGCGAATACGGACCGGTCGATGACATCCCGTCCTTTGTGGCAGACAAAATGGCCCTCGCCCTGCAGTTTGAGCCGCATTATTTCGAACGCACACGTGCGAACGGCACATCCATTTCCGTGGATGGGAGCCCGTTGGAAGAAGGCGGTTGGATCACCGTTTACACCGACATTACGGCCATTAAGCGACAAGACGAAATCGTCCGTTCCCGCGCCGAAAGTCTGTCAGAAGAACTGATTGAACGGTCCGCGGCACTTGCTGAAACCAACCGTGAATTGACGGCCACCGTGCGCGCGTTGGAGGCCGCGAAGGACGACCTGCGCGCCAGTCGGGAACGGCTCGACCTGATCAACCGGATGACCCCGGCCCATATCGCCCACGTGGATGAAACAGGCCACTACACCCATTCCAACGGGCGGTTGCATTCCATTCTACCCGACACCGGACACGACATCATCGGCCACCATATGCGCGACGTTCTGGGCGATCATATCTGGACGCACGTGGAACCCCGATTGGCCGATGTTATGGCAGGCACGCCCGATGTGTCTGAATTTCGGGATGATCAATCGGGCCGGTTTATCCGGCTGGCCATGACGCCCGATATGGGCCCGCGCGGCACGGTCCATGGGGCCTATATCCTGTCCACGGACGTGACCGAAGAAGTGACCGCGCGCAACGCGCTGACCTTCGCGCGCAGGCGTGAACTGGCGACGAAGCTGACGTCCGCCATGGCACATGATTTTTCCAACCTGTTGACGATCATCATGGGCGAACAATCCCGTCTTGATGCGATCAGCGGGCTGGACCCGAAGGTGCGCGATATCTCGGACACCATTCGCACGGCGGCACGGCGCGGGGCTGACTTGGTGGGTCGGTTGAACAGCGTCTCCCCCCGCCCGTCTCTTGACCCGACTGCAGTCAATCTGCCTGCCTTTGTAAAAGCGTTTGAACCCTTGGCGCGGGCGGCTTTGCCCGATGGCTTCACATTCACGATCACTTCGGATTTGCCCGATGACAGCCTGATTTTTGATGCAGGCTTCGCGCAGGATGCTTTGCTGAACCTTGTGATCAATGCGGGGGAGGCCTGTGGTGACGCCGGGATCATTGATGTCAGCGTCCGCAAAACGCCCGATGCGCAATTGCAGTTTGTCGTGACAGACAACGGGTCCGGCTTTGCCGATGCCGCGATGGAGGAGGCGTTGAACCCGTTTTATTCCACCAAGGGCGATAAGGTCGGGCGCGGGCTGGGCCTGACCTCGGCCTATGATTTTGCGAAATCCTCTGGGGGGATATTACATTTTGGCAACCGTAAGGACGGCGGCGCGCGGGTCGAATTGCGTATCCCCTATTTGCGTGCCGCCCCCGATGACACAGGGCTCGTTTTGTTGGTCGACGACGAAGACGCCGTGCGCCGCAGCGTGCGCAATCACCTGCGGGCCTGCGGCCACGACGTGATCGAAGCCGCCACAGCACAAGAGGCCGCCCAGCTGATGGGGGTCAGCGGGCTGACCTTGATCGTCACCGATCTGGATATCGGCGGCACAGGCACCGGCCTTGACGTGGCCGCCGCCGCGCCACCCGATGTGCCCGTGGTTGTCATCACCGGCCTGCCTGCGAACGATCCCTTGCGGATCAAGGCACAGACAGCGCATCTTGTCCTGCAAAAGCCCTTCGGCTTCGACGACCTCAAACGCCAGTTGGACAAAATCACCCGATGACCGCGATCCGTATTTCGATCCTTGAGGACACGCTGGAACTTCAGCGGTTGATTGGCGATGCGCTGACCGGTGTGGGCTATGAGGTCCGCACCTACGGCCGTGCGCAGGATTTTGAACGTGATCTGGATGGGTTCCAGCCCAAGGTCTGCATCATCGATCTGGGGCTGCCGGATCAGGACGGGCTGGGCCTGCTGCAAAAGGTGTCTATGGGGCGCGATACGGCGATCCTCGTGATCTCCGGACGATCCAGCCTGACCGATAAAATCGCGGGGTTCGAACTGGGCGCCGATGATTATCTGGCCAAACCGTTTGAGATGCCCGAACTGGTCGCTCGCGTGCGTGCCTTGTTGCGGCGGTCCAAACCGGCGGCCACCCCGCAAATCCAAACCCTGCACCATGTGGCGGATATGACGGTGGATCTGTCGCGCTTCACCCTGACGGACGCCGAGGGGCGTGAGGAAAGGTTGTCTGCCAGTGAGGTCGCGATCCTGACCGTGTTCCTCAACAATCCCAACCGCCTGATCACCCGCGACAAACTGCGTCTCGAATTGCAGGACCGCAGCGACGAACACTCGTTTGATCGTGCGATTGACGTGCGGGTGTCGCGGCTGCGGTCGAAACTGCGTGACACGCCCAAAGACCCCAAGATCATCAAGACGGTCTATGGGGCGGGATACATCCTGATCTCAGACGCCGATTAGTCGCGGGTTTTTGCCGCAAGCCACGGCAACACACCAGAGAAGTCTGTCCCCCTGCCACCCTCATCATTCACGAAGGTCGCATACAGCGTCTGGGCCAGCGCGCCCATGGGTGTGGCGGCGTCAGTGGCTGTGGCAGCGTCCTGGCTCAGCCCGAGGTCCTTCAACATCAGCTCCGCCGCGAAGCCGGGGGTGTATTTGTTGTCCGCAGGGCTTTGTGGGCCGACACCTGGTGCGGGGCAATAAGCATTCATCGACCAGCTGTAGCCCGACGAGGTGCTGACCACATCAAACATCGCCTGCCGATCAAGGCCGAGCTTATCGGCCAGCGCAAAGGCCTCACACGTGCCCAGCATCGTGATGCCAAGGATCATGTTGTTGCAGATTTTAGCGGCCTGTCCGGCCCCTGAGGCCCCACAATACACGGCCTTCTGACCCATGATGCCGAAAAGGGGGTTCGCGGTTTCAAACGCATCCTCACCCCCGCCCACCATAAAGGTCAGCGTCCCATCTGCCGCGCCCTTGATCCCGCCAGACACAGGCGCGTCCAGCGCGCCAAGACCTGCCGCAGCCGCGTCATCCGCCACGGCGCGCGCGCTGTCCACATCGACGGTCGAACAATCCAGAAAGACGCCGCCTTGTGGCAAGGCAGGAATCACCTCAGCCGCGACAGTGCGTAGGATATCCCCGTTGGGCAGCATGGTGATGGCCACGTCGGCATCACCGCAAGCCTCTGCCACAGAGGACGCCATGGGCAGACCATCGGGAGCCACAACAGGATCGACACCTACGACATCATGACCGGCTGCTGCCAGATTGGCAGCCATAGGCGCGCCCATGTTGCCCAGCCCGATAAATGCAATTTTCATGTGTGGTCCTCCGCCATGGTCCAGTCGTCGGCACCCAAAGGGGCCATCATCTTGTCGATGTCCACCTGCGGGACGTCTTTGGTAGTATGCAGCCACTTGGGCGCGAAATCACGGTCAATGATCTGGGCGCGGATGCCTTCAAGGAAATCGCCCTGCTCCGTTGCCCGCGACGTGAACCGGTATTCGCGTCGTAAGGCCGTCGCGATGTCGCCCCCTTTCGCCGCACGAATGGCCTGCAACCCGCAGGCCTGCGCAAGGGGGGATCCTTTGGCCAGACGTTTGATCGTTGAGGCCGAAAAGGCGCTGTCCGTGGCATCAAGGCCGATCGCGATTTGGCCCAAATCCGAATGGTCGAAATGGGTGTCGATCTGGTCTTGCAGCCCGGCCAAACTACCCCCGTCTGCCGGCGCTTTGGCCGCATCAATGGCCGCAAGATCAGCAGTGTCGATCAATCCGGTTTTCAGGGTGTCCCATGCAGCCTCAGGCACGAAGACATCCGCAAAGGTCGCATAGATGGCGTCCGCCGCGTTCATCCGCGTGCCGGTCAGGCCAAGGTAGGCCCCGACCGCGCCGGGGCCACGGGCCAACAGAAACGACCCACCCACATCGGGGATCAGACCGATGCCGCATTCGGGCATGGCGACCTGTGACGTCTCCCCCACGATCCGGTGGGATGCGTGGCAGGCCAGTCCGACGCCGCCGCCCATGGTGAACCCCTGCATGAACACAACGACCGGTTTGGGATAGGTGGCGACTTTTAGGTTAAGGCGATATTCCTGCCGCCAGAAATCGCGTCCGAACTGGTGGTTTCCTGCGATGCCTTGTGCATAAAGATCGGCAATATCACCGCCCGCGGAAAACGCCTTGTCGCCCAGCGCATCAATGATGACGACCTCAACCGTATCGTCCTTGCGCCACGCATCCAGTGCTTGCTCGGCGGCCACCAACATATCCGCCGTCAGCGCATTCAACGCCTTGGGACGGTTCAACGTCATGCGACCAGCGCGGCCTTCGGTGCGGATCACGATATCCATAAATCAGCCCGCAGCCTCCGCGATAACTGCGCGAGCGATGACAACACGCTGGATTTCGCTGGTGCCTTCGTAGATCTGGCAGATCCGCACATCGCGGTAGATGCGTTCCACAGGGTGATCGGCCAGAAACCCGTACCCACCGAGGATCTGGATCGCCTGCGAACAGACCTTTTCCGCGATCTCTGAGGTGAACAGTTTCGCCATGGACGCCTCTTTTAGACAGGGCAGCCCGGCGTCCTTTAGGGCGGCGGCGTGAAACACCATCTGACGTCCGGCCTCAAGCTGGGTGTCCATGTCGGCCAGTTGAAACGATATGCCTTGATTGGCGGCAATGGGCTGGCCAAAGGCCGTCCGATCCGCCGCGTAGTCCCGAGCATATTCAAAAGCAGACCGCGCCATGCCCACGGCCTGTGCAGCGATCCCGATGCGCCCACTTTCAAGATTGGCGAGCGCGATTTTATACCCCTGCCCTTCCTCACCCAGCAGGTTTTCGGCCGGCACCCGCATGTTTTCAAACGCGATCTGGCATGTGTCGGACGAATGGATGCCCAGCTTGCGTTCGACCCGCACGACTTCATAGCCCGGAGTGTCCGTTTCGACGATAAACGCAGAAATGCCCCGCTTGCCGGCCGCCTTGTCGGTGACCGCGAAGACGATAATCATGCTGGCAGACGACCCGCCGGTGATGAACTGTTTGGCCCCGTTCAACACGTAATGATCGCCGTCACGGGTGGCTGTTGTCCGCAGATTCGACGCATCCGATCCGGCCTGTGGTTCTGTCAGGGCAAAGCCGCCGATCCATTCACCGGAGGCCAGTTTCGGCAGGTACTTTTCCTTTTGCGCATCGGTGCCATAGTCACGGATCGGGCCACACCCGACCGAGCTGTGAACGGACATAATGGTCGAACAGGCCCCGTCCCCTGCGGCGATTTCTTCGACGGCGCTGGCGTAGCTGACGAAATCCGCGTCAAAACCGCCGTAGCGTTCGGGCACCTGCATGCCCAGAAAGCCAAGCTCCCCCATCTTGGCAAGCTCCTCTTTGGGAAAGCGCGCTTCACGGTCGCGGCCTTCGGCACCCGGCCAGAGTTCGGCTTTGGCGAACTGTCGGGCCATATCGCGGATGGCGGTTTGTGTCTCATCTAGGATCATGATCCCCCCATCAGTTCTATGGCGATTGCGGTGCCTTCACCGCCGCCAATACAGATCGCGGCCATGCCGCGTTTGACACCACGGGCGCGCATGGCGTGCAACAGCGTAACCATGATCCGCGCACCCGACGCGCCGATGGGATGGCCCAGCGCGCAGGCGCCGCCATTCACATTGACCTTGTCGTGGGGCAGGCCCAGTGAATGCATGGCAGCCATGGCGACCACGGCAAAGGCTTCGTTCACTTCGAACAGACCATAGTCATCCAAGGTGGTGTTGGTTTTCGCCAACAGCTTTTCCACCGCACCGATAGGCGCAATGGGGAATTGATCGGGGGCGACCCCATGGCTCGCGTGGCCGGTGATGCGGGCGATCGGGGTCAGGCCCTTGGCCTCGGCGACGGACGCGCGGGTTAGCACCAACGCTGCTGCCCCGTCTGAAATAGACGAGGCATTGGCCGCCGTCACAGTGCCGTCTTTGGCAAAGGCCGGACGCAGGGTGGGGATTTTCTCGGGCCGAGCAGATTTGGGCTGTTCATCGCGGGTGATGGTGTTGGTCGCTTTGCGCGTCGCGACGCCTACCGGAGCGATCTCCGCATCGAACGCGCCAGCGGCGTCTGCCGCCAAGGTCCGCCCCAGCGAGGCAATGGCGTATTCATCCTGTGCTTGCCGTGTGAACTGATAGTCCGACGCGCAACGTTCGGCAAAAACACCCATCAGCGTGCCGCGTTCGTAGGCGTCTTCAAGGCCATCAAGGAACATATGATCCTGCGTGACCCCGTGCCCCATCCGCAAACCATCACGGACCTTGGGCAACAGATAGGGCGCGTTCGACATGCTTTCGGTGCCGCCTGCCAGCGCCATATCAATCGATCCCGCGGCCAGCAGGTCATGGGCCAGCATTGCGGCCTTCATGCCCGATCCGCACATTTTGTTGATGGTGGTGGAAACCGCGTCGAGCCCCAATCCAGCGCCCAAAGCGACCTGCCGTGCGGGGGCCTGACCCTGTCCCGCGCTCAGCACATTGCCGAAAATGACTTCGTTGATGTCATCAGGGGCGATATCGGCCTCAGCGACAGCGGCCTTGGCCGCGACGGCGCCCAGTTCGGCGGCGGTCATCGGGCTTAATTCGCCGCCCAAGCCGCCCATGGGGGTGCGTTTGGCAGACAGAATCACAATCGGATCGGTCATCGGTCTCTCCTATTTGGCAGCCATGCGGAGGGCACCGTCCAGCCGGATCACCTCCCCATTCAGGGTGGTGTTCATCAAGACGTGTTCCACAAGGGCCGCGAAATCATCTGGGTCGCCCAATCGGGGCGGGAACGGGACTGTCGCCCCGATGGAGGTCTGAACCTCCACCGGCATGGCCTGCATCATCGGGGTGTTAAATACCCCCGGCGCGATGGAGGCGACGCGGATGCCATCCCGGGCCAGTTCGCGGGCCGCAGGCAAGGTCATCGCGGCAACGGCCCCTTTGGAGGCCGCATAGGCAATCTGGCCGATTTGCCCTTCGAAGGCCGCGACAGAGGCCGTGGTTACAATCACACCACGCTGGCCTTTGTCATTGGGCGCATTGCGCTGCATGGCAGCCGCGCAGGATGACATCAGATGAAAGGTGCCCATAACATTCACTGCCATGACCTTGGCAAACAGGTCTGGATCATGGGGGCCGGATTTGCCGACAAGCTTGGCCCCCGGCGCAATACCAGCGCAGGTCACAAGGGCTGAGATGCCGCCGATCTTATCGATCACCTTTTGGACCGCGCCCGCGTCCGTGACGTCGCACGGGTAGGCCGTGCACCCCTGTGGCAAGGCGTCGGCAGGAATGTCTTGCAAGTCCACAACCGCAACCTTGGCCCCGGCTGCTGCCAATCGCATCATCACCGCCTGACCCAATCCAGATGCGGCCCCTGAAACGACGATTGTATGTTCGAACATGGCGTACCCCCCGATTGAATGGTTGATAGCACTTGGCCCCCCTCACCTACAGTGTCACAGTGTTTTCAAATGTTGACACAAAAAGACACACCCGTAGCCCCCCCTGCCGTTGCCCCGATTTTCGTGGACGAAGCGATTTCGCGCGCGCGCAGTGGGGGTGTCGATCTTGATCAGCTTCTGGCGGATGCGGGCCTTGTCCTGACCGATCTGGCGCAATTGAACACCGAACAGTTTGGCCGCGTCTGGTTGCACCTGTCCTATCACCTGCAAGACGAATTTTTCGGCCTCGGCGGGCGGCCCATGCGACCGGGCAGCACCACTTTGATCGGTCACGCCATCCGAAACGCCCCCTCGGTTGAGGCCGCTTTGCACCGCACCTTGCGCTTTCTGCGTGTCGTTCTGGATGACCCCCACGCCACTGCACGGATCGACGGGCGGTCCTGTCTTGTCGAACTGCATGAGACCAACCACCTGAGTGCCTTTGCCTACCGGACCTTCTTTCTGATCGTGCATGGTTTTACTTGTTGGGCCGCCAAAGAACGCATCCCCCTCACTTCTGTCGATTTTCCCTGCGCAGAGCCTGAGGCGCAAAACGACTACGGTGATTTCTTTGGGGTTCCGGTCCGGTTCAACGCACCGACCGCGCGGATGGTCTTCGACCGCCGATACCTCACCCGTGCGGTGGATAGATCGGAACGGGACCTTAAACGGTTCTTGCGGTCTTTGCCGGAGGCGTTTTTGCGCGGCTATCGTGACACCGAAGGTCTCAAACATATCATCGTCAAAACCTGCCTGAACGGCCCTGCCGAAGACTGGCCCGATGCCAGTGCCATTGCAGATCAGCTGGGCATGTCGAGGTCGACATTGCACAGGCTGCTGAAGGATGCAGGACATTCTTTGACCGACCTCAAGGACGAACAGCGGCGCAACCGTGCCACGGCGCTGCTGTCACGCACCAAGATGACCATATCTGACATATCGGCGGCGGCGGGTTATGCAGACGAAGGCGCGTTCTATCGCGCATTTCATCGCTGGTATGGAACAACACCCAACACATTGCGCAAGACCAAGCGGGCCTAGGTCGGCAGGTTGATCTGCAAACTGCCCTGTGCGTGGGACGCCTCGGCTGCATCAAGAACGGCTTGCAACTGCGCGCCTGTGGCAAAATCCGGCTGACACGGCGCGCGCGTTTGGACCGACGTTAGAAACCTATCAAACAGGTCATACCCGCCCTTTACGGTCCGATCCCGCCAGACTTGCGGCTCTAAGTCATCACCGGTGCAGGTTCGCAAACGGCCCGTGCCGTTTTCAAAAGCAGCCTCAATCCCGCCTTGATCGCCGTACAAACGCAACCGCAGATCGTTCAGATGACCAGAGGCAAAGCGGCTTGCGCTCACGACACCCAGCGCGCCATTTTGCAGGCCGACCGTCATGACGCAGCTGTCATTTGCATCCAAGGTGTAGTCACCAATCCGGTTGTCTGGTGCCTTATCAAACGTCCGCAACTGGCACGACACATGGGCCGCAGTGCTTCCGGCCACGTGAGATACGAAATCGAGGATATGGATACCCACATCCCCCAACACGCCCTTTGACCCATGGGCCTCGGACAGACGCCACAACCATTCCGACCCGGTGCGCCAATCGCCCCAAGCCGGTTGGGTCAGCCAGCTTTGTAGGTAGGACGCCTCAAAATGACGGCAGGCGCCGATTTCACCAGCGGCGACCAGACGCGCCGCCTCTTGTACCACCGGCACGTTGCGGTAGCTGAGGTTGACCATATTCTTGATGCCCGCCGTTTGGGCCAATTCCGCCAAGTCCTGCGCATGGGCGTGGGATGTGGCGAGGGGTTTTTCACACAAAACGTCTTTGCCCGCCGCGATCAACGTCTTGGTCGTCGGATAATGGGCCGCATCCGGCGTGACGTTGGACACAGCGTCAAATCCCCCCCATGCAATCGCGTCCTCAAGTGACGTGAAAGAGCGATCGATGCTATGCGTTTGGCAAAAGTTCTGCACACGGGTTTCGTCAAGATCCACGGCCCCCACAATTTGCGCCTCGGGATGTGCGGCATAGGCCTTGGCATGGGTGTTCGCCATGTTGCCCGTGCCAACTATCAAAATCCGAACAGGCGCTTTAACGGAACCCATCTTCACCATCCTTGTGCAAACGCCCACCCTTTTGGGTCAAAGGTTCAAGCGCATTTTCGATGGGCACATTGGGCGCACCATGAACATCATTGAGGCGCGGCATAGGATTGTGCGCCCATCGCACAGCATTCGCCAAAACCCGCTGGATCACTGGCTGGTGATAGGTTGGATAGGTTTCATGCCCCGGACGGAAATAGAACACATTGCCCGCACCGCGGCGGTAGGTCAGACCTGATCGAAACGCCTCGCCGCCTTCAAACCAGCTCAGAAACACGGTCTCGAGCGGCTGGGGCACGCCAAAGGGTTCGCCATACATCTCTTCGTTCTCAAGCTCGAAGGGGTTGGGCAAACCGGCAGCAATGGGATGACCCGGCTCTGTCACCCAAATGCGCTCCCTCTCACCCGCTTCGCGCCACGTGAGGTTGCATGCGGTGCCCATCAGCTTCTTGAACGGTTTAGCAAAATGCGACGAATGCAGAAAGATGATGCCCATGCCCGCCAAGACCGCATCACACACACGGTCGCAGACAGCATCAGAAACATCGCCATGTGCCGCATGCCCCCACCAAATCAACACATCCGTGTCGTCCAGACGGCTTTGCGGCAAGCCATGTTCGGGATCCTGCAAGGTGGCCGTTGTGGCCGTCACCCCATCAACTGTGTTCAAGGCAGCAGCGATACACCCATGGATGCCATCGGGGTACATCCCACGAACCACATCACTTTCTTGTTCATGTACGTTTTCGTTCCAAACCACGGCACGGATCATAAGGGCCCCCTCGCTTTCATTTGAAGCTGACCCAACAAGGGTCCAGCGCGCAATGCAAGCGCCATGGCGACCCCGGCAGGATTCGAACCTGCAACCTGCCCCTTAGGAGGGGGCTGCTCTATCCAGTTGAGCCACGGGGCCTCGCTGCATCTGTTTGCCTTCCCGCGCCGCCGCGTGCAAGGGCTTGGACATCTCATGCAGAGGGCGGTATGAGGGGAAAACACCACTAGGATTGGCCCAGTGCAGACCCGTTCCAAACGCCCCCTGACCCTTCGCGATGTCTCTGAGGCCTCTGGCGTAAGTGAGATGACCGTCAGTCGCGTATTGCGCAACAAAGGCGATGTGAGTGCGGCGACCCGCGAAAAGGTCAAAGAGGCCGCGCGCCAGCTGGGGTATGTCCCCAACAAGATCGCGGGTGCCTTGGCCTCCCAGCGGGTCAATCTGATCGCGGTCATCATTCCCAGTCTTAAGAACATGGTCTTCCCCGAGGTTCTGTCCGGCATCAGCGAAGAACTGGATGGCACCGGGTTACAGCCGGTCGTCGGCGTCACGGATTACAAACCTGAGAAAGAAGAAAAGGTCCTGTTTGAGATGCTGTCATGGCGTCCATCGGGCGTCATCATCGCAGGCCTTGAACACTCCGATGCGTCACGTGCGATGCTGTTGCAGGCCGGTATCCCTGTGGTTGAAGTCATGGACACCGATGGTGAACCCATTGACACAGCCGTTGGCATTTCGCACCGCCGCGCCGGGCGCATGATGGCGGATGCCATCGTCGCTGCAGGCTACAAACGGATCGGGTTCATGGGCACAAAGATGCCCCTGGACCACCGCGCCCGCAAACGCTTTGAGGGGTTCACGCAGACCCTCGCAAAAAACGGGATCGAGATTGCAGATCAGGAATTTTATTCCGGTGGGTCCGCCTTGGCCAAGGGGCGTGAAATGACGGCCGCCATGTTGGACAGAACGCCCGACCTCGACTTTCTGTATTACTCCAATGATATGATCGGCGCGGGTGGTTTGCTGTGTTTGCAGGACCGTGGCGTCGATATCCCCGGCACCATTGGCCTTGCCGGTTTCAACGGGGTTGAGCTGCTGGACGGGTTGCCCCGCCAACTCGCCACCATGGATGCGTGCCGGTTTGAGATCGGCCAGACCGCTGCGCGTATCATTGCCGCCCGCAATACCGAAGGCGCCAGTGATGACGGCCAAGTGGTTGAACTGGAACCCAAGCTGACCTTTGGCGATACCCTGCGTCAGGCCTAGACCATGGTCGCGACGGACAGCCTAAGCGGAAGTTGGACAGGGCGCTATGACTATACCGGCCTATCGTTTGGCGCGCCTGTGTCCTTTGATGCCGTTTTGATTGAAACCGCAGGCACGCTGCGCGGAGAGATCGTGGAACCCAATACCTTTCGGCATGAAGCCACAGATACATTGTTGGCGGTTCTGAGCGGGACACGGACGGGCAACCGCGTTCGCTTTATCAAAACCTACACAGATTTTGACGCAGACGATCATCCTGTTTACGAGGGCCAGATCAACGCCACTGCGACCCGGATCACCGGCCGCTGGCACTTTCCCAAAAGTCTCGGTGTCTCCGGCACCTTTCTTTTGGCGCGCACGGCACAGGCCGCGGCCCGCAGACCCGCAAAGGCAGCTGTGGGGCTGGTTTTCGACGAAACCTGATATCATCTCTGGGCGGGGAGAGCCTAATCGGACATGGTATGGAAGATCACCTAACCAAGGGGCGTTTTGATGCCAGTTCAAATCCATACACTGCGCGCCAATGACGACAGTGAGGCTGCCGCGATCTTTGCGCAGTACAGCCAAGACCAACCAGATTTTGACGCAGCCCATCGCGCACAGTTCGGCGCGATTGAAGGTGCGATTGCAGCCACCCAGCAGTTGGGCCGTTTGCCGTTGTGGGAGGAATACACCAAGCTTGACGGATATGGCCGGAACATGGGCCCCACCCCCAAACGCGCCATGAATGACGTGCGAACAAAGGGCAACTTTTGCCGCTTCTATGCCTACCTTGCAGCCACGCTTGCACCTGCGGCGATTATTGAAGTCGGGGCGGCCTTTGGCGCCAGTGGCATGTATTGGCTGGCCGGTCTTAAAACCGCTAAATCCGGGACGCTGTATAGTTTTGAACCCAACCCCGAATGGCATCCCATCGCGCAAGAGAACTTTAATCTCGTCAGCGACCGGAACTGTCTGACCTTGGGCACATTCGAAGACAATGTCTCGGTGGTTGAGGCGCCTGCCCAAATTGCTCTCATTGATGCTATTCACACCGGCGATTTTGTGCGTCAGCAATTTGACCTGATCCAAAAGACCGCAGCACCTGGCGCATTGGTCCTGTTCGATGACATCAATTTTTCCGATGACATGAAAACATGCTGGGCGGAAATCGCTGATTCCCCAGACTGGACAGGCGTCTGGACACTGGGCCGCCGCGTGGGCGTGGTAGAACTTCGTAAGGGGAAGGGAAAGTGGTGAGCCGTGTTGGGTTCGAACCAACGACCTACTGATTAAAAGTCAGTTGCTCTACCAACTGAGCTAACGGCCCACGAGGGGTGCATTTAGAAACCATCGCCTAGACCGTCAACCCCTAATCATGCGGTTGGTCTGGATTCATTTTCCGACCTCCCCTATATGCCGCCCCATGACCCAGATCCCCACCTCCGGCGTGCCCTTCATGAAAATGCACGGGCTTGGCAACGATTTCGTCGTGATCGACGAACGTGATGGCATGGACCGTGTCACGGATGCACTTGTTGTGGCTATGGCCGATCGCCATCGCGGCGTGGGATATGACCAACTGGCTGTGATCACACAGCGTGGCAATGCCGATGCCCACCTGACGTTCTACAACGCGGATGGCAGCACCTCTGGCGCATGCGGCAATGCCACCCGCTGCATCGCGCGGCATCTGATGGTTGAGACCGGCAAGACCGCCCTGACCCTGACGACAGATCATGGCACCTTACTGGCCGAAGACAAAGGGAACGGGCTGACGGCCATCAACATGGGGCACCCGCAGCTGGACTGGCGCGATATCCCGCTTGCACAGGACGTCGATATCGATGCCCTACCAATCGAGGGGGCGCCGCTGGCCACGGGCATGGGCAATCCGCACTGCACCTTCTTTGTCGATGATGCTGTTGCCATCGACCTTGAAGCACGCGGTGCTGAAATCGAACACCACGCCCTCTATCCGGAACGCACAAATGTGCAGTTCGCCCACCTGATCGGGGAAAACCACCTGCGGATGCGGGTATGGGAACGGGGTGTGGGCGTGACGCTGGCCTCTGGATCATCTTCTTGTGCCACGGCCGTGGCAGCGCACCGCAAGGGGCTGACGGGCCGCACCGTCCGCATTGATCTTGACGGTGGCACCATTCACATTGACTGGCGCGAGGATGGCGTCTGGATGACCGGCCCCACCGCCCATGTCTTTACCGGCGTGTGGCACCCATGAACGCGCCCAAGTTCACGACGCTTGGCTGCCGCCTGAATGCGTATGAGACCGAAGCGATGAAGGAACTGGCCACAGCCGCTGGTGTCCGCGATGCGATGGTCGTGAACACCTGCGCTGTCACGGCTGAGGCTGTGCGCAAGGCCAAAAAAGAAATCCGCAAACTGCGCCGCGAACATCCCAACGCGCCCATCATCGTTACCGGTTGCGCCGCCCAGACCGAGCCCGAAACCTTCGCCGCCATGCCTGAGGTCACCAAGATCATCGGCAACACCGAAAAGATGCAGGCAGAGACATGGGCCGGCATGGCCCCTGACCTCATTGGTCAGACGGAGGCGGTACAGGTCGATGACATCATGTCCGTCACGGAAACCGCAGGCCACCTGATCGACGGGTTCGGCACGCGCTCCCGCGCCTACGTGCAGGTGCAAAACGGCTGCGATCACCGCTGCACGTTTTGCATCATCCCCTATGGCCGCGGCAATTCGCGGTCAGTCCCGGCTGGTGTGGTGGTCAACCAGATCAAACGGCTGGTGGACACAGGCTATAATGAGGTCGTGCTGACAGGTGTCGACCTGACGTCATGGGGCGCAGACCTGCCCGCAACGCCCAAACTTGGCGATCTGGTCATGCGTATTCTGAAATTGGTGCCTGACCTCCCGCGCCTGCGCATCAGCAGCATTGACAGCATCGAGGTGGATGAAAACCTGATGCAGGCCATCGCCACAGAACCGCGCCTGATGCCGCATCTGCACCTCAGCCTGCAACACGGCGACGACCTGATCCTCAAACGCATGAAGCGCCGCCACCTGCGCGACGATGCGATCCGCTTTTCCGAAGAGGCCCGCAAATTGCGCCCTGACATGACCTTCGGCGCCGACATCATCGCAGGCTTCCCGACGGAGACCGAGGCGCATTTCGAAAACTCCCTCAAACTGGTGGACGACTGCGCGCTGACATGGCTGCACGTCTTCCCATACTCGCCCCGCCAAGGCACCCCTGCCGCGCGGATGCCCGCCGTAAATGGCCACAACATCAAAGCCCGTGCCGCCCGCCTGCGCGCGGCCGGTGACGCGGCCGTGGCCAAACACCTTGCGGCACAACAGGGCACGACCCACCGCGTACTAATGGAAAATCCGCGCATGGGGCGCACGGAACAATTCACCGAAGTCACCTTCGACACCGACCAGCCCGAATCCCAAATCGTCACCGCACAAATAACCGGCCAGACAGACACGCAGCTCCTGTCTTCATCTGGCTAGAAAAACTCCCCCCGGAGGGCCGATTTGCCTCAAACACCCACCCTCTACAGTTTTCGCCGCTGCCCCTACGCCATGCGAGCTCGGCTGGCGATTGCGTCCAGCGGCCTGACGGTTGCATTGCGTGAAATCACGTTGCGCAACAAACCCGACGCGATGGTTCAAGCATCCCCCAAAGGCACGGTGCCGGTTCTGGTGACACAAGACGGCATCATCGACGAATCCCTCCACATCATGCTTTGGGCACTGGGCCAATCAGACCCGGAGGGGCTTTTGGCCTACGACGCCAGTACGCTTATTGCGGAAAACGACGGCCCGTTCAAAACCGCGCTCGATCGTACAAAATACGCCGTACGCTATCCCGACCTTGATCCTGCCGAAAGCCGCGCAAATGCGGCGGCCTTCATCGCCAAACTCAACACAAGACTGAACGGCCAGCACTGGCTTTACAGCGACCGGCCAAGCTTGGCTGACCTCGCGATTTTGCCATTCGTGCGCCAGTTTGCCCATACGGATATCGATTGGTGGGATGCGCAACCCTTCGCCCATGCTCAGCGCTGGCTATCTACTTTCAAAACCTCCGACAGGTTTGCCGCGATCATGACCAAATACACCCCTTGGAAAGACGGCGACGACGTGATCCTCTTTCCGTGAAAGGAGGAGGGCCCCGATGCACCCCAACCCAATTTTTCGCAAAACGGCCGATGCGCGCGCACTGGACCTCATCCGCGCACGCGCCTTTGGGCAGCTGACGGTCCATGCAAATGGCCAACTGCATGCGGCGCATGTGCCAGTGCTTTTGTCGCCCGACGCCGAAACCCTCGACATTCACCTCGTGCGCTCCAACCCCATCGCCCGCGCGCTGACCACGCCGCAAGATGCGCTGTTGTGCATCAACGGGCCAGATGGATATGTCTCCCCCGATTGGTACGGGGTGGCGGATCAGGTGCCCACGTGGAACTACATCGCCGTGCAGCTGCGCGGCACCTTGGAACAGCTGGATCACAAGAAAATGCGCGAGATGCTGGATCGGCAGTCCGCGCATTTTGAGGACCAACTGCCCAAAACGCCATGGACCACCGACAAAATGACGCCTGATGTGCTAGACCGCATGATGCGCCAGATCGTACCCTGCCGCATGACGATCACGGACCTGCAAAGCACCTTCAAACTCAGCCAGAACAAACCTGACGATGTGCGCTTGCGTGCGGCTGACGGGATGGAAACGTCTGGCATCGGAACAGACACAGCAACCCTTGCCGCCCTCATGCGCAACCCACCGGAGTAATCCCATGCATTTGATTATGTCGCCGCCGTCCCCCTATGCCCGCAAATGCCGCGTGATGCTGCGCGAAACCGGCCTTATAGAGCGGGTAGAGGAGGTCCAAGTGTCGTCCAGCCCCCTCAAATCAGCAGCGGAGATTCTGGCCGCCAACCCCACCGGAAAAATCCCCGCGCTGGTGCGCGCTGATGGCCCTGCGATCTACGACAGCCGTGTCATCACCCGTTATCTGGACGATCAGGCAGATGCAGGGCTGTATCCAGCGCGGTCCCTCTATGAGCTTCTCACGCTTGAGGCGACGGCGGATGCCATCATGGATGCCACGGTCGGTATGGTCTACGAAACACGCCTGCGCCCTGACACCCAGCAAAGCCCCGAATGGCTGGAGGCACAGTGGGGCAAAGCGGAACGCGCGATTGCTGCAATCAACAGCCGCTGGATGTCCCATCTGACAGGTCCGTTGAATGCCGCCCATATCGCCGTTGGCTGCGCCTTGGCTTATGTCGATCTTCGGCACGGACATCGCAACTGGCGGGCGGGCAATGAAACCTTAGCAAATTGGCAGGCTGAATTTGCTGCACGCCCTTCAATGGTGGACACAAATCCCGCCTAGGGGCCAAACGCTGCAGATTGCCGCACGGGCAGGAATGATGCTGGACCTGTGGGGGTGTTGGGGCTAAGTAGCACGCTGAAAGGACTCCATTTTTGGCGTTCTCACGCATTTCGACGGGCATTTCGCCCCAAACTTCGGAGATGGACACGTGTCAAACCCAGAAGACCATCAAGGCACACGCCGCGACTTCATCTACTACGCCACTGGCGGCGCAGGTGCAGTTGTAACCGGCGCAGCGGTATGGCCGCTCGTCAATCAAATGAACCCCTCGGCTGACGTTCTGGCCCTCGCATCGATTCGAGTCGATATCAGCGCCGTTGATCCCGGCACGCAGATGACCGTTTTGTTTCAAGGCAAGCCGGTCTTTATCCGCCGCCGTACGGAAGCAGAAATTGCCGAAGCCCGCGCCGTAGACGTGGCTGATCTGATCGACCGAGAGGCAAACAACGCTAACCTGGCCGACAGTGACCCCGCCACGGACGAAAACCGCACGCTGGATGAAGCGGGCGAATGGCTTGTCCAAATCGGTGTTTGCACGCACCTCGGTTGTGTGCCCGTGGGCGACGGTGCCGGTGATTTCGGCGGTTGGTTCTGCCCCTGCCACGGGTCGCACTACGACACTGCCGGTCGTATCCGCAAAGGTCCTGCCCCGCGCAACCTGGTCATTCCCGAAGCGTCGTTCGTCGACGAATTCACCCTGCAACTCGGTTAAGGAGAACGACCCATGGCCGGAATTCCCCACGACCATTACGAACCAAATTCAAACGGCGAAAAGTGGCTTCACAGCCGCCTGCCGATTGTCGGACTTATGTACGACACATTGATGATCCCCACGCCCAAGAATCTGAACTGGATGTGGATTTGGGGCATCGTTTTGACCTTTACGCTGTTCTTGCAGATCATCACGGGCATTGTGCTGGTCATGCACTACACACCGCATGTCGACATGGCCTTCGCCTCGGTCGAACATATCATGCGTAACGTGAACGGCGGCCACATGATCCGCTATTTCCACATGAACGGTGCATCGCTGTTCTTCGTGGCGGTCTATGCACACATGTTCCGCTCGCTCTATTACGGGTCCTACAAGGCCCCGCGTGAGGTCACGTGGATCATCGGTATGCTGATCTTCCTGCTGATGATGGGTACGGCGTTCATGGGCTACGTTCTGCCCTGGGGCCAGATGTCATTCCACGGCACGGCCGTGATCACCGGCCTCTTTGGCGCTGTGCCGTTTGTGGGTGAAAGCCTGCAGACGTGGCTTTTGGGGGCATCTTCCGTTGGTCAGCCTGCGCTGAACCGCTTCTTCTCGCTGCACTATCTGCTGCCGTTTGTGATCACCGGTCTTGTGATCGTGCACATCTGGGCGTTCCACACCACAGGTAACAACAACCCAACAGGTGTTGAAGTCCGCCGTACGTCCAAAGCAGACGCCGAGAAAGACACGCTGCCCTTCTGGCCCTACTTCGTGATCAAGGACCTCTTTGCACTGGCTGTTATTCTGGCTGTGTTCATGGCGGTCGTCGGCTTCATGCCAAACTACCTTGGCCACCCGGACAATTACATCGAGGCGAACCCGCTGGCGACGCCTGCATACATCGTGCCCGAATGGTATTTCCTGCCGTTCTACGCGATCCTGCGGGCCTTCGATAACACTGTCTGGGTCGTGATTATCGCCGAATGGATCTCGTTCGGAATTATCGACGCCAAATTCTTCGGCGTGCTCGCCATGTTCGGCGCGATCGTTGTGATGGCGCTGGCCCCGTGGCTCGACACGTCGTCGGTTCGGTCCGGTCGCTATCGTCCGATGTTCAAGTGGTGGTTTGCTATCCTCGTCGTGGACTTCATCGTCCTGATGTGGGCTGGGGCCATGCCCGCCGAGGGGATCTACCCAATCATCGCCCTCATCGGCTCCACTTATTGGTTCGCCTATTTCCTCGTAATCCTGCCGCTTCTGGGCGTCATCGAAAAGCCGACGACACCCCCCGCGACGATCGAGGATGATTTCAACGCGCACTACGCGCCGAAAGTCGGTGGCACCCATACCATCGTCGAACCGGCCGAGTGAGAAAGGACAAAGACTGATGTTCCGTAAACTTACCCTCACCGCAGCAGTTGCCCTTGGCCTTGCCTCGGGCGCTGCACATGCCGCCGGTGAAAGCGAAGTCATCGATTACGACTTCTCCTTCGAAGGGCCTTTCGGGTCTTTCGACACCAATCAGTTGCAACGCGGCCTGCAGGTCTACACCGAAGTCTGTTCCGCCTGTCACGGGCTGAAATACGTGTCGTTCCGTAACCTTAGCGACGAGGGCGGCCCCATGCTGCCCGAAGAGCAGATGCGTGCCTATGCCGAGTTCTACGAGGTGTTCGACCCGCTCCTGTTCGATGGCGAAGGCGACTTCCGTCCGGCAACCCCGGCGGACCAGTTCCCCGAAAGTTCCCTCAGCAATGCACCCGACCTGAGCCTTATGGCCAAGGCACGTAAGGGCTTCAGCGGTCCCTATGGCACCGGCATCAGCCAGCTTGTCAACGGAATGGGCGGCCCGGAATATATCGCCTCGCTGCTGACCGGCTACGCGGAGGAGCCCGAGTGTGCGGCCAACATGGAAACTCCCATGGATGGCTATTACAACACGGCCTTCGCCGCGGGCGGCTACCCCGAGGAATGCACCTACGAGGACGGCACCAATAAATATCCGGGCAGCTGGATCGCGATGGCGCCGCCCCTCTACGGGGACGACGTGTTCTACGAGGACGGCGCACCGACCGATCTGGAAAGCGTGTCCAAGGATGTCGCCGCCTTTCTGATGTGGACGGCAGAGCCCAAGATGATGGCACGGAAACAGGCTGGTCTGACCGGCGTTATCTTCCTGACGGTTCTGTCCGTGCTGCTGTATCTGACGAACAAACGGATCTGGGCGCCGCACAAGAAGAAAGACTAAAAGTCTTTTGATCCCAATATGAAGGCCCGCCAGTTTGGCGGGCCTTTTGCGTTAAAGGGGGCTGAAATAGTCGCGCATCTCAGCCGGTGGGTTGGTCAGGAAAGTCTGCGTCGCGACGGGCGGCAGCGCCTGTCCGGGCACCACGCCGATGACCGCATCGGCGATCCGGCCCGCATCTGCTGGATCATGGGTGATCATCACAACAGTCCGCCCTTTCGCCAGTGAAACCGACAAATCCAACATCTCGTCCTTCAGTGCAGGCCCCAAGGCACTGAACGGTTCATCCATCAACATCACGGGCCGGTCTTGCAGCAACGCCCGCGCCAGCGCGACGCGGCTTTGTTGGCCACCAGACAGTCCTGCGGGTTTGCGGTCCGACAGGCCGTCCAGACCGACACGGGTCAGCATGTCCTGGACCCGATCCTGCTTATCCCGACCGGGTCGCAGCGTGGGCCCCAGCGCCAACGCGACATTCTGCATCACGGTGAGATGGGGAAACAGATTGTTGTCCTGAAACAGCATCGACACGGGCCGGTCCTGCGGCGGTGCTGCCGCGATGTTTTGTCCATCCCACATCAACTGGCCCGTGACCTGTGGTGCGAATCCTGCGATCCCGTGCAGCAATGTAGACTTGCCCGCTCCCGACGGGCCGATCACCGCAGTCACCCCGCCTGTAGGCACCTCAAAATCAGCAGAAAGCGTGAAATTACCTTGCTGGAATACGGCCTTTTCAAACGTCAGCATTCACGCGTCCTCCTCGGTCGAAGACCCAAAACAGCGCCAGCGACGTCGCCACAAGCACCAGTGCAGCACCATAGGCTGCGTCCATCTGATAGCGTCCCATCAATTCATACATCGCCAGTGGCAATGTCCCCTGTCCGGGGCGCGAAAATAGTGTGATGACCCCAAGGTCGCCCATCGCCAAGGCGCCGGTCAAACCTGCGGAAAACCCCATAGGCCTCCGCAATCGCGGCAAGTAGGCAATCCGCCACAACGCCCACCCCCGCAGGCCTAGTGACGCGCCCAGCCGCCCATAATCGGCCTTCGCGCTGTCAACGCCGGTGCGCAGGATACGAAGAACAAACGGCAGCGACATCAGCACGTTCACCAATAACGTCACCGGCAGCGCGACCGATGCTGGCCGCACAAAGGGCTGCACGATCAAGAAAATACCGGTTCCAAGGACCAAGCCTGACACAGAAATCCCCAGCAACGACGCGGCCTCCCCCGCCTTCGTCGCAAGCGGCAGGGCCAGCGCCATTGTCAGCACCACTGCGCCCAGCGCGATCATCACAGACCGCCCCGTCGCCGCCCAGATGCCGTCAGGCAACAGTGCCAGTCCGGGAATGCCGGCGGCCAACAAAGCACCCAAAGGCGCCAACAAGAACAGCGCGGCCAACCCGATCCACGTCGCGTCCAGAACGCGGCTGCCATCCCAACGCTGAACCACACGGTCCAACCCAGCGCCCAACATATCTCCCCGCGCGAGAAGTAGCGCGATGACCCCCGCACCAAGCCCCAACGCCAGTTGGACCACGGCCAATGACGCAGCTTTGCTGAGATCAAAATCAAACTTGAACGCCTGATAGATTGCCAGTTCAACCGTTGTCGCCTTTGGCCCGCCGCCCAAAGTCAACGCCACCGCGAACGACCCCAGACAGATCACGAAAATCACCGCAAAGGCCCCCGGCACGATGCGCTTTAACATCGGCCACTCCAGCAGCCAAAGTAGGGGGGCACCGAGGGATGCGGCGACCTGAAACCTTTCAGACGGGATCGCAAGCCACCCTTGCAGGATCAGCCGGACAGCCAGTGGCAAATTAAAAAACACATGCGCCAGAATGACGCCATGTGCGCCGTAAATATCCAGACGCGGAAGTCCCACAGGCCCCAGCAGCGCGTTGATTAAACCGCGCCCACCAAAGACCGCGACCAACCCCAGTACCGCTACGATGACGGGCAAAATAAAAGGGGCCCCCATCACGGCAATGAGGGCCCCTCGCCCCGGAAACTGACGCCGTGCCAAGGCACGCGCCACCGGGACAGCCAACGCAACACTGATCAAGGCCGACCAAAAGGCCTGCCACACCGTGAACGCAACCGCGTCGGCATCTGCATCAGACAGGGCGGTGAAACCACCGCCCCGCCAAAGCACCGCCGCCACAGGGCCAATCACCAGCCCCGCGACGATCAGTGCCGGAATTATTGAGACAAGGCGGCGCGCCACGCTTCGATCGCAGTGTCACGCAGCGCGGCTGCCTCATCTTCGCTGTAGAAAAGGACAGTTTCAGGCCGAGGGAGTGTCTGAAACCCCTCAGGCCAATCAGCCTCAGGCAAGGCAGCGGGGAAGGACCAATTGGTCGTGGGGATCAAGTTTTGAAACTCAGGCGTCAGGATGAACGCCATGAACTGATCGGCAAGGCCTGCATTGTCCGTGCCTTCGACCTTGGCGGCGAGTTCGACGAAGAAGTAGTGACCCTCATCAAAGATCGCGGCCGACTTGGTCAGGTCTTCTTCGGCGATGATGTGATAGGCAGGCGACGTTGTATAGGACAGGACCACATCGGCCTCCCCATCGGTGAACAAGCCGTAGCTTTCGGACCACCCCTGTGTCACGGTCACGATCTTTGGGGCCAAACGGGCCCAAGCGGCCTCGGCCTCATCGCCGTAGACGGCCTGCACCCAAAGCACCAACGCCAGACCAGAAATCGACGACCGCGGGTCCTGAATGACAACGCGCACATCGTCGGGCGCGTCCAACAAGGCATCAAAGCTGTCGAAACCGTCCAGTTTCGTGTTGTCGTAGATGAACGCCGTGTGGCTGTAGTTGAACGGCACGAAGGTGTCGTCGGCCCAGTCAATCGGCAAGGTCAACGCGGACAGGTCTACGCCATGGGGTGCCATCAACCCGCTTTCGCGTGCGCGTTTCGTGACGTCGGTGTTCAGGCCGATGACCACGTCGGCCTCGGTGTTTTTCCCCTCCAGCAACAGGCGCGGCAACACGTCGCCGGTCTGATACACCAAATCGCAGCCGCATTGTTCTTCAAACGCAGCCTCAATCGAAGGGCCAGGGCCCCATTCAGACCCGAAATAATCGGGGGCATAAACTGTCAGGGTGTTTGCATGACCATCCGCAAAGGCGGTGGTGGCTGCAAACAGTCCTGCGACAGTGAGTAGGGTCTTTTTCATCGGTTCTATCCTCTCAATGCGCCGGACGGTGGGGGCATTGGGTTTGAACCCGTTACCTTCCCTCCGCCGGTCTTAACCGGTTCAGGTTCAACGGGTCCGCCACTGTGGCATCTCAGCTTCATAACAAAGCCCCCCGAGGTGACGTTAGACCTAAGGCGCGGCGCACCACTTGGCAAGGCCTGCCCGCACCGCTATCCACGCCCCAAAGGAGCCATCGCATGAGCATGAACAGCTACGGACACCTCTTTCGTGTGACCACTTGGGGCGAAAGCCACGGGCCCGCTTTGGGTGCGACTGTTGATGGCTGCCCCCCCGGCGTGGCGCTGACTGCACCGATGTTGCAGCAATGGCTCGATAAACGCCGCCCCGGCGTGTCGAAAATGACGACCCAGCGCAATGAACCGGACGCCGTGGAAATTCTGTCTGGTGTGTTTGAGGACACAACAACGGGCACGCCCATCCAGCTAATGATCCGCAACACCGATCAGCGGTCGAAGGACTACGGCGATATCGCCAACACCTTCCGTCCCGGTCATGCCGACATCACCTACCACCAGAAATACGGGTTGCGCGATTATCGCGGTGGCGGTCGGTCCTCTGCCCGTGAGACCGCCGCACGGGTGGCTGCCGGTGGTGTGGCGCGTGAAGCGATCAAGACCATCGCGCCGGACATACAGATCAAAGGCTACATGGTGCAGATGGGCGAAAAGCACATCGACCGGGACCGCTTCGATTGGGATGCCATTGATGGCAATGATTTCTGGTGCCCCGATGCGGGTGCAGTTGATGAATGGACAGACTACCTCAACTGGCTCCGTAAGGATGACCACAATTCCGTCGGCGCGATGATTGAGGTTGTGGCGCGGGGCGTACCTGCAGGTATCGGCGCACCGGTTTATGCCAAGTTAGACACTGATCTGGCTGCCGCGATGATGTCGATCAACGCCGTGAAGGGCGTCGAAGTAGGTGAGGGCATGGCCGCTGCGGGCCTGACAGGCCGCGCCAATGCGGATGAGATTTTCATGGGTCCAAACGGGCCGGAATACTCCTCCAACCACGCCGGCGGCATCTTGGGCGGCATCAGCACGGGACAGGACATCGTTGTGCGCTTCGCCGTAAAACCCACGTCTTCGATCCTGTCCCCCCGCGCGTCGATCCGCATGGACGGCACCCCGACCGAGGTTGTCACCAAAGGCCGCCATGACCCTTGCGTTGGCATCCGCGCCGTCCCTGTGGGCGAAGCGATGATGGCTGCTGTGGTCCTTGACCACATCCTGTTGGACCGCAGCCAAACCGGCGGCGTGCGCGGACAGATCGGCTAGGTTTTCTGTTTGCTCAACTGAACCGCCAGAATACCGGCGGTGATGATCATTACGCCCACCACGTCGAGGGACCCCAGTTCCTCACCCAGCAACAGCGCCGCGATTGTGACCCCGAAAAAAGGCGTCAGGAAGTGGAACACTGCCGCTGGCGTAGCACCGATCCGGTCCACCAGCAAAAACCAGATCAACGTTGCCGCCAGCCCTGGGATCAGCACGGTGTAGGCAAAGGCCACGCCCAGCTGCCATGTCCAGGTGACGGCAAAGGTTTCAAACGCGAGGGCAGGCACCCACAAGAAGGCTGACCCCACCAACATCTGAAGCCCGACGATCATCAGGAAATTTCCGCCACTTGAGGCCCCCCGCACGGACAGCGTAGCCACCGTCAACGACACGACCCCCAGCACGCACAGGCCCAGCCCGAACAGATCGACCTGCCCTTGCAGCCGTGCGCCCATAATCAACGCCACACCCAGCACACCAGCCAATAATCCGGCCACGCCCAAGGGCCGGATCTTTTCGCCAATCGCCGCCCAACTGGCAAAGGCCACCAGCAGCGGCATGGTCGACGCAACAATGGCGGCCAATGACGCCTCTACCGTTTGCATGGCCACAAAATTCAGACCCAGATACAGCGCATTTTGACTGATCCCGAAGATCACAACCGCGCCCCACTGCGCGCGCGTCAGATGCCACGACTGCCCCATCGCACGGGCCAGTGTGACGCCGATCAGACCCGAAATCAGGAACCGGATTGCCAAAGCATAAAGCGGCGGCGCGTAGGCCACGATCACCCGCGCGGATGTAAACGCCGACGCCCACATCAACCCGAACACCACGCCCATCAGCACGGCCTTGCCGTCAATCTTGCCCATGATGGTCTCCAACAAAAAAGGGCCGCCCGTTATGGGCGACCCTTTATCAGGTAAAGGATGGGAACGTTAGCCGTTCACGCTGTCCTTGAGTGCCTTCGCAATGGTCATCTTGACCACCTTGTCGGCTTCTTTCTTGATCTGCTCACCGGTGGCAGGGTTGCGCACCATGCGCTCGGGGCGCTCACGGCAGTAGATTTTGCCAACGCCGGGCAGTGTCACAGCGCCGCCGCCGGATACTTCGTCGGTGATCAGACCGGTGATCGCGTCCAGAGCAGCGGATGCGGATTTCTTGTCTGTGTCCATTTTCTCAGCCAGAGCAGCAACCAGCTGCGTCTTGGTCATTGGTTTCGTCGCCATTGTTAGATCTCCTCGTTCTGCCCTTTTGGCTGGGGCTTATTGCTCAGTCAGTAAACTGTATGTCGCTATGTTCCACAACGCTTTGTGCAACATTACAAGGGAAAAACTGCATATTGTATGGGTTTTTCCCAGATTTCACGGCGTCAAAGGAACGCGGTCTCCTCAAATGACCGCAATTTCCGGCTGTGAATACGTTCCAACGGCATCTCACGTAGACGTTCCATCGCGCGAATTCCGATCATCAAATGCCGCGCAACTTGCGTTTTGTAAAAGTCGGACGCCATGCCGGGCAGCTTCAATTCACCGTGCAGAGGTTTGTCCGATACGCACAGCAACGTCCCATAGGGCACGCGGAACCGATAGCCGTTGGCGGCAATCGTTGCACTTTCCATATCCAGCCCGATGGCGCGGGATTGGGACAACCGTTGCACCGGGCCGGACTGATCACGCAATTCCCAGTTGCGGTTGTCGATGGTAGCGACGGTGCCTGTCCGCATGATGCGTTTCAACTCGAACCCTTCTAGTTCGGTCACGTCGGCCACGGCCTCTTCCAGCGCGATCTGGATTTCTGCCAGCGCCGGAATGGGCATCCAGACGGGCAGGTCATCGTCCAACACGTGGTCTTCGCGCAGATAACCGTGGGCCAAAACAAAATCACCCAACCGTTGGGAATTCCGCAAACCGGCGCAATGTCCGACCATCAACCACGCATGGGGGCGCAGCACGGCAATATGGTCAGTCGCTGTCTTGGCATTGGACGGCCCGACGCCAATGTTGACCAAGGTGATGCCAGACCCGCCCTCACGACACAGATGATACGTCGGCATTTGCGGCATCTTTTCTGGCATAACCAAAGCGGCATCTGGGTCCGTGATAACCTGATTGCCAGTGGCCACAAACGCGGTGTAGCCGCTGTCTTTGTCAGCCAACATAGCGCGGGCAAAACCTTCAAATTCCTCGAAGTAGAACTGGTAATTGGTGAACAGTACGTGGTTCTGAAAATACTCCGCCCGGGTCGCAGTGTAGTGCTGTAGCCGTGCCAATGAATAGTCGATCCGTTGGGCCGTAAACGGTGCCAAGGGGCTCGATCCGTCGGGGTAGTGGAAATCCACACCGTTGACGATGTCGTCATTGGTGGTCGCCAGATCAGGCACATCAAACACATCGCGCAACGTGTATTCCAACGATCCTTCCTGCGGGACGGTGACTTCGCCCGTCACCGCAAAATGCACGGGCATCGGTGTTTCAGATGCACCGATGATCACGGGCTCATCATGGTTTTCGATTAAAAGGCTGATCTGTTGCTTGAGGTAACCTTCGAACAGGTCGGGCCGGGTGACCGTCGTGGAATAGGTACCAGGGCCGGCCACGTGGCCGAAAGACAGGCGCGAATCCGTTTGCGCAAAGGTCGCGGTTTCAATGCGAATTTCGGGGTAGAAAGCGCGATACCGTGCATCGGGCTTTGGCCCTGCGACCTTCTCTTCAAACTGTTCGGTCAGAAATCGGACCGAAATATCGTAAATCTCACGCAGGCGCGCAACGGCTGCGGCGGCATCGCGAAAAGCCTCCGGGTTGGGGACTTCGGGGCTTATGACCTGCGGTTTGGATGTTTGTGTCATCATGGAGTTTGCCTCCCTTTCTTGTTTTTCACGCCCTATACAAAAAACGCCGCAGACGGTTCTGCGGCGGATGGGCGGTGGTGTCTTTGTCTTTTCATGGCCTAATGTGCCACTGGTCGGCGCCCGACTGCAAGTCATAGCCGCCCTGCAAAAGCGGAACCACCGTAGGAACTTCGCGTTTAGCTGTCATGAACGCCCCCGATTTAGTGTATTACAGCGACGATCGTCCCGGAATTCGCCGTCGTAAGCGGGGGCGGGGCTGGTCCTATCTGGCCCCCGACGGAACCCGCATTGACTGTGCCAAAGAACGAAAACGCATTGATGCGCTTGCGGTGCCACCCGCCTATGAGGACGTGTGGATCAGCCCCAAGGTGAACGGCCATTTGCAGGCCACTGGTCGCGATGCCCGTGCGCGAAAACAATATAGGTATCATGCCGATTGGACCGCTTTTCGCGCCCTGACCAAATTTGATGCACTCGCCGATTTCGGTGCCATGCTGCCCCGTATCCGCCGCCGTATCCTCGCAGACCTCAAAGATGATCCGGGTGACAAATCCTTTGCCATTGCGGCCGTCTTGGCCCTTCTTGACCGCACCGCGATCCGCGTGGGCACCGCTGATTATGCCGCCGAGAACGGGACCTATGGTGCCACGACCCTGAAGCCGCGGCATCTGTCCCTCAAAAGCGGTGAAATCAGGCTCTCTTACACCGGAAAAGGGGGTAAATCGGTTCGCAAACAGCTGCGCGATCAGACCCTGAACCGTGTGCTCAATCGGTTGCAGGACTTGCCCGGTGCCGATCTCATTTCGTGGGTTGATGACAGCGGCACGCCACAAAGCATCACAGCCGACGCGATTAATGCCACGCTGCACGACATCACCGGAGATGACCGTCTGACCGCCAAGACCTTTCGCACCTGGGCAGGGACGACCGCCGCGTTTGAGGCCGCCATTTCTACCCCCGATTTGACAATCAAGACAATGGCCGAAGCGGCCAGTCAGCGTCTGGCCAATACCCCCACCATCGCGCGCAACAGCTACATTCACCCGCGCGTTATCGATCTTGCCGAACGGCCCGCCGATGACCGCGCGGTCCTTTTGGAAAACCGCGAAGACGTCGACAATCTGCGCCAGTCCGAGGCGGCATTGCTGACGTTTCTATCCACCTAGCGACACGCGGTGACGCCCCCAGACTTGCCAAATGCAAACGCACCTGCCAGCCTTCCTACATAAGGGAGATCACCATGTCCGTTTCGCACCTGCGCCCCAACCTTGATCATTGGCAAAGCCGTGTCGATCTTGCGGCGGCATTCCGTTGGACCGCACGTCTGAACATGCATGAAGGCGTGGCAAACCATTTCAGCCTTGCGATCAATGACGACGGAACGCAGTTCCTGATGAACCCCAATCAAATGCATTTTTCGCGCATCAAAGCGTCAGACATGATTGTCGTAGATGCCAATGATCCCAGCACGCTTGAGGGGCCAAATGCACCCGACCCCACCGCATGGGGCCTGCATGGCGGCATTCACCGGCATTGTCCCCACGCGCGGTGTGCGATGCATGTTCATTCGATCCATGCGACTGTGCTGGCGTCCCTTGCGGACAGCCGCCTTCCCCCCATCGACCAGAACTGCGCCACCTTCTTCAACCGCTACGTCATCGACGATGGCTACGGCGGCCTCGCGTTTGAAGAAGAAGGCGAACGCTGTGCCGCCCTTCTGACCGACCCCAAAAAGAAAGTCATGATTATGGGCAACCACGGCATCATGATCATCGGCGCCACCGTCGCCGAAACTTTCAACAGGCTCTATTATTTCGAACGCGCCGCCGAAACCTACATCCGCGCACTTCAAACCGGTCAACCCCTACGTGTTTTGCCCGACGATGTGGCAGAAAAGACAGCGCAGGACCTTGAAGACTATCCTGATCAAGACACCCGTCATCTGACCGAACTCAAACTGATCCTTGATGAGGAAAACACTGACTATGCCAGCTGAAACCGCCGCTAAACGGGCCGAATGGAACCACCTGCCCGACACACCCATCGTCGTGTCCCCGTTGTGGCAATGGCCCCCGAAACCGGTCGCGGCCCTAAAATGGTACTTGGACAGCTGGTTCTTCATCACAGTCAATATGATGATCGTCGGCTTGGCATTTGCCGCGTTATATTGGGCCAGCCCCGCACTGGAAACAACGCAAACGCCGGGCCTCTGGATCCTTGGGATTTGGGTCAGAAACGGCGTAATAGTGTCGATTGTCGCAGGGGCGTTGCATCTGTGGTTTCACAAATACGCCATGCAAGGAACCGATCTGAAATACGACCCACGTCCGTTTCCGCGCAACGGACGGATGTTCACGTTTTCCAGCCAACTCAAAGACAATATCTTCTGGACCATCGCGTCAGGCGTAACGATCTGGTCGTTGTTTGAAGCGTTCATGTGGTGGTCTATGGCCAACGGCTATGCCGCTGTGATCACATATCAGACAAACCCTGTCTGGTTCATCGCGATCTTCTTTCTGATCCCGGTTTGGGAAAGCTTCTACTTCTATTGGATGCACCGTTTTTTGCACACGGACGTTATGTACCGCTTCCACGCTTTGCATCACCGCAACAGCGATATCGGCCCGTGGTCTGGCCTGTCGATGCATCCCGTTGAACATCTGTTTTACTTCGGATCGGTCTTGATCCACTTCGCCATCGCGTCCAACCCGGTCCACATCATTTTCCATCTGATGTTTTATGGCCTCTTGGCAATCACGACCCATACTGGGTTCGAAGGCGTGCTGTTCCGAAACAAAAAACGCATGCATCTTGGAAACTTCCACCACCAAATTCACCACCGCTACTTCGAATGCAATTATGGAAACCTCGATGTGCCATGGGATAAACTCTTTGGCAGTTGGCACGACGGCACTGCCGCCGGCAAAGCCAAGCTGGCCGAACGCCTGAAGGCCCGAAGACGGACATGACTTTTTTCGACGATCTGACAAAATGGACAAGTACACGGCGCTTGGGACGACAAAGCAGGCCCTAAACCAGCTTGTTTTCTATTTCTCAAAGGCACCCACATGACCATGTACGGCCTCACCGATGAACATACGATGATCGCAGACACCGTCCGCAGCTTCGTTGAAAATGAAATCTATCCCCACGAAGACCTCGTGGAACGCACAGGCGAGGTCCCCGCCGAGATTGCGCAAGACATCAAACAGAAAACCATCGACCTCGGCTTCTACGCCTGCAATTTCCCCGAAAGCGCAGGCGGCGCTGGCCTGAACCACGTGGAATTTGCACTGGTTGAACGCGAACTTGGGCGTGGGTCCATGGCGCTGACGCATTTCTTCGGGCGCCCCCAGAACATTTTGATGGCCTGCGAAGGGGACCAGATCGAACGCTACCGTGACCCGGCGGTCAAAGGCGAAAAGATGGATGCGCTGGCCATGACAGAACCCGGCGCTGGGTCCGACGTGCGTGGTATGAAATGCAGCGCAGTGCGCGATGGCGGCGATTGGTTGATTAACGGCACCAAACACTTCATCTCAGGCGCGGAGCATGCAGATTTTGTGATCGTCTTTGTGGCGACCGGCGAAGACGACACGCCGCGCGGTCCCAAAAAACGCATCACAACCTTTCTTGTGGACCGTGGAACCCCCGGATTCACCATTCGGGACGGGTATAAATCGGTCAGTCATCGCGGCTACAAGAATATGATCTTGGAATTTGACGACTGCCGCCTGCCAGACAAACAAGTCCTGGGCGAAGTCGACGGTGGCTTTGCCGTTATGAACGAATGGCTCTACGCCACGCGCATCACCGTCGCTGCCATGTCTGTTGGTCGGGCCCGTCGGGTCTTTGACTACGCATTGGCCTATGCTGCCGAACGCGAACAGTTCGGACAGAAAATCGGTAAATTCCAAGGAGTGAGTTTTCAGCTCGCTGATATGATCACCGAGATTGATGCCGCGGACTTATTGACGCTGGCGAGCGCGGATCGGTTGGACAAGGGCCTGCCCGCCAACCGTGAAATCGCCAGCGCAAAACTCTATGCGTCGGAATGTCTGGCGAGGGTGACAGACGCGGCCATTCAGATACACGGCGGGATGGGGTTGATGGACGATTATCCCTTGGAACGGTTCTGGCGGGACGCGCGGGTTGAACGGATCTGGGACGGAACATCCGAAATCCAGCGCCACATCATCAGCCGAGATTTGCTGCGGGCTTTGGGGGCATGATCTGCGATCAGCGCATGCTGCGGGCGGGGGACAGGGGGCTAGCCCCCTCGCGCTTACGCGCTCACCCCCAGAGTTTTCGGATCAGAAGAATAGATGCAGGTCCACCCCCCGAACCATTCCAGTCGCGGGGGGCTTCTCCTGATACAACCCATCGGTCTCCACCTAGGATTGCCCCGTCACCATGGTCGATTAAGGTTAACGATCCGTTACCGGGTGGCAGAGCGACATCCCCCGTTCTTCTGATCCGCAAACTCCCGCCGGAGGCTCCGACCTCGCACCATCGAACCGCAGTGCGCCCATGACACGCATGCTCAGCCGCCTCCTCCGTCCAAAATCCATCGCCGTCATCGGCGGAGGTGCGTGGTGCCGATCTGTCACCGAACAACTGGTCAAAGCGAACTATCAAGGCGAGGTCTGGCCAGTTCACCCACGTGCAGAAGACATCTGTGGCCTGCAGGCTTACCCCACGGCCATAGACCTGCCTGGTGCACCCGATGCCACTTTTGTCGGGATCAATCGCGATGCGACGATCGGGGCGGTGGAACGATTGGCCCGCATGGGTGCGGGTGGCGCGGTTTGCTTCGCCAGCGGTTTTCAGGAAACTG
This sequence comes from Pseudooctadecabacter sp., assembly GCF_965657175.1. GTDB lineage: Bacteria > Pseudomonadota > Alphaproteobacteria > Rhodobacterales > Rhodobacteraceae > Octadecabacter. The sequence goes on along the minus strand of NZ_CBFHNH010000001.1, from coordinate 396,828 downwards.
AAGATGGGCATGACGCGAACGCACGGCTGCTGAAGGCGGCCAAACGGATGCCAATCCTTGGCCCCAATTGTTACGGAATGATCAACGCATTGGACGGCGCATCTTTGTGGCCCGATCAGCATGGCTGCCGACCTGTGGACACCGGTGTGGCCATCCTCACCCAGAGTTCCAACATCGCGATCAACCTCACGATGCAACGCCGCGGATTGCCAATCGCCTACGTGGTCACGTGTGGAAATCAGGCCCAGCTGTCCATGGCGGAAATCGCCCATGCGATGTTGGAGGATCCCCGTGTGACGGCAATTGGTCTCCATATCGAAGGGTTCAGCGATTTGCTTGCATGGCAGGCTTTGGCCCGCGCGGCGCATCAAAAGAACGTCCCGCTTGTCGCGATCAAGGTTGGAAAATCGGATGAGGCCCAATCTGCTGCTATTTCTCACACCGCCTCACTTGCGGGCAGTGACGCGGGGGCGCAGGCGCTTTTGGATCACCTTGGAATTGCACGGGTCGATGATCTACCGAGCCTGATCGAGACCCTCAAACTGTTGCACGTGGCGGGGCCGTTGCATTCGAACCAAATCGCGTCCATCAGCTGTTCGGGGGGAGAGGCGAGCCTGATTGCCGACATGGCCCATGACACGCCTTTGACCTTCCCGCCACTGAATGATCGCCAAAGCACTGAGCTGGGCACCGCACTTGGTCCGAAAGTGGCGGTGGCAAATCCGTTGGATTATCACACCTACATTTGGCGGGATACGGAAGCGATGACACAAGCGTTTTCCGCCATGATAGACCCTATTTTGGCCCTCACGTTCCTTGTGGTCGATTTCCCCCGCGATGATATTTGCGATCCCTCTGATTGGGACTGTGTCATCGCAGCCGCCATTGCGACGAAGGCGCGAACCGGTGGTGTAATTGCGATGGTCGCGACCATGCCTGAACTGATGCCCGAAGACGTAGCCACCCGTCTGATGGCAGGCGGGATCATCCCCATGTCCGGTCTTCATGAGGCCCTAAATGCCGCAAGTGCCGCGCGAGTCCGGCAACCGGCCTCCGAAGATTTAATCGTGCCAAAGCCGACGTCGGAGACCGCTGACCTAAGCGAAACCGACGCAAAGGCTGCCCTTTCCTCGTTTGGCGTTTCAATCCCGCAGTCGTGGTCTGGAACGGTCGATCAGGTTATTACACAGGCAACCGGTGGTCCCTATGTCTTGAAATCCACTGGATCGGCGCACAAGAGCGAAACGGGTGGCGTCATTTTGAACCTGAATGGCCCCGAAGAGGTCCGCGCGGCGGCGGCCCGTATTCAAACCGAGCAAATGCTGCTTGAGGACATGATTTCAGACACTGTTGCAGAGCTTTTGATCGGGATTGTCAAAGATCCCGCACATGGCTTCGTTCTGTCGATCGGGGCGGGCGGCATCTACACCGAGATCATGCGCGACGTTGCATCCACCCTGTTTCCGGCGACGCGCGAAACCCTTAAACAGTGTCTAACACAGCTTAAGATTGCCCCAATTCTGCAAGGCTACCGCAATCAACCTGCCGCAAATTTGAACGTCATTCTTGACGCGATAGAGGCGGTTCAGGCCTATGTTCTTGCCAACATCGACACGGTCGAGGAGGTCGAAATCAATCCTCTCATCGTGACCCCCACCCGCGCAATCGCAGCGGATGCCCTGATAAGGAAAGCCCAATGACCGATCCCATCAAGACCAGCCGCGAAGGGGCGATCCTCGAAGTGACCCTCGACCGGCCCAAGGCCAACGCCATCGATCTGGCGACGTCAAAAATCATGGGCGACGTTTTTGCCGATTTTCGGGACGATCCGGACCTGCGCGTCGCGATCCTGACCGGTGCGGGAGAGAAGTTCTTTTGCCCCGGATGGGATCTGAAAGCCGCTGCAGATGGCGATGCTGTGGACGGGGATTATGGCGTGGGCGGTTTTGGCGGGCTGCAGGAACTGCGCGACATGAACAAACCGGTGATTGCAGCAGTGAATGGCATTTGTTGCGGTGGCGGGCTCGAACTGGCGTTGTCAGCGGACATTATCCTTGCGGCGGATCATGCCACCTTTGCCCTCCCCGAAATCCGAAGCGGGACAGTGGCAGACGCGGCTTCGGTGAAGCTGCCCAAGCGTATCCCCTATCACATTGCGATGGAACTGTTGCTGACCGGCCGTTGGTTCGACACGTCCGAAGCTCTCAATTGGGGCCTGATCAACCACGTTCACCCCGCTGCGGACCTCATGGACCAAGTATGGGAAATGGCCCGCCTGCTGGCCTCTGGCCCACCGCTGGTCTACGCCGCCATCAAAGAGGTCGTGCGCGATGCCGAAGACGCCAAGTTTCAAGACGCCATGAACCGAATTACCAAACGACAATTGGCGAGTGTTGATAGGCTCTATTCCAGCGACGATCAGCTTGAAGGCGCGCGCGCCTTTGCCGAAAAACGCGACCCTGTATGGAAAGGCCGCTAAAGCCGCTCCACGGCCTCTCGTAGGGCGATTGAATACCCCTCAACCCCTTTGCCGATGATCGATGCATCTGCGCGGTAGGCGACGTAGGAGTGGTGGCGAAAGTCTTCGCGTTGATGAATGTCGGAGATATGGACCTCAATCACCGGGCCTTCAAACACGTTCAATGCATCCAGAATGGCGACGGATGTATGGGTGTAGGCGCCAGGATTGATCACGATCGCGGCCATATCGGTACGGGCCTCTTGGATCCAGGTTACCAACTCGCCCTCGTAGTTGGACTGTTTGCAGGTGACCTGAACGCCAAGCTCCGCCCCCAAGGTCTCCGCGCCCCGTTCAACATCGGCAAGCGTCGTATGTCCGTAGACCTCAGGCTGGCGCACGCCCAGCATGTTCAGGTTTGGACCGTTCAAAAGCAAAATCTGTTTCATGATGCGACCTAATGCGATGGACCGATGCAAGGCAAGCGATCAGATCGTCCGAAAGATGACCAAACGCGCCCTATCATACCGGTGGGATAGGTCCGCCTTGTCAGAATAAATCCGGATGTCTTCAAAAACAGGTGCGGTGATCCGGCCCGCCATCGACGCAAACGCCGCCTCAAAATCCGCGCTTTTGAAATGTTCCAGATTAACCGACAGCACAAACAGGCACCCAAGGCGTGCCGCATCCAACAACGGTGGCAGCCCTTCAGGTCCCACATGCCCCAATGTGAAGGTTCCGGCGCTCACCACGCCCGAATACCCTGAAACGGGCAGGGCTAGGGTCACATCGGCTGCAATCAAATCACGGTAAATCCCTTTCTGTCGTGCCACGTCGAGCATCTGCGGCGACAGGTCGAGGGCATCAACAGGCCCGGCACCAATGCCGGCCAACCCCTCCCCCACAAGACCGGTCCCTGCGCCCACATCCAACACAGGTCCGGCGCCACCGTGGGCCGAAAACGCACGAACAACTTCACGCGGAATTTGATAGCCCTGCGCGTCGCCAAACTCCGTATCATAGGTCTTCGCCCAATCTGCATACAGCCGCTTCGCGTCATCCGCTGTTTTCAGCGCGTAGGCGTCTGTCAAATCTGGATCATTGCTCATGCGCAAAGACTAACACATCTTGCACCCTCTTGTCGCCTGCGCCACCAAGGGGCATGACACAAACGCTTCTCTCCTTTGGCCATGGCTACTCCGCCCGCGCCCTAACGAAATTGCTTTCAGATGATTGGCGCATCATCGGCACCACACGGTCCGAGGACAAGGCCAACGCGCTGATGGCCGAAGGGACCGAACCTCGCATCTGGCCCGGTGCCGATCTTACCCCCGCATTGAACGCAGCAACCCATCTTTTGATTTCTGCGGGACCGAACGAAGATGGCGATCCCGTTTTGGGCCAGCTCAGGGGCGAAATCGCCGCCCGACGCGATCAATTCGAATGGGTCGGTTACCTGTCCACTACCGGTGTCTACGGCGATCACCAAGGCGGGTGGGTGGATGAAGACACCCCCCTCACCCCGTCCACCAAACGCGGACAAATGCGGGTCGAGGCCGAAGCCGCATGGCGGGCCCTTGACCTTCCCCTCCATATCTTCCGGCTGGCAGGCATCTACGGCCCCGGGCGCGGTCCCTTTGCGAAGGTCCGCAATGGCACGGCGCGACGCATCATCAAAGACGATCAGGTCTTTAGCCGCATCCACGTCGATGACATCGCACAGGTGGTCGCCGCGTCCATCGCGCATCCAAACCCCGGTGCGGTCTATAACCTTTGCGACGATGACCCGGCCCCGCCGCAAGACGTGATCGCTTATGCCGCTGAACTGTTGAACCTACCCGTTCCGCCCGCGCAAAATTTCGAAGACGCGGACATGACCCCCATGGCCCGCAGCTTTTATGCCGAAAGCAAAAAGGTCCGAAACGACCGGATCAAAGACGAACTGGGCGTCAAGCTGCTTTACCCTGACTACCGCGCGGGGCTTAAGTCTCTGCTGGCCGTGGAAACAGGCGGCGCATCGCAAAGCTGACGCTCGCAAACGCGGCCAAGACAACCACGGCAACCGCGAAATTGACGCCGTAGAACGTGGCGCGACCCGCCAGATCCAGATTGTTCAAGAACGGATAAGGCAGCCCGCTGGTCACAGAACCAACCGGGCTGTCATTCATCGGCCCGACGATCAATTCCGCCCAAATAACGTAGCCGGCAATCACCCCAGCCAACAGCCCAAGCGTCCGCCATAGCTTGCGAAATGCACGGTGGATAAACGTCGCATCAATCCACTGCAACGCAGGCCCCAGTGCGTGCATGTACAGCTCCAACCACAAATCCCCCAGTTGTCCGTCCCGCGTTACCGATGCGGGGTCCGCGAAATAGAGCCGCCAGTACAAGATAACGACCATAGCATTCACAACCGCGGTCGTTGCCACAAAGGCATCCCACCGCCGTGTTGTTCGACCCTCTTCCAGCGCAATCATGCGGCTGGCAGCAAAGAATGACATGAACAACGCCCAGATCGTCAAATAGCGGAACGGGCCGCCAAATCCGTCAAAGCTCCCGAAAAAGATCGTCCGCAGGCAGTACCCCGCCGCCAAAAGAAACACGACCCACCGGTAGATCAAAACCCAACGCATCCGAAATACTCCCCACTTGCCTCAGCCCCTTGCAATGGGCATATCGACCCAAAGGAAGGGACACCAGTATGACGCTCCGTGACAGGATTTCCGCATTCGTCGAAAACCCGCAATTTCAGCGGTTCATCATTGGCGTGATCATCTTCAACGCGGTGCTCTTGGGATTGGAAACGTCGGACACCGTCATGGGCGCAGCAGGCGGCCTGATCCTCGCATTGGATGCGGTGTGCCTTTACATTTTTGTGGTCGAGATCGTCCTCAAACTGTTTGCCCATCGTCTTGCCTTCTTCCGGTCAGGCTGGAACATCTTTGACTTCGCGATTGTGGGCATCGCACTCGTCCCCGCCGCACAATCGTTCTCGGTCTTGCGGGCCCTGCGCATCCTGAGGGTGTTGCGCGTCATCTCCGCCACGCCGTCACTGCGCCGCGTGGTCGAAGGCTTCCTGACCGCACTTCCCGGCATGGGAAGCGTCTTCATGCTGATGTCGCTGATTTTCTATATTGGCTCTGTCATGGCGACAAAGCTGTTTGGCGATGCCTTCCCCGAATGGTTCGGCAGCCTGGGCGCCTCCGCCTATAGCTTGTTTCAAATCATGACGTTGGAAAGCTGGTCCATGGGCATCGTGCGCCCGGTCATGGAACAATTCCCCTACGCCTGGGCCTTCTTCGTGCCCTTCATCATGGTGACGACCTTTGCGGTGGTGAACCTTCTGGTCGGCCTCATCGTGAATTCCATGCAGGACGCCCATGCTGAGGAATCCAACGCCGCCACAGACACCTACCGTGACGAGGTTCTCAAGCGGCTTGAGTCGATCGAAAAACGTCTGCCCAAATAGCGCCGCGTCCCCCTTCATCTGGCCCAAAAACTCCCGCCGGAGGCCGCGCGATGGTGGGAGGGGCGTCGGCGCAGCCGCGCGTTGACCCCATCACGCCCGTTGGCTCAACACCTCAACACCCAGCACATCCAGAACCTTCGCCTCAATATGCTCCGCATTCATCGCCGCGGTGTCGTACATATCGCGGGGGCTGGATTGGTCGATGAACACATCCGGCAAGACCATCGACCGGAACTTCAGCCCATGATCAAATACACCTTCGTCTGCCAAAAGTTGCGCCACATGTGACCCGAACCCGCCGACAGCGCCTTCTTCCACGGTGATCAACGCCTCATGACCGCGCGCCAATGCTAGGATCATCTCTCGGTCCAGCGGCTTGGCAAACCGCGCATCTGCCACCGTGGGCGTCACCCCTCGTGCCTCCAACGCCTCAGCCGCCTTTTCGACTTCTTGCAGGCGCGTGCCGAAGGACAGGATCGCCACACGGGACCCCTCGCGGATCATACGACCTTTGCCGATCTCCAGCGGCTTCGCATCCTCGGAGATGTCTACGCCCACACCTTCCCCGCGGGGGAAACGGAACGCAATCGGGCCTTCGTCATGGGCCACAGCCGTGGCCACCATCCGCACCAATTCGGCCTCATCCGCGGCGGCCATCACTACAAAACCGGGCAGGTTGGCCAAATAGGCCACATCGAAGGACCCCGCATGGGTCGCGCCATCGGCCCCGACCAATCCGGCGCGGTCGATGGCAAACCGCACAGGCAACCGCTGCAGGGCCACATCATGCACCACCTGATCATAGCCGCGCTGCAGGAATGTCGAATAGAGCGCGCAAAACGGTTTCATCCCGCCCGCAGCCATACCGGCGCAAAACGTCACCGCATGTTGCTCCGCAATGCCGACATCAAAGCAACGCGATGCAAAACGCTGCATGAAACGGTCCAACCCTGTGCCGTCCGGCATCGCTGCCGTAACCGCCACGATCTTGTCGTCCCGCGTGGCCTCTTTGATCAGCGCATCAGCAAAGACAGAGGTGTAGGAAGGCGCATTGCTCGGCGCTTTTTTCTGTTCGCCTGTAACCACATCAAACTTGGCGGTCGCATGTCCACGGTCTGCGCGATGTTCAGCGTAGCCTTTGCCCTTTTTGGTAATCGCATGGATCAGAATGGGCCCCGTTGCGCGGTCCTTGACCGTCCGTAATACTGACAGCAACTGCTCCATATCGTGGCCATCAATCGGCCCAAGATAGGAAAACCCCAGTTCCTCAAACAAGGTCCCGCCGACAGTCATGCCCTTCAGCATTTCTTTCGCCCGGCGCGCGCCTTCCTGAAATGGCTCCGGCAAAAACGACACGGCCCCTTTCGCCGCCGCCTTGAACTCCTGAAACGGCGCACCAGCATACAGTCGCGACAGGTAAGACGACATCGCGCCCACGGGGGGCGCAATCGACATTTCATTGTCGTTCAAAATCACGATCAGACGTTTCTTCAGATGTCCGGCATTGTTCATCGCCTCATAGGCCATGCCTGCCGACATGGACCCATCGCCAATCACTGCAATAGCGTCCCCGCCTTCACCGCCCAAATCCCGCGCCACAGCAAACCCCAATGCCGCAGAGATCGAGGTGGAAGAATGCGCCGCCCCAAATGGATCGTACGAAGACTCGCTGCGCTTGGTGAACCCGCTCAATCCGTCCTTCTGGCGCAAAGTGCGGATGCGGTCGCGCCGTCCTGTCAGGATCTTGTGGGGGTAACACTGGTGGCTCACATCCCAAATGATCTTGTCCTTGGGCGCGTCAAACACCGCATGCAGGGCCACGGTCAGTTCAACCACCCCAAGCCCGGCCCCTAAATGTCCGCCCGTCTCAGACACCGTTGAAATCGTCTCAGCCCGCAGCTCATCAGCAAGCGTGCGCAACTGACCGTCACTCAACCCTTTAAGGTCGCTGGGCAAATCAACCCGGTCCAATGTCGGAGTGTTCAGTCTATCAGCCATAGGTCCGGCCCTTTCTCAGTGCGACCGCGCGATCACAAACCGCGCCGCCTCGCGCAGTGTATCCGCTGCTTCGCCGTAGACAGATAGCGCATCACACGCCTCATCCACCAAATCTTTGGCGCGACGCTTCGCCCCATCTAGCCCCATCAACGACACGAACGTGGCCTTACCCGCGTCCGCATCCTTGCCCACGGCCTTGCCCACGGTCGCTGCATCGCCTTCCACGTCCAGCACATCATCTGCAATCTGAAACGCAAGGCCAAGCTTGTCGCCATAGGTTTCCAACGCATGTGTTTCGGCCTGCGCCAACATGGCACCTGCCATCGCCGACCATCGGATCAAGGCACCGGTTTTTCCGTTCTGGACCGCCTCAATCTGGTCCAGCGTATGTCCCGACACCCGGCTTTCTGCCTCGATGTCCAGCATCTGCCCGCCAACCATGCCAACACGCCCTGCCGCAACAGCCAGCGCATACCCCAAATCGCGCGACACCTCGGCCCGGCCAATGTCACCATGGGCCAACAACTCAAACGCCATAGCCTGCAGGGCATCACCGGCCAAGACAGCAACGGCCTCATCCCACTTGCGATGGACTGTGGGCTGACCCCGGCGCAGATCATCATCATCCATGCAGGGCAAATCATCATGGATCAGCGAATAGGCATGGACACATTCGATCGCCAAAGCAGCCATGCTAGCAGGTCCAATCTGCACATTGTGCAGCCGTGCACCCTCCAGCACCAAAAATCCCCGCAGCGCCTTCCCACCCACAACCGCATAGCGCATTGCCGATGTCAGGTTATCGCCCCGTTCAGGCAGCATGGCATCCAGACAGGTCTGAACGACCCGCTGCGCCCTCGGCAAAGCCTCCGAGAACGGAAGCGGTTCAATCGCGTGCATCACTTAGCCGTCCAATGCCGCCGTGCCAGTAGGGGTGCCATCGGCATCCAACGTCAGCTTGGCAACTTTTTCCTCAGCGTCTTTCAACTTCGCCTCACAGCGCTTTTTCAGCGCAGCGCCACGTTCATAGAGTTCGATGGATTTATCCAACGGCACCTCACCGCGCTCCAACTGGCCCACGACCTGTTCCAACTCGCGCAGCGCTTCTTCAAAGCTCATCTCGCTGACATCTGTGCTCATCGTCCGCGGTCCTCCAAAACCTCAACATGTGCGCGGGCCGACCGGCCCAGCGCGCCCAGATCATATCCCCCCTCAAGGCAGGACACCACCCGACCGCCGCAAAACTGATCCGCCAAATCACAGAGCTTTTCCGTGATCCAGGCAAAATCGCTGTCCTGCAACATCATACCCGCCAATGGGTCATCCGCATGTGCATCAAATCCCGCTGAAATGATCAGAACTTCAGGTTTAAATGCTTCAATTCGCGGAAACACATGATCGGTCCAAGCCGCCTGAAACGCAGCTGACCCCGCACCATCGGGCAAAGGCACGTTTAGGACATTTCCAACGCCGGTTTCATGGGCAGCCCCCGTGCCTGGGTAAAGAGGCATCTGGTGGGAGGAACAAAACAAAATCCGCGCGTCTTCTTCCACCAAATCCTGGGTGCCATTGCCATGGTGCACATCGAAATCGACGATTCCCACGCGGGACAGCCCGTGAAAATCCAACGCATGTTTGGCGGCAACAGCGACATTCCCGAAAAAGCAAAACCCCATCGCCGTCTCACGTTCTGCATGATGTCCGGGCGGACGCATGGCCACAAAGGCGTTGCGAACATCACCCGCCATGACCATATCGACAGCCTTTACTGCGCCACCCGCAGCCCGAAACGCCGCCTCGAGTGATCCAACGGACATATGCGTATCCGCATCCAAAGACCGCCACCCATCGCTTGGCGCCGCCGCGCGGATAGCCTCAAGATGGGACTTGGGGTGGCAGCGCAACAAATCGTCCTCAGCGACCAAAGGCGCGTCGACGGAAACCAAACTCATCCCTTCAAGCGCACTTAAAACCGCGTCCAACCGCGCTACCTGCTCGGGATGACCGGGCGGTGTCACATGATCATAGCCCGCTTGATGGCTCACCAATGCCGTCGCCATATGCGCAGCCTCCTTGTCTTTGTCTCAAAAATATCCCCGCCGGAGGCAACAAAATTCCGGAATTTTGTTCCCCCGCTAAAATTTAATCAGGTGCCAGCATGTAGCCCGCACCGCGTACCGTCTGCAGATAACGCGGCTGCTTGGGGTCCGCTTCCAATTTGCGGCGCAAACGGGTGATCTGAACATCCACCGCACGTTCCTGCGCCTGCCCTCCGGCACGGCCCAGCTTTTCCACCAAATCGGTCCGGCTCAATGCCTCCGCTGGCGTGGCAGAGAAAATCTTCATCAGCTGCACTTCGGTCGCCGTTAACCGTACCAGATCTTCGCCCTGCCACAGCTCCCCGCGTTCCATGTCGTAGCGCAGCGGCCCAAGATGAAGAACTTTTGGCACCTCGCGCTCCGCTTCGCTCGGCGGCACGCGGCGCAAGACCGAATTGATCCGCAGCAATAGCTCCTTGGGTTCAAACGGTTTAGCCAGGTAGTCATCCGCCCCCGCTTCAAGTCCAGCGATCCGATCACCCGTCTCCGCCTTGGCTGTCAGCAGCAAAATTGGCGTGTCGCGGTCCTTGCGCAAATCTGCGCATAGGGTCACGCCATCTTCACCAGGCATCATCACATCCAGCACGATCATGTCAAAATCCAAACCTGACAAGATGCGCCGCGCATGGGCCGCCTCTCGGGCGGCGGTCACCAGAAAACCGCTGCGGACCAGAAATTTCTGAAGCAAAACACGAATGCGTTCGTCGTCGTCTACGATCAACAAATGGGGTTGGTCGTTGTGCATCGCGCTATCCCTTCAGATCCTTCAGCGCCGCATACCGAGCAGCGCTCTCCTCATCCATCATCGCCTCAAGCACCTGCCTGAACCCCGCCACGGCCTCTGGCCCCGCAGCACGGTAGGCCGCCCGCATTCTGTCCCGCTGGGCGTCCGACAATGTCCTCTCAAGGGCCACGCCTGCATCTGTCAAAAACAAATGCCGCTCACGCTTGTCACGCTGGCCCACCTCGCTGCGTACAAGACCATCCTCGACCAACGCGCGCAATACACGGTTGAGAGACTGCTTTGTGACCCCAAGGATTGCCAACAGATTGTTCACCGTCGTGCCTGGGCTGCGATTGATGAAGTGGATGGCGCGGTGATGCGCGCGCCCGTAGGCCATATCTGCAAGGATACGATCCGGATCAGCCGTGAACCCACGATAGGCAAAAAACATCGCCTCAATGCCTTTGCGCAGCTGTTCATCGGTCAAAAACAGCAGCGCGTTGCCACTCTCCCGCGCGCCCATGTCCATGGCGGCCTCCTTCACATTCATCGTCATAATACGTCAGCTTTGTTGACATTCCAAGCACCCAAAGGTATCGAATCGCAGGTTTGGCGCAATAAAATGACCGCATCGGACCTAAGGACGTAATAAATGCAAATCTAATGGAGGGCGTTATGGCCGGTGCATATGATGATCGTGATGGCAAAATCTGGATGGACGGCCAATTGGTCGACTGGCGTGCAGCCAACGTACATGTCCTCAGCCATGCCATGCACTACGCCTCTTCCGTTTTCGAAGGCGAACGCTGCTACAACGGCAAGATTTTCCTGAGCCGCGAACATTCCGAACGGCTGCATTTCTCTGCCGGTGAGCTGGACTTTCAGATCCCCTATACCGTCGACGAAATCGAAGCCGCGAAAGCCGAAGTGATCAAAGCCAACAACCTGTCCGACGCCTACGTGCGTGCCGTCGCTTGGCGCGGTGCAGGCGAAGACATGGGTGTCGCGTCCCAACGCAACCCGGTCCATTTGGCGATTGCCGCGTGGGAGTGGGGCAATTACTACGGCGACGCCAAGATGAAGGGCGCGAAAATCGACATCGCGAAATGGAAGCGCCCGTCCCCCGAAACGATCCCCGTGCATGCCAAGGCTGCCGGTCTTTATATGATCTGCACCACCTCTAAACATGCCGCCGAAGCCAAGGGCTGCTCCGATGCCTTGTTCATGGACTACCGTGGCTACGTGGCTGAGTGCACCGGCGCGAACATCTTTTTCGTCAAGGATGGCGAGGTACACACACCCAAAGCCGATGTCTTCCTGAACGGCCTCACCCGCCAGACAGTGATCAGCCGGTTGAAGGACCGACAGATCGCTGTCCATGAACGGGTCATCATGCCAGAAGAACTCGAAGGGTTCGAACAATGCTGGCTGACCGGCACCGCTGCCGAAGTTACCCCAGTGGGCCAGATTGGCGACTATAATTTCGAGGTCGGCGCACTGTGTCGGGACGTGGCTGAAGATTACGAAAAGCTGGTCCGCACCTAGGCAAGGGGAGGAAGGGGGCCAGCCCCCCGGCCTGCGGCCTCCCCCCGGAGTTTTCTGATCAGAAGAATAAAGGACGCGGCGCCCAACACGGGACGTCGCGTTTTTTGTTCGGGCACGCAGGGTGGGCACGCTCGTCGTAAGACGGCGGGGCCAGCGGGCGTTATTGCAGGCCCTTCGCCCGTACTTTGCGTCGCGCCGTTTCATCCCGACCCAACGCGCGTTCGCGCAGTACGATAATCACGCCTGCACCAATTACAAACCCTGCACCGACTGTCATGCTCATGGTTGGCACTTCATTGAACCAGATCCATCCGATCAGAACAGACCAAAGCATCGACACATAAGTGAAGGGGGCGAGGACCCCGGCCTCCGCAAAGCGGTAACTCGATGTCAGTAAAATCTGACCGAGGCCACCGACCACACCCGCGCCGACCAACAACGTCAATTCCACGCCAGTAGGCCAGACCCAGCCAAACGGGACGGTCACCAGTGACAAGACCGCAGATGTCATTGAAAACCAAAACACGATGGCCGTCGTGCTTTCTTGCCCAGCCATTCCTTTGACAAACACCTGCGCCAAAGCGGCCAAACAAGCGGACCCAAGCGTCAGACCAACGCCCAAAGCCTCCGTTGACCCGATGCCCACCGATAAACGTGGGGCCACGATGATCACAACCCCCACAAAGCCAAGCAAAACCGCTGCGATGCGCACAAATCGAAACTTTTCGCCAAGGATCAAGGCCGCCAGTACGACCATTACAATCGGGGTGACAAAACGGATCGCCGTGACCTCGGGCAATGGCAAAAACTTCAGCCCCGCAAACCCAAGGCCCATGGCGCAAGACCCAACGATCCCACGCACCGCATGATTGCGCACCGACTTGGTCCGGATGCCCGCACGAATGCCCCCATGGGTGACCAACCAAACCAGCAAGATGGGCATCGCCATCACCGAGCGAAAAAACATCGCCTCACCGGCAGGCACCCTAACCGCCGCTTTGATAAAAGCCGACATCACCGTGAACACCGTTACTGCGGACAGCATCAAAAACACGCCACGCGCGACATTTGGGACAGGGAGGCTTGGGGCGGCTGAGGTCATTCCTCTGCCTACGCCGATCCGCTACTCGGCACCACCCACAGGCGTCACGCGAAGAATATCCGCATCGGGCGCATCGACCAGAACCAGCAGATCACCGTTCGCCAAAACCTCAACATCACGCACGCGGCCCACGTCGCGCAGCAATCGCTCCTCACCCACAACACGCCCGTCGTCCAGCTTCAATCGATTAAGCCCACCGGGGTTCAGAGAGGACACAAACATATCCCCCCGCCACGACGCGAAGTCCGCATCCTCGGGATAGGTGCCCATCCCACCGGGTGCGATCACCGGGTCCCAGTAATAGACCGGCTGTTCATAGCCTTCGGCCGCAGCCTCACCGCCGGTAATATCGCGGCCGTTGTAGTTAATCCCGTATGAAATCACCGGCCAGCCGTAGTTCAGCCCCTGTTGCGGGCGGTTCAATTCATCCCCGCCGCGGGGGCCATGTTCCACCGTCCAAAGATCGCCATCGCGGATCACAGCACCCTGAATATTGCGGTGCCCCGTCGACCACACGCGCACGTTCGATCCATCAAACCAGAGAACTTTACCAACTGTATTGTCCCCTTGTGACAACTCCGGTGTGCCACGATCACCGGATGTGATCCATGCGCCACCCTCCACTGGGATAATGCGGCTGCCAAAATGTTGCCCCGCATTCGTCGCGGGCGATTGCACAAAAATATCCTCAACATCGACCAGCGCCGTACCGTTCAGCCGACCACGTGCGGCCGCTAAGGCAACGCCCCCTTGCACGGCCTTGGAATACGTCCAATAGACCAGACCGTCCGGCCCCACGGCGACATCCAGAAGGCCACCCTGACGGATGGCTTCAACCGCTGGCAATCCGCTGATGTCTGTGACATCGCCATCTGTGCCAACCAACCGCATCCGCCCGCCACGCTCGGTCACCAAAAACCGCCCGTCTGCCAGAGGCGCTATGCCCCAAGGAAAATCAAACCCACCGGCGAAGGTGCTGACCTCAACCTGCGTGGCAGGCATCTCGGGCGCGCGGGTCTGATCTGCGAATGCCGGTAAAAAGTCCGCGTTCTTGGGCCCCTGTTCCACTTGCCCAAACGCCATCACTGGCAGGACACACAAAACATATCGCAACATCAGATTTACCTCCTCAAACGTTCAACCGCCCAACGCGCCGCGTCCGCGACCTCAGCTGCCGGATCATCCACCAAACCAACCGCCGCATCGCTGAGCGATCTGTCGGCAGAATTGCCGATGGCATAAAGCACATTGCGGACAAATCGGTCCCGCCCGATCCGTTTAATCGGGCTACCAGAAAACATGGCGCGAAAACCCGCGTCGTCCAGCGCCGCCAAATCACGCAACCGTGGGGCACGCAAATCCGCGCGTGCGGCGTAGCGCAACTCTCGTGCCTCAGCGGCAAACTTGTTCCATGGACAAACCGCCAGACAATCGTCGCACCCGTAAATCCGGTTGCCCATCAGGCCGCGCAACTCTTCTGGCACGGGGCCCTTGTGTTCAATGGTCAGATACGAAATGCACCGCCGCGCATCGAGCTGAAATGGCGCCGGAAACGCGTCGGTTGGACAGACATCCAGACAAGCGCGGCACGACCCACAATTCTCGAGGCCTGGGTCATCCGCAGGCAACTCTACTGTCGTAAAAATCGCCCCCAGAAAAAACCAATTCCCCAAATCGCGGCTCAGCAAATTGGTGTGTTTGCCCTGCCAACCAAGCCCCGCCGCCGCCGCCAGCGGTTTTTCCATCACCGGCGCTGTGTCAACAAACACCTTGATCTCACACTCCGCCGCATCGACCAGCCAACGCCCGACACGTTTTAGCCGCTTCTTCACCAGATCATGATAGTCGCGATTATGCGCATAGACACTGATCGCCGCGCGGTCGCGTTGCTCCAACACCTCCAGCGGATCATGTTCTGGCGTATAGGGCTCCGCCAACATGACCACAGACCGTGCCTCAGGCCATAACGCGCCCGGGTCACCGCGCCACGCCATACGCTCCGCCATCCAGGCCATCTGACCGTGCCGCCCGTCCGCCACAAAAGCGGCCAGTCGTTCAGGCAACTCAGGCACCGCATCCGGTCTGCACACCCCAAAGCCCGCAAAGCCCTCTTCAAATGCTTTGGTCCGTAGACGCGCTTTCAGCTCGCGACTCATGGACGTGTTTTCTCTGGTTCAAAAATACCCTCGGGGGTCTGGGGGCAGCGCCCCCAGCGGATCGGATGAGCGAAGCTCATTCGATCCAAATTAAAAATCCAGATCCGCATAATGCGACGGCTGTGGAAATCCTGAAATCTGATCGGCCAGAATAGACCGGAACGCAGGCCGGGATTTGATCTTGGCATACCAATCCTTGACGATCTCCGACCGGTTCCAATCAACGTCGGACACATAGTCCAAACACGACAAATGCGCAGCGGCCGCAAAATCGGCCAGCGTCATATCGTTGCCCGCCAACCACCGACGTTGATCCAGCAACCAGGTCATATAGTCGAGGTGGTACTTAATCGCCTTGGCACCCGCCTTAACGTTCGCACTGTCAGGATACCCCGTCCCCATCACCTTGCGGAAGACCCTCTCCCCCATCAGCTTGGTCGTGACCTCTTCGTTGAATTTGTCATCAAACCACGCCACCAGACGCCGCACCTCATAGCGCGCCTCTGGGCTGCTGGGCAGTAGGGCAGGCGTCGGATGCACCTCTTCAAGGTATTCGCAAATCGCGGTGCTGTCGGCCATCACGCGGCCGTCCATCTTCAACACCGGCACCTTGCCAGCGGGGTTACGACGCAGGAAATCCGCGTCCTGCTCCCAATAGCGTTCCTCGACCAATTCGACCTCAATCCGCTTTTCCGCAAGGCTCAACCGGACTTTGCGCGAAAACGGAGACAGCGGATAATGGTACAATCGGTTCATCTTGGGTCCCAAATCAGGTGCTCCCCTTCAATGCCCCAACGGTCCTGCCGTTACAATCCCGCGTGCGCTATTGAAAACATCCCGCGCGGCCATCCGCTGCAATAGTCGCTGCTCCGTCACGGATACTGGCAGCACGGCGTTGCACAAAAGACGTAGGCTGGGATGCCGACCGGCTTTTGGGCGCGGGCAAGATCGCAGCCAGCCGCGCGGCCTGCACATCGGTCAAATCCTGTGCCCGCACGCCGAAGTAATGCACCGCAGCGGCCTCAACCCCGAACACGCCTTCGTCAAACTCGGCCACGTTCAGATAGACCTCAAGGATCCGCTCTTTGCTCCAGACGGCCTCGACCAAGGGCGTCATCAGTGCTTCAAGCGATTTGCGCAACCAAGACCGGCCCTGCCACAGATACACATTCTTGACGACCTGCTGGGAAATCGTGGACCCGCCGCGGTTCCCGCCATCTTCCAAGGCTGCGCGAATGGCCGTCAGGTCCAGCCCCCAATGGGTGCAGAAATTTGCATCCTCGGCGGCCACAGCCGACCGCGCCATCGCGGGGGCGATCTGTTCCATTGGAACCCATGTCTGGTTCACACCACCGACCCGTCGACCCTCGGCAAACATATACGGTGTGGTCGGGGGATTCACCGCCGAAAACGCCAATGTCGCCACAACAGCCAAAGCAATCACAATCAATACCCCTCTGAGTACATAGCGCAGCAGCCAACGCACCAGCAGTCCGGGGCGTTCCCGCAACTTTACAGCTTGTTTGGTCTTCTTCGGGGTCTTGCGTGCCATATCCGTCCTTCACCCAAGCAACCCACTGCGGTCAACCGGTCTGTCTTACGCGGCGATCAACCTGTCACCACAAAGCACCGATGCTTCACGCCCAGTGACAACGGGCCGCGCCGTTGTCCACGTCTTGGAAACCTTGCGGCGAACGCCGGGGAAAACGGCGTCAATCTCTCGGCGCAGATCGCGGTCGGCCATGATGTGCGGGCCGGGGAAAAAGCTTTCGCTCGGTGCGCCTTCGGCAAAGATGACCTCATGGGCATCGAACATGAGATGATGATACGAAACCTCACGCTGGGGCACGCGGCAAATCGTGTCGTGATTGACCAGATGCGCAGCGGCGGCCAAAATCTCCGACTCCCCAAAAAACATCTCCGCACGCCAACCGGTCACAAGCATTTTGTGTTGCGGAGACACCATCAGGGGGCGCGTGTTACCCACGGTGCCGGCTGCAAAACGGATTGGTGCAAGATCCCCCATAGCCGGCACAGACCGGAGGCCATGCCAACGCACGGGCTGTAGACCATTGTCAGAGGTCCGGACCAAGTCGTCCACGTCAATCTGCTCGATCGGAACGGCGCCCCGATTGGTTTCAATACGCGTTCCAGCCGCAAAACATGGCGGGCCAAGATCGCCCACATCCAGTGGTCCCTGCGGGAACACGAAACTCGCATCGAAAAAGATACCATCCTGCAGAACCTGCCCGTCTGTCGGGGTGAAAACCCGCTGACCGTTGGCCAGATAAAAGGTCGTGCCGACGTAAGTGACATTACCACCACCCGCCACGGTAATGGTTACCGTGTCGCCCGGGTAAGACGATGAGACATCAGATCCATTGACGCTATCGCCGTCAAACCGGTCGATGTCACCATCATCGTTCTGGTCCGTCAGGCTAAACGTCGAGAACGTAACAGCCGTCCCGCTTGGGGGCGGGTTCGCGGGATCAAAGGTGTAAAACTGGTCTGTATAGGTTGTCGGCATAACTGCACCTGCACTCTTATGATATGCAGTCAGTTTCCCCGATCATCGCGGTGATATTCTGGAGCGATTAAGGTTAATTCGTGAACAATCAAAAAGATCGTTTCCCAACTGGAAACGATAAAATCGCCTCCAACGTATTGAAAACAATTTATTTTTACGAGATCGCCTTTCAGCACCTGCTTGTGTTCTAGGGCATCAGCCATCCAGGAACCGCATAACAATGTCGGCAAAACTGTGACGCAGGGTCAACTTTCATCAAAGTAAAATCCCGCCCTTGTAACACAAGGACGGGGCTCATTTTTGTTTGGCTGGTCCGGCTTATTCTGCAGGAACCGCTGTCTCTTCGATCTCCAAAGGGGCCGGCAAGTGGATTAGCATTTCCTTGGGGCAGACCTGAACGAAATTGCCCAGTTCAGTATCCCAATTCTGCAAGATGTCAGCGGCCTTGCGGCTGCCTGTTTCGGCGTGATGACGTTCGACCAGACCGCGCAGTTGCGCTTCCCAATGGTCAACGCCAACCGGACAGGTCACCAGAGTTTCCATGTTGATCAGGGCATCGGCCTCTCGCTGTGGGTCGTACAGATAGGCCATGCCACCCGTCATCCCCGCACCGAAGTTGGCACCGATGGACCCAAGGATCACCGCAACGCCACCGGTCATGTATTCACACCCGTTGGACCCGCAGCCCTCAATCACCACCTTCGCACCAGAGTTCCGAACGGCAAACCGTTCCCCCGCACGACCGGCCGCGAACAAGTAGCCGTCCGTTGCACCATACAGCACCGTGTTGCCGATGATCGTATTCTCGGATGCGACCAGCGGGCTCGCCATAGGCGGCCGCACAACAACCGTGCCGCCGGACAGGCCTTTGCCGACGTAGTCGTTGGCGTCGCCAGAGACTTCCAGCTTCAACCCCGGTGCCGCAAAGGCCCCCAAAGATTGACCGGCAGACCCTTTCAACTTCACCGTCAGATGGTCCGGCTGCAGGTTGTTCCGCATCCCGAAGTTCTGGACAATATGGCTCGACGTGCGGGTCCCGATGGTCCGCAGTGTATTCTGCACCGCATATTCCAGCTGCATCTTTTCCCCATCGTTGAGGAACCGTGCCGCATCCTGCACGATCTGCGCATCCAGCGTATCAGGCACGGCATTGCGTGGCTTGTTGCGGTCGTAAACGATGTCTTTTGCGCCATCGACAGTGATCAGCAGCGGGTTCAAATCCAGATCATCCAGATGCGCCGACCCACGGCTCACCTGATCCAATAGGTCCGCACGGCCAATCACCTCATCCAAACTACGCGCCCCGATCTCGGCGAGGATTTCCCGCACTTCGGTCGCATAGAACGTAATCAGGTTCACAACCTTGTCCGCATTGCCGGTGAACTTGTCACGCAGGGCTTCGTCCTGCGTACACACACCCACGGGGCAGGTGTTGCTCTGACACTGACGCACCATGATGCAGCCCATGGCGATCAGCGCAGCGGTGCCGATCCCGTATTCCTCAGCGCCCAGCATTGCGGCCATGACAATGTCACGGCCCGTGCGCAGGCCACCATCGGTGCGCAGGGTCACACGGTCGCGCAGGTTGTTCATTGCCAGAACCTGATGCGCCTCGGTCAGGCCCATCTCCCACGGCAGACCGGCGTATTTGATCGACGTGGCAGGGGACGCACCGGTGCCGCCATTGTGCCCCGAAATCAGGATCACATCGGCCTTGGCCTTCGCTACACCGGCGGCAATCGTGCCGACACCAGAGGACGCCACCAGTTTCACCGTCACCTTACAGCGCGGGTTGATCTGTTTGAGGTCGTAGATCAGCTGCGCGAGGTCTTCGATCGAATAGATGTCGTGGTGCGGTGGCGGTGAAATCAGCGTCACACCCTTGGTCGAATGGCGCAGCCGCGCGATCAGGTCGGTGACCTTCATGCCGGGCAGCTGGCCGCCCTCGCCGGGCTTGGCACCCTGCGCGACCTTGATTTCCAGTTCTTCACACTGGTTCAGATACTCGGCGGTGACGCCAAAGCGGCCCGACGCCACCTGCTTGATCTTCGCAGACGGGTTGTCACCGTTTGGCTCTGGCACAAAGTGTGCCGGATCTTCGCCACCCTCACCGGAATCAGACTTCGCCCCAATCCGGTTCATCGCCACGTTCAACGTCTTATGCGCCTCTGGCGACAGCGCACCCAGCGACATGCCCGGCGTCACGAACCGTTTGCGGATTGACGTTATGGATTCCACCTCTTCAATCGGGACTTTCTTGCCCATGGGCTTGATCGCCAACAAATCGCGCAGGTGGATCGGCGGGTTGCCTTGCATGGCACCCGAATACTGCTTCCACAGCTCATAAGATGCGCGGTTACAGGCCTGCTGCATCAGGTGCATCGTCTTTGCTTCCCAAGCGTGCTTTTCGCCCTGACGACGCGCTTTGTAGAAGCCACCAATGGGCAAAACATCCTTGCCACCCCGCCAACCGGCCTGATGCACCTCTTCCACCTTGCGCTGGATACCGGTGACACCGATGCCGGAAATCCGGCTCTGCATGCCGGGGAAATACTCGGCCACCATGGCACGGGACAGGCCCACAGCCTCAAAGTTCAGACCACCACGGTAGGAGGAGATCACAGAAATCCCCATCTTCGCCATGATCTTCAAGAGACCTTGGTCGATGGCATTGCGATAGCGCGCGACGGCCTCGGTCAGGGTGCAATCCAGCAGGCCCCGTTCGATCCGGTCATCAAGGGAATCTTCGGCCAAATAGGCGTTCACCACCGTGGCACCACAGCCGATCAGCACAGCAAAATAATGCGGGTCGATACATTCAGCAGACCGCACGTTCAGCGACGTGAATGTCCGCAGACCTTTACGGGTCAGCCAGCTGTGCACCGCAGATGTCGCCAAAATCATCGGCATAGGCACACGGCCCTCACCCTGATGCTGGTCCGTCAGGGTCAGATGCCCTGCACCGGACCGAACCGCATCCTCAGCCTCGGCACGGATACGTTTCAGGCCCTCTTCCAAAGCACCGCGTTCCCCGTTGGCAGGGAAGGTACAATCAATCTCGACGCAGGGCGCATTGAACGCCCCTTGCAGCGCATCCCACTGGGAGTTGCCCACGAACGGGCTGTCCAGCACAAGGATTTCGGTCTGCGACGAATCCTCGTCCAGAACGTTCTTGAGGTTTCCGAACCGCGTCTTCAGCGACATCACGCGGAATTCCCGCAAGCTGTCGATCGGCGGGTTCGTCACTTGGCTGAAGTTCTGGCGGAAGAAGTGGCTGAGCGGACGGTACTTTTCGGACAACACGGCAGACGGCGTGTCATCACCCATCGACGCCAACGCCTCTTTGGCGTCTTCGGCCATAGGGGCCAGAATGTTCTCCAGCTCCTCAATGGTGTACCCAGCGGCGATCTGACGCTTGCGCAGCTCGGCCCCTGCATAAAGCGGGCTTTCGGTCACGGCACCCAGTTCGGTGTCCAGCTCATTGATCTTGCCGACCCAATCGCCGAACGGCAGCGCGGCAGCCATTTTGTCTTTCAGTTCTTCATCATGGAACAGCGCACCCTTGCCCATGTGCACACCGATCATCTGACCGGGGCCCAGCGCGCCTTTTTCCACGACATCGGCTTCGTTGATCGGGACCATCCCTGCCTCGGATCCGGCAATCAGCAAGCCATCACCGGTCACCACATAACGCATGGGGCGTAGGCCGTTCCGGTCGAGGCCTGCACAAACCCAACGACCATCGGTCATCGCCAAAGCCGCAGGGCCATCCCAAGGCTCCATCACCGAATTGCAGTAGGAATACATATCGCGCCACGACTGCGGCAGCTCAGTTGCCTGCTTGGACCAGCTTTCAGGGACCAACATGGTTTTCGCCATAGGCGCAGACCGACCGGCACGCACCAGAACCTCAAACACCGCATCCAATGCGGCCGAATCGGACGACCCGCCCGCCACAACCGGCTTCACATCCTCAGCCATGTCCCCAAAGGTCGACGACGCCATGCGAATCTCATGGGATTTCATCCAGTTCAGGTTGCCCTTCAGGGTGTTGATCTCACCGTTGTGGGCCAGCATGCGGAACGGCTGTGCCAACCACCACTGCGGGAAGGTATTTGTGGAATACCGCTGGTGATAAATCGCAAAGGCGGAAATGAACCGTTCATCCAATAGGTCGGGGTAAAACTCCGCCACCTGTTCGGCGAGCATCATCCCTTTATAGATGATCGACCGGCACGACAGTGACGCCAGATACAGCCCGTTGATCCCAGCAGCTGCTGCGGCTTTCTCAATCCGGCGGCGGATGACGTACAGCTCACGCTCGAACGTCTCTTCGTCCACGCCTTTGGAGTTTGAGATCAGGATCTGTTCAATCTCAGGCCGTGTTGCATTGGCCTTTTCACCCAGACAGTCGATGTTCACCGGCACATGGCGCCAGCCATAGATGTAGTACCCCATCCGCAGAACTTCGGTTTCCACGATGGTCCGGCAGGTTTCCTGCGCGCCAAAATCCGTACGCGGCAGGAACACCTGACCCACGGCCAGCATTTCACCGTCCCGCAAGGTGTGGCCCGTGCGTTCGACCTGTTCACCGAAGAACTTGAACGGAATCTGCACGTGAATGCCCGCGCCATCGCCGGTCTTGCCGTCCGCGTCCACAGCCCCGCGATGCCAGATCGCTTTGAGGGCAGAAATCCCGTTTTCGACCACGGAGCGGCTCTTTTTGCCGTCGATGGACACGACGAGACCAACACCGCAGTTGGCCTTTTCATCGGCCTCATCATACAGGCCGTTCTGCGCCATCCACGCGCGCTTCGTGCGCTCGGCCTCTGCCCATGCGTCATCATACTTGGTCATGTTATTCTCCTCGGCCCGGCCCCTCGCGGGGCGGTAAAATTCAGTTCGCTGCAGGAAGGATCAGGGGGGACGCGTCAAACGACGACATCTCGACCCCGCATCCGTGTTTCGGGTTCACCGACAAATAGCCCTCTTCACCGGGGAAGATAAATTCCACCGGCGTGTCATCGCTGTCAAAGGTACCGTTACTGGTCGTCACCGTGCTGGTGCCACCAATGAACATGCGCCATTCAGGATGCACAAATTCATTGCCCGCCGACCGCCAGATTTCTTCGCCTTCAGCATCAAATGCCGTCAGCGCGTATTCCGTGCGCAACAAGGTCACGCCATCAATCACAACGCTTTCGCCAGTCAGTTGGTCAAAGCCTACATACTGGCTGTCACCGATTTGATCGCTGGCGGTGGTGAAATCCCACGTGTCCACGTCGCCGGCCAACAAGTCGGTCATCATCATCCGGTCGGCCGACGACATCAGTTGTTCGGTATGGCCAGACCGCAGGTGGATACTTTCGACCCACTCAGCCTCGGAATTGATTTTGCCAACGTAGGTCAAACCCTCTTCGTCCAACGTCGCGCGGCGCTGTTCGCCTTCGGCGTCAAAGTCGCAGATGAAATGGTGCGACACGTTGCACGATGCCGTCTGGATCGTCAGGTAGCCCTCACACCCTTGAGGAAGGGTGAACTGCTGCGCGGCCACGGGGCTTGCAGCCAGCAGGGCGATGGTCACTGTTGTCTTCATCATTACGTCACACTCCATGTCTGCAGTTTTGAACGGGGTACCCCGTCATTCAGCGGCGACAGACGCCCCTTGGCTCAGGTAATCCATGATTGCATCGGCCGCCTCACGACCGTCCTTGATCGCCCAGACGACCAAGGATGCACCACGCACGATATCACCGGCGGCGAACACACCATCAAGGCTGGTTTGGCCTGTGTTGAACTCCGCCTTTACGGTGCCCCAACGGGTCACTTCCAACCCGTCGACGCCCCATAACTTTGGCAAGTCCTCTGGTTCAAAACCAAGCGCCTGAACAACTAGATCGGCGTCTTCGACGTAGTCACTGCCGTCGATCAACTCGGGCGATTGACGACCCGTCGCATCGGGCGCGCCCAGACGCATTTTCTGCACCTTCACACCTGTCACGGAGTTGGGCATTTCAACAGCCCGCGCTGGGCCATCCGCGCCGCCTGCAAACCCATTGGGCGCGGCCAGCCAGACAAATTCCACGCCTTCTTCTTCGGCGTTCTGAACCTCACGCTGGGAACCGGGCATGTTCGTACGGTCACGGCGGTACAGACATTTGACAGAGGTCGCCCCCTGACGGATCGCTGTGCGCACACAGTCCATTGCCGTGTCACCGCCACCGATAACAACAACGCGCTTGCCTTCCGCGTTCAGTTCTCCGTTGTCGAATTCTTCAACATCGTCGCCAAAGCTTTTGCGGTTGCTGGCCGTCAGATAATCGATCGCGCGCACGATTCCATCGTTGTCGACGCCGGGGGCTTCCAACGCTCTTGTTTTGTAGACACCCGTGGCAATCAAAACGGCCTCATGTTTTCCACGGATCGCATCGAATGAGATATCCTCACCCACGTTGCAATTCAGCACAAACTCGACACCGCCATCTTCCAGCTGCGCCATGCGTTTCATGACGACGTCTTTTTCCAGTTTGAACCCGGGGATGCCGTAGGTCAGCAAGCCGCCGCCACGATCATAGCGGTCATAA
Source organism: Pseudooctadecabacter sp. (assembly GCF_965657175.1). GTDB lineage: Bacteria > Pseudomonadota > Alphaproteobacteria > Rhodobacterales > Rhodobacteraceae > Octadecabacter. Next base: position 372,166 of record NZ_CBFHNH010000001.1, on the reverse strand, counting down.
ACCGTGACCTGCACACCCTGACGACGCAGCATATCCGCCGCCGCCAACCCGCCAGGGCCAGCCCCGATGATGCCCACGCTTTCGGGGCGTTCGGTGTGCGGGCGGATGGGTTTGACCCAGCCCTGCTCGAACGCGGTATCTGTGATGTACTTTTCAACCGACCCGATGGTGACTGTACCGTGACCGGATTGTTCGATCACACAGTTGCCTTCGCACAGACGGTCCTGCGGGCAAATGCGGCCGCAGATTTCGGGGAAGGTATTGGTGGCCTGGCTCAGCTCATAAGCCTCTTCCAGACGGCCCTCCGCAGTCATGCGCAGCCAATCGGGAATGTTGTTGTGCAGCGGACAATGGGACTGGCAATAGGGCACGCCACACTGGCTGCAGCGCGATGCCTGCTCTTCGGCCTTGGCCGTCGCAAATTCTGCGTAAATCTCGCCGAAGTCCTCGGTGCGCAAGTTGGGGGGCCGCTTCTCCGGCATATCCCGTTCCACCTTGGTGAATTTCAGCATCTTTTGACCAGCCACAGGACATTCCTCCGAAAATAATTCTGAACCGCCTCTCTAATCTCACTCTTTCAGAAAGAAAAGTCAGTATAGTTTACCTAATTGCGACTTTTTCAACGTGAGGCAAGCAAGTTTTCACCTATCAGGGTATTTTTTAGGACCGATGCGGACCCATCATGATCCTTTCCCCAGAATCCTTTTGTTCTACAAAGGGCAAAACGAATCGGAAGAGCCATGCCACTCCTGACCCTTGTCCTCGCCGCTTTGATCCAAGGGATCACAGAATTTCTGCCGGTTTCCTCCTCAGGGCACCTTATTTTATTGCCTCAATTGACAGGGATGGACGATCAGGGCCAGGTCATCGACGTCGCCGTCCATATCGGCACTCTTTTCGCGGTGATCCTTTATTTCTGGCCTGATGTCCGCGCGGCACTGGTGGGGCTGACGCGGGTCCTGCGTGGCAAAATCGACACCCAAGGCGCGTTTCTGGCCCTATGTCTGATCCTTGCAACGATCCCTGTGGTGATCTTCGGGCTGGTGCTGAAACTCACTGGTTTGGACGACATGATGCGATCAATGGCAGTGATCGGCTGGACCATGCTGATCTTCGGATTGGTCCTGTATTGGGCGGACCAGACCGGGACCACGACCCGAAAAGCCAACGATTGGACATTGAAGCACGCCCTTACCATGGGCCTGTGGCAGGCAATCTCGTTGATCCCCGGAACATCCCGCAGCGGCATCACAATCACCGCAGCCCGCCGCCTTGGCTACGCCCGCGAAGACGGTGCAAAACTGGCCATGTTGATGTCGATCCCAACGATCATCGCATCGGGTGTTCTGATCGGGGCAGAGGTCGCTTCAACTGCTGACGCACAAGCCGCACGCGACGGCGCAATAGCTGCCGCATTGGCCTTCGTCGCGGCGCTTGCAGCACTTGCGTTGATGATGCGCTTGCTCAAATCCGTCAGCTTCACGCCCTACGTGATCTACCGCGTCATCCTCGGTCTGATCCTGCTGTGGATCGCCTACACCTAGACCTTAAGGTTCTTGGCGCTTTCCTTGATCGCGTCATACTGGCCGCTTGGACGGAACCGCCACAGGTAGTCAGGCAGGACAGCCTCCATCGCAGTTGGCGCGATATCAAGATCATCGAAACCCTTGGCGCCTTCAGACACGACATTGTCGACGGCGAGGTTTTTGACCTGATCTGCGGTCAAAGGCCCGCGCACCAATCCCAACGACAAAAAACGAACCACTGAGAAGCCGAAGGCCATAACCCGTGCCATCCAAAACGGAATGTTCAGGATCAAACGACGGCGGCGCACGATTTCTAGCATCTGCTGCATCAGTTCACGGAACGTATGCACATCCGGCCCGCCCAGCTCATACACGCCGTGCGCATCGCCGTTCACGCCCATGACAGCCGCTTTGGCCACATCGTCCACATAAACCGGCTGAAACTTCGTCTCAGCACCTACAACAGGCAGAACCGGACCGAACCGCGACATGCCTGCAAACCGGTTGAAGAACCCGTCTTCCATGCCAAAGATAATCGAGGGCCTCAGGATCATTGCGTTTGGCATATGCCGTAGAACACCGTCCTCACCGGCAGCTTTGGTCTTGGCGTAATCGCTGTCAGCCTCAGCATCGGCGCCGATAGCAGAAATCTGCACCATTGCGTCCACACCCTGCTCGGCCGCGATGCGCGCGATGCGTTCGGCGCCTTCCGCCTGAACCGCCTCGAAGGTGTTTTTTCCGACCTCATCCAGTACGCCCACGCAATTCACGACCGCATCAGCGCCCGTCATCACGGACCTCACGGACGCGTCATCACGGATATTGCAAAAGACAGGTTCCACCTGACCCACAGCACCATAAGGCTTTACGAACATGGCCTCATTGGGGTTGCGCACTGCCACACGAATGCGCCAGCCGTCTTTGGCCAATCGCCGCGCAATATAACGTCCGACAAAACCGGACCCGCCGTAGATGGTGACAAGTTTGGACATGGCGAAATTTCCCTTGGGCTGACTTTCCCCCGATCTAACTCCACGACCCTTAAGAAACAAGGTCGTTATGGCCGCACCGCTTTGGCTTCGTTTTGCCAAAAATACTCAAAATCCCAAAGCTGCCAAAATCGCCGCCGAATCCCGTTGACAGGCCTGCCTCACCATCTTAAACGCCCCCTCACGTGATCTGTGCCCAGATGGCGGAATTGGTAGACGCGCCAGCTTCAGGTGCTGGTGTCTGTATGGACGTGGAGGTTCGAGTCCTCTTCTGGGCACCATTCACTTCCCACTAAACGGAAGGTAGACAGATCACATGACAAACCATCTTTACAAAAACGACCTCCCCGCTGACCTCGACCTTGGAACTATCGTCGCGATTGACTGCGAAACGATGGGATTAAACCCCCACCGAGATCGCCTGTGCCTGATCCAGATGTCGGGCGGTGACGGCGATTGCCATCTGATCCAAGTCGAAAAAGGCCAGACTGAGGCCCCGAACCTGTGCAAGATGCTGGCGGACCCGAACGTTTTGAAACTTTTTCACTTCGGCCGATTTGATATTGCCGCGATGGCCAACGCCTTTGGCACCACCGCAGCCCCGGTCTATTGCACCAAGATCGCCAGCAAGCTGGTCCGTACGTATACGGACCGGCATGGGCTGAAAAATCTGCTGCAGGAATTGCTGTCCGTCGACATTTCCAAATTTCAACAACAATCTGATTGGGGCGCAGACAAGCTGACAAATGCCCAACTGGACTACGCGGCATCTGACGTTTTGTACCTGCACCAGCTGCGCGAAAAGTTGAATGAGCGGCTGACCCGTGAAGACCGGATGGATATTGCTCAGGCCTGTTTTGACTTCTTGCCTATGCGCGCCACGCTCGATCTGGCCGGTTGGCCTGAACAGGACATCTTTTCGCACTGATGGGACGATTTCTCGACACGGCGCGGCGCGTCATCCGCGAGGAGGCAAAAGCCCTCGAACATCTGGCGGATGGCCTTGACGCGACGCTGACAGAAGCCGTCGAAATGATCCTCAAGGCGCACGGCCGTGTCGTCGTGTCTGGGATTGGCAAATCCGGCCACATCGCCCGAAAAATCGCCGCCACCTTGGCCAGCACAGGCACCCCCGCACAATTCGTCCACCCTGCCGAGGCATCCCACGGGGATCTTGGCATGGTCACCAAACAAGACGTTGTTCTGGCAATTTCGAATTCAGGTGAAGCACCGGAACTGGCCAATCTTCTAGCCTACACCCAACGTTTTGACATCCCGTTGATCGGCATATCCAGCAAACCGGAAAGCACGCTTGCGCGGCACAGCGACATCCTGCTTACCATGCCTAAAATTCCCGAGGCTTGCGGCACAGGTGTCGTGCCCACCACGTCGACGACCATGACACTCGCCCTTGGGGATGCGCTGGCTGTCGCCCTGATGGAGCACCGCGATTTTTCGGCCGAAAACTTTCGTGATTTTCACCCCGGAGGTAAACTGGGCGCGCAATTGGCCCGTGTGGGCGATCTGATGCACGCCGGCGACGCCCTGCCGCTTGTCACAACATCCACCCCCATGAGCGATACCCTGCTGATGATCAGTCAAAAGGGCTTCGGCGTTGTTGGTGTTCTCGATAAGGCGGGTTACCTTTGCGGCATCGTGACCGACGGCGATTTGCGTCGGAACATGGCCGGTTTGCTGGACCTGACCGCGGGGCAAGTCATGACACGTGACCCTCGCACGATTGGTCCTGATGCGCTGGCCGAAGAGGCTGTGAATGTAATGCAAGACCGCAAGATCACTTGTCTGTTTGTTGTCGACCCGGACGGGTCGCAGGACGTGACGGGTATTTTGCACATTCACGACTGCCTTCGCGCAGGCGTGGTGTAGATGTTCGGCGACGAAAGCTATTCTCAATTTGTTGGGTTCCTGAAGGTGACGTTGCCCTTGGCGGCACTTGCCCTGATGTCCACCGTCTTCCTCTTTGCGCGCGCGCCCACACAAGACAGCACGATCCCCTACGCCGAGATTGAGGAAATCGCGCGCGAGCCGCGTTTGTCCGGCCCGCAATTGTCAGGCGTGGCCGATGATGGATCAATCATCAATCTGGCCGCACGCACCGCCAAGCCGCAGGGTGATATCTTGTCGGTTGAGGCAATGACCGCCAATATTCAATCCGCCGACGGCACCATTATCGATATCCGCGCGGGCATGGGTGAGATCGACAACACCAACAACACCGCGCGCCTGACGGGGTTGGCCCACCTCGAAACCTCGAACGGGTATGAGATGGAGACCGCCGGCATTTCCGCCGACCTGACCACAGGGCGCATTTTCAGTGACGGCGCGCTTGAGGTGCAGGCGCCTTTTGGGTCTCTGACCGCCGGTCAGCTGGTTATCGAAACCCCTGACGCGGGCACCGGACAAGTGATGCTGTTCCAAAATGGTGTTCGGCTGGTATACACACCCCAACCCTAACGGAGAGTGCGACGTGACGCTTTTGAAATCTGCCTTGCTGACTGCGGCCTTGTTGCTGGCGACACCAATCGCGGCCCAGACGAATGTGAACCTTGGCGGCATCAGCGCAGACCCATCCGCACCTGTCGAAATCACGGCAGATAACCTCACCGTGGATCAGGACAGTGGTACCGCAGTCTTCGAGGGCAATGTTGTTTTGGGCCAAGGCGAATTGCGGCTGTCCGCCGGGCGTGTTCAGGTCGTGTATGACGGCACCGCCGGCCAGATCAGCCGCCTTAACGCCAGCGGTGGCGTGACATTCGTGACCGACACGGAAGCCGCAGAAGCCGCAAGTGCGGAATACAACCTTGATGCGGGCACCCTGACGATGACCGGCGATGTTCTTTTGACCCAAGGGGCAAGCGCCATTTCAGCGGACACCATGCGGATCAACCTGACCACCGGTGCTGCACAAATGGATGGCCGCGTGCGCACAATCCTGAACCAAGGCGGCAACTGATGCCCGACCTGACCGTGACGGATGGAGATGTCGGCCTGAAGGTCGTCAACCTTCGCAAAAGCTACCGCAAACGGTTGGTCATTCGGGACGTGTCCATGCACCTTGGCCGAGGTGAAGTCGTGGCATTGCTGGGCCCCAACGGATCGGGAAAAACAACCTGCTTTTATTCCATCGCGGGCCTTGTGACGCCCGAAGGGGGCCATGTCGTGGTCGACGGGCGCGATGTGACGGCCCTGCCGATGTACCGCCGTGCCAAGTTGGGCATCGGCTACCTGCCGCAAGAGATGTCGATTTTTCGCGGCCTGAATGTCGAAGACAACATTCTGTCTATTCTTGAGATCGCCGAACCTGACCGCACCCGCCGCCGTGAGCGGCTGGAGGAACTGCTGTCGGAATTCAACATCGGTCACATCCGCCGCGCCCCCGCGATGGCCCTATCTGGCGGTGAACGCCGCCGCGCTGAGATCGCGCGCTGTTTGGCCGCCGACCCGAAATACGTCCTGCTTGACGAACCATTTGCAGGTGTAGACCCGATCGCAGTTGGCGAAATTCGCGCCCTGACAGCGGACTTGAAGAACCGTGGCATCGGCGTTTTGATCACCGATCACAATGTTCAGGAAACCCTGCAGATTGTGGATCGCGCCTATATTCTGCATGACGGAAAGATCTTGATGTCGGGCACCACCAAAGAGGTGGTTGAGGACGAAAATGTCCGCCGCGTCTACCTTGGTAATTCCTTCCGCGTGACGTGATGTGACACCCCGCCCATTGACAGACTGCAATTTTGGGCGCCCAATGTGGGGGATGACAGTCACGGTTTCACATGTGGTCGGCAACACGCCTTTCGGGCGCCGGTCGCACACAGCCACGGGACTGACATCATTTCCGACAATCCGGACGTGACTTAACGAACCTTAAAGGTTCTCACGCCCCTATTGTCTGCATTGAATTGAAGGAGACAAGATGCGCTATCAGATCACAGGAAAGCAAATCGACATTGGCGAAGCCCTGCAAACACACGTGCAGACCGAAATGGGGGAGGTGTTTAGCAAGTATGCAGGCCGCCCAACTGACGCGAATATCGTCTTTTCCAAAAGTGCGCATGAATATGTGTGCGAAGCTGTGGTGCATCTCTCAACCGGTCTGACGGCGCAAGCCAAGGGCAAAGATACTGAAATCTATGCTGCTTTTGACAGCGCATCCGAGAAAATGGAAAAACAACTCAGGCGGTATAAACGCCGGTTGAAAGACCACCACAACGGGCGATCACAACCGGTTGAACTCTCCGATGCGGGGTCCTATATCCTCGCCTCACAGACTGAGTCGGAAGAGAATGAACCGGACGGCGTCAGTTCCATGATTGTAGCAGAGATGGAAACCAAGATTCCGTCTCTCTCCGTTGGGGAAGCGGTGATGCAAATGGAACTCGCAGACGCGCCGGTTCTTGTCTTTCGGAATGAGGGAACAAAAGGGATCAATGTCGTATACCGCCGCGATGACGGCAACATCGGCTGGATTGACCCCCGCAACGCGAGTTAGAACGAACCATGGTTCGTTCGGGGAATGACATGACCATTCAGGATATCCTTCCGGCAACGGGTATTAAGGTGATTGCATCAGCCACCAGCAAAAAGCGGCTGTTTCATGATCTTGGCGATATGGCAGAAACCTGCTTCGGGCTGGACCATACGACCGTTGTGGATGCCCTGATGGATCGTGAAAGCCTCGGACCAACAGGTGTGGGGCATGGCGTTGCTTTGCCCCATGCCCGACTGCCTGGTTTGACCAAAGTCTGCGGTCTGTTCCTGCGTCTAAAAAAATCTATCGATTTCGATGCTGTGGATCGTCAGCCGATTGACCTCGCCTTTGCGCTGTTTGCCCCGCAGGATGCGGGTGTTGAACACCTTAAGGCGTTGGCGCTGGTGTCACGGACGTTGCGGGACGAAAACATCTGCACCAAGCTGCGCGCCAATGAAGACCCATCCACGATCTACACGATCCTGACTGAGATGAGCGCGGCCCAAGCGGCCTAAGCGTCATAATCCCCAAAACCAAACGCCACATAATCGCGCTGATACACGTCGCGCGCGGCGTCTTCGACCTCTGCGGTGTAAATGTCGCGCAATAGGCCCGCATAGACGTCGGTGTCTTCGGAAACCTGAGGCATCGTCGTCTTGCCGATCTGGGCCGCGACAATCGCAAGGCTTTCTTCAAGGTTCTCTTCACGCAGAACGAAATCAGGCGTGCCGAATTCAGCATACCCTTCAAGCACCTGCGCTTGGCTGGCCCAGTGTGCATCTACGCGAATATTTGTCTGGGCTGACAGGTTCGCTTTGACAAACTTCAAAAAGCCCAAGAACGTCTCTCGGTGTTCACGCGTGCCATATTTCGCATCTGGATAACGCGCAGGAATGGGAAGTTTGAATTGCTTGCGCAGAACACTGCGAATTTCAGAGAAACTGCCCTCGCCGCCCATCAATATCTTGGAGCAGAATGCAGAATGCGCCCGCGCCACCGGGTGACGCAAAACCGTGAACGTGCGGTGTCCCGGCCTATCGCGTTTCCACGTGCGCAGGGATTTCTGCGTGAATTTGCCCACCAAGGCATCCACATCCGCATCATCGAGGCCAGCCAGCCACGCCTCAACCGCTTGGGTCGGGCCGGACTTGATTGGCAAATACAAAAGCGGCGACGACGGGGCCGCCAAATAGCTGGGCACGGACGGCCCGCGACGTGGTTCGAAATTCGGCGTGCGTGTCAGATTGAACCGATCCGCCCGCGCCAAAGCCGCAGCCATATCATCAAAGTTCTCAACCTTGTCGGCCAGGGACCCTGGGTTTTGCTTTTTCAACGTATCATCCAACGCCTTCAGACGGGACGGGATTCCCAAAAATCGCGCGATACCGTTCATGACATCGACGTTCTGAAGATCTTCATAGTCCACATAAAACGCCGTCTGACCGGATGTCTGAAGGGCGTTCAGCAATTTGATTTGGAACGCCTGCAGTCGCGCTATGTGGGCGTCGAATTCATCGGCATCGAAGGTGATCGTCTCACTGCGTAGACGTTTCACATCGTTCAACTTCCACTGCTTCGTGGCCTTAGCGATCTTATAACTCACATAGCTTTCTGCGGGATTTCTGGTCAGTACAATCTTGGCGCACCGACGGTCTTTCAGGATCGGATCGAAGACGCGCATGTCATGATCACTGAAGAACCGGAACCCGTTCAATCCATCAGCCGCAGACACAGCATCCAACAGCGCTTGTGGGTCGGCATCACGTTGGTCTGCGGACAGACCCAATGTGGTTTTTCGACTGGGGTAGCTGATGAAATGGGGGTTAAACGCCTCCCCGTGGCAGGTCACACCTTCGAGGGCATTCAAATTAGCCTCAAGAAAATTGGACCCCGTCCGCATTTCCGCAAACACCACAAAACTATCGAAATCCGCCATGGTCTATCGCACCAGATAAGGACGTCGTCGGGTCGTTCGGTCAATAACAGGGGCGTTGTCTGCTGGAAAATCGCCCATGAGATACGGATGCATCCCTTGGTTCTTCAGGTTCTGCAGAAACTGGCCAAAGCCGGTCAGGTCAGCCATCTTCGGTGCCTCGGTCACGCGGCGCAGGTTCTTGGCCCCCATTTCATCCAGCACAGTTTGTAGTGCTTCCATCGGGGTTTCAATGAAGTCCGCCAACGTCCAAATACGCACCCGCGCCTTGGTCTGGGGCGATCGCAACGCCCCGAGGTGTTCACTTTCGATACGTTGAAGTTCAGCCGCCTCCGCCCGAATGTCCGAAAAGTTCCGGTTGCTTTGAAATAGCGGAATGGCCCACGCGCCGGAAATCACACTGATTTACGCGTTCGGGTCCTTTGCTAAATCCCAGCTGGCGAATTGCGTGTCCGTCGGGCCGAACTGAAAACACTGCCGTTCACCACGGGTGTTCCAGACCAGATTGATCAGGAACAATTGTGCGTGGTGGTCACGCAGTTTGGCGTTGTCACACAATGCGCCGCTAAACGTCTCCTGTTCCGCCTCAAAATGAACGCGGTCTTTGGCGTAAAGATGTCCATGAACGCGCGTCCCGGTCATCCGCGCAAGCCATGGTTCAAAATCTTCAAAAAGCTCAGAAAATCCTTCGAACACCGAGTAGGGCGCAGAGGTAAATCCGTTCTCATGTCCCGGCCTTGGCAGGCGGCTTTGCATGAACAGGCCAGCGCGCCCGCGCGTCCGCCGTTCCACTGCTTTTGAGAAAATACGGTCTATCTTACCCGGGTTGGGTTCAGCCCCCTTAAGCGGATTTTCCTCATTCAGGAAGTGATCGTACAATCTGTCCGCATGGGGCCAGATTTTACGGGCCACAAAGCAATCGGATCGCCGCAACAGTTGCAGATGATCGTCATAAAAGATGTGCGGTTTGCCTTGGTAGTCGAATTTCGACAGCGTCAAAGACCGGCTTTCGATGTTTTGTGAATACAGCCGGACCAGCGTCTGGAAATAGCTTTCGTCAGGAATCCAGACCCGTTTGAAGTAACGATCATAAACCGTTCTTTCAGGATCTTCCAAGATCGCAGACAGGGTTTGGCGTGTCAGGCACCACCACTGCGACCCCATGTGCGGCACAATTCCATCTGGAACACGGCGGTAAATCTTCAACCGGCGCTGAAATTCGACGTAGCGGTCAAACAAGAACCTCTGCTTGCGCCACGAAAAGGGAAAGCGCAGGGTGAACCGTTCGAAATCAAGCCCACCTTGGGTCCATGGCACATCCGCAGTTGTCGCACTTTCGATGAAATCCGTGCGAGGGCGTTCTTCAAGATACGCCTGCAGGTCTTTAATCGGGCGCAGCGGCAAACATGACCCCGATGCGAGATAGACGTGACGCACATCGGGAAAGGACTTTAACATCAAAGCAGAGGCCGATTGCGATGCTGCAACAATACCCCACGTGCCCCATTCACAACGATGGCGTTTTGAAAAGATGACATCGGGAACGTCTGCCAAGGTTTCGACAAAAGCATCATAGGTCGCGCGGCTTACGTTTTTGTCGACATGGATGACCACAGGGCAGCCCGCATCAGACCAGTGACGGACCACCTGTTCGGCGCGATCCAGCGCTGTATGAACCAGCATGACGACCCCGACGCTCATGCCCAGTTGCCTTTCGACATGAGGCCCAAAATCTCAAGCTGGCGCCAGTTGATGTACTTTTCGGACCATTTGCACCACAGATCGGGGTGTTGGGCGATGCCATCGGCGTAGGCTTTGTATTCGTGAGAATTTGCATAGTGCTGGTTGCGGGTCAGCTCCTCTGCCGCCTTTTTGCCAAAGGTATCAAGGAACTTGGCATGGAGCAGAATACCCGATGCTTTTTCACCGCCCCACTCGTCATACACAAGGTTCAGACCCCTTGGCAAAACCATATGGGTGGAACTGACATAAGCATATTTACGATCCCACTTGATCAGGGGGGTTTTGTTCAACGCAGGTGCGCGCCATGGTTCATCCCGGAAAAACATCCGCGCCCTTGGGCCCCCTTGGATCCACAGATTGTAGTACAGATGGTTCTTGGAAATAGTGTAGTTGCCACTGTCAAACCATGTGGCGATTTCCATCGGGTTTTGTCCGCGCCGATAGGGCACGGCATCAAGCCGCCCCTTGGGGTACATATCCAAAAGCATCGCGCCAAAACTGCGGATATCAGACGCATCAAGCCAATCGGTTAGGGCGCGAATGGGTCGTGTATCGCAAAACGGGTAGACAAAGAATTCATCGGGGTCGACGACAAGGGTCCAGTGTCCATGGGCGTATTTGCGTTGCAGATGGTTGAGCCAATCGACCCCAAACCGTGACCGCCGATAACTGCCCTTCGCCCGCCACAAGGACACATCAGGCTGTTGGGCAACATAATCGGCCCCGTCATCATCGCTTTCGTTGTCGACCATGATGAAATGATCGACGCCCAAATCGCGGTAGTATTTGAGGAAGAAAGGCAGCCGGATGTCTTCGTTGCGAAATGTCGAAAACAGCAGAATATCGCCCTTTTTGATCTTCTCCGTCCGGTCAATGACCGAATTCAGCTCACGCGACTTGCGCCGGGCACGAATGTGCCAGCGCTTTCGCTGAAGGCGAAGTCGATATGAAGTCAAGGCGCCCAAGTCGGTCCTTCCGTTCTGCCCATGTGCCCGTGGGTCTTCGTTAGTGCATCGTCGTTAACACTATATTGAAAACAGACACAAAAGCCTCCCTTTGTCTCCATTCAATAAACAACGAGGGAGAATAGGCAACCGTTGCCAATGACACGAATGGATCACCAGTTGCCGCGAGACATCAACCCAAGGTTAACCAACTGATCCGGGCCAGTGTAGGTCACTGAGGCATCGCACCACAAATCAGGGTCATCGATCAGCGCAGCGTAGTACGGTTTGTACAAGTCGCTGTTTTCAAAATGCTGACCGCGAGACAGCTCTTCTTGAGATTTGGCGCCAATGTTGGGGAGGAATTTAGTGTGCAACAACACCCCTGACACCCGATCCCCTTGCCCCGTGTCAAAGACATCGTTCAACCGACGAGGCAAAATTTGATGGGTCGACGTAACATAGGCAAAACCGCTGTTCCATTTGACCAAAGGGGTCTTGTTCAGCGTCGGCGCGCGTTCAGGCTGGCTGCCAAAGAACAAACGATCCCGCACACCGCCTTGGATCCATAGATTCCCGAAAACCCGATGCAGCTGCGCACGATAATTGTCGGCGTCAAACCACCTTAGAATGGAAAGGGGATCGTCACCGGCTTCATAGGACGCTTTCCCAACAGGACCTTTTGGGTAAAGGTCCAACATCAAGCAGCCAAAGGCCCGGCGTCCATCGTTGTCCAGATGTGCCGTCAAAGCGTTCAAATCACGCCTTTTATCGTCAGGATAGACCAGCAATTCATCCGCATCGACCGTCAAACACCAACGTCCATGGCCATGTTCACGTTGAAGGCAGGTCAGCCAATCAACCCCAAACCGGGACGCCTTATAACTGTGGTCCGTGGTCCAAACCGACACATCAGGTTGCGCGGTCAAATAGTCGGTTGTTCCGTCGTCTGAGCCATTGTCGACCACAAGAAAGTGCGTAACGCCCAGCGCGCGGTAATGGTCCAGCCAGTGCGGCAGGCGGAGCATTTCATTGCGCATGGTAGAAAAGACAAGAACGCCATCAGACGGTATCTGCCCACCGGAGATCAGATTGATTTCGTTGCGGCGTTTCCAAGACCGATACAGCAAACGCCGGCGTTTCCACCGCATCCGATAGGCAAACCAAGCGCCCGATTGGGGATGGCCTGACGGGGATCGGACGGGAAACACCGGCGCTGTTGCCGTTATTGCGCGGCTTGCTGCATGGAGATCAAGTTGCGCAGGTAGCCGTCAAATTCGTCCCGAAGGTCTTCGCGGGCCAGACCGAAGGCCACCGTCGCCTGCAAGAACCCGGCTTTTGATCCACAATCGAACCGCTGCCCTCGGAATCGGTATCCAAAGACATCTCGACCTTCGCGCAATTCGGCATCAATCGCGTCCGTCAGCTGAATTTCACCGCCAGATCCCGACTTGATCTTGTTGAGGTTGCGCATGATCTGCGGGGTAAGGATATAACGTCCGATCACCGCCAGATTTGAAGGCGCATCTTCCGCTTTTGGTTTTTCGACCAAGCCATTGACGGACACAACGGACCCCATGTCATCTTTGACATCAATCATACCGTAGGATGACGCCTTTTCAGCAGGCACCTCCATCGCGGCGACCATACAGCCACCGGTTTCATTGTGTGCTTCGACCATCTGCTGCAGGCACGGCTTTTCGGCCGCGATCACGTCATCTGGCAGGATCACCGCAAAGGATTCGTTGTGCACCAGACGGCGAGCGCACCAGACCGCATGGCCCAAACCCAAAGCGCGCTGTTGGCGGATGTAGGCAATCGCGCCACTGTCCATGTTCGTCGACTTCAACTCGGCCAGAAGCTCCGTTTTGTCTTTCTTCCGCAGCTCCGCCTCAAGGTGGGGTGCCATGTCAAAATAGTCTTCAAGCGCGGATTTCCCGCTAGATGTTACAAAAATAAATTCTTTAATTCCCGCGGCTCGCGCCTCATCAATCGCATATTGGATCAATGGGCGATCGACGAGGGTCATGATTTCCTTCGGAACCGATTTCGTGGCTGGCAGAAACCGCGTTCCCAGCCCTGCGACGGGGAAAATCGCTTTAGTGACGCTCTTGCTCATAATAAATTCTTCGCTCCAACATTCGGAATAGTACTCGCACCGCTTAACAGAAATATGCTCCACGGAGTATGGTGTTCGCCCTGATGTATACCCGGACTGGTTTCATTCGTATCATATCGATCAAAATCTTAAGATATGATGGAATCGGTTTTCCAGCTCTGTTGCTCAAATACTGAACCAAAGACGGCCTCGTATCACATCAGACCAACACTCGACCCGCCCCCAATGCGACTTGCATATATTCAAGGCAGCTTAAGATCGATTCCCGGCGCATAGGCGATGAAGAACGGATTGGCGAAGTCGGACTTGCCATAGATTAGCGTCGTGTGATCATCAAATCGCACCACATGACCACCCGCTCCGGTCAAAACGGCATGGCCTGCCGCCGTGTCCCACTCCATTGTTCGGCCAACCCGTGGATAAAGATCAGCCTCACCCGTGGCGATCAGACAGAACTTCAGCGAAGACCCGGCGCTTTTCATGTCGTTGACCGCGTATTTATTGATGTAGTCGTCTGTTGCCTGATCACGGTGGGACTTTGAGGCCACAACCATCAGGGCTGTATTGTCAGGGGTGCTGACGGAAATCGGAACCGTCGTGCCGATGGTCTCTTTTTCCAACGCGCCCACCTCTTCGACCGATGTGCCGTCCGCCGTGGTGTAAAACAGCCGGCCCTTGGCAGGCGCATAAACCACCCCCCGCACGGGCGATCCGTCTTTGACGTAAGCGATGTTCACTGTGAAATCGCCACGACGGTGAATGAATTCCTTGGTTCCATCCAGAGGATCGACAATCAAAAATGTGGTGGCAGACAGGGCATGACTGTCCGCTTGTTCTTCGGTGATCAACGTCACATCAGGAAAAGCCGCGCGAAGTCCGGCTGAAATATGCGCGTCCGCTGCTTCATCGGCCGCCGTCACCGGACTGTCATCGCTCTTGGATTTCACCTCAAAATCGTCGGCGTTGTAGATGTCCATGATGATGTCGCCAGCCTCAAGTGCCAGCTTACGCATCACGTTTGTCAGCGTCTCAAAATCCATACTGCCCTCTGCAAATTAGTGATCACGGCTGTTTTCATTGATCCGTGTGAATTGCCCCCTTATGCTGCGATGCTAAAGGTTCGGCAAGAAATTCGTGCCACAAGGCACAACGCCGACATACGGCACAGCAAATGGCAGGCACTTATGTTTGAAGCACGTCGTCCGACGACACGGTCCAGATCCGCGCTCAATATTCTTGAGCTGATTTACCATTCGATCGTCCGAAATATCCGCAGCGGCCACCGCAATGCCTTGGTCGGGCTGATCCTGAACATGCTGCAAACGATGATCTTGGTTGCGGCCTTTTACTTCATGTTCAGCCTTTTGGGCGTGCGCAAGGTGGCGATCCGTGGGGATTTTCTTCTCTACATCATGACCGGCATCTTTATGTATATCACTCACATCAAAGCATTGAGTTCGGTCATGGGCGCTGAAGGGCCGACGTCTGCCATGATGCTACATGCACCAATGAACACCATCATCGGGATCGCCTCTGCCGCCCTGTCGAGCCTGTATATTCAGGTCCTGTCGCTGTCGACTGTGTTGTACCTGTACCACGCGATGTTTGAGCCGATCACGATCTACCAGCCCGTTGGCGCCTTTTCGATGCTTCTGGTGGCTTGGTTTACCGGCTGTGCGGTAGGGGTCGTTTTCCTGTCTCTGAAGCCATGGGCCCCCGATTTCATTCAAGTCGCATCCATGATCTATATGCGGGCCAACATGATCGCGTCCGGCAAAATGTTTGTCGCCAACACCCTGCCCAGCACGATGCTGGCTATGTTCGACTGGAACCCGTTGTTCCATGCCATCGATCAATCGCGCGGCTTTGCATTTATCAACTACAATCCACACTTCAGTTCAGTGTCTTACCCCCTAAAGGTTGGAATCGTTATCCTGACAATCGGGTTGATGCTTGAATTCTATACGCGCCGCAAAGTGTCCAACAGCTGGAACGCCGCACGGTGATCCGACTTGCCGCCGCCTTAATTTTAGTTGCATCTGCCCCGCAGGCCCAACTGCTGCCTGACCGCTATTCGGTCACGGGTGTCGATGCGAATGACGTGCTCAACATCCGAAGCGGGCCGGGCGTGTCTTTCGACGTCATCGGTGAACTCGGCCCCTATACTTTGAACGTGGAAGTCATCGACACTCAAGACGGATGGGCCATGGTCCCCGCAGGAGAGGTCAACGGATGGGTCGCACTTCAATATCTGACACCCCATCCTCTACCCGAAAATGAGGTTCCGCGCCCATTGATTTGCAGCGGAACAGAGCCGTTCTGGGACATCGGTCTTTATCCACGTGGTGCCGAATACAATGACCTCGCCCTCGGGGACCGGCAGGATCTGACTGTCGTTCGCGAAACAACAGCGCCCAACGGATACCTGATCGAAATGCAAGGGTCGCCAACGGTAACAAAAACACTCACCGTCAAAGCGGGGTATTGCTCAGACGGGATGAGCGACCGATCCTTCAACATGTCCGCTCTTTTGTTCAGCCAAACACCGGACGGCAATTATGTCGAAACCGGATGCTGCACGTTTCAGCCGAACTGATCCGCTTTAGGTGACCACCCTCATCGTCAAGTTCAAACGCCCGCCGCCCGACAGCAAAGTGGATGACCCCAGTCTCGTCTTGTCGATTCCATGAAAGATCAGCCTAGCATCGCCGCCCATGACGACCACATCCCCGGATTTCAGCCAGATCTTCTCTGTCGTTCCGCCGCGTGTCATATTCCCGATGCGGAACAATCCATCATCCCCCAATGAGATGGAAACAACCGGATAAGAAAAATCAGCCTCATTCCGGTCTTGGTGCAACCCCATCTTTGCGGCCTCACGGTAGAGGTTGATCAAACAGCTGTCCGGTCCTCGGCTGGACCCAGACACAGCGTCCCAAACCGCACGAACTGTCGAGGGAATTTCCGGCCAAGTCGTCCCGTTTGGGTGGGTCGTCTCGTACCGGTACCCTCCCCGATCTGTGATCCAACCAAGCTTCCCCGCGCTGGTCATTTGGACAGACATCTTACGCCCCGATGGCGTGACAGGTTGAACCAGTGGAGCGACCTGCACGACATCCCGAATCTGCGCCAACATGGCCAATTGATCCGCACGATCGAGCCACCCTTGAAAGACCTGAACGCCCCTTAAAACGACAGTTGGTTGAGGCGTAACCGCTTCTTCATCATTTTTGCGCATTTCTGCAGCACTCCACCGGTTGCAGGCCCTTATTTGCACACCTATATACCCTTCGATCCGAATGGGCGTACCCATTCGAACCAATCAACCATCAGGCACGGGTGCCGGAACGGGTCCGTGCCGCCTCACATCGCCTAGGAAAGGGATTTGAACATGGCAAAAGTCATTGGCATCGACCTCGGGACAACGAACTCCTGCGTCGCAATCATGGACGGCTCACAGCCTCGCGTTATCGAAAACGCTGAAGGCGCGCGGACAACGCCCTCCATCGTGGCCTTCACCGACGATGAACGTCTTGTGGGTCAGCCTGCAAAACGTCAGGCTGTCACGAACCCAGAAAACACCGTCTTTGGCGTCAAACGTCTGATCGGTCGTCGGTTTGACGATGCGGACCTCGCGAAAGACAAAAAGAACATGCCGTTTGCTGTCATCAACGGCGGCAACGGGGATGCATGGGTGGAAGCCAAGGGTGAGAAATACTCCCCTGCTCAGGTCTCCGCCGTCATTCTGCAAAAGATGAAAGAAACCGCTGAAAGCTATCTTGGTGAAGAAGTCACTCAGGCTGTCATCACGGTTCCTGCCTACTTCAACGACGCCCAGCGTCAGGCCACCAAAGACGCCGGCAAGATTGCCGGTCTTGAGGTTCTGCGGATCATCAACGAGCCGACAGCTGCCGCACTGGCCTATGGTCTGGACAAGAAAGAGACCCAGACAATCGCCGTCTATGACCTTGGCGGCGGTACATTCGACGTCACCATCCTTGAGATCGACGATGGTCTGTTCGAAGTGAAATCCACCAACGGCGACACGTTCCTTGGCGGCGAAGACTTCGACATGCGCATCGTGAACTACCTCGCGGATGAGTTCAAAAAAGAGAACGGCGTCGATCTGACGAAGGACAAGATGGCCCTGCAGCGTCTGAAAGAAGCTGCTGAGAAAGCCAAGATTGAACTGTCCTCCGCATCTTCCACGGAAATCAACCAACCGTTTATCTCCATGGGGCCCGACGGGTCGCCACTGCACATGGTCGTGAAATTGACACGTGCTAAGCTGGAAAGCCTTGTGGGCGATCTGATCAAGGCATCCATGAAGCCATGCGCGGCTGCGTTGAAAGACGCCGGTTTGAAAACCGACGACATCGACGAAGTCGTGCTTGTGGGTGGTATGACCCGTATGCCCAAAGTCATCGAAGAGGTTTCCAAGTTCTTCGGCAAAGAGCCGCACAAGGGTGTGAACCCTGACGAAGTCGTCGCCATGGGTGCCGCCATTCAGGCCGGTGTTCTGCAAGGTGACGTCAAAGACGTGGTTCTGCTGGACGTGACGCCATTGTCCTTGGGTATCGAAACCTTGGGCGGTGTCTTCACCCGTCTGATCGACCGCAACACGACGATCCCGACCAAAAAGTCGCAGATCTTCTCCACCGCGGAAGACAACCAGAACGCCGTGACGATCCGCGTGTTCCAAGGTGAACGTGAGATGGCGGCCGACAACAAAATGCTCGGTCAATTCAACCTCGAAGAGATCCCACCGGCCCCACGCGGCATGCCCCAGATCGAAGTGACCTTCGACATCGACGCCAACGGCATCGTGTCCGTGGGCGCGTCTGACAAGGGCACCGGCAAGGAACAGAAGATCACGATCCAAGCCTCCGGTGGTTTGTCCGATGAGGACATCGAAGCCATGGTGCGCGACGCTGAGGAGAACGCCGAGGCCGACAAGGACCGTAAGGAACTGGTCGAGGCGAAGAACCAAGCGGAGAGCCTTATCCATTCGACTGAAAAGTCCATGGAAGAGCATTCCGACAAAGTCGACCCAACCACAATCGAGGCGATCGAATTGGCGATTGCTGCCCTGAAAGACGATCTTGAAGGCGACGACGCTGGCAAGATCAAGTCGGGCATCCAGAACGTGACGGAATCCGCCATGAAACTGGGTGAAGCGATCTACAAGTCCGCGCAGGAAGAAGCCGGTGAGGCCGAACCTGACATGCCGGGTGCCGACGAAGGGGCTGCCGACGACATCGTCGACGCCGATTTCGAAGACCTCGACGACGACAAGCGGGCCTAAAGGCTGCGATTTAACGAGACCGGCTCGGGCAACCGGGCCGGTCTTGTGCATCCCAGGTAAGGGGACACGATCATGTCAAAACGCGATTATTATGAGGTCTTGGGGCTGTCCAAGGGCGCATCGGCTGATGAGATCAAGAAGGCCTACCGCACCAAGGTCAAAGAACTTCACCCTGACCGCAATTCCGACAACCCAAACGCCGAAGCCCAGTTCAAAGAAGTGGGTGAGGCCTACGACGTTCTGAAAGACGGCGACAAGAAAGCCGCTTATGACCGCTACGGTCATTCAGCCTTCGAAGGTGGCATGGGCGGCGGCGGCCGTGGCCCCGGTGGTATGGGCGGCCAAGGCGATTTCGGATCGGCCTTCTCGGACATTTTCGACGATCTGTTCGGCAATATGGGCGGTGGACGCGCCGGTGGCCAAAACCGCGCCCAGCGCGGCAACGACCTGCGCTACAATCTGCGCGTCACATTGGAAGACGCCTATGCCGGTCTTGCCAAAACCATCACCGTGCCAACCTCCGTTGGTTGCGGGTCGTGCAATGGCACGGGTGCCGAAGGCGGGTCTGAACCACAGACCTGTCCGACCTGTTCGGGCATGGGCAAGGTCCGCGCGCAACAGGGGTTCTTCACCGTCGAACGTACCTGTCCGACCTGCAATGGCATGGGCCAGACCATCAAGGATCCTTGTCATACCTGCCATGGTGCGGGCCGCGTCGAGAAAGAAAAATCTCTGTCCGTAAACATCCCCGCTGGTGTCGAAACCGGCACTCGCATTCGACTGGCCGGTGAGGGTGAAGCCGGTATGCGCGGTGGACCAACGGGTGATCTTTATATCTTCATCGAAGTTCGCGACCACGAACTGTTCGAACGTGAAGGCAACCACCTATTCTGCCGTGTGCCTGTGTCTATGACAACAGCCGCCATGGGTGGCGACATCGAGGTACCGACAATCGATGGTGGCCGGTCACGGGTGAAAATTCCGGCAGGGTCTCAGTCGGGCCGCCAGATGCGCTTGCGGGCCAAAGGTATGCCAGCCCTGCGCGGGGGTGGCCCCGGCGATATGTTCATCGAAATGGCCGTGGAAACACCGGTTAACCTGACGACGCGGCAAAAGGAACTGCTGCGCGAGTTTGAGGAGCTATCGGTCGAAAACAATCCCCAAAGTTCCACTTTTTTCAAATCGGTAAAGTCGTTTTGGGAATCGATGAAAGGCTGATTAACCATTCAGAAACGGAATCAGCTGACAAAGGGGCGCATGAAACATGCGCCCTTTTTTGCTGAAGGCCCTCAGGCCGCACTTTTCGATGATGACGAAGTTCAACTCATCGAACCGTTCGATCCGCCGAAGTCTGCGACGCTGGACAAAGCCCCCGCGACGATCGCTGGCAAAAAGCCCAAAGTACCGTCCTATCTTGCAGATCATCGTAAACGTCTGCGGCACCGCTTTCTGACGGGTGGCGCCCCTGCAATGCCGGATTATGAAATCCTTGAATTGACGTTGTTTCGCTGCATCCCCCGTCAAGACGTCAAACCCTTGGCACGCCGCTTGATCGACACCTTTGGGGATATCAACGGCGTTCTGTCTGCGCCCGTTGGTCGGCTTGAACGGGTTGAAGGCGTCGGTCCCGCAGTGGCGCTTGAACTGAAAGTTATGGAAACAATGACACACCGGATGGCGCGCGCGCGGGTCATGCAGCGCCATGTCATCAGTTCATGGGACGCCGTGCTGGACTATTGCCATACCGTTATGGCCCACCGCGACACAGAACAATTCCGCATCCTTTTTCTTGACCGAAAGAATGTGCTTATCGCGGATGAACAACAGGGCGAAGGCACGGTTGATCACGTGCCGGTCTACCCACGTGAAGTCGTCAAACGCGCGTTGGAGCTCAATGCTTCTGCGATGATCCTTGTCCACAATCACCCATCCGGTGATCCAACGCCATCACAAGAAGACATCGACATGACACACCAGATCGAAGTCGCAGCAAACGCCCTGGGCATTACGCTGCATGATCATCTGGTGATCGGCCGGTCGCGCGAACTCAGCTTTCGATCTCAAGGAATTATCTAGTCGGCCTCACTCACCCACAGTTCGACCCGCCGGTTCGTTTGCTGGCCCCAAATCGTGTCATCACAGGCCATGGGCAATGCCTCCCCGAAGGCTTCCACGTCGAGCATCACGTTTGTTGGAACATTTCCGCCCAAAGCGGACGCAACCGCGCGCCGCACCGCTTCCGCGCGGGCTGCTGAAAGATCACGATTGGCCTCAGCCGGTCCACGACCATCGCTAAAGCCAACGAACATCAGCCGTTTCGCACCGAAGCGCCCATCCCGTACCGCTTGGGCCAACTGCATGACATTGGACCGCGACTGACCATCAAGACGGGTCGATCCGGGCTCAAACCGGAACGTCGTCGACATCCGTACTTGGGGCGACAAGACTCGGATCATGCGCTGCAATTCACCCAAAGGAACTTCCTCTCCAGCAGCAGAAATTGCTGCCGCCAATCGATCCCCTTGATCAGCAAGGGGGATAGGAACAGCCGCCAGATCAACAAACCCTGCCCTGCGAATAACAAGCTGCGCGGACGGTGATCGCATCCAATCCAAAAACCGATCGACCTGCGGATGCCGACTGCGCTGCGGCAGGTAAAGAAACATCGGAAACGTAAGTGGGTAGTCTTCTGTCTTCAGCGACAAAAACGCAGGCCGTGACTGCAATCCGCACGGGCCGTTCAGGGCCAAAGGTTGCGCCGTGCCTGTTTGCCCATATGGCACCAAAGCAAGGTGATCGGAAGAGATGGAAAGCTCTCCCAGCAAAGGTTGAAGATCGGAAACGGTGAATGTTTCTGCGGCGACCGCCAAACCGAAAGGCGACATGAAGCGGTCTTCAAACCCTTCTAATTGACCTTTCAATGTCTGCGCTGTGATCACATTAAAGGTGTCCGACGCCCCAGAAAACGCCTTTGTCAGCGTTGCCATATCAATAGTCGTTAGGTCAGACGCAGCACCTACCACAGGTACCAATGCGTCCAGCGCCAAAATTCGCGCCTGCGGGGCGCGGTCGAGCCGCCCGAGACCTGCGGCCTCTGCGGTAGACACTTCGCGTGAATTGAGCTCCCTCACCGACAATAAAACATCTGCTTCGTGCGCGGCGAAGGTATCGAAAGCCACATTGGTGTCTGCAACCGACAAGTTGATATCCAATTGGACAGCGCCCGTACTGCGTGACAATGAAAACCCTTCAGCATCCTCGCGCACTTGCCATCCTTGATCCCGCGCATAGGCGTCAATCAGCGATGGGATCAGGACATCTGCCATGCGAGCCCCACCAATCATACGGATCCGCGGTACGTAGTTCTCTAGATCAGGGCAATCTATCCCTTCGCAGACCATCCCAGTGGCACGAAACGACACAAGACCGGACCCAGACAGGACCGTCGCGACGATCCCATCGAAATCAACAAAACGTCCTTCAACGACCACAGCGTCATCGGAACTGCGAAACGTGACATCTTGCGCAAAGGCTGTACCCGCACAAACGAAGTGTGCGGCGAAGACCGCCGCACACCTGAACCGTTTTGAAAATCGTTTAACGTTCGCCCAAATCATCTTGAGGCGAGTGTCAGGTCCTCAAACATGTTTTGCAAGATCAGAAAATCACCAACTGCATCGCACTCTGGCATCATCATCGTAAGATCAAGCGCAGAGGCCTCACCCGTTGGGGCAACCTGGATGCTTTGTGCGGCGAGTTCGTTGCCGCAGTTTTCTGCCGTGATGGCGGCCTCTGCAACAAGCATGACGTCAGTCGTTGTCGATGTACCCGATGGATAGGTGTAGACCTCGGCCATCAAAGGATCGTCTGTTGCGACGTCTCCGAACCGCATCAAATATCCACCTTCGGATGTTTCCAAACGCGCCATATCACCGGGATTTGCGGCGTGAATGTGGGATGGATCGCCGTAGTTCGCACCGTTTTCGTAGGCGCTCAACATAACGTCAGCGCTGCCTTGCCACTGTAAGACCGCACGGTCGTACATGGCAAATTCCGGCACATCAGCCATAGCAACAGCGCCATCGCCATTCGCGAAGGCCACGATGATGACTGCGGTTTGCGCCAATGCGGGAACAGTCAATTTCGATGTCCCGCCTTCGTCCGTCATGGCTGTAAACATCATGCCCTGATGGTGCACCGTGAATGCTGTGTCCGTGTGGCACGGGGCCACCAAGGCGACATCCACCATCGCCGCCGCGGCGGGTGCTGCCATCATGGTCGGGACACAATCCACATCGACCGTGACGGTTTCGCGTGTTGGTGCTTCGTCGATCTGCGGCATCACCTCTGCGTCGATGCTGGCCAACTGAACAGGTGCTTGCTGCGTATCCGGCAGACGCGCATCGTCTGGAAGGGCAACAGCGGCCTCCGCGATAGGCTCAGGTTGTTCAAGCGAAGGCGCTGTCGGAGATACGTCGCTTGCCGCGACTTGCAACTCATCTGTCTCGGCCATGGGCAATGCGATATCGGCCTCTGCGACGACGGCCTCTGCGTCTATCGCGGTGGCGTCGGCCGACAGGTTTGCTTGCACCAGCTGCACGGGTGTATCCGGCGTTGCTGCAAAGGGTGCGGGTCCTGCAACGTCTTCGGAACCAAAGCGGCTTGCCAAGGCGTCGCCGTTTTGCATGACGAAACCGATGCCCAGCGCCACGCTGAACGTGCCTGCGGCCATTCCGATTTTCTTCAATTGTGCCATTCGTTTCACTCCTTCCCAAAAGGGGTCAGAGTCGAAACTGCCCCAACCGCATGTCCTTTGAAGGGCAGCGGTTGGGTGTCTTTCAGTCGGGATTGCGGCGGAAAAGCGGCGTTTGCCTTGCTTTTAAGTCAAACTGCCATGGCAGTGTTTGAACTTCTTTCCTGATCCACAAGGGCAGGCGTCGTTGCGGCCAGGGTTGCCCCAGGTTGCGGGATCATCCTCAACAAAACCTGGCTTGGCATCGGCTGCCGCTGGCGTCGCAGCTGCCGCACCACCCGCCGCGGCGGCCGCAGCAGCGGCGGCCTGACGTTGCTGTTCTTGCGCCTGCGCGATCATCGCTTGCTGCTCTTCCTGCGTCATGGGCCGGATTTGTGCCAGCTTTTGGGTCACGTCAGACCGCAGACTGTCGAGAAGGCTTTCGAACAATTGGAAAGATTCGGTTTTGTATTCGTTCAGCGGATCACGTTGCGCATAGCCGCGGAAACCCACCACTGACCGAAGATGTTCCAAGGTCAAAAGATGTTCACGCCATTTCGCGTCAATCGTCTGCAGGATGATCTGCTTTTCGATGTTGCGCATGACGTCCTTGCCGAACGCTTCTTCTTTTTCAGCCATATGATCGTCGGCTGCTTTTTCTAGACGTTCGCGCAGGTCTTCGTCATCGACGCCTTCTTCGTTGGCCCAGTCAATCACCGGCACATCGATACCAAGCTGCGCGATGACCTGTGCATAAAGCCCTTCGGTGTCCCACTGGTCAGCATAGGATTTGGCGGGGATGTACAGATCGACCAGATCGTCGATCACCTGTGACCGCATGTCGGCTGTAATTTCGGAAAGGTCTTCGGCTTCCATAATTTCGCGACGCTGGCTGAAGATGACCTTTCGCTGGTCATTCATCACGTCATCAAATTTCAAAAGCTGTTTGCGGATATCAAAGTTGCGGCCTTCAACTTTGGCCTGCGCCCGTTCGAGCGATTTGTTCACCCATGGGTGAATGATCGCTTCGCCCTCTTTCATACCCAAAGACGACAGCACCTTATCGAGCCGTTCGGACCCGAAGATGCGCATCAGGTCGTCTTCCAAGGACAAGAAGAACGAGGACCGGCCCGGGTCACCCTGGCGGCCAGACCTCCCGCGCAGCTGGTTGTCGATGCGGCGGCTTTCATGGCGTTCGGTGGCAAGCACGAACAAGCCACCCGCC
Organism: Pseudooctadecabacter sp.; assembly: GCF_965657175.1. Lineage (GTDB taxonomy): Bacteria > Pseudomonadota > Alphaproteobacteria > Rhodobacterales > Rhodobacteraceae > Octadecabacter. The sequence goes on along the minus strand of NZ_CBFHNH010000001.1, from coordinate 347,158 downwards.
TCTTTGACGGCCTGTTCGTCGGCTTTGTGTTCTTCCTCGATGCGCGCACGGATTGCATCGGCATCGCCATCTGGATCGGCGGCGATCGCCTCCATGATCTTGAATTCGACGTTACCGCCAAGTTTGATGTCCGTGCCGCGACCCGCCATGTTGGTGGCGATGGTCACTGCGCCAAGCTTACCGGCATCGGCCACGATCTGGGCCTCTTGTTCGTGCTGACGCGCGTTTAGAACGTTGTGGGCGACGCCTTCGGCGGTCAACAGCTGGCTGAGGAATTCGGATTTCTCAATCGAGGTTGTGCCAACAAGCGTGGGCTGCCCCTTTGCGTGGGCCTCTTTGATCGCCTTCACCACGCCATCAAATTTTTCTTTCGCCGTGCGGTACACCTGATCGTGTTCGTCCACACGTGCGATGGGCCGGTTCGTCGGGACCTCGACAACGCCAAGACCGTAGATTTCCTGAAACTCTTCGGCTTCGGTCAAGGCCGTGCCGGTCATGCCGGACAGCTTGTTATAAAGCCGGAAATAGTTCTGGAATGTCACAGAGGCGAGGGTCACGTTCTCTGGCTGGATCTTGCAGCCTTCCTTGGCCTCAATCGCCTGATGCAAGCCCTCGGACAGACGACGACCAGCCATCATACGGCCTGTGAATTCGTCGATCAGGACAACCTCACCATCGCGGACGATGTAGTCTTTGTCTTTGGTGAACAGCTTATGCGCACGAAGGCCCTGATTGACGTGGTGCACGATCGTCGTGCTTTCAGGGTCATACAACGACTGGCCTTCGGGCAAAATCCCAGCGGTCAGCAAACGTTCCTCAAGGAAATCGTTGCCCTCATCCGTGTAATTCACGCTGCGGGTCTTTTCGTCCAAGGTGTAGTGGTCTTCCTGAATTTCAGGAATGATTTTATCAATCGCCAGGTACATATCGGTGCGGTCCTGCGCAGGGCCCGAAATGATCAGCGGCGTCCGCGCCTCATCGACCAGAATGGAATCGACCTCATCCACGATGGCGAAGTTGTGGTCGCGCTGGTTCATCTGGCTGAGTTCAGCCTTCATGTTGTCCCGCAGGTAATCAAAACCCAACTCGTTGTTGGTGGCGTAGGTCACATCGCAGCGGTAGGCCGCGTGCTTTTCATCCTCTGGCTGCTGGGGATAGATCACACCGGTCGTCAGACCCAGCGCACCATAAACCTGGCTCATCCACTCGGCATCGCGCTTGGCGAGGTAGTCGTTCACCGTCACAACATGCACGCCCTTGCCCGTCAGCGCGTTCAGATACGCAGGGAAGGTGGCAACGAGGGTCTTGCCCTCACCTGTCTTCATCTCAGAGATGTTGCCCTGATGCAGAAAAATGCCGCCCATCAATTGGGTGTCAAACGCGCGCAGGCCCAAGCTGCGTTTTGCAGCCTCACGGCAGTTGGCGAAGGCCTCAGGCAGAATGGCGTCCAGACTTTCGCCGCCCATGGCGCGCTGCGCCAATTCTTCGGTCTTTTGTTTGATGCCCTCATCGCTCAGCGCTTCGAACTCAGGCTCCAACGCATTGATCTTTTCGACCAGCGGGCGCGTGGCCTTCACCTTGCGGTCATTTGGCGTTCCAAAGACCTTTTTCGTGAGTGTTCCAAGACCGAGCATATTCTCTCCAAGCGCGGCATTCCGCGTCTCTAACATCAAAGTGTGAGGAGGTTGGTTGTGCCTGGTAAGCGCACCCCATAGACATGGGGCCAAGACCGGCCCCCTCCGGACCTTTAAGCGATGTAAGGGGCCGCTACATAGGTGTCAACGCCGCGGCCTCTCGCGGCTTATCAAGGGACTGTTAACATGGGTTATCACACCAAATTTCTGGCCACTGTGGCCGCTGTCGCACTGACCACCGGCTCCGCATGGGCGGACGGGCATTCTGAACCAACAGCCGAAACTGTCGTGGCTTCGGTTGACGGCATGGACATCACCTTGGGGCAGATGATTATGCTGCGGTCCCAGCTGCCTGAGCAGTATCAACAGCTGCCTGACGATCTGGTCTTCAATGGTCTTGTCGAACAATTGGTCAACCAACAGCTTTTGGCGAATTCGCTGGGCGAAACCCCTGCCCGTGTCGAAATGACGCTCGAGAATGAACTGCGGTCCCTTTTGGCCGGTGAAGTCGTGAATTCAATTACCTCAGCGCCCGTGGACGAAGCTGAACTTCAGGCCGCCTATGATGCGCGTTTTGAGGGCGTCGAACCCACATCCGAATTCAATGCGGCCCACATCCTCGTGGAAACCGAAGAAGAAGCACAAGAGATCATCGCCCTGTTGGAAGGTGGCGCAGATTTTGCAGCGACCGCACAGGAACGCTCCACCGGGCCGTCTGGCCCCAATGGCGGCAATCTTGGCTGGTTCGGCCCCGGTATGATGGTCGCCCCGTTCGAAGAGGCGGTCGTCGCCCTTGACGTTGGCGAAATCTCTGCCCCTGTTCAAACGCAGTTCGGTTGGCACGTCGTCAAGCTGAACGAAACCCGTCAATCCGAACTGCCCACCTTGGAAGAATTGCGCGCTGAATTGACCGGTGAGATTCAACAGGCTGAACTGACCGCCCTGATCTCCTCTCTAACAGATGCTGCCGAAATCACCCTGCCGGAAGAGGGTGATTTTGACTATTCGCTGATCCAGAACCTCGACCTGTTGGAGGAATAATGCCGGTCTCCCCGCTTGCCCCCGCTTCGTTTCCTGACCTCCCTGTCATTGACGGTGTCCGGTTCGCATCGGTGGCGGCGGGGGTCCGGTACCAAGGACGCACCGATGTGATGCTGGCCGAACTTGCAGCAGGGACGTCCGTGGCTGGGGTTTTCACCCGGTCATCCACACGGTCGGCCCCTGTGCTGGATTGTCAGGCGAAACTGGGCGGCGACCCTTCCCAGCCTGCCGCAATCCTTGTGAACTCAGGCAATTCTAACGCCTTCACCGGATCAGCTGGCGAAAAGTCGGTTGAGGCGATTTGCGATGCGGTCGAAGCAGCCACTGGTACTGCCACAGATCGGATTTTCACAGCCTCAACCGGTGTCATCGGTGAACGTCTGCCCCATGACCGGATCACAGCCGTCATCGAGAGGCTGAATGGCAATCTATCCCCCGATGGAATAGAGGGCGCGGCCCGCGCCATCATGACGACGGACACCTTCGCCAAAGGCGCATCCACCGTGGTTGAGATTGAAGGACAGGCCGTCACAATCGCGGGTATTGCCAAAGGATCTGGCATGATTGCGCCAGATATGGCGACGATGCTGGTCTATCTGTTCACAGACGCTAAGATCGAACAGCCCGCGTTGCAGGCCCTATTAGGTGCGCTGACGGATCAAACTTTCAATTGCATCACCGTCGACAGTGACACATCGACGTCCGACAGTCTGATGATCGCGGCCACGGGCACGTCAGGTGTTGATGTGACGGAATCTGCTGGTTTCACGCAGGCGCTGCACGGTGTGATGCTCGACCTAGCCCATCAGGTCGTCAAAGACGGCGAAGGTGCCACAAAGTTCGTCGAAGTGCGCGTGACGGGCGCCGCAACCGATCAGGAGGCCCGCAAGGTCGGGCTTTCTATCGCCAATTCCCCCCTCGTGAAAACGGCGATTGCCGGTGAAGACCCCAACTGGGGCCGGATTGTTATGGCCGTGGGAAAATCAGGCTGCCAAGCAGACCGAGATAAGCTGACGATCAAGTTCGGGGACATTGTTGTGGCTGAAAATGGCTGGGTTTCGTCCGGCTATACCGAAGACGCAGGTGCTGCGTATATGCGGAATGAAACTATCGTGATTTCCGTCGATCTAGGCATCGCCGGGGGGCTTGGCACGGTGTGGACCTGCGATCTGACCCACGGGTACATCACGATTAACGCGGACTACCGGTCGTGAAGTCCGTACTGGTCTCCGCCGTCGCCCTCATCGACGTGGATGGCCGCGTTTTGCTGGCCCAGCGCCCTGAAGGCAAATCCATGGCGGGCCTTTGGGAGTTTCCTGGCGGCAAGGTCGAAGTTGGCGAAACGCCCGAGGCCGCTTTGATCCGTGAACTGGATGAGGAGTTGGGCATTCAGACTTGGAACTCATGTCTCGCCCCGCTGACGTTCGCCAGCCACAGCTATGACGATTTTCACCTTCTCATGCCCCTGTTCGCCTGCCGAAAATGGGAGGGCACGCCGCAGCCACGTGAAGGACAGACATTAAAATGGGTCCACGGGCGGGACCTGAGAAATTATCCGATGCCTGCGGCGGATATACCCTTGATTCCCATCCTGAGAGATTGGCTTTGACCTGATTCAAAATTGATCTAAGATTCCTGGAAGGGGGAGCAGTGTACACCCTCGGTCGTTAATCAGTGTTTTCGCGCGCCATGTTGTCGGTCTGCACATATCAAGCATTGCCTGGGGAGGATGTTATGCTTCGAACGATCACCGTAGGGAACTACGTTCAAATTCAGGGTCTTTTCGTAAAGGAATTGGAAGATGGGCGCGTTATCGTGTCTGTGGACGACCGCCTATACGAAGGAAAACCTGTGGTGAAACGTCCAAATTAGGGCATTCACCAAGTCCAAAAGCAAAGGGACGCCAGTTTGGCGTCCCTTTTTTCATTCTAATGAACCGGTTTAGAGCGACCGTTCAACTTCTTCGCGTTCGAAGATTTCGATCACGTCATCAGGACGGATGTCTTCGTAGTTCTCGAACGCCATACCGCATTCCTGACCGGACTGAACTTCCGCCACTTCATCCTTAAAACGCTTCAACGTCTTCAATGTGCCTTCGTGGATCACCACATCGTCGCGCAACAAACGTACACCGGCGGACCGGCGGGCAACGCCTTCGGTGACCAGACAACCGGCAATTTTGCCGACGTTGGACACCTTGAAGACCTCTTTGATCTTTGCGTAACCGATGAACTTTTCGCGCACTTCCGCAGACAAAAGACCTGAAGCCGCTGCTTTCACATCATCCACAAGATCGTAGATGATCGAATAGTAGCGGATCTCAACGCCCTTTTGGTTTGCCGTATTCCGCGCTGACGCATTGGCACGCACGTTAAAGCCAATGACCGGCGCGCCGGAGGCTTCGGCGAGACCAACATCAGATTCCGTGATCGCACCCACACCGGAGTGCAGAACCCGAACGCGGACTTCGTCGTTGCCGATCTTTTCCATGGCCTGAACGATGGCCTCGGCAGAACCCTGCACATCGGCTTTTACCAGAATGGGCAGTTCGGACACGTTTTCATCGGCCTTGGCATTCGCCATCAGCTGATCAAGGGTCACTGCCGCACCAGCTGCTGCGCGTTTTTCTTTCGCGGCGTTCTCACGGTATTCCGCAATCTCACGCGCCTGCGCTTCGGTGGATGTTACGTTCAGAACGTCACCGGCCTCAGGTGTGCCGTTGAGGCCAAGAACCTCAACCGGAACAGATGGGCCAGCCTCTTTGACGCGGTCACCTTTGTCGTCGATCAACGCGCGGACCTTGCCCCACTGTTCACCCACAACGAAGATATCGCCTTGCTTCAGCGTACCGGTTTCCACCAGTACGGTCGCAACTGGGCCACGACCCACGTCAAGCTGCGCTTCAATCACAGCACCTTGTGCGGCGCGATCAGGGTTGGCCTTCAGTTCGAGGATTTCGGACTGCAGCGCAATCGCCTCAAGCAATTCATCAAGGCCCTGACCGGTGGTCGCGGACACTTCGACGTCCTGTACTTCACCGGACATCTTTTCGACGATGACTTCGTGCTGCAACAGGTCGGTGCGGACCTTATCGGGGTTCGCGGCTGGCTTGTCGCACTTGTTGATCGCCACGATCATCGGCACGTTGGCGGCCTTTGCGTGGTTAATCGCCTCAATCGTCTGGGGCATCACGGCGTCATCTGCTGCAACCACCAAAACGACGATATCCGTGACCTGCGCACCACGGGCACGCATGGATGTAAACGCCGCGTGGCCAGGTGTATCGAGGAAGGTCAGAACAGACCCGCCTTCGGTTGTGACCTGATAGGCGCCAATGTGCTGCGTGATGCCACCGGCCTCACCTGCCACAACACGGGCGTTCCGGATCGCGTCCAAAAGCGATGTTTTACCGTGATCAACATGACCCATGATCGTGATGACCGGCGGGCGGCCTTTCAGATCTTCGGGGTTGTCGTCTGTGATGTTGATCACATCTTCGACGTCGGCGTCAGACACGCGGACCACGTTGTGGCCGAATTCTTCAACGATCAGTTCAGCGGTGTCCGCATCGATTGTCTGGGTTTGTGTCGCCATGATGCCGTTGGTCATCAACGACTTCACAACATCCGCAACCTTCTCGGACATCCGGTTGGCAAGTTCCGACACCATGATAGCCTCGGGGATTTGCACGTCACGGATAACCTTTTCGCGTTCAACCGCTTCGCCCATGGCTTTTTTGCGAGCACGTTCCTGCTGGCGCTTCATCTGCGCCATGGACCGCTGACGGCCACCTTCGCCGCCGCGCAATGCTTGGTTCAGCGTCAGTTTGCCAGAACGACGACCGTCGTCTTGCTTGGCTTTGCCACGCTGGTCACGATCGTTTTCTTTCTTGCGCGGGGTGGCAGCCGGGGCCGGGCCACTAGGCGCACGACGCTGGGCCGGGGCCACAGCGGGATCGATCGCCGCGGGGGCCGCCGCCGCCTGTGCAGCAGCTTCGGCTTCACGCTTTTTGCGCTCTTCCTCTTCCTGCTTGGCCTTAACGGCCTCCTCGCGCTCTTTTTCTTCGCGCTCTTTGGCTTCTTGTTCGGCACGCCGTTTGGCGCGCTCTTCAGCGCGGGCTTTTTCTTCGGCTTCGCGCTTGGCGGCATCTTCAGCTTCGCGGGCCTTGGCGGCCTGCAATGCTTTCATGCGACGCTCAAGTTCCGCCTCGGAGATACCAGCAGGACGCTTGGACGGGTCGCCGCCCAGTGGCGTTTTCGCAGCACCGCCAGATGCTGCAGGCTTCGCTGCACCCGGTTTGGGCACAACAACGCGCTTGCGCTTTGTTTCAACAACAACGCTTTTGGTCCGACCGTGGCTGAAGCTTTGCTTCACCTGACCGGGCCGTGCAATTCCAAGTGGTTTTTTGCCGTCTGAATCGCTCATGTAGCTTTACTATCCTCTCGGGCGGTGTCGTCACCGCCACTTATCTCACGCAGGCCTCTCAGCTTTGCGGCTTCCTCTACTACACGGTCACTGAGTCCACCAGAGGCGAGCGCCCCATGTATCACAGTTTGCCGTCCGAATGCCAAACCCAATTCCAGGGCCGTCAGGCATCCGTAATATCTTGCGCCCTCAGGCGTCCAAAGTTTTGTCTTCCCACGTTCAGACCCGTCAGAGGCCTGCAACAAGGCGCGGACATTGGCTGCGCCGGACAACCAGCCCTTGACCTTTTCAAAGCCACAAACGGCCAACCCAGCCTTGCGCGCCAAAGCAATCAGATCAACCACGCGGCGGGCCAACTGGCGTTCTACCTCATCGGCCAAACCGTCGGGCACCTGTACGGGTGCCTTGGCCGATTTGGAAAACTGGCCCTTACCGGCCTTATCCAACGCATCGCGGCTCGCGGTGACCCACATACCGCGACCGGGCAATTTACCCAACACATCCGGCACAACCGTCCCATCGGGGCCGACAACGAACCGGATCAGCCCCGCCTGAGGCGCGACCTCACCGGTGACGATGCACCGACGGTCTGGGACATCACGGTCCTTGGAGCGTCCACCACGCGCCATCAGGTGCCTCGGAGGCCTGAGATCAGGCCTCCTGCTCCTCGTCTTCAGCGGACTCTTCGGCAGACACAAGGTCATCCGGATCGACCCAACCCAACATAACGCGGGCTGTCATGATCATGTCCTGTGCTTCTTCAAGGCTGATGTCGAAGGGTTCAAGCGACCCGTCATCTTTGCTGCGTTCGCCATCTACGACTGTCCAGCCACCGGCCAGTTCCCAATCCGCACAGGTCGCAAAGTCTTCAAGCGTTTTAACGCCGTCGTTTGCCAGCGCTTCAATCATTTGGGGTGTCAGACCTTCGAATGCAATAAGGCTGTCTTCGACACCCAACGCACGGGCGTTTTCAAGCGCCTTGGCGTTCTGTGCATCAATGACATCACGGGCACGGGCCTGCAATTCGCCTGCGGTTGCTTCGTCCACGCCATCAATGACCAGCAGTTCATCAACCTCGACATAGGCGACTTCTTCGAGGTTGGTGAAACCTTCGGACACCAACAGCTGGGCGAAGAATTCATCCAGATCGAGCGTTTCCATGAACAGTTTGGTGCGCACTTCAAACTCTGCCTGACGACGCTTGGATTCTTCTTCCTCGGTCAGGATGTCGATATCGAGGCCGGTCAGCTGGGATGCCAGACGCACGTTTTGACCACGGCGACCAATGGCCAGGGACAGCTGCTCTTCCGGAACGACAACTTCGATCCGTTCGGCTTCCTCGTCGAAGACAACCTTGGACACTTCAGCAGGCTGAAGCGCGTTCACGAGGAACGTTGGCATGTCTTCATTCCAAGGAATGATGTCGATCTTTTCGCCTTGCAATTCGTTTACAACGGCCTGCACCCGGCTGCCGCGCATACCAACGCAGGCACCCACGGGGTCGATAGACCCGTCATAGGAAATCACGGCGATCTTGGCGCGCGAACCCGGGTCGCGGGCGACGGCTTTGATTTCGATGATGCCTTCATAGATTTCAGGCACTTCCATTTTGAACAATTCAGCCATGAATTCAGGCGCGGTGCGGCTCAGGAAAATTTGGGGGCCGCGCTGTTCGCGACGCACATCCTTGATGAAACACCGGATACGATCGTTCGGGCGATAGCTTTCGCGACCGATCTTTTCGTTGCGACGCAGGATCGCCTCACCAGTGCCCACATCAACGATGACGTTGCCGTATTCTTCGCGTTTGACCTGCGCGTTGATGATGGTGCCAGCACGGTCTTTGAAATCTTCGTACTGCTTGTCACGTTCGGCTTCGCGGACCTTTTGCAGGATCACCTGCTTTGCGGATTGGGCAGCAATGCGGCCCATCTCAACCGGGGGGACTTCTTCGACCAGCGTATCACCAACCTGTGGCGCGCCAGAGAAATCCTCAACCACAGCGCCTTCGCGCATCCAGTAGGACCCGGCTTTGGGCTGTTCAAAGTATGGCTTGGCCTGATCCACGGAAAATTCCGCCTGATAATTTTCAAGCTCCTCTTCCTCGACGACGGTGCGCACACGAGTAAATGTCGCGCGGCCTGTCTTGCGGTCGATGGACACGTCGATGTCCATCTCAGCGCCGTAACGGGATTTTGCCGCACGGGCGAGGGATTCTTCCATCGCTTCCACGACCAAACCGGGGTCGATCTGCTTTTCGCGGGCCACGGCCTCGGCGGTTTGCAACAGTTCAAGCTGGTTGGCAGATGTAATCGCCATCAGTCTTTCTCCTCTTCAGAGCCGTCCAACACGGTCTCAACTTCGTCAAATTGTGTCTCATCGATCTGGCCCGCATCTTTGCGGCCCCGCAAAACGTCGCGGATCAATTCATCGGTCAGAACCAGCTTCGCATCGGTCAGCCAGTCAAACTGCAGGCCGATGGTCATGGGTTCGCCGTTCTCTTCGATCTCAATCAAAACTTCGGAGCCTTCGGTCCCTTGCAGCGTACCTTTGAACCGGCGACGGCCATCAATCAGCTGCTCGGTTTCGATCTTGGCCTCAAAGCTTTCCCATTGATCAAAATCTTTCAGACGTGTCAGCGGCCGGTCGATACCTGGGCTGCTGACCTCAAGCGTATAGGCATCAAGGATCGGGTCTTCGACGTCGAGAACGGCAGAAACAGCCGTGCTGATCTGCGCGCAATCATCAACCTCAATCGTGCCATCGGGTTTCTGCGCCATGATCTGCAGGATCGATTCTTTGCCGGTCATCAACCGCACGCGCACGACCTCATACCCCATGTCCTCAATGACGGGGGTGATGATTTCTGTGATGCGACGATCCATTGCCGCGCGGGCGATCAGGTCTGACATTCGGTCCTCTGGCGTGTTGGACAGCGGGCATAAAAAAACGGGCCCGCGGCCCGTTGGTGTATCCGGTGGGCTTCGGGGGTGGAGGCCGAAGCGCCGCTGTTGGGGCACATATACGGACAACAAAGCGAAACTGCAAGGGCTGCTTGATAGGCGTAAAACGCCGTGGCGGTTTTCGCGGATACCATACGTCAAAAATCCGCCCTAATCAGCCGTTAACCATACGCTGTCAAAGACCAGAGGAGATGAATTATGGATATGACACTTTTGTTCGCCGTCGGCGGCGCGTCATTTTTGTGCGGTGTCGCACTGATGTATCTTGTGATGATGCGCACAATGAAAAAGCGCATTGCCGAAGGCGCGTTCAAGCCTGCCTAAAGACCACGGTTTTCGCGCACCTACGGGATCGCGGGAACCAACCAGTTATCACACGCGTTCTTTTGATGGATTGTGAAAGAACTTTGCGTGTCTGACCTCAAGACGATCAAACATCTGTTGGCTGGGATTTTGTTCCTGCTTTTGTTCGGCGCTGTATTCTTCACGCGCGAACTGGTTTTGCCTGTTCTGCTGGGACTTATCATCGCGATGACATTCAGCCCGCTCTGTCGGGTCCTTGTGCGGGCGGGTTTGAATCAAGTCATCGCTGCAACCTTGATCGTGATCAGCCTTGGATCAATCCTGACACTGACCTTGGTGATCGTCGCCGCGCCGATTTCCGACTGGTTGGCGGACCTGCCCGGTCTTGAAAGCGAAATCCGCAGCAAAGTCGCCAGCCTGTCCAGCAGCGTCGAAACCGTCCGAGACGTTGCTCGACAGGTCGAAGGCATTGCTGAGGACACAAGTGCAGGCGACGAGAATGTGCAGCGCGTCACCGTCGAACAACCGCAGCTTTTGACGACGGCAGCGTCAGGTGCGGTGACGATCCTCACCACGATGATGATAGCCTTGGTGCTGGCCCTGTTCTTTTTGTCGTCCAACGCCCTGATCATCGACAAAATGTCCCGTCTGTCACAAACGACGGAACAGCGTGATATGGCCATTCAAGCCCTCAACGATGTGGAACGCGGTATCTCCCGCTACCTCTTGTCGATCACGGTGATCAACGCGGGCCTTGGGTTGTGCGTCGCATTGGCGATGTGGGCCTTGGGGCTGTCGATGCCGTGGATTTGGGGCGTTGTCGCGTTTTTGCTGAACTTCATTCCTGTCCTCGGGGCGATGGCAGGGTCCGTGGCCATCTTTGCCATCGCGATCATCCAGTTTGACACCATTGCATATGCCGCACTTGCGCCTGTCATCTACATGACCCTCAGCAGCTTTGAGGGCCAGTTCGTAACACCCGCACTGGTTGGCAAACAGATGGAGATCAACGCCGTATCGGTCATTCTGACAGTCGTGGCATGGGGCTGGCTATGGGGCATTCCGGGCGTTGTTATCGCAGTGCCGTTTTTAGTGATCGTCAAATCCATTGCGGACAATGTGCCCGGCTGGAAGACCGTATCCCTGGTCCTGTCCCCCGTCAGGGAAGACCAACCCTCCAAATGAAAAGCCCCACCGGTGAGGGCGGGGCTTTCCAGAATTTATCTTAGGCGATTTACGCCACAGACCAACGTTCAGCCATGCGGGCGTTGTCCATCTGCCAGAGGTTACCCACTGTGTCAGGGGACATGATCCGGTTGTTCACGGCCTGAACATAGTTCGCAAACATCGGGATCAGAACACCGCCCTCGTCACGCAGGATCTGCTGCATTTCAAAGTACTGCATCTGACGCTTGTCGCTGTCGAGTTCGGCACGCGCGCTCAGCAGCAGTTCCTGGAACCGGGCGCTGTCCTTGCTGTCCCACTGGCTGTCGTTCCATGGCACACCTTCTTCGTAGGCGGTCGAGAACATCCAGTCTTCTGTCGCGCGGCCGGACCAGTAGCTGGCGCAGAATGGCTTGTTCAGCCAAACGTTTGACCAATAGCCGTCGGCCGGCTCCTGAATCACGTTGATGTTGATGCCAGCGGCAGCCGCAGATGCCTGGAACAATTGGCCCGCATCAACCGCGCCTTCAAACGCAGCATTGGACGCAGAGAATTCGATGTCGAGGCTGTCCATACCTGCCTGCTGCAGGTAGAACTTCGCCTGATCGGGATCGTATTCCAGCTGCTCCATCTCGGCATGGTAGTACTGGTTTGCAGGGCCGATGGGCGTGTCGTTGCCAACAGCACCGTGACCCAGCAGGATCTTTTCGACCAGTTCCTGACGGTTGATACCGTACTTCAACGCCTTGCGGACGTTGACGTCATTGTAAGGTGCGACGTCTGTCAGCATCGGCATGGAGTAGTGCTGGTTGCCGGTGACTTCCTGAATGCGCAGCGCGGGGTTGGCGCGCAGCAGGCTTTCGGTCTTGAAGTCGATCCGGTTGATCGTATCAACCTGACCCGTCATCAGCGCGTTCATACGGGCCGTGTTGTCGTTGATCGCAATGTATTCGATCTCGTCAAAGAAGCCGGCGCTGTCGCCTTTGTAGTGGTCAGGATAACGGGTCGCAGTCATGCGAACGCCGGGATCAAAGGACTGAACCTGATAGAGGCCCGTGCCGATGCCCTGCGCAATGGCCTCTTCGATCTGGCCCGCAGGATACATCAGGATGTGGTAATCCGACATGAGGTACGGGAAGTCGGCATTGCCCGAGGCCAGCACGAATTCGACCTGCGTCTCGCTGAGCTTGTTCATCTCGGTGATGGCTTCGACGATCGGCTTGGCGGCGGACTTGGAATCCTCGCCCACGTGCATCTGCAGCGATTCGATCACGTCATCGGCGCCGAAAGGCTTGCCGTTGTGGAACGTCACACCCGAGCGCAGGTTGAACGTCCAGGTCTTGGCGTCGGCGGTGGCTTCCCAGCTTTCGGCCAATTCGCCAACAAGGGAGCCGTCTGCGGCAACCTCGGTCAGGCAATCGAACACGCAGCCATGGGCCGATGCGATCATGAAGATGTCCGAGTGGGTACGTCCGTCCCAGCTGTCCGAGGTGTTCGCCCCGCCCAGACCGGCCGTCAGTTTGCCCCCGCGCGTCTGTGCGCGTAGCGGCAGGCCCGTTGCCGCCAGAACACCGGCCGCAACACCGGATTGCAACAATCCACGTCTGCTAATTCCATACATATTTTAGTCTCCCTGAGTTTATGACGCTTATTCTACGCCGATTCGGTCACATTTTATCAACAGCGGCATCGCCGATGTTTTCAACGCCCCGTTCTTTCAACAGATCTGTCAGCCAATCGGGGTCCATTTCAGGGACCGAGCTGAGAAGCAGATCTGTGTAGGCATGGTGCGGAGGCGTAAACATTTCGGTCTTCGGACCTTGCTCCACGACTTTGCCATCCTTCATTACCACAACTTCGTCCGCGATGGATTTCACAGTCGCGAGATCGTGGGTGATAAACATATACGACAGCCCGAGGGTGTCCTGCAAATCGGCCAAAAGTCGCAAGATGCCTTCGGCCACAAGCTGATCGAGGGCTGACGTGACCTCATCGCAGATGATGAACTTCGGCTCTGCGGCCAGCGCACGAGCGATCCCGATCCGCTGTTTTTGCCCACCTGACAGTTCGGACGGCAGGCGATTGTAATATTGTGACGGCTCCAACTCGATCTGATCGAGGAGTTCGTTCACGCGTTCCCGTTTCTGCGCCCCACGCAAACCGCCATAAAACTGCACGGGTCTGCCGATGATCTCACCGATGGTTTTCCGGGGGTTAAGGGCCGTGTCCGCCATCTGGTAGATCATCTGCGCCTGACGCAGCTGATCTTTGGTGCGCTTGCGGTAGTCGGCAGGAAGGGTTTCACCATCAAATGCGATTTCGCCCATGCGTGGCGGCAGCAGGCCGGTGATGCAACGTGCTGTTGTTGATTTGCCGGATCCGGATTCACCGACGACTGCAACCGTTCGGCCCGCATGAATATCGAAGCTCACGTCATGCAACACGTCCGTTGTGCCATAGGCAGCCGTGATACCGCGCACGGACACGACAGGCACCGCACCGGCAGGTGGGGGCGGCTGTTGTGGCCGTTGGAATTCGCGCACGGCCCACAGGGACTTGGTGTAGTCTTCCTTGGGTGCAGACAGCATTGTGCGTGTGTCCGCCTCCTCAACCTCATCCCCGCGCAGCAGGACTTTGATCTTGTCGGCCATTTGCGCCACCACGGCGAGGTCATGGGTGATATAGATCGCAGCGGTATCAAACTCCTCCACGATCTCACGGATCGCGGCGAGGACTTCGATCTGCGTTGTCACATCCAGCGCCGTTGTTGGCTCGTCAAAGATGATCAGGTCGGGACGGCATGACATGGCCATCGCCGTCATGGCGCGCTGCAACTGTCCACCGGACACTTGGTGCGGATAGCGAAACCCGATCTCATCAGGGTTGGGCAGCCGCAGTTTACGGTACAGTTCAATCCCGTCTTCGACGCTGCTGGACCGGTTGGCGACACCATGTTGGGTCGGGCCCTCGGTGTGCTGATCAATCAGTTTGTGCGCGGGGTTGAACGACGCCGCAGCCGATTGCGCCACATAGGCGATGCGTTTGCCCAAAAGGCTGCGTTTGGTCGCGGCGGAGGCACTGACCAGATCAATCCCGTCAAATTCAACCGACCCACCCGATATGCGAACGCCATCACGGGTATACCCCATCGACGCGAGCCCGATGGTGGATTTCCCGGCACCGGATTCCCCGATCAGCCCGAGGACCTCGCCTTTGCTCAATTCAAGGTCGACACCGTTGATGATAGGGTTCCATGTCTCGTCCGAGCGGCCTTCGATCTTCAGGCCCTTGATGGTCAGCAAACGGCTCATTCTTTTAGCCCCGATGATTTGTGCAGCATCCAGTCGACCACGAAGTTCACAGCAACGGTGAGCAAGGCAATGGCACCCGCAGCCAGCAACGGCGCGACAGCAGCAGTGGGCGCAAACGCCGCGAAGTTGATGAAGGGCGCAAGGTCACGGACCATCGTGCCCCAGTCTGCCAAGGGTGGCTGAATACCCACGCCAAGGAACGACAAGGCGGCAATCGTCAGGAAGACAAAGCAGAAACGCAGGCCAAATTCGGCAAGCAACGGCGCCATGGCGTTGGGCAGGATTTCTTTGAACACCAGATAACCCAGACCCTCACCCCGCAGTTTGGCGGCCTCGATATAATCCATGACCACGATGTTCAGACCCACAGCGCGCGCCAGTCGGTAGACCCGGGTGCTGTCGATGACAGCGATGATCAACACCATAAAGATCGTCAGCGGCACGCCCAGTTCGTTGGCCCAAACAGACGCAATCGTCATCAAGAGCAAAGCAAAGATCAGCGATGGGATCGCCATCAGCACGTCAACACCACGCGACAACAGCTGATCCAACCACCCCTGCAACGTCGCCGCCAGAAAGCCCAAGGACCCCCCGATGAAAAACGCCAGACAGGTGGTGACAAATGCGATGCCAACAGTGTTCTGCGCACCGTAGATCAGGCGGGACAGAATATCGCGGCCAATCTGGTCGGTCCCCAGCGGATAATCGGGGTTGCCCCCAATCGCAGGATCACCGCCGGCCATCACATTTGCGGCCCCCAGAATTTCGGCCTGACCATAGGGCGCGATGGCACCGGCAAAAACCGCCACAACCGCGTAGATGATGATGACCAAAATACCAAATGCCGCCGTCAGAGGCATCGACCGGAACATCTTTTTCGTCCCTTCGGTCCCGACCTTGCGGCCGAACAGTCGGAACAGGAATGCGGCAATCGCCGCGATGATGAACCCCTGAACGGCCCAGCGGAAGAACACCACGCCCGCGTTTGGCACGCCGGTGTCCAGCACCTTGGGCTGGAAGTAATAATAGATCGCCCAAACGAACAACGCCGCGGCAAGGACATATCCGAAGGCCACACCAAAGGTCATATCGCGGAAGCGTGGCGCATTGCCCGTCGCCGTCTGCCCTGCAAAACGGAACACGTAGGCGCTAACAAAAAGCGCAACGAGGAGTGCTGCGAACATCATCAAGCCGCTCATTTCGGGTGCCTCAGGCGTGGGTTGGACACGATCGACAAGATGTCAGCGGTCAGGTTCAACAGGATGTAGGCAGCGGCAAAGATCAGGCAGCAGGCCTGCACAACGGGGATGTCACGAATTTTTACGCTGTCGACGAAAAGCTGGCCGATGCCTGGATAAACGAAGACCACCTCAACCACGACCACACCAGTGATCAAATAGGCGAGGTTCAGCGCGATCACGTTGATGATTGGCGCCAACGCATTGGGCAGCGCGTGCTTCACGATCACCCGCATCGGGCTTAGCCCCTTCAGGCGCGCCATTTCAATGTAGGGCGACGCCAGCAAGTTGATGATCGCGGCCCGTGTCATCCGCATCATGTGCGCAGTCACAACCAAGGTCAGTGTCAGGGCGGGCAACATGGATTTTTCCAGCCGCTCAGAGAACGGCATGCCGTCAAAAATATTCGACAGGCTCGGGAAGATCGGGTTCAGCACGGCGAGGAACAAGATCAGGATATAGGCCATGAAAAATTCAGGGCTGGAGATCGAGCTTAGAGTAAAAATGTTCGCGGCTTTGTCGAACGCCGTATTCCGATAGAGCGCCGCCAGAATGCCCAACGTCACCGCCAAGGGCACCGCGATGCTCGCGGTCACAGTGGCAAGGAACATCGTGTTCGACAAACGTGGCGCGATTTGTTCGGCTACGGTCACAGACCCTGCCCCGCCAAAATTCGCAAAGTTCAACTGGGCGAAACTGGTGCCCAGATCGAACGTCAGCATGCCCATCAGCCATTCAAAATACCGAACGACGAGGGGCTGATCCAACCCGAGGTCCTGTCTGATTTTTGCGACGGATTCAGGGGTTGCGCCCTGCCCCAAAATTGCTTCAGCAAAATCACCGGGCAGTAGGTTGACCGCGACAAAGATAACGATTGAGACCACGAAAAGCGTTACGAGGCCCAGCCCCAAGCGCTGTAAAATAATTCGTAATAGAGATGACAAGCTCTGTCCCCTGATTTCCCTAGGAATCAGGTTAATGACTAGGGACCAGCAATCAACCCCCTATATTGTCGTGATTTTTGAGACTCCGATGGCCTTCATCGTCTTGACCAACTCAGCCGAAATGCCGGGTTCTGACAGCG
Organism: Pseudooctadecabacter sp.; assembly: GCF_965657175.1. Lineage (GTDB taxonomy): Bacteria > Pseudomonadota > Alphaproteobacteria > Rhodobacterales > Rhodobacteraceae > Octadecabacter. Next base: position 329,995 of record NZ_CBFHNH010000001.1, on the reverse strand, counting down.
CATGCCCAGCCTTGCCGACCATCACAAGGCGACTTGCGGGCCACAGCCGCGACAGACTGTAGGCAGAGACCGGAGGACAGATCATATCATATCGGCCCTGCACGATCACGCCGGGGATATGGGCGATCTTGCCCATATTTTCCAAAATCTGCTGATCGTCAGCAAGGAAGCAACCATTTGAAAAGTAGTGGTTTTCCAGACGGGCAAACGCCCGCGCGTATTCGGCAGGACCAGACCCCCCGCTACCTTCACTGTCAATTGATGCCAGAGCGTTTTCCCAAGAGGCCCAGGCACGGGCATACCGGGTTTCAAGCATGGTATCACCAGAAAACAAGCGCCGGTTGTAGGCCGCGATCATGTCGCCTCGTTCATCTTCGGGGATCAGGCCTACGAATTGCTGCCATAGATCGGGCCAGAAGTTTCCAGCACCCCCGCCATAGAACCAATCCAGTTCCCGCTGGGTGCTCAAAAATACACCGCGCAGGATCAAATGGGTGGCACGGGACGGATGGGCCTGCGCATAGATCAGGGCCAAGGTCGCGCCCCAGCTTCCACCGAACACGATCCAACGGTCGATATCCAAAGTCTGCCGGATCAATTCAATATCGGCCACAAGGTGCCATGTGGTGTTGTCAGTGACACTGGCATGCGGTCGCGATCGCCCGCAGCCGCGCTGGTCAAACAGAATGATCCGGTAGATGTCAGGATCAAAGTAGCGCCGCATCATAGGGCTGCAGCCGCCACCGGGCCCACCATGCAGGACAACAACAGGCATCCCGTCCGGATTGCCGCATTGTTCGACATAAACAGTATGACCATCGCCCACGTCCAGCATTCGCTGATCGAAGGGATCAATCGGCGGAAAAAGATGTGCGCCTGCGCGTTTTTGACCTGAGACCTTATCCATATTCGACCTATATAGCCCGTTAGATATATTGCCCAGTCAAGCCGGGCGCACAAAGACAGTTTCGGAGGCATCCATGCAAGGCGCACAGACAACCGTTGATCCAGGCGAGATCGCCAAGTTTGAGGCCATGGCTGCGGAATGGTGGGATCTCGAAGGTAAGTTCAAGCCTCTGCACATGCTCAACCCCACGCGGCTGGATTACATCACGCGGCAAATCGCGGCGGAGTTTGATCGTGATTTGACCGACGATAAACCCTTCGCGGGTTTGCGCATCCTCGATATCGGGTGCGGTGGCGGTTTGCTCTGTGAACCCATGGCACGTTTGGGCGCGGACGTCGTTGGGGCCGATGCGGCAGAACGCAACATTCCTGTCGCTGTGGTCCATGCCGAACAATCCGGGCTTGAGATTGATTATCGTCACACCACGGCTGAGGACATGGCCGCCGCGGGCGAACAATTCGATATCGTCCTGAACATGGAAGTGGTGGAACACGTCGCCGACCCGCTGTCTTACCTGACAGCATGCCAGCAACTGCTGAAACCGGGTGGGCTGCACATCTGTTCAACCATCAATCGCAATCCTAAAAGTTTCGCCATGGCGATTGTCGGCGCTGAATATGTCATGCGCTGGCTGCCCAAGGGCACCCACGAATGGAACAAATTTATCACCCCCGATGAACTGTTTGATCTTATGACACAGGCAGGTCTGAACCCTGTGGACCGTAAGGGGTTCAAATTCGACTTTCTGGGATGGAACTGGTCCATTTCGGACACTGATATGTCCGTCAACTACGTGACCGCGGCGCTTAAGCCCGAAGTCTAATACCCCGGCTTCGACATGCAATGGATCGTCTCGGCATGGGCAAACCCCATCCGCAGATAAAGGCGTCCCGCCGCACTGTCCGCTTCGGCCACGATGGTGACTTTGGCATCGGGCGCACGGCCCAGCGCCCAAAGGGCGGCCGTGCGTAGCAAAGCCGCGCAGATACCGCGCCTTCGGTGTGTGATCTTGGTCTCTACACATTGATACCGCGCGACGGTTTGGTCGTGGAACATCCCCATATGTGCCACCAACTGGTCCCCGTCGAACGCACCGAACCATCCGCCCATATCTTGCGCGATCAGTTTTTGCCGGTTGGCATTTCGTTTCATCAAGAAAGGCCGGTGGGTGTCTGCTGGGTAGCCTTCTTCGATGCCGACCTCATCCATCAAATCCAAAACCTGCGCCCATTCAGCATCCCCCTCAATCTGTCGTAAGGTGATCCCATTTGGTACGGGCGCATCGCCAATCGTGCCGCGTAAGACAAGCGCATCGGTGCTGTCTGTCGTCCCGCCGAGCGTTGAAAAATCGGGAAGGTCCGACACGGAAAGGTTAGGCATATCCCACACAATCGCGCGGCGGCTGGCCGTCGGAAAATACCGTTCGAACAAGGCAAACACCTGATCCGCCGTGCGGCTATTGCTGTGCAGGATCAGTTGATTGCCATGCCAGAAATCAGGCTCTGTCGGGGTGGTTTGGACGGCGTAGTCATCAAACCAGTCTAAGCGCGACACACCTGTCATCGTCAGCAACTCACTGCGCATCTCAAGTGAACGCAGGGTCACTCGCCCTCGCTCAACTTGATCCGCAAGTCCCGCATCACCGGCAAAATTTGACGCACCTTTTCCGCGCCCACCTGTTCCACCGCTTCTGCGATAATGGGCGCAATCGCGGCAAGGGCGGCATCCCGTGCACTGCGGCCTGACGGACTAATGGTGACCATCTTGCGCCGCGCATCATCCCAATCGGGACGGATGTGGATGTATCCCGCGACTTCAAGTTTCCGCAGCGTGTTGGTCATCGCCCCACGCGTCAGATGGAATGTCCGCGCCAGTTGCGCAGGGGTCCGTTCGGACTGGGTCCGTGCCAGATGATTGAGAACCGAGAAGTGCGACAAAACCATGCCACGCGGCAACGCCTTGGCCACGTTGTTGCGGGCCAACTGATCGACCGTCAGGATTTCGCTGAACAGCGCGACGGCAAGGCTATCAGTTTGGTTGCTCATATCTCGGGCCGCTGAACTTTCTGTCATGGGTCAGCGCAGGAATGCGCTTGCGTGCTTTAGACACTTCCCTGACGTCTAGATCAACGAATGTGATGCCGCAATCTGTGCCAGCGTCGGCCAGAACCTCCCCCCACGGGGAAATGGCGAGGGTATGACCGTAGGTTTCGCGCGCCTTGGCCGATGTTGTGGCATGCGTCCCTGTTTGCGCCGCAGCAAGAACATAGCAGCCCGTTTCAATGGCCCGTGCCCGCAACAGTGGTTCCCAATGGGCGGCCCCAGTGACGGGGGAGAACGCAGAGGGCACCAGCAGGATATCGGCCCCCGCTTTGGCCAGATCACGGTGCAGTTGGGGGAATCGAAGATCATAGCAAATGGTCAGACCAATCTTGGCAAAGCCCGCATCAGCCAAAACGGCATGATCGCCCGGCGCATAGCCGGAGGATTCATTGTATGTCTCAGCCTCGCTCACCTGAACGTCGAACATATGTATCTTGTCGTAGCGCGCGGCGATCTGACCGTCAGGCGTGATCAAAAACGATCGGTTCACGAACCGGCCGTCCGCCCCGCCCTTCAACGCAATGGACCCGACAGACAGCCAGATGTTGTGACGCTGGGCGGTCGCCTGTAGGGCGGTAAGCGTCTGATCCTCGGCCTCGGTCTGCAAAACACGCGTCTGGTGGGCGCGGTCCATGCTGACGCAATTTGTGACTTCCGGCGTGCAAATGAAACCGGCCCCTTGGGCGGCGGCCTCGGCGATCAGGCCTTCGACTATTGTGAGGTTTTGGGCCGGGTCATCCGATGAGGTCAGTTGAAGAAGTGCGACCTTCACGCGTTCAACAGGGCGTCCAGTTTGCCGGCACGGTCGAGTGCGGCCAGATCATCGCTACCGCCGATGTGTTTGCCATCGATAAAGATCTGAGGAACGGTGCGCCCGCCATTGGCACGCTGCATCATCTCAGCACGCCGGGACGGGTCGGCCATGACGTCAACTTCGGAAAAGCTGACGCCTTTGGAGGTCAGCAATGATTTGGCGCGGTGGCAAAAGCCGCAGATGGGCGTGGTATAGAGTTCGACGGTGGCCATGGGGCATTCCTTTGATTGATTTACCCCTATTTAGGCATCCTTGACCACGCGGGCCAGTGCCAGCACGCAAACGTCATCTGCACCAGCGGCAAAGCACGCCTCCGTCGCAGCGGCAAAAGTGGCACCGGATGTCATGACGTCGTCGATCAACACAATCTGCCTGCCTTTGATCACGTCGCGCGCCTTCGGGTTGGCACATATGGCGGCATCCAAGGCCGCGAACCGCTGGTCTTTTGTATGCCCCTCCAACGGGGCGGTGGTTTTGATGCGGTCCAATGCGTCGACCAAAAGGTGCGCGCCGGTCACCTGCGCCAGCTGGGTCGCAAGCAATGCTGCTTGATTATAGGTCCGCCTGATCAGCCGAAACCGATGCAGTGGCACGGGCACGATCAACGAACTATCCGCCACGATATCGCGCCCAGCGCGCGCCAGCCACGGACCTGCGGCGCGGGCCAGATCGGTCCGATCACCGTGCTTCAAAGACAGCACAAACCGCCGCGCCTTATCTTTATAGACCAGCGCGGCGCGCCCCTTGGACCAAGGGCGCGCAATCGTCATGCAATCGTCGCACAAGATGGCTGGATCGGGCGTGCCACTGCCAGGCAAGGGCTGGCCACAGCCATCGCAACAAAACCCGTCAATAAAGGGCGTTTCGGACCAACAGGACCCACAGAGCGCGAAGTCGCCTTCGGTCCGGGCCTCACACATGACGCACTGTGGCGGGTAGATCGTCTGGATCAGACTTTGCAACATGGGCCAAACCTCCTATCTGACGGTCATGGACACGCCACCCCGCCTAACCGACCGCCCTGCCCTCGCCCGCAACCGTGCGCGCGCGGATGCAATGTTTCTGCAAGAGGCCGCCGCCGATGACGTGCAGGAAAGACTGATCGAGGTTAACAGAACGTTTACGTCACCCGCGGTTGTGACGGGTTTTCCCGATTTCTGGCGAAATCAAATGCCTGAAGCCCAGATTGTGGCGGACGGGGACACCCTTGATCTGCAAGAAAACGCCCATGATCTGATCATCCACGCCCTGTCGCTTCATTGGGCGGATGATCCGATTGGGCAATTGGTGCAATGCCGTCGCGCTCTCAAACCCGATGGTCTTTTGCTGGCGACGCTTTTTGCGGGGCAAACGCTTCATGAATTGCGCAGTGCGCTGGCGCAGGCCGAAGCGCAGGTGACCGGTGGTCTGTCGCCACGCATTTTGCCCATGGGTGAGGTTCGTGATTTGGGCGGGCTGTTGCAACGTGCAGGCTTTGCCCTGCCGGTGGCCGATATGATGCCCCTGACGGCGAGCTATGAAACCGCGCTGCATCTGATGCGCGATCTGCGCGCCATGGGTGAGGCCAATGCAATGGACGCACGTCGCAAGACCTTTACCCCGCGCGCGGTGATCGGTCAGGCGGCGTCCATCTATCACGACGCCTTCGGCACGCCCGATGGCCGCATCCCCGCGACGTTTGAAATAATTGCGCTCACCGGTTGGGCCCCGGCTGACAGCCAACCCAAACCCTTGCGTCCAGGATCAGCCACCCACCGTTTGGCCGATGCGCTGGGCACATCAGAAACCCCCTTAAATCGGTCCAAAGATTGACGGGCCGCGTAATACCGTTATCTGACCCCAATGAAACCCGATGATGCACACGAGGCCCCGATGTTTGATGCCAAGTCAAAAGACACGCTGAATGATGTCGCCGTGTGCCCGATGCACGCGCCTTCCGATCACCCGAAGATCAAACCGGCCAAGGTCGGTGTTCTGCTGGCCAACCTCGGCACACCGGATGCGACCGACTATTGGTCCATGCGCCGCTACCTGAATGAATTCCTCAGCGACAAACGCGTGGTCGATTATTCTGCATGGGTCTGGCAGCCGCTGCTTCAGCTTATCATCCTGACGAAGCGTCCTTTTTCCAGCGGTGCGGCCTACAAAAGCATTTGGAACGAAGAGGCGAATGAAAGCCCCCTTTTGACCATCACCAAAGCGCAAACGGCGGCTATGAAAGACCGGCTTAAGGATATCTACGGCGACGATGTCGTTGTCGATTTCTGCATGCGCTACGGCAACCCCTCGACCAAATCCAAAGTGCAGGAAATGATCGAGGCCGGGTGCCAGAAAATCCTCTTCTTCCCGCTGTATCCGCACTACGCGGGCGCCACATCCGCCACAGCCAATGACCAGTTTTTCCGCGCCTTGATGGACGAAAAGTGGCAGCCGATCGCGCGGATTGTCGAACCTTACTATGAAGACACCGCCTATATTGAGGCTTTGGCCCAATCCATCGAAACAGCCTATGCCAAGGCCGAAACGCGGCCCGAGGTTCTGGTGTGTTCCTACCACGGCGTCCCGCAGCGCTACCTGCGCGAAGGCGATCCTTACCACTGCCAGTGCCAGAAAACGACGCGTTTGCTGAAAGAACGGCTGGGTTGGGACGACACTCAGATCATAACCACCTTCCAAAGCCGTTTTGGCCCTGAGGAATGGTTGCAGCCCTACACTGTCGAAGAGGTCGCGCGGCTGGCGGAAAAAGGCAAAACCAACATCGCCGTCTGCGCGCCTGCATTCTCAGCCGATTGCATCGAGACGCTTGAAGAGATCAACGAAGAGATCAAGGAAAGCTTCGAAGAAGCGGGCGGTGAACATTTCACATACATCCCCTGCCTCAACGATGATCCGGCCCACATGGATGCACTTACCGGTGTGGTCCAGCGGAACCTCAAAGGCTGGCTGGACTAGCCTCACCAAATTTCAGTTTGGCAAAAGAAAAGGCCGCCCGATTGGGGCGGCCTTTCCAATAAAACTGCGGCAGCAGAATTACTCGGACATCGCAACCGCGATGAGAGCAACCAGGATCAGTGGAATGATCAGGCCAGCAGAAGAAGAGGAACCTGCGGTCTCTTCGATCACGACAACTGGTTCCATTTCCATGACTGGCTCAGCCAGGTTACCAGCGAAAGCTGTGGAAGCGGCGCCAGCGAAAGCAGCGGCAAGTGCGAATTTTTTCATTTTAGTTCTCCAGTTAATTGCCCACGGCAAAGTAAGTGAGGTCGCGCCATGGGCACCCAAGACTTCCCTCGAAGTATGCAAAATCACGATTGCGATAAGAATGCAAAGGATATGCAGGTAAAGGTCAGGAAAACCAATCCCGTTGTGGTCAAATCAGCAACACATAGATGCCGCATTCAAAAACAAGACGTTATGCCACTTTTGGCGGACTCCGCATGTTCCGCAAATCGACGGCGTCTAATTTGGCCCCCGTCATTCATAAAAATAGTTTCTTCTCAAAGGGTTATTCCATTTTCGAAACTGTTTTTGACTGGTTAACAACGTGGTCCGAGAGCCCGTGACGTGATCGCCATTTGGGCCCTTGGGGCTAAACCAGACGGGCTATTCGGACGACAGTTTGGGCCAATCGCACCCTATCCCCTCGTTTTTTCGGCACCACATCCGTTTGGGTCAAAAAAACGGAAGCATGCGAAGAGAATCATTGAGAAATTCAGCCTGTTCGCCTCTGGATCGGCCAAAATACGCCAGAGATTATGGCCTATATGCCTCACCCACATAGCAAAGTGATGGCACGTGATAGGGTTTCGCGCTGTTGTGGGTTTGAATCAACACACTCAACCGGCTATGGCATAAAAAAACTTTGAAAGTGTTCATATGCTACGTCGTTCTTTTGTTGCAGGGTTAGTGACCGTCGGCCTTACGGCGTGCGGTGGACCTCAGGCTGGCATCGGTGCTGATGGCCTTCCCGGCCAGCAGATCTACCGAATTTCCCCGCGAGATGCGGGCGACATTCAGTTTCGCATGCTCGATGGTCTAAACGCATTGCGCCAAGCTGCAGGCGCTGGACCCGTTCAATTGAACGCGCAACTTAATGCAGCGGCTGCGACGCATTCCCGTGATATGTCGGTACAAAACCGCCCTTGGCATTTTGGGTCCGACGGATCATCCCCTATCGACCGTTTGCAGCGAGTTGGCTATTCCGGCCGCCTGACCGGTGAGACAATCTCAGAAACCTATGAGACCGAGCTTGAGACATTAGCCGCATGGATGCATCAGCCGAATACGCGGGCTGTGCTTCTGAACCCGACAGCCAATGACATGGGCTTTTCGTGGTTTCAGGAAGGCAACGGCAAGATCTGGTGGACGTTGGTTCTGGCAGACCGGACACGTACAGCTGCCAAAGCGCAAGTGAACCCTCTCGCGCTGCAGTGATTAGGGATAGACGAAGATCGGCGTCCCGACGTTGACCATCGCATAGATATCTTCCATTTCGCGGTCCTTGACCGCCAGACAGCCCCACGTCCAATCCTCATCATTGCGGAACCTTTTGGGTGTTCCGTGAATGAAGATGTCACCGCCGAGTGACTGCCCCATGGCTGCGGCTTTTGCGCGGTCTCGGGCATTTGATAAGAAATCCCGATTGACAGGTGAAACTGGCTGTTGGGGTTTTTGCGGTCGATGAAGTACGCGCCTTCCGGCGTACGCCCGTCGCCTTCAATTTCCTCGTGACCGGTCGGGGCAAAGCCCAGTTCGAAATCGTAGGTCTTCAAGACATCTCACTGGTTGAGAAGGTACATCTTGCGACAATCCTTTTGCACAACGATGCTTGTGACAGGCGGACCTGTGTAAATGCGAAACTTATTCGAACACGCGGTCAACGCGAAAAGCGCAGCAACGCTTGTGAATTTGCGTCGGTTCATCATTACTTTACTGCCCATTTGGGTTTTCTTTTTGCTTTCCTGAAAGCCGATGATCTGCCTAGGATCACCTCTGGGTTTTAGGTCACGTCCGTGTGAAGGATGCCACAACCTCAACGTGAGGGGACCAGCGGAATTGGTCAACGACATCGATCCACCCCATGGTAAAACCGGCCGAGACCAGCGCAGAGGCATCGCGGGCGAAAGTCACAGGATTGCACGACACCATCGTCACGGCCTTCAGATCGGACGCCGCCAAAGTCGTGATTTGGGCCTGCGCGCCAGCACGTGGGGGATCAAGAACGGCCAAGTCAAAACGGTTCAGTTCATCTGGCTCCAATGGACGACGAAACAGATCACGCGCCTCGGTCGTGACAGTTTTGAGGCCTGTCGCGTGACGCCAACCGCGGTCTAGTGCGGCCAACATCTCGTCCTCTCCCTCGATGGCGTGGACTTCGCATTTTGCAGCCATAGGCAGGCTGAAGGTGCCCGCGCCAGAAAACAGGTCAACAACCGTCTTGGCTTTGCCCAGTGATCCCATGACCGCATCGACCAAGGCCTGTTCACCTTCACGGGTGGCTTGCAAAAACGATGCCGCAGGCGGGGCCACGCGGGCTGTCCCAAACTGCTGGTCTGGCGATTTACGCGTGACAACGACATCGTCGTTCCACGCCAGACGCGCCAGATTGTGCGCATCCGCCACGCCCGCCAGTTCGATCCGCAACGGGCCATCAAGATCCCGCTCGGTCGCCACATGCACATCCAATCCGCCCATTGTGTCGGTGACGGTCAAATTGACCTCAGACTTGCGGGAGGCCGCGATGACAGTCAGCGCCTCCAACGCGGGAAACCCGGCGCGAATGCCGGGCAGCAACAGCTGGCAATCGGGCACATCAATCAGCGCGTCAGAACCTTTTGCGTGAAACCCGACCATCGCGCCCTTCTTGGTCCGACGTCCCGAGAGCCGCGCGCGCCTGCGGCTTTGTGGCGGAGACGTGTGAACGGTGCGCAGGGGAAACGGCAGTTCACGTGCAGCCAGCGCGCGTTCCACAATCTGCGTTTTCCACGCTTCAACAAAACTGTCGGACGCATGTTGCACGGCGCAACCACCGCAGCTTTTGAAATGACGACACGGCGCTTTGACACGGTCCACCACCGGCGTGATCACGCGAGGCGTGCCATCGGCCTGAACCTCGACCTCTTCTCCGGGCAAAACCCGTTCGATCAGGGTGCCATCGGCCAACTGACCCAGACCCGCCTGCGTTATCTTTTCAACAATTTCAGTCATTCACTCAGCCGCGTTGTCTGCCGTATCAAACCCACCGGATTGGCGGGTCCAATAACGGGCATATGTGCCATCTTGCGCCAGCAGGTCATCATGGGTGCCTTGTTCCACAATGCGGCCCTGTTCAAGCACAATGATGCGATCCATGTGGGCGATGGTCGATAAACGGTGCGCAATAGCCACGACGGTTTTGCCCTCCATGGCGCGATCAAGGGCGATTTGAATGGCGGCCTCGACCTCACTGTCCAAGGCGCTGGTCGCCTCATCCAGCACCAGAATTGGCGCGTCTTTCAGCATGGCCCGCGCCAGCGCGATGCGCTGCCGTTGGCCGCCCGATAATTTCACACCCCGTTCACCAAGATGGGCGTCAAAGCCGGTCCGCCCCTTAGTATCACGCAGGTCTTGAATGAAAGATTCGGCTTCGGCCCGTTGAGCAGCATCGCGCAGTTCGTCATTTGTAGCGCTCGGTCGCCCGTATAGGATATTCGCCCGAACGGATCGATTGAACATCGCCGTTTCCTGCGTGACCACGCCAATGGCGTGACGCAGGCTGTCTTGGGACACATTTGAAATATCCTGCCCATCGATAGAGATGGACCCCGATTTGGCATCGTAAAGGCGCAACAACAGGTTCACGAGGGTCGATTTACCCGCACCTGATCCGCCGACGATCCCCAGTTTTTCGCCGGGCCGCACAGTCAGACTTACATTGCGCACGCCGCCGCCTGTGCCGTCATAATCGAAGGTCACGTTGTCAAATGTGATTGCGCCACCGGACACGTCCAACTCCGCCGCATTTGGCACATCGGTCAATGTGTGTCCCCGCGCCAAAAGCTTCATCCCGTCCTCAATCTCACCCACGTCTGCGTAGATCGACATGAGGGTGAAACTGATAAAGCCTGTCATCTGGCTCAACCGAATGGCGACCGCACCCATAGCTGCGATATCCCCCGCGCTGGCCCCCGGTTGCATCAGGCCAATACCAACGAGGGCTATGGGCAAAAGACCCGCGATGAAGGTCAGGCCAAGCCGGAACAGCACGCTGATTTCACCAAAGTCACCTTGGCGTTCATGCAATTCACGCATGGCGCGGATTGCTTGTTCGTCTTCATGTTCGGCGCGGGCGAACAATTTGACCGTTTTGATGTTGGTCACCGTATCAACGACCTGCCCCGCAACCTGGCTGCGCGCCTCGGCACGGGCACCGGCACGGGACCGCACCTTGGGGATCGTAACACGCAAGAATGCCAGATATCCTAGAAACCAGACCAGCATGACCAGCACCAGAACCGGCGCGATGGTGGCAACCAGAACGACAGCACCCAGAACACTGGCCAACCCGAACAAGATCGGACCACTGCTTTCGGTGATCGCCTGCGCCATAGCGCCAGCCGTTTGCATGTGTTTTTGCGCGATCCGTCCGGCGAAATCATCGTCAAAGAAACTGACGGCCTGATTCACGCTGTGGCGATACAGCCGCTGCAACGTCTGGGTAAAAATACCGGGGCCAAGGATAATCGATTGCACATAGGCCACCGCACTGAACAAGGCAGGCCGCGCGAAAAGCAGCAGCCCCAAGGCAAGCGCAAGGATCCAGCCCGCATCCGCCAAGGCGCCTTCTGCGACGGCGTCGACAATGCGGCCCAACGCCCAAGCGGTCGCGACTTCGGTGGCACCATGAAGCAATGACAAACCGATTGTCACACCAATGGCCCAGCCCGCGCCGCGTACCGACCAGCGGACGAATTTCAACAGCGATTGGGGCGGCGGCGTGACGGCGCGGTCTTCGCTGCGCAAGGCGCGCACGCCCCACCTGACGGCGCGATGCCATAGATCAAGGATCATTCAGCGGCCTCCGCATCGGTGCCGATAAACCCGCCGGATTGCCGTTTCCAGAACCCTGCATATTGCCCGCCCAGCGCCAGAAGGTCGTTGTGGGTTCCGTCTTCGACGATGCGGCCAGCATCCAAAACCACGATCCGGTCCATCTGTGATATTGTGGACAGACGGTGGGCAATGGCGATGACAGTTTTGCCCTGCATCAGGTCCGACAGGGTTGCCTGAATGGTCGCCTCGACCTCAGAATCCAGTGCAGACGTCGCCTCATCCAGCAGCAAGATCGGTGCGTCTTTCAGAATAACCCGCGCCAGTGAAATGCGTTGCCTTTGACCGCCCGACAGTTTCACGCCGCGTTCACCAACCTGCGCATCATAGCCCTTGCGGCCCTCGCCATCTTCGAGATCAAGGATAAAATCATGGGCCTCCGCCCTTTTGGCAGCGGCGATCATCTGGTCTTCGGTCGCTGTGGGGTCACCATACAGAATGTTGTCGCGGACCGAACGATGCAAAAGTGAGCTTTCCTGCTGCACCATCCCGACCGCTTTGCGCAGGCTATCCTGACTAACCCCCGCGATGTCCTGCCCATCGATAAGAATGCGCCCGCCCTCGGCGTCATAAAACCGCAGCAGCAATTTCACGAGGGTTGATTTACCCGCACCGGACCGCCCCACAAGACCGATCTTTTCACCGGGCTGGATGGAAAGCGACAGCGCGTCGATGCCACCACTGTCACGCCCGTAGTGGTGGGTCAGTGCCTCAACCTCAATCGCGCCGCCACGAACGGTCAGGTCGCGCGCGTCCCCTGTGTCTTTGAGGGTGATCGGCTGGGCAATCGTTTCCATCCCCTCGGACACAACGCCAAGGTTCTGGAACAGGTTCGTCACCGCCCACATGATCCAGCCAGTCATTGCATTCAACCGCAACGTCAGCGCGGCAGCCGCGGCCACGATCCCAGCAGAGGCCAACCCGCCGGACCACAACCACAAGGCCCAACCGACCACGGACACGATGAGGAACCCGTTCAGGATCACCAGTGAAACATCCATGATCGTATAAAGGCGCATTTCCCGTTGCAGGGCTGTGCGTGTCGCCTCAATCGCTTCGCGGGCATAGATGATCTCACGATCATGGTGCGCGAACATCTTGACCGAGTGGATGTTGGTATAACTGTCAACGACGCGGCCCGTCACCTCAGACCGGGCATCCGATGACGCCTTGGCCGCAGGTCCGACCCGGCGGACCGTCCACCGGACGAGGGCGGCATAAAGGACAAACCAGATCACCAATGGCAGCAACAACCGCGGGTCCGCGCCCATCAACAAGACCGCCGCGCCGATGATATAGGCCAAGGCAAATGTCACCGCGTCAAAGACCTGAAACGCAACCTCACCAGCAGCAGGCGGGGTCTGCATAATGCGGTTGGCGATGCGCCCGGCGAAGTCGTTTTCAAACCAGCCAACCGATTGACGCAACACATGGCGGTGGGCGCGCCACCGCACAATAGTGCCGAAATTGGGCACGATGGATTGGTTCAAAAGCGCCACATCAATGACCTGCAACAGCGGCCGCAACGTCAGCAGGAACAGGCCGACAGCAAAGAATTCCCAGCCGTAGTCTGACCAGACGGTCCCTTCCGATCCTGGTGCAATCAGATCAACCAAACGACCCATGTAGGCGATCAACCAGATCTCAATCACGGCGACAACGACAGACATGATCCCCGCCGCCCAGAATACCTGTTTGAACGGACGGGCATAGGTTTTCAGGAACGGCCAAAGGCGCGTAGGTGGGCTGTCGTCCTCCACATAGGGTTCATACGGGTCGACGAGATTTTCGAAAAAGCGGAACACAGGATTGTCCTTTCCTGTGCTGATGTAGACCGGTTCTCCCTACAGGAAAACCAACGCTGAGAAAACGGCGAGGGCGACGGCCATGATACGCATGAAAATGCGCCACTTTGCCGGATCGGACAGCAAGGTTTTTAGAAGGCTCCCCGCATAGGTCCAGAACAGGCAGACGCACAGGTTCGTCACTGAGAACGTAACCGCCAAAGTGGTGGCTTGGGCAAACGGCGCCATCCCCGCCACCATGGCTGAGGCGGACGTCGCAACCGCCCATATTTTCGGGTTCACCCATTGGAACAGCATGGCTTGGACAAAAGTGAAAGGCTGGTCCGTATCCTTTGCCTCAGCAGGTTTGGCGTGCCACAGCTTCCACGCCATCCACAAGATCCACAGCGACGCGATGATCATCAAGACCAACCGCAAGGCGGGATAGGCAGTGATCAATGCGCCAAGACCAAGGCCGGTGACAAAGGCGATAACGCCAACGCCCAGCGCCACGCCCAACAGGTGGGGCAGCGTCCGCCGAAACCCGAACCGTGCGCCTGAGGCTGTGAGGAGGATCACATTCGGGCCCGGTGAAAACAGGCCGAAGAATACAAACCCGATCAGTGCGGTCATGTTATTTTCAACAAATCGTCACGTGTGAATGAGAAGCGTGATTTGATCCAAGCTGACTCAAGCATCTTAAGCTGGTCGCCCAGTGCTTTGCCCGAAAACTTGGGCATCAAATCGGGGGCTGAGACTGGAAACTTTGCCTTGGCCCCTAAGGCCGCATCGGCCTGTGCGACCTCATCAAAGGGCTGAAGGAGGACCGCCCAGCGCAGCAGCAAACACTGCAACGCAGGCAGGTACCCGTGACGATAGCCAAGTTCATGGGCGGGGGTCAGTGTGCCTGCTTCTTTGCGGACCAAATCGACTTTGGCTGCGTCTCGTTTGGAAAGCCGCAACCGTTCCGCGACATCCTCACATCCCAAAGACGCCAATCGTGTGGGCATGTCCCTGATGCCAGCAACCGCAGACGTTTCTTCAAGATCAATCAAACGAGCGAGCGTTACGACACCTGCGCCTGGCAGGATGCGGCCCAGAACGCCCGAATGTTCCATCATGCCAACAGTGGGCGCTGCATTCATGTCCGACACAATTCGGGTAAATTCCATGCCGATCCGTTCGCGCGATACGCCGTCCAACCCATCGGCCAGCATCGCGCAGGCAGATAGGCCGTCCGCATCCACCCCGTCCTCCGATGCGCCATGGGACCCGGTGAAGCGGAAAAAGCGCAGGATACGCAAGTAGTCTTCGCGGATGCGCTCCGTGGGATCACCGATGAACCGGATATGCCGCCGCGCGAGGTCCGTTGATCCACCCACCACATCACGCACAGCGCCGGTCCGGTCTGCATAAAATGCGTTGATGGTGAAGTCGCGGCGCATGGCGTCGTCTTCGATCCGGTCCGAAAAAGCAACAACGGCGTGGCGGCCATCGGTTTCCACGTCCTTGCGGAATGTCGTGATTTCGTACGCGGGCGCGCCCTTAGGCGGCACTGCGGTGACGGTGCCATGGTCGATCCCTGTGGGGACAGATTTCCAGCCCATATCATCAATGATCTTGGTGGTTTGATCCGGCCGCGCATCGGTGGACAGATCCACGTCTTTGACCGGACGATCCATGGCAGCATCCCGAACACATCCGCCCACGGCGTAAATCTGATGACCTGCATCTTCAAAGGCCGCCATCAAAGATTGCAAAGGCGGGTGGACCAGCCAATCGGGTGCGCCAATGGTCGTCAGCAGTCCGTCCGTGCCGATCATTCCCAAACCTCCGCCAACCCATGCAGCATCCGCGCGGTCGCGCCCCAGATATAATAAGGGCCGAAAGGAACTGTGTAGTAGAACCGTTTTTGCCCGCGCCAACGTCTACCTTCGATGGCGAAATTGGCGGGGTTCATCACATGAGACAAAGGTACGGTGAAAACTTCTGCCACCTCACCGGGTTCGGACACAAATCCCAGGTCTGCTGGAACCATGGCGACAATGGGCGTGACGGCGTAGCTGGTGACGGTTTCATGGCTGGGCAGCGGGCTGAGGATATCGACGCGGGAGGGATCGAGGCCGATTTCTTCCTCAGCTTCACGCAGTGCCGTATGTGTCAGATCGCGGTCTGTGTCGTCACGCCGACCGCCGGGAAAAGCAATCTGTCCGGGGTGGTGTTTAAGGTGTGCTGCACGTTTCGTCAGGATCAGCCGGGCGTCTTCCGTGACGGCGATAAGAACGGCTGCCTCTTTCAACACTCTGCTTTCGGGCAACACCACGCCCGGGTTCAGATCGAAATCCGATGACGCTTGCCGCACCCGTTCAATTGCGCGGCAAAGCGTTGTTTTCATGTCTTCAGGGCTTTGCATCCGGCCCGTCCGTGGCCTCAAACCCCAGCGTTTCGGGCTGAAATTCATAATGCGCCCCGCAGAACTGACAGTCGGCGGTCACGATGCCTTCATCCGTGGTCATCGTTTTGATGTCCTTAGCGGAATAGATCGACAGGGACTGCCGAACCTTGTCGTCGGAACACGAACAGCCGAAGTGCACAGGTTGTGGGTCGAACACACGGGGTTTTTCTTCGTGGAACAGCCGGACCAACAGATCGGTTGGCGCGACACTTGGGCCGATCAATTCCATCTCCTCTACAGTGCGCAAAAGGTGGTTCGCCCGGTTCCAGTTTTCGCTTTCGTCGTCATTCAACAAGTCTTCGGCGGTGGTCAATCCATCCTCTGCCGCATCGCCGGGATTGGCCAAGGGTGACGCCTTGGGCATTGCCTGCATCATGATCCCACCTGCGCGCCAACCTTCTTTGCCACCAGGTTCAGAGGACTTTCCAAACGTCAGTTGGAACGACGTGGGAAGCTGTTCGGACTGCGCAAAGTAAGCCTCGGCGCAGGCGGACAGCGATGCACCGGCAATCGGCGTGATCCCTTGGTACGGGGTCGTGCCTTTGCCTTGATCAATGAGGATCGCAAAGTAGCCTTTCCCGATCTGGCTGAACGGATGACCCGTAGGATCAATGCGGTCCTTGTCATAGCTGGCATAGGCACGGATGCGGGCAGGCTCCCCCTCTTTGGTGGGGCCATAGTAATCCGTCGCAATCAATCGGGCCGGTCCGTCACCGCGCACCTGCAAGGACAATTTCCACCGCAAATCGATGGTCTGACCAATCAGTGCTGTCAGCAAAGCCATCTCAGCCACCAAGGCTTCGACCGCCGGAGGGTAATCATGCTGCGCGAGGACTTGATCCAAAACGCCATCCAAACGCGCAACGCGTCCGCGGATATCGGAGTTGTCCAGTTGAAACGGCAGAACGGTATCGTCCCACGCAATATGTGATGCAGTGGTCATTTGGCTTTCCTAACAAGTCAGGGATTGGCATACCGCGTCCATATAGGTGTCACAAGATGAGGTAAAAGGGTCATGATACGGCGGTACGGCGAACGTGTTGACCCTGCTATGCGGTATACGCCGCGTCCAGGGGCCTATGTCATCCTGCAAAGGGGGGCAGATTTGCTTCTGACGATACAAGATGGTGACGCGCCAGAATTGCAGCTGCCAGGTGGTGGGATCGATGCCGGCGAACATACTTTACCCGCTTTGCATCGTGAAGTGATGGAAGAAACCGGCTGGCGCATGGATAAACCCCGCCGCCTAGGTGCCTTTAAACGCTTTGTTTACATGCCGGAGTACGACCTGTGGGCCGAAAAAATCTGCACGGTGTACTGGTCCCAACCGACCCTTAGGTTCGGCCCACCCTCGGAGGCCGGACACCACGCTATTTGGGTCCCTATGGCTGAGGCCCCTGCCCTTTTATCCAACGAGGGTGACGCGGCATTTGTCGCCAGCTTGCTCTAACCTGCAAATAAGCGTAATTCGCGGCAAACAGCCTTAGGAGTTTGCCCCATGTCCGCGCCCAAAAAAGTCGTCCTCGCCTATTCCGGTGGTCTGGACACGTCAATCATCCTGAAATGGTTGCAGACGGAATATGGCTGTGAGGTCGTGACCTTCACCGCTGATTTGGGCCAAGGCGAAGAATTGGAACCCGCGCGCGAAAAGGCCGTGACGCTGGGGATCAAGGAAGAAAACATCTTCATCGAAGATGTCCGTGAAGAATTCGTGCGCGATTTCGTCTTTCCCATGTTCCGCGCCAACGCGCTGTATGAAGGTCTGTATCTGCTGGGCACGTCCATCGCGCGGCCATTGATTTCGAAACGTTTGGTTGAAATCGCAGCAGAAACTGGCGCCGATGCTGTATCCCATGGTGCGACCGGTAAGGGCAACGATCAGGTCCGGTTTGAACTGAGCGCATATGCCCTGAACCCCGACATCAAAGTCATCGCCCCATGGCGGGAATGGGATTTGTCGTCTCGCACCAAACTGTTGGATTTTGCCGAAAAGAACCAAATCCCGATTGCCAAAGACAAACGCGGCGAAGCGCCGTTTTCGGTCGATGCGAACCTGTTGCACACCTCATCCGAGGGTAAGGTCCTTGAAGACCCGGCCGTGGCCGCACCCGACTATGTCTATCAGCGTACCGTCGCGCCAGAGGATGCACCTGACACAGCCGAAGTTATCGAAGTCACCTTTGAAAAGGGCGACGCAACAGCCATCAATGGTGAGGCAATGTCGCCTGCGACCATCCTCACGAAGCTGAACGAACTGGGCGGCAAACATGGGATTGGTCGGTTGGATTTCGTTGAAAACCGGTTTGTGGGCATGAAATCACGCGGCATTTATGAAACGCCGGGCGGGACAGTATTGCTTGAGGCCCATCGCGGAATTGAACAGATCACGTTGGACAGCGGCGCTGGGCATCTCAAAGACAGCTTGATGCCACGTTATGCCGAACTGATTTACAACGGCTTCTGGTTCTCCCCCGAACGCGAAATGCTTCAGGCCGCAATCGATAAGTCACAAGAACATGTCAGCGGAACGGTTGCGCTGAAGCTTTACAAGGGGTCGGTCAACTGTGTGGGCCGGTGGTCAGACCACTCCCTCTACTCCGAAGCGCACGTGACGTTTGAAGATGATGCCGGGGCTTATGATCAGAAAGACGCCGCAGGCTTCATTCAGTTGAACGCGCTGCGCCTGAAGCTGCTGGCCGCACGGGATCGGCGGTTCAAATAACGCCGCAGCGTCACGGTTGAACCAAACCAACAACGCCCGCCTTATGTGCGGGCGTTTTCATTTAGGACACCGACATGCTGACTGATCTTTTGCCGAAACTTCAACGGGCCCTTGAAACCAAACCGTTCGACGGGAGCCTTAAGTTTGACTGCGGCACAGACGGTGTGATCGTGCTGGCAGATGGCACCGCCACCGACGTTGATCGCGATGCCGACTGCACGCTGAAAATGTCTGGCGAAAACCTGTTGAAGCTTCTTGGCGGGAAGCTGAACCCCATGACCGCATTGGCGCTGGGCAAGATTAAAATCAGCGGCAATCCGGCGGTGGCGATGCGGTTGAAGGACCTGCTTTAGACCTGAAGGCACCAGTGGCCCTCGTCGTGCGATAAAGTTGGCGTGACCTATCCGTTTGGTGAATTGCATTGAAGGGATGTTCCCGCGATGCTTACCCAAACAAGGAGGCAAGCCCATGCATTCGTCCATGAGAAATCTGAAAACCCTCGCACTGGCCGTTGGAATTGGTGTGGCGTCCTTGCTTCACGCCGGCAAAGCCGAGGCGCGGGATATGCAAACGATCACGGTGGCCGGCGGCTGTTTCTGGTGTGTTGAGGCAGATTTCGAAAAAGTGCGCGGCGTACGTGAGGTGACGTCAGGCTACATCGGCGGAACGACCGAGAAACCTCTACCTATCGTCAAGTGACGGGCGGAAGCACGGGCCATTACGAAGCGGTTGAGATCGGGTTTGATCGCGACCAAATCACCGAGCGTCAGATTTACGACCTGTTTTTCCGGCCCATTGACCCGCTGGACGCAGGCGGACAGTTTTGTGACCGTGGGGACAGCTACCGCACGGCGATTTTCGTCTCTACTCAAGCGCAACTTGATGCCGCGCGCGAGGCTAAAGCTGCGGCAGAGGCAGAGTTGGGCCAAACCGTCGTAACCCCGATTTTGCAGGCAGCCCCGTTCTATGACGCCGAAGCCTATCATCAGGATTACTACAAGGGCCGAAACCGGCTGCTGACCCGCGCAGGGGTAAAGACCCAGGAAGAGGCATATCAGTTTTACCGCGATGCCTGCCGCCGTGATGAACGGGTTGAGGCTGTTTGGGGCGCGGACGCCCCGTTTATCAACTGAACGCCTGAACCTCCGCCAGATCAGGGATGACATCTGCGGTGCCACTGCGTGTGACCATAAGCGCAGATGCTTTGGCCGCTGTTTTCAAAGCCTGCTCCATCGGCTGGCCCCGATCCAAACCGGCGAGGGTATAGCCCGTGAACGTATCCCCTGCCCCAGTGGTATCAACGGCATTCACCTTGTGAGAGGCGATGTCGATCTGCCCGTTTGGGCCGAACCATGTAGCCCCCTTTGACCCCAACGTGACAACAACGTCTTTGACCGGCAGGTCTGCTGGCCCTTCGCCGGTGGCCTGTTTGAGCTGGTCAGCCTCAACTTCGTTGAGGATCAGAAAATCCAGATACGGAAGAAGCGATTTTGTGATCACAGGGTCGAACGGGGCGGCTGCATAGGCCACGTTGAGACCCATATCCCGGGCGAGTTTGATCGCCTTTTCCTGCAAGTTGACTTCGTTTTGGCAGACAAACCAATCACCCGTTTGTGCCTGCGTTAGAGCCTGTTTCAGGTGGTCCGCAGGGATAACGCGGTTTGCACCCGGATAGACCATGATGGCATTTTCACCGTCATTCGCCACAAAGATGATTGCATGTGCGGTATCGGTGTCCACCGTCGTGATAGCGCGGGTATCGACACCGTATTCCATCAGGCGGTTAACGGTCCATTTGCCGTCTTTACCAACGGCCCCAATGTGGCGCACATGCGCGCCTGCACGGGCGGCAGCGACAGACATATTTGCGCCTTTCCCGCCGAGATAGACACTATGGTCCGACCCATCGAGGGTTTCACCCGGGGCCGGAATATGCGGGACGGCATAGACGTGGTCAGCATTGATGCCACCAAGATTCCAGATCGCCATCTACTTGGCCGTGCTTGAGGCGAGGACCGCCATGTTAAGGATGTCGTTCACAGTGCTGACCGTGGAACAGATTTGGATGGGCCGATCAATACCAGCAAGGATCGGACCGATGACCGTAGCACCTGCCATTTCCTGCATAAGCTTGACCGAAATGGATGCCGAATGGCGGGCAGGGACAACAAGGACATTGGCGGGGCCTGTTAGCCGCTGGAAGGGATAAGCCTCCTGCGCCTTGGTATTGAGGGCCACGTCGACCGTCATTTCACCTTCGTATTCAAAATCAACGCCCCGCGCATCAAGAACATCGGGCGCACGGTGCATCTTTTCAGCCCGTTCTGAGACCGGATACCCAAAGGTAGAGAACGACAGGAACGCAACGCGAGGCTCAAGCCCCAATGTCCGCGCAACCTCCGCCCCCCGTTCAGCGATATCAGCAAGATCGTTTTCATCGGGCCATTCGTGAACAAGCGTGTCGGAGATCAACACGATACGACCCTTGTGGAGGAGCGCGGTGACCCCGACCGCGCCATCATGAGGGCCCGCATCAAAAACGTGATTGATCAGTTCAAGCACATGCGCAGACTTACGGGTCGCCCCCGTCACCATCCCATCAGCATGACCATGGGCCAACATAAGTGAAGCAAAGACATGCCGATCGCGTGAGGCCATGCGGTGGATATCCTGCCGGTCATGGCCCTTACGTTGTAGGCGGTCATAGAGGAAATCCTTATAGGTCTCCAAATGATCGGTGTTGGCGGCATTGACGACGTGCAGTTCGCGCACTGCATCGCCAAGTCCCTCGGCCTCAAGCTTTTGCTTTACGTCTTTGGCGCGGCCAACGACCAGCGCACGACCAAACCCGGACCGTTGGTATTGCACAGCGGCACGTAACACGCGGGGGTCGTCGCCTTCCGCAAAAACGACGGTATTCTGGTTGGCTCGGGCACGGGCGTTAATGCCGCGCAGGATCGACGCCGTCGGGTCCATCCGCGTTTTCAAGCCAAGTTCGTAGCTATCCATGTCTACAATCGGGCGGCGCGCAACGCCAGTATCCATACCTGCACGGGCAACGGCAGGCGGGATAACGTGGATGAGACGAGGATCGAATGGCGTGGGAATGATATAATCGCGCCCGAAGGTGAGCTTTTTGCCATAGGCCATCGCAACCTCATCAGGCACGTCCTCCCGCGCAAGTTGGGCAAGGGCGTGGGCACAAGCAATCTTCATTTCATCATTGATGGCGCGGGCGTGAATATCGAGGGCACCACGGAACAAATAGGGAAACCCGAGGACGTTATTCACTTGGTTGGGATAATCGCTTCGGCCGGTGGCGACGATGGCATCGACGCGGACTTGATGCGCCTCTTCGGGGGTGATTTCCGGATCTGGGTTCGCCATGGCGAAGATGACGGGGTTGTCGGCCATGGACAGAACCATGTCAGGCGTGACGGCGCCTTTGACGGAGACGCCAAGGAACACGTCGGCGCCTTTCATCGCGTCCTCAAGACTGCGCAGGTCGGTTGAAATGGCGTGGGCCGATTTCCACTGGTTCATACCTTCGGTACGACCTTGGTAGATCACGCCTTTGGTGTCACAAACGATGCAATTCTCGTGCCGTGCGCCCATTGCTTTCAATAGTTCAATACAGGCGATGCCCGCAGCCCCAGCGCCGTTCAGAACGATTTTGACGTCTTCGATCTTTTTGCCTGAAATATGTAGCGCGTTGATCAGGCCAGCGGCGCAGATAACGGCTGTGCCATGTTGGTCATCATGGAAGACGGGGATGTCCATTTCTTCCTTGAGGCGCTGTTCGATCATGAAGCACTCAGGCGCCTTGATATCCTCAAGGTTGATCCCGCCGAAGGTAGGGCCCATTAGCTTTACGGCGTTGCAAAAGGCATCCACGTCCTCGGTATCAAGTTCGATATCGATGGAATTCACGTCAGCGAAGCGTTTGAACAGTACGGCCTTCCCCTCCATCACCGGTTTCGACCCTAGTGCGCCCAAATTGCCCAATCCAAGGACGGCTGTACCGTTTGAAATGACCGCGACCAAATTGCCCTTGTTTGT
Source organism: Pseudooctadecabacter sp. (assembly GCF_965657175.1). GTDB lineage: Bacteria > Pseudomonadota > Alphaproteobacteria > Rhodobacterales > Rhodobacteraceae > Octadecabacter. Next base: position 307,064 of record NZ_CBFHNH010000001.1, on the reverse strand, counting down.
GTAATCGTAAGCGAGTTCAGGGTTTGCGGCGATGTCTTCGCAAGGAACCGCGACGCCGGGGGAGTAGGCAAGCGACAAGTCACGTTGGGTCGTCATTGGGACGGTCGCGTTAATCTCCCATTTGCCTGGTGTTGGTTCCAGATGAAATGCGAGCGCGTCTTCACGCGTGATTTTCGTGTTCGCCATGTGTGCCTCCCTTTGACCTGACATTGATAGGGGGCCGGATCAGGGGCGGCAACCGCCCGATTTTGCACTTTCGTCGCTAACATTGGCTGGATAGGTTGCGGGGAGAGCATCCGGGGGGATCCATGAGCAGCACCGTGACGCCAATGATGGCGCAATACCTTGAGATTAAAGCCGATCACCCGGACGCTTTGCTGTTCTACCGGATGGGTGATTTCTATGAGCTGTTCTTTGAAGATGCCGTGAAGGCGGCAGAGGCGTTGGATATCGCGCTGACCAAACGAGGCAAGCACTTGGGTGAAGATATCGCTATGTGCGGCGTCCCCTTTCATGCAGCCGAAGGATATCTTCTGACATTGATCCGCAAAGGGCATCGCGTCGCGGTTTGTGAACAGTTGGAAAGCCCCGCGGAGGCGAAAAAGCGCGGGTATAAGGCGGTCGTCAAACGCGGGGTGACGCGGGTGGTCACGCCTGGGACGCTGACCGAAGATTCACTGCTCGATGCACGGCGGCATAACTTTTTGGCGGCCTACGCCGACGTGCGCGGGGAAGGTGCTTTGGCCTGGGTGGACATCTCAACCGGTGCATTTTCCGTTCTGGGCTGTGACGCGTCAGGGCTGGGGCCTGAGTTGGCGCGACTGACCCCGAAAGAGGTGTTGCTGGCGGAGAGCGGTGAAGCCGGGTTCGGTGAGATCGTCGAGGATTCAGGTGCTGCCTTAACTGTTCTAGGAAACGCGGCATTCGACAGTACGAATGGCGAAAAGCGCTTGAACAGTGTCTATTCCGTGAAGTCTTTGGACGGGTTCGGGGCGTTTTCACGTGCCGAAGTTGCGGCGATGGCTGCAGTTGTTGAGTATCTGGACATCACCCAAAAGGGGAAATTGCCCATGCTCCGCCCACCGGTGCGCGAAGCAAGGGATGCAGCGATGCAAATTGATGCAGCGACCCGGCGTTCGTTAGAGCTAACCCGCGGAATGTCCGGCGGGCGGGCAGGGTCGCTATTGTCTGTTGTGGACAAAACACTGACATCGGGTGGGGCACGGTTGCTCGAACGCCGCATGTCGTCGCCATCGCGTGATTTAGGGCTGATCGGCGCACGCCATGATGCTGTGGCTTGGTGTTTAGAGCGGGGCGATATCGCGGCCCTTCTGGAAGACCGATTGCGGGAGGTGCCTGATCTTGATCGCGCCCTTTCGCGGTTGTCGCTGGATCGGGGCGGGCCGCGTGACATGGCGGCCGTCCGTGGCGCGATTGCGCAGGCGGCGGTCATAGCGGACGCTTTGCCAGAAGACATGCCTGAGGTCTTAGGGCAGGCGGCGCGGAGTTTGATAGGGCAGGACACGCTGTTGGATCTGTTGGACGCAGCACTTGTTGCCGAACCGCCTTTATTGGCGAGGGACGGGGGGTTTGTTGCGACAGGTTATGACGCCGACTTGGATGAATTCCGGTCATTGCGCGATGAGGGCCGCTCTGTGATTGCGCAGATGCAGTCGCGCTATGCTGATGAAACCGAGATTGCCGCACTTAAGATCAAGCACAACAATGTACTGGGCTATTTCATCGAAGTAACTGCCACCCATTCCGCCAAAATGTTGGCTGCGCCGCTGTCCGAAACATTCATACACAGGCAGACGACAGCCAACCAAGTGCGGTTCACGACGGTAGAACTATCGGAGTTGGAAAGCCGTATTTTGAATGCGGGCGGGCAATGCCTTGAAATTGAAAAACGGCTCTATTCCAGCCTGAGACATGCTATTTTAGATCAAGCGCCCGCGCTTTTTGAACTGGCGCGCGGATTGGCGGAGTTTGATCTGAACGCCGCCTTGGCGCGATTGGCACGGGAAGAGGGTTGGCTCCGGCCCGTGATGTCATCAGGGCGTGAATTTGTGATCACAGATGGGCGGCATCCGGTGGTTGAGGCCGCGTTGAAGCCGACAGGAACGCCTTTTGTGGCCAATGATTGTGATTTATCGGCGGAGTCGATCTGGTTGCTGACGGGTCCGAACATGGCGGGTAAGTCGACCTATTTGCGTCAGAACGCTTTGATCGCAGTTCTGGCGCAGATGGGGGCATTCGTACCGGCGTTGGAGGCTCATATCGGCGTGGTCAGCCAGATATTCAGCCGCGTCGGCGCGTCAGATGATTTGAGCAAAGGGCAGTCCACGTTCATGGTCGAAATGGTTGAGACAGCGGCGATCCTAAACCAAGCGGACGACCGCGCCTTGGTGATTTTGGATGAAATCGGGCGGGGCACGGCGACCTATGACGGATTGTCGATCGCCTGGGCGACCTTAGAGCACTTGCATGATGTGAATCGCTGCCGCGCGCTGTTTGCGACGCATTACCATGAGATGACGCAGTTGTCGGAGAAGTTGGATTCTGTCGCCAACGCGACGGTGACGGTGAAGGAGTGGGAAGGGGACGTAATTTTCCTCCACGAGGTGAAACGTGGCACGGCCGACCGATCTTACGGTGTGCAAGTGGCGCGACTGGCTGGTTTGCCCAGCGTTGTCGTCGACCGTGCGAAAGTCGTTTTAGAGGCCTTGGAGAAGGGCGAACGGGAGGGCAAACAGAAGGCCGTCATCGACGATTTGCCGCTGTTTAGTGCCACACCAGCGCCCGCCCCAACAAAAACCGCGCCATCCGAAGTGGAGGCGCGGCTGAAAGATGTTTTACCAGATGATCTGTCGCCCAAAGCGGCGTTGGATCTGATTTACGAGCTTCGTGGGTTGGTTAAGACTTCGGAGTAGAAGACACACCGACCTGCGCAGGTCGCAACAAACGGTCGTGCAACATAAAGCCGGTTGTGGACACCTGAATGATGTCGCCCTTTTGGGTGCCGGGCACGGGCGCTTCGAACATAGCTTCGTGGTGCTGAGGATCAAATTTATCGCCAACCTCGGGGCGGATCGGGTCGATACCGTGCTTTTTGAACACTTCGACCAAAGCACGCATCGTCAGTTCAACACCCTCAAGCAGCGCTTTGTCGCCGTCTTTGCCGTCTTCCTTGGCATTGGCCAGCGCACGTTCAAGGTTGTCATAGACAGGCAGAAGATCACGGGCGAGGCGGGAACCGCCGTAATTCTCGGCCTCACGCCGGTCACGGTCGGCCCGTTTGCGGGTGTTTTCGGCGTCAGCGAGGGCACGCATATAGGCGTTCTTCAGCTCATCAATTTCAGCCTGAAGTTCGACAGTGTTTTCATCGACCTCTTCATTGGCGAGGTCTTCGAGGGTCATTTCATCCTCAGGGCCGCTGTTCACGTCAGCCATGATGTCATCCAGAAATTCGTTTTCTTTGTCAGCCATAACTCTGCCTTCTTATCCGCGGTCCGAAATCAGTTTCCCGACCAGTTGCGCGGTGTAATCCACGATGGGCACGATGCGCCCGTAATTGAGGCGGGTGGGTCCGATGACCCCGACCGCGCCCACGATCTTTCGATCAGCGTTCATATATGGGGAAACCACCAAAGAGGAACCCGAAAGTGAGAAAAGTTTGTTTTCAGACCCGATGAAAATGCGCACGCCTTCGCCAGCCTCCGTCAGATCGAGGAATTCAGCGATGTCGCGTTTGCGTTCAAGGTCGTCAAAGAGGGTGCGGATGCGGGCGAGGTCGGATTGGTCATCGTCAGACAACAAATTGCCGCGGCCACGCACGATCAGACGTTCGGTCGATTCGCCTTTGTTTTCCCAGATGGCGGCGCCGGATTCGACCAGTTCACGTGCGATGCTGTCGATTTCCTGACGGCGGGTTTTCATCTCACGTGAGATCGCGTGGCCAAGCTCCGTCAGTGTGCGGCCCTCGGCGAGGGAGTTGATGAAATTCGCAGCCTCCCGCATTGATGACGGCGTTTGACCGGGGGGCGGGGTGAAGACGCGGTTTTCTACGTGACCATCGGCAAACACAAGAACAACGAGGGCGCGGTCAGCGGCGAGGCTTACAAACTCTATATGTTTGATCGCGGCTTCATGTTTGGGGGCGAGGACAAGGCTGGCACCTTGGGTCACACCAGACAAAGCGGAGCCAACGCGATCCAAAAGCGTGGTCACATCGTCGGAGTTGCCGCCCATGGTCTGATCGATCGCGGCACGGTCGGTGCCGTCCAGATCGCCTACCTCAAGCAGGCCATCCACGAACATACGCAGGCCTTGTTGGGTCGGAATACGTCCGGCAGAAATATGCGGACTATCGAGCAGACCAAGATATTCGAGGTCTTGCATGACATTCCGGATCGTCGCCGCGCTGACCTGTTCGGACAATGTGCGCGTCAGTGTTCTGGATCCAACCGGTGAGCCTGTTTCCAAATACCCCTCAACCACGCGGCGAAACACCTCGCGTGAGCGGGCGTTCATGTCATCAAGGCTGGGCGTTTGATCGGTCATGGGCGGTCCCTTGGGGCGATGGCATATAGGCCTGTGCGTGCCGAAAGGTCAATCGGGGTTGGAATTAAGGGGCAGGGGGCGTATCGGACAGGGGAAAGTCACGAAAGGACATATGATGCGACCCTCTGGACGTCAGATAGATGAAATGCGGACGATTTCAATTGAGACAGGCGTGACCCGCCATGCGGAGGGTTCGTGTTTGATCAAATGCGGAGACACGCATGTGTTGTGCACTGCAACGATTGATGACCGCGTTCCGCCGTTCTTGAAGAACTCCGGTTTGGGGTGGGTCACTGCAGAATATGGCATGCTGCCCCGCGCAACAAACACGCGGATGCGGCGGGAGGCCAAGAATGGACAGAGCGGCCGGACACAGGAAATCCAACGGTTGATCGGGCGGTCTTTGCGCGCAGGTGTGGACCGGGTGGCTTTGGGTGAGCGACAGATCGTTGTGGATTGTGATGTGATCCAAGCCGATGGTGGAACCCGCTGCGCGTCGATCACGGGTGGCTGGGTCGCGCTGAAGCTGGCGGTCCAAAAGCTGATGAAAGCGGGCGACGTTGTGTCTGATCCGCTGGTCGATCCGGTGGCGGCTGTGTCTTGTGGTGTCTATGCGGGGCAGTCCGTTCTGGATTTGGATTACCCCGAGGACAGCGAGGCCGGTGTTGACGGAAATTTCGTGATGTCGGGGTCAAAGCTGATCGAGATTCAGATGTCGGCGGAAGGTTCAACGTTCAGCCGTGACCAGATGAATGCGATGATGGAACTGGCGGACAAGGGCATTGCGGAATTGTCTGCCGCCCAGCTGGCAGCTGTGAATGCGTAAGTTTGACGGACAGGAGCTGCTGATCGCGACACACAATCGCGGCAAGCTGGAAGAGATCGCGGATTTGCTGTCCCCGTTCGGGGTATCAGTCTCGTCGAACGCCGATCATGGGTTGCCTGAACCAGAAGAGACTGAAACGACGTTCACTGGAAACGCGCGGATCAAGGCCCGTGCGGCTGTGAAGGCGACCGGGCTGCCGGCCTTGTCCGATGACAGTGGGATTACGGTGGATGGACTTGATGGCGCGCCCGGGGTGTATACGGCGGATTGGGCCGAAACCCCAACGGGCCGTGATTTTGAGATGGCGATGACCCGCACGTGGTCCGAACTGGAAGCGCGGGACGCCCCCCATCCCCGCCGCGCGCAATTTCGCTGTTGTCTGGTCCTTGCCTGGCCCGATGGGCACGATGAGGTATTCGAAGGCGTGATGCCCGGTCAATTGGTGTGGCCTATGCGCGGTGATCAAGGGCATGGATATGATCCGATTTTCCAACCCGACGGGTATGACATCACCTTTGGTGAAATGGACCGTTGGGAGAAGAACAAGATCAGCCACCGCGCCGATGCCTTCACCAAACTGATCGAGGGCTGCTTTGCCTGAAGGTGGCTTTGGCATCTATCTGCATTGGCCATTTTGCCAAGCGAAGTGTCCTTATTGCGATTTCAATTCCCACGTCGTGGCGACAGTGGACGACGATGCTTGGGCCTCTGCGTTTGAGGCGGAGTTGGACCGTATTGCGGACCTGACCGGAGGCCGCGTTCTAAATTCTGTGTTTTTCGGCGGCGGAACACCGAGCCTCATGAAGGTATCCACCGTTGAACGCATTTTGGACCGGATCGCAAAGCACTGGCGCTTGGCCAATGATCTGGAAGTCACATTAGAAGCGAACCCGACATCGATCGAAGCTGACCGTTTTGCTGGTTATCGTAAAGCCGGGGTAAATCGGGTGTCCGTTGGCGTGCAGGCTTTGGACGATAAAGATCTAAAGGCTTTAGGCCGATTGCATTCCGTTGCCGAAGCCTTGACTGCTGTCGACGTTGCGCGCTCCACCTTTGACCGCGTCAGCTTTGATCTGATTTATGCTCGGCAACACCAAGACGTTGCGAGCTGGCGTAAGGAGCTGACGCAGGCATTGTCATTTGATCCCGATCATCTGTCTTTGTACCAGCTCACAATCGAAGACGGTACAGCATTTGGTGACCGATTTAAGCGCGGCACACTGAAAGGTCTTCCCGATGAAGATGTCGCGGCCGATCTATGGGATGTAACCCAAGAGCTATGTGTTGAAGCCGAGCTTCCGGCATATGAAGTGTCTAATCATGCTAAAATAGGGCAAGAGAGCAGACACAATCAAATCTATTGGGCATCTGGAGACTGGGCTGGAATCGGGCCCGGTGCTCACGGTCGTTTGACGTTGGATGGCGTTCGGTTCGAAACCATCGGGGCGCGGGCGCCTGCCGCTTGGTTGGAACGTGTAAAGGCGACCGGATCGGGCGACGTTTCTAAATCGGCCATGAATGAAAAAGACGTGTTGTCCGAGCGTATTCTTATGGGCCTGCGGATGAGGGACGGCATCGAGCTTCCATCGTCTTGGATTGACGAAAATAGAAAAAATATCAATGTGTTAGCTGATCTAGGGCTCCTCTATCAGACCCATCGCACCTTGCGCGTGACGCAATCAGGCCGACCTGTTCTGAATGCCATCATCGCAAAACTGCTGGCCAACTAGCCGCCTGACAAAAGGCGAAGAAGATCGTCAAGTTGTTCAAGATCACGGTAATGCAAAACCAGTTGGCCATTTTCTCGACCTGCGGCGTGGTTCACATTAACCTTCATCCCTAGTTGAGCAGAAAGTTCATTTTCCACCTGAATAGTGTCTGCATCCTTCGCCGGGGAGGCGGCTTTCGTTGGCTTAGGCTTGTCAGATTTTGCGGCTTTACTCAGCTTCTCGGCATCTCTGACGGAAAGACCTTTCTTTACGATCTCGGCCGCCAAGGCGTCTGCATCGGGATGTCCAACAAGTGTACGCGCATGACCGGCAGAAAGCCGTCCATCAGCCAAGAGCGATTGAACGGAATCTGGAAGCGAGAGGAGGCGAACCGAGTTTGCGATATGGCTTCGGCTTTTGCCGAGAGCTTTGCCCATTTCCTCCTGCGTCCGTCCAAACTTTTCCATCAGTTGTTTATAACCCGCCGCTTCATCAATGGCGTTAAGGTCAGACCGTTGAATATTCTCAATGATCGCAACTTCTAGGACTTCAACATCGTTGAAATCGCGAATAATGACGGGGACTTCATGGAGCTTGGCCCGCTGGGACGCACGCCAACGGCGTTCACCGGCGACAATCTCATATGATCCTTTCGGACCCTCTTTCCGACGCACGATGAGTGGCTGAATAACCCCCTTTTCGGAAATCGACGCAGTAAGATCATCCATAGCCTGATCATCAAAAGAGCGGCGCGGCTGATCTGGATTTGGGTAAATTTGTTCAATGGGAATTTGACGCTCAGATGCCACTGTCGCGGCTTCACCTTCGGCAGGAGCCGGCGGAACATCGGACATCAGAGCGGATAGACCACGCCCAAGACCACGTGCTTGTTTTCTTGAATTGCTCATGAGGCTTTCCGATCAGAGTGTGACGCACGTTTGGTAAGCTCTTTGGCCAAATCAACGTAGGCAATAGAGCCCTTGGAGGCAGGGTCGTAGTCAATCGCGGAGAGCGCATACGAAGGCGCCTCGCTCAAACGCACATTCCGCGGGATGACCGTCTGAAAGACCATATCTCCTAAGTTACTGCGCGCATCTTCCTCGACTTGTTGAGAGAGATTGTTTCGTTTGTCGTACATCGTCAGGACAACGCCCTCAATCCTGAGGTTTGGATTCGCAGTTTGCCGCACTTCACGAACAGTCAGCATCAATTGGGATAATCCTTCCAGTGCAAAGAATTCGCTTTGAAGAGGCACAATGACGGAATCCGATGCGATCATAGCATTTACCGTCAATATATTGAGAGATGGCGGACAGTCGATCAAGATGTAGTCTAAGTTCAGAGCATCGATACTCGGCTGATGGATCGCGTCATGTAGCATAAAGCTTCGTTTTTCGTTCGCCATCAGGTTCATGTCAGCGGAACTTAGATCGGTGGTTGCCGCGATGATCAAGAGGTCTTCAACGTTTGTAGTTTGGGCAGCTTCGGTTGGACCCGCCTCACCAGACAACAGATCATAGGTGGTCACAAGACGATTTTCTGGATCAATACCGAGCCCGGTGGACGCATTGCCCTGCGGATCAAGGTCAATGAGCAACGTTCTATGCCCCTGTTTTGCCAAGGCAGCGCCAAGGTTAATGGTTGTCGTTGTCTTGCCCACGCCGCCTTTTTGATTGGCCACTGCGATAATTTTGGGGTTGGTTGTGCGACTAATGTTCACGAGGGGCTATCCTTGAGATTTCGAGTACTCCAGCATCGGGATGAGTATGGCTGGGGTGAATTGTGAGGTCAAAATCATACTTTTCTTTGGCAACTGAAATTTCATCTATATGTTTTGATCCCTTAGGAAACAGACACATCCCCGATGGCTTGATGAGATTGGAGGAGTAGTGCAGAAGGTCCGACAGCGGCGCTAGCGCCCGAGCAGACACAACATCCGTCGGTGACACTGAAACATCCCCTATACGGCCAGCGACAATTGTCACGTTAAGATGCAATTCTCGCTTTGCAGTTCTTAAAAAAGAACACTTTCTTTGGTCACTCTCAATTAAAGTGATCGGCCGCGAGTCAGGATCCAGAATTGCGATGACAAGTGCCGGAAGACCGCCACCACTGCCCATGTCTGTCCAAGACGCCCATCCTTCCGGCGCCAATTTGTATAACTGGGCGCTGTCTACAATGTGACGCGTCCAGAGATCGGGTACACTTCTTGGCGCAATTAGGTTGATGGACTTGGTCCATTTTTCGAGAAGCGTGCCAAAATTCTCTAACTTCTCTATTGTTTCACGTGAAACATTTAGCTGTCTCAGGACTAAATGATCGGCCATCAAGACGCCTTTTGACCGAAAGACAGGTGCTTCAGTTCAGCTAGGATGAGCATTAATGCCGCGGGGGTCATTCCATCCACTCGAGATGCTTGAGCTAAATTATCGGGCTTTGCTGCAATTAACTTGGTCCGAAGTTCATTCGAAAGACCATCTATGCCGTCATAAGAGAAGTCATGCGGTATCGATTTATTTTCGTCTCTTTTGAGGGCTTGTACATCATTGGCTTGGCGGTTGATGTAGTGGGCATAAAGGGCATCCCTCTCTAGTTGAGTCCGTATATCCCCAGCCAATTGAGCGAGTTCGGGCTCGAATGAAAGAAGTGTTTCAATCTGAGTTCCAGCAATGGTCAGCGCCTCATACAGGCTCCGCCTTGGACCATCCGCACTCACTTTTACCCCAGCAGCATTCAAATCTCGTGATGGAACACTCTTCCCTTCAAGCAGACCCATACCTTTTTCAAGGTTATTCTTCTTTTCCTTGAACACCTTCCAGCGTCTATCACCCACACAACCGTGTTGATGGCCAATCGGAGTTAACCTCTGATCCGCATTGTCTGCTCGCAAGGACAGCCTAAACTCGGCGCGGGAGGTGAACATTCGATAAGGTTCAGTCACACCTCTGACTGTAAGGTCATCGACCATCACCCCAATGTAGGACGTCGCCCTATCAAACATGACCGGTGGCCGATCATGCGCCGCAGCTGCAGCATTCAATCCTGCAACAAGGCCTTGCGCTGCAGCCTCCTCATATCCAGTCGTTCCATTGATTTGACCAGCCAAATAAAGGCCTGGGAGAGACTTGAGCTCTAGCTTCATACTCAGACTTCTCGGATCAACGTAATCATACTCAATGGCATAGCCAGGCTGAAGAATCTCCGCATTCTCAAGCCCATAGATTGAGTGAACGTAATCCATCTGCACATCAACCGGCAAAGACGTCGAAATTCCATTTGGATAGACCGTGTCGTCAGTCAGTCCTTCAGGTTCTAGAAATATTTGGTGAGATGACTTATCAGCAAATCTTACGACTTTATCCTCAATCGAAGGGCAATATCTTGGTCCGACTCCATCGATGTGCCCACCATACATTGCGGATCTCTCGAGGTTGGTCCGAATGATTTCATGGGTCTTTTCATTGGTATGGGTAATTCCGCAAGAAATCTGATCTGCGATGGCAGTCTTATGAAGGAACGAAAAAACGTCCGGAACAGGATCTGCATCTTGATGATCGAGCACATCCCATCTGAGTGTCTTTCCGTTTAGTCGGGGCGGCGTACCAGTTTTTAGGCGGCCCAATGGTAAATTTAACTCATCCAATCGGTGCGCCAGAGAAACCGAAGGCGCATCGCCCATTCGGCCGCCCGATGACGCTTCATCACCAATGTGGATGACTCCGCGCAAAAACGTCCCTGATGTCAGAACAACGGAACGAGCACTGATTTCCGTACCATCAGCAAGGACAACGCCCTCGACCCTATTTTTTCTGACAATTAGATCAACCACTTCCCCCGTCAGAACGGATAAATTCTCGTAACCGTAAATCAGATTGTGAACTGCTCGCTTATACAGCGCACGATCTGCCTGGGTCCTCGGCCCCTGTACTGCTGGCCCTTTTTTGCGGTTCAACAGCCTAAACTGAATTCCGGCCCGATCAGCGGCAATACCCATGATCCCGTCTAACGCATCAATTTCGCGAACGAGATGCCCCTTACCAAGACCACCGATAGCTGGATTGCATGACATCACGCCCAAATCTGCAGCACGCAGTGTAATCAAAGCGGTTTTTGCCCCCATGCGAGCGGACGCACATGCGGCTTCACTTCCGGCGTGTCCACCGCCAACAACAATAACGTCAAACTGATGTTTCACGTGAAACAATCCTTATTTACCGATGCAGAAGCTTGAGAAAATTTCATCTAACAGATTCTCGACGTCGACGCGACCAATCAAAGCATCCAATGATCTAATTGATTGACGCAGGTCCTCGGCAATTAAATCCACCGGCAAAGAGTGATCCTCAAGAGAGGCGAGAACACCTCCCAACTTGCCAGACGCTTCCTTCAGCGCAACTTCATGGCGTTGACGAGTCGCGACGCCAGCACCCGCCACTCGACTGGAAAGGTATTCACTGATTTTGTCCAACAGCTCTTCAACACCTTCAGAAGTCTTGGCGGACAGCGAAAGGCCCTGACTTGAACCCCCCAAATCTGACTTTGACCGGACAAACAAATCAAGTCCGTCCTCGCCAAACATATCGTCAAACCGACCATCGACGGACAGATGAATACGGACATCTGAATTCAGGGCACGCGTACGTCCACGTTCGATCCCTATTTCTTCGAGCACATCCGCACTATCTCGCAGTCCGGCTGTGTCCAAAATCGTAACGGGAAAACCATTAAGGTCCATTTTTACTTCGATCACATCACGGGTTGTCCCTGCGATCTCAGAGGTAATGGCTGCTTCACGACCAGCAAGACGATTTAACAAAGTCGACTTACCCGCATTGGGAGGACCCACAAGAGCAACCTCAAATCCGTCCCTCACGCGCTCACGAATAGCGACACCGTTTGCCTCTCGCTGGACATCTTCCAAAACGCTTTGCAGAAGACCACGAACTTCTGGAAACACATCAATCGGAACATCTTCGTCAACGAAATCGATGGTCGCTTCAATAAGCGACGCGGCCCGAACCAGATCATGTCGCCAACCGTCAACCAAAGCGCCCAAATCACCACTGAACACCTTCAGAGCTTGGCGCTGCTGGCTTTCCGTTTCCGCATCAATCAGATCGGCCAGACCTTCAACTTGGGCAAGGTCCAATGCACCCGATTCCAGTGCACGTCGTGTAAATTCTCCAGGCTCCGCCGGGCGCAACCCAATTTGTCCCAATTCCGAAAGCAGAGCAGCTACGATAGCTGGCGATCCATGGGTTTGAAACTCAACGACCTGCTCCCCAGTAAAACTTCGTCCAGGCCCGAAGCTCAGTACAAAGGCTTGATCAATCAAGGTTCCATCACAAGACACAAGTTGGACCAACTTACGATCATGTGGCTCAACTCGGGCACCCAGACGACCCGCAGCATCTAAAGCCTGTGGGCCTGATACCCGAACAACTGAAACGCCGGCCTTACCGGCTGCAGACGCCAATGCAAAAATTGTATCCATCGTATCAACCCATTGTTTTATAACAATAAGTTAGGTGTTCATTGAATCGAAGAAGTCCGAATTGGTCTTGGTCTGTTTCAATTTCGAAATCAGGAACTCAATCGCATCTGTCGTTCCCATAGGGTTAAGAATCCGACGCAAAACATAGGTCTTTTGTAGGTCAACCTTGTCGACCAACAAATCCTCTTTCCGGGTACCAGATTTAAGAATGTCCATTGCAGGGAACACACGCTTGTCCGCCACCTTGCGGTCCAGAACAATTTCAGAGTTACCGGTACCTTTAAACTCTTCGAAAATAACTTCATCCATCCGGCTACCGGTATCGATCAGAGCAGTCGCAATAATTGTCAAAGACCCGCCCTCTTCGATATTCCGCGCCGCACCAAAGAACCGCTTCGGACGTTGCAACGCATTGGCATCTACACCACCAGTCAACACTTTACCCGATGATGGCACTGTCGTGTTAAACGCACGGCCCAGACGTGTGATGGAGTCCAGCAAAATCACGACATCCCGCTTATGTTCTACAAGCCGCTTGGCCTTTTCGATCACCATATCGGATACCGCAACGTGGCGGGATGGCGGTTCATCAAAGGTCGAGCTCACAACTTCGCCTTTCACAGACCGCTGCATGTCTGTCACCTCTTCGGGGCGCTCATCGATCAACAAAACAATCAGGTAGCATTCCGGATGGTTGGCCGCGATCGAATGGGCAATATTTTGCAAAAGGACCGTCTTACCCGTCCGCGGCGGGGCCACGATCAAGGATCGCTGTCCCTTCCCAATCGGCGCCACCAGATCAATAATCCGCGCAGACCGGTCCTTGGCCGTCGGATCATCTGTTTCCATGTTGAGACGTTCATCAGGATAGAGAGGTGTCAGGTTATCGAACGCAACCTTGTGACGCGCCTTTTCAGGGTCTTCGAAGTTGATCTTCTCGACTTTGGTCAAAGCAAAGTACCGCTCTGTGTCAGATGGTTCTTGAATGACACCCTCGACCGTATCTCCAGTCCGCAACGCATGCAGACGGATCATTTCCGGTGAAACGTAAATATCGTCAGGACCCGGCAAATAGTTTGCCTCGGGCGACCGCAAAAAACCGAAGCCATCTTGCAGAACCTCAAGAACACCATCACCGCCGATAACCCAATCATCTTCGGCGCGTTCCTTGAGAATGGCGAACATCATGTCGCCCTTACGCATCGTTGACGCGTTCTCAATCTCAAGCTCTTCAGCCATAGACAACAAATCTTTTGGGCTTTGCGCCTTCAAGTCTGCAAGGTTCAAACGGTCGATGGATGTCATGTCTTCAGACATTACGGATCTCCGGGCCGCAACCGCAGCCTCTTCATTCTTAGATCTGGAAAAAACCACCTTCGGACGAAGGTTGACGATCACTAGGCAATAAAACCCAAGCTGTCAATTCAAGGCAAGAAGTGTCGAAAACCCCGTATCTTTCTTTCTCAATAAAAAAGAATCTTAAGAATGTAGTTGAAGTAGTAGGCATGTGGAAAACATGCCAGATCAGGATTGTCCCCGTTATTATCCACGGAATACAGGTGACAGACCTGTCAAAAAATTCTGTTCATGATCTACTAAATATTTAAATTTATTACATAAAATATAGAAATATCGGTTTGATCTGTAGCATGATTTGAGTCCCTCCAGAACTTATCCACATCCGTGATTCTTCCTTGTCCCGAGGGGATAACCCGTCATGGATCAAGGATATCTCGTATAACTTTTTCAAGTTCGGGGTTCTCTTGCTCTTAACCCCATTTCCGCCCATCACATGTCCAGCGGTTCACCCACGGGGATATCCACATGTCTTTTGATCTTATTCTCGCCTCCGCCTCCGAAAGTCGGGCGAGGTTACTACAGCAAGCGGGCGTTCTGGTCGAAGCCATACCAGCGCGAATCGATGAAGATTCGGTCAAGATCGCGTTGGAAGCAGAGGATGCTCCACCCCGTGATATCGCCGATACTTTGGCCGAGATGAAGGCGAGAAAGGTCGCGGAAAAGGGGTCTGGCCGCCTCATCCTCGGGTGCGATCAGGTCCTCGCTTTCAAAGGGGGCATTTTGTCGAAGCCCACTTCGCCTGAGGATGCGCACGACCAGCTGACCCAATTACGGGGGGAGACGCATCAATTACTGTCTGCTGCGGTCATCTATGACGGGCTTGAACCGGTTTGGCGGCATGTGGGCGTCGCCCGTTTAACCATGCGCGACTTCTCCGACGCGTATTTGGACGACTACATCGACCGGAATTGGGACAGCATCCGGTGGTCTGTTGGCGGCTATAAAATCGAAGAAGAAGGCATTCGTCTTTTCAGGTCTATAATGGGGGACACATTTACCATTCAGGGCCTGCCACTGTTGGAACTCTTGTCTTATCTCACGCTTCGCGGGACATTGCGTGCATGACTGATCGATCAATCCCCCTCGCTGGCGTTATCGGGAATCCGATTTCACACTCCAAATCGCCTAAACTGTTTCGCCATTGGCTTAAGACCTACAACCGCTCCGGCTACTACATCCCAATGCCTGTGCAGGAAGGTGACCTTGAAACCGTCATCCGGACGCTTCCCTCTATGGGGTTCGTCGGGTGCAATGTGACGATCCCGCATAAGGTTGACGTCTTGCAGATCGCGGATTTGGCCACCGACCGCGCGACGCTGATCGGCGCAGCGAATACGCTGATTTTCCGACGGGACGGTAAAATCCATGCGGACAATACGGATGGTTACGGTTTTATCGCCAACCTTAAACAAGGCGCACCTGGCTGGGCCCCATCCATCGGTCCGGCGGCAGTTTTGGGCGCAGGCGGCGCGGCCCGTGCCGTCATTGCATCGTTGATTGAGGTTGGCGTGCAGGAAATCTACCTCACGAACCGAACACGCCCAAAAGCCGAAGCCCTGCAATCGGCTTTTGGCACCAAAGTGACGGTCGTCGATTGGGTTCAGGCGGGCAACATGCTTGAAGAAGCAGCGACCGTTGTGAACACTACGTCGCTCGGCATGCAAGGCCAACCTGAATTGCGGGTGCCTTTGGACGGTCTGCGCCGTGGAACCGTGGTGACTGATCTTGTTTATACGCCGCTAAAAACTCGGTTCTTGGCCGAAGCGGAGGAGGCGGGCTGCATCACCATCGACGGCCTCGGCATGTTGTTGCATCAGGCGGTGCCAGGTTTTGAAAGGTGGTTCGGCGTGCGGCCTGAGGTGGACGTTGATACACGGGCTGCCATTCTGGGATGACCTACGTCCTTGGATTGACCGGTTCGATCGGCATGGGCAAATCCACAACGGCGCGCATGTTTGCGAGTGAAAGCGTGCCGGTTTGGGATGCGGATGCAACGGTTCGGATGCTCTATGCCAAGGGCGGCCCTGCCGCGCACAAGGTGGCGCAGCTTTATCCCGATGCGATGGACCGTGGTGCTGTGTCTCGTGACAAACTTCGGGGCTTGATTGCGCAGGATCCGGGGATCCTCGATCATCTGCAAGACATCGTGCATCCTTTGGTCGCAAAAGACCGCGCTGATTTTCTATCTGTCACGACATCGCCGGTCGTCTTGCTGGATATCCCGCTTTTGTTTGAAACGGGTACCGACGCGGTTTGCGATGGCGTTGTCGTCGTCACCGCCTCAGCCGACGAACAGCGCAGACGCGTGCTTGAACGCGGCGAGATGTCCGAGGCGGACCTCAATATGATCCTGTCCCGCCAGATGCCAGATTCCGAAAAACGCGCCCGTGCCGATTGGGTGATTGAAACAACATCGCTGGACGCCGCCCGCCACTCTGTGAGAGATATCTTGCAGCAAATCAAAGGCAGGCAGACCGATGCGTGAAATCGTACTTGATACCGAAACCACTGGGTTTGAACCCAGCGAAGGTGACCGGATTGTTGAGATCGGGGCGATTGAGCTGCACAATCATATGCCGACCGGCCGGACCTATCACCAATACATCAACCCTATGCGATCCATGCCCGCCGGAGCCTTTGAAATTCATGGGATCGGTCCGGATTTGTTGGACAGCCCACGCCCTGCGGAAAAGGGTGAGGTGATCCTGAAAGACAAACCTGTCTTTGCCGATATCGCGCAGGCCTTTGTGGATTTCATTGGCGACGCCAAACTGGTCATTCACAACGCAGCTTTCGATATGAAATTCCTGAATGCGGAGCTTGGCTGGCTCAACCGCCCGCTTTTACCGATGGATCAGGCACTCGATACGCTGGCGATTGCACGTAAGAAATTCCCCGGCTCACCCGCATCACTGGACGCGCTGTGTCGGCGCTTTGGCATCGACAATTCAAACCGTACGCTGCACGGCGCGCTGTTGGACAGTGAAATTCTGGCTGAGGTTTACCTTGAACTGATCGGGGGCCGGCAGCCTGATCTGGTGTTGGCTGGCAATCAGACCGCCAAGACATCTACGACCGGCGGGTCAGATTGGCGCCCTACGCCGCGCCCTAATCCGCTGGGGTCAAAAATAAACGCGGCGGAGGCAGAGGCCCACGCCGCGTTCGTTGAAAAACTGGGCGACAACGCCCTTTGGAACAAACTTTAGGCGTCTGCTTTTTTCTGCTGTGCCGCGCGCAGGGCCAGCTGCTGACGATAGATGGCCACAAAATCGATCTGTTCAAGGTTCAGCGGCGGGAAGCCACCGTCGCGTGTCACGTCGCTGACGATGCGGCGGATGAACGGGAAAGTCATGCGCGGGCATTCGATCATCAGGTAGGGGTGCATCTGCTGTTCTGGTACGCCTTCGATTTCGAACACACCGGAATACTCCAGCTCAAGCAGGAACAAGGTTTTGTCAGACCCTGCGTTGGTGGATGTAACCTTCAGCTTGGTGATGATTTCGTACTGGTTGTCCGCACCGCGCTTGCGGGCATCAAGGTTCACTTCAACCTTGATCTCTGGCTTCACTTCGCCATCGACACCTTTTTGCGCCATGACGTTTTCAAACGACATATCGCGCACAAACTGGGCGAGGATGCGCTGTTTGATCTGCGGTGGTGTTGCGGCAGCGGCGGCGTCTGTTGCGCCATTTGCGGGTGTAGTGTCGTCTTCGGCCATGTGGCCCTCCGGATTTCAATAAAGTTGTCGCTGTGTATCAGGCCCCGCAGGGGGCCTCAATGTTTCGTCCAGCCAGACGGGCCGCTTTGTGGTGGGTTTTGGAGGTCAATTTCCTCAAACTCACCATCAATCACACGGTCTTGGGGGTGGCGGGGGTGTCTGGCAGCTGTGCCTTGGTCCGGTCCCATCTGGAATGAGTGGATTTTGACACGGGATTTGAGGTGCCGGTAAACGGCCGTTCGCACTGCGGGGATCAGGAGCGCAAAACCGACAAAATCAGTAAAAAACCCCGGCGTCAGCAACAAAGCGCCGGAAAACAGGATCATTGCGCCATGGGCCAAGGGTTCTGTCGGGTCTTGCAACGTTGAAAATGAGGATCGTAGGTTCAACATGGCCTGCGCGCCCTGACTGCGAACCATCCACGCACCTAAAATGGCCGTCAAAACGACGATCGCGAGCGTCCAGCCCAACCCGATTGCGCCGCCAACTTGGATAAAAAGCGTAATTTCGAGCAGTGGAATGCCGATGAAAAGCAAAAGAAGCAGCATGTGCCCTCCGGTGAGACAATGAATCACGGGGGTGACGGTGGACTCGGCCCACCCCCAACCCTACATAAGGCTGGTAAGGCTTCGTTACCACTTATTGGAAAGAAACATCCATGAATTCGCCCATTCTTCAGCTTCTGGTGCTCGCCGGAATTGCGATTTTCCTAATTCTGCGACTGCGCAGCGTGCTGGGAACACGCGAAGGGTTTGAGAAGCCTCAGGTGCAGCCACCAACCCAAACACACCGCGCTGCACCTGAATTTGACGTGATCGAAGGCGGTCCGGACCCCGATGTGACGGATTATGTCGATGCCGACAGCAATGCAGCGACTGCCCTGACCGCAATGAAATCCGCAGATCGGACGTTTAACGTGCGGGAATTCCTACGCGGTGCACGCGGTGCCTACGAAATGATTTTGACCGGCTTTGAAAAAGGCGATCTGGCTGAAATCAAACCCTTTTTGTCCGATGACGTGTATGAGGCCTTTGCCGGTGTCGTTGAGGCACGTGAGCAAAATGGCCTCAGCGTCGATTTCACCTTTGTCGGTATTTCCGAGACAACCTTGGTTGATGCGACATTCGACGACGTGACCAAAGAGGCTGAGATTTCGGTTCGATTTATCGCGGAAAGCACCTCAGCGGTGTATGACAAGGGCGGTGATCTGATCGAAGGATCGCCTACAGATGTTAAGAAACAACGCGACGTTTGGACGTTTGGCCGTACGATGGGCACGGGCGATCCGAATTGGTTCCTCGTCGCCACGGGCGAATGATCCTGCGCGCGGCAGCCTTCGGGCTGTCGTTTTTTGCGGCGGAGGCGGCCATGGCACAACCCAGCTATCAGTTGTTGCAGTTTGACGATTTGTCTGGCTGGGCAGACGATGACCATCAGGCCGCTATGGAAGTTTTCCTGAGCACCTGTAGCGACATGCGCGACCCCGCGTGGTCCGCACTGTGTGACGTTGCAGGACAACGCCAAGAACCGCGAGATTTTTTCGAACGGTTTTTCACGCCTGTCCTGATCGAAGACGGTCAGGACGCATTGTTCACGGGATATTTTGAACCCGAGCTTCGCGGGTCTTTGACCCGTGGTGGGCCATATCAATACCCCTTGTACCGGCTTCCTGCGAACCCGGGAGAATACTCCCGACGTGAAATTGAAGAAGGCGCTGTGTTTGACGGGCAGGGCCTAGAAATCGCGTGGATCGATGATCCGGTCGATGTGTTTTTCCTTCAGGTGCAGGGGTCTGGTCGTGTGAAACTCGACACCGGTGGCTGGCTGCGTGTGGGATATGGGGGCGCCAATGGGCGTGAATATTCGTCCGTTGGTTTGGCACTTGTCGAACGCGGAGTGTATCAACCCCATCAGGTGTCCGCAGATGTGATCCGCAATTGGGTCCGTGCCAATGGTGCGGTCGGGCGCCAGCTTCTTTGGGCGAATGAAAGTTTCGTTTTCTTCCGCGAAGTGAATGAGGTCCCGGCAGACAAGGGCCCGCTCGGTGCGATGAACCGGTCCGTGACAACGATGCGCACGGTTGCGGTCGATCCTGCTTACGTGCCCTTAGGTGCGCCTGTCTGGATTGAAAAGCAGGGACGTGATCCATTGAACCGGTTGATGGTGGCGCAAGACACGGGGTCCGCGATCAAGGGGTCGCAACGGGCCGATATTTTCTTTGGCACAGGCGATGATGCCGGTCAGGCTGCGGGTCGCATCAAGGACGGGGGCCGCATGGTTGTGTTGATGCCGGTCCAGTCGGCCTATGCGCTTTTGCCGGATGTGATTGAATGAAACGCCCGCGTCATTTGTCCACCGAAGAACGCGCTTTGTGGGATTTGGTGGCAAAACGGGCAGAGCCTTTGGAGAAGCCCCGTGCGAAGGCTGTTCGCCCTTCGCCAAAAATGCCGGACGTGAAGGGGACGCCGCAACCGCGGTCTATCCCATCGTTCAAAGTGGGCGAACGGGTCGATCATTCCGCGGATCACGATCTACTGCCATCGCTAGGTCAGCAGTTACGGGCTGCACCGGTCCAGATGGATCAAAAGGCCTATGGTCGGTTGCGCCGTGGCAAGTTGAAACCTGAGGCCCGGATCGATCTGCACGGCATGACCTTGGCGCAGGCGCATCCTGCGTTGACGGGGTTTATTCTGCGGTCTGCCTCCATGGGGCATCGGTTGGTTCTGGTCATCACCGGCAAGGGCAAGAACCGAGATGACGGTGGGCCGATCCCGACGAAGTTTGGCGTGTTGCGTCATCAGGTGCCACAGTGGCTGGCGATGGCGCCCTTGAGCGGCTTGGTTTTGCAAGTGACCGAAGCGCACATCCGCCATGGCGGCGGCGGGGCCTACTACGTCTACCTACGCCGAGGCCGCTGATCGTTTGGCGACTGCGACAGGATACAGCAACAAAAGCGCAGCAATCGCGAAGGTCGCAGCATAGCCCAACATTTGGACCTCAAATCCGACACCACGATCAATGAGCCATCCGGACACACCGGGGCCAAGCGCCGAACCGAGCACCATCAGCGCAGTGGTTGCGGCTTTGATTGATCCTAAATGCAACGTGCCAAAAAATTCAGCCCAACAGGCATTAAGTAACGTGGCTTGCCCCCCGCCAGCCGCCCCCATCAGAATGATTGCCAGTGCAGTCCACCCCAAGGACGGTGCGTACCAATGGAGTATGAAGGCGACCACATAAGGGATGAGGTAAAACGGTAAAAGCCGCACGGCACCCAAACGATCAACCAGCCAGCCAAACAGGATTGTTGATGCGAACAGGGTGATCGTGCCCAGCGGAAAAACCGCCACAAGGGCAAGGTGGGACCAGCCTTTGATCTCCGCGAAGTGGACTTGATGAAACCAGAATGCGGTCCCAAAGCCAGAGAACGACATGACAGCCGGGGCCATGGCCCAGAACAGCGGATGACGCAGGGCATCGGCGCGGGTCCAGTGTTTTCCGAACAGGCCGGTGGATTGGTCTTCGTCGGCAACGGACTGCGGCGTGCGTTCCAGCCGAAGGAACCTGTAAAGGACGGGGGCCATGGCCACGCAAAACAGCGCGCAGCCGATCCAGATCAGATGCCAGTCGACGTAGGATTTCAGCCAGACCATCAAAAGCGGCAACGTGGCCTCACCCAGCATAAAGCCCATGGCGGCCACGGCCAACGCGCGGCCGCGCGTGGCGACAAACCAGCGGGCCATGGCAACTGTGGCCACATGGGTCGTCATCCCCTGACCGAAGAACCGCAAAAAGAAGACGACAAAGGGCAGAGCCGAGGCGATCGGGTTGACTGCCATCAGCAGGCAGGACAGACCCAACAGCAAGACCACAGTGATGCCCAGTTGTCGCACACGAAACCTGTCCGCCAAGCCCCCTGCAAAAACCATCACCGCCGCGGATGCACCGGTGCCGATCATATAGATCACGCCCCATTCCCCGTTTGTCAGACCGTAACTTTGCCGGATTTCACCCCCGAAGATTGAGATGAAGAAGGTCTGTCCGAAACTGCTGAGAAACGACAACAATGCGCCCGTCGCAAGGAAGGGGGCGTTGTGTTTGATGAAGGTCAGATAGCCAAGATCGCTCATCCGCCTTTGTTGGACGGCTTGGGCGTTGGTGAAAACCCCTAAAGCACGTAGCGGCTGAGGTCCGTGGACCGGCTCAGTTCGCCCAAATGTTCTTCGACAAAGGCTGCATTCACGTCGATGACGTCACCGGATCGATCCGGTGCAGTAAAGCTAAGGTCTTCGAACACACGTTCCATGACCGTATAGAGCCGCCGCGCGCCGATGTTTTCGACACTTTCGTTCACCTCTGCCGCAATACGGGCAAGGGCGGCGATCCCATCGTCGGTGAAGGACACGGTCACTTCCTCGGTTCCCATAAGGGCGGTGTACTGGCGGGTGAGCGCGTTGTCGGTCTCTGTCAGGATGCGGACAAAATCATCCTCGGTCAGGGCGCGGAGTTCAACACGGATCGGCAGGCGACCCTGCAATTCGGGCAACAGGTCAGACGGCTTGGCGATGTGGAACGCGCCGCTGGCGATGAACAGGATATGGTCGGTTTTGACCGACCCATGTTTGGTGCTGACGGTGGTGCCTTCGATCAACGGCAACAGATCGCGCTGCACCCCTTCGCGGGACACATCCGCACCACGGGCGTCGGCGTTCCGGCAGACCTTGTCGATCTCATCCAGAAAAACGATGCCGTTTTGTTCAACCGCCTCGAGCGCCTTTTTGGTGACTGTTTCGTCATCCAGAAGCTTGTCCGCCTCATCAGCGATCAGCAGATCGTAACTGGCGGCGACGGTGACTTTTTTGCGGACGGTCCGTCCGCCAAACGCCTTGCCAAACATCGCACCCAGATCCATGCCGCCCATGCCAGGGGGTTGGCCGGGGATTTCCATGCCGCCAAGGGGGGATGATGTGTCGGTCAGTTCTAGTTCGATGATCGTGTCATCCAATTCCCCTGTCTTGAGCTTTTTGCGGAACATATCGCGCGTGCCAGATCGCGCATCTTCTCCGGCAATGGCGGTGATGACACGTTCTTCGGCGGCCTCATGGGCCTTTTGTTTCACATCGTCACGCATGTAGTCGCGGGTTTCGACAATGGCCGCTTCGACCAGATCGCGCACGATCTGCTCCACATCTCGGCCGACATAGCCCACTTCGGTGAATTTGGTCGCCTCAACCTTAATGAAGGGCGCGCGGGCGAGTTTCGCCAGACGACGGGAGATTTCGGTTTTGCCCACACCAGTGGGCCCGATCATCAGGATGTTCTTTGGGTAAACTTCGTCGCGCAGGTCATCGCCAAGCTGCTTGCGCCGCCAGCGGTTGCGCAAGGCCACAGCGACGGCGCGCTTGGCATCCTTCTGACCGATGATGAACCGGTCGAGTTCGGAGACAATTTCGCGGGGGGTGAGGTCAGTCATGGCGGTTCCTTTCGGGGGCCAAAGCCTCAACGAGGCTTTGAGGACAGAGTTTCAAGGAAACTCTGCCGCTAGGACGAGATGGTTTCGACAGTCAGGTTGCCGTTCGTGTAGACGCAAATTTCAGATGCGATGACCATAGCCC
The DNA here is from genome assembly GCF_965657175.1 of Pseudooctadecabacter sp. Taxonomy (GTDB): domain Bacteria; phylum Pseudomonadota; class Alphaproteobacteria; order Rhodobacterales; family Rhodobacteraceae; genus Octadecabacter. The sequence goes on along the minus strand of NZ_CBFHNH010000001.1, from coordinate 283,780 downwards.
GACGTGCAATGGTTTCGGCGTCAAGGTCCTGATCCATCAGGGCACGACCAGCAGCCAGTGCATAGTTGCCTCCGGACCCGATGGCAGTGACATCATGTTCGGGTTCCAGCACATCACCAGCGCCCGTGATGACGAACAGGTCTTTGCCGTCGCTGACGATCAACATCGCCTCAAGCTTTTGCAGGTATTTGTCGGTGCGCCAGTCTTTGGCGAGTTCGACCGAAGCGCGGGCGAGTTGTCCCGGTGTTGCTTCAAGCTTTTTCTCAAGCCGCTCAAGCAAGGTAAACGCATCCGCCGTTGATCCGGCAAAACCGCAGATCACGTCATTGCCGCCGGGCGACAATCGCCGCACCTTGTGGGCAGTGCCCTTCATCACGGTTTGACCGACGGACACTTGCCCATCGCCTGCGATGACGACGTCGTTGCCTTTGCGCACACCGATAATTGTTGTCATGTCGTGTCCTACTCATGCTTTGAATTTATATGGCGGCGCCGGGCGCAGCCTGCAAGGCTACAACGCAAAAGGGCGCCCCGTATGGGACGCCCCTTATAAGAAATTCAAGGTCTTAGATGCTTTCTTCGATCCAACCCTGCAGTGCAGCTTTTGGGGCCGCGCCTGTTTTGTTAGATACGACTTCGCCGTCTTTGAACATGAACAGCGCTGGAATGCCGCGCACACCCATTTGGGCGGGGGAATTAGGGTTTTCGTCTACGTTCACTTTGACGATCTTTACCTTGCCGTCCATTTCTGTGGACAGTTCTTCCAAAGCGGGGCCGATCTGCTTGCAGGGGCCGCACCACTCTGCCCAGAAGTCCACGACGACTGGAATGTCGGACTGGCGCACTTCGGCGTCAAATGTTGCGTCTGTTACTGCTACGGTGGCCATCGGCTCTGCTCCTGAATGTTTGTTTGAGGTCGGAACGTATGGGGGACATGGGGGGGCCGTCAAGTCGTGGTCACGCCTTTGAGAGCAGCGTCGAGGATCGTGTCGGGCAGTTCCGTCGTTGTACGCGATTTGGTCCACAAAAGAACCGTGCGAATTCGGTGACTTGGGTAAATCAGCCGCAGCGCATCGCGATATGCCGCCATCTGACGGATAAGGCCATCAGGCGTTTTATCTGACGTCGGTGGCGTGGCGCGGTTCGATTTATAGTCGATCGCGATCACGTCCGTGTCCGTCACCAACAGCCGGTCAATCAGGCCAAAGGTACGGTGCGGTCCGATATGGGGCAGATCGGCGGAAATCGGGACTTCCACCAAAGCGTCCTCAAACACCCAAGCAAGGGCTGGATCGTTCAAAACCCCCGTTGCCTCAGTGATCAAGTTGTCGGAGTTTTCAATCAGGCCTGTGTCCGGTTGGTTTGCGATCAGCGCCTTTGCGACGGTGGTGCGGTGTGACGGTTCAATCTCCGGCAAGACCTCAAGCAGAAGATGGATCAACCGCCCGAAGGCCAAGGCCGTTTCACTGTCATCTGTATGAGTCTCGCCGGGCATAATCTTGGCCCCGCCAAGGTCAGACGGGGAAAGGGTCGTCGGACGATCCGGGATCGGTGGAATCTGTGCGCCGAAGTCAGGGCTCAGGGTGGCAGGTGCCGTGCTTTGTTGCGGCTGAACCATCTGCCCCGCATCCCAATTCCAACGGCTAAACCGTTTGCCAGTCCCAATGGACGTGTCCAGATCAACGGCATCGAGGTGCGACATCGCGCTTAGGGTCGTTGCGTGCCAACTGTCATCCACGTCTTTGCCAGTATCACCAGCGGCAGCCACAATCAGCCAGTTTTCCGCACGTGTCAGGGCCACGTACAACAACCTGCGTCGTTCGCGATCTTGCGCCTCTAGCATATCGTCCTTCACGTCCGTCAGAACGGCGGGCATCTCGGCTGATTTGGGTTTCCAGAACACATTCTTGTCGCGGACTAGGAAATCACCCTTCACCTCCCGCTTGCGCTTTGTCGTGTCAGGCAGGATGACGATCGGGGCTTCTAGCCCCTTGGCGCCATGCACTGTCATCACGCGGATGCGGTCGCCCGCGCTGTCCATCTGCCGTTTGACGGTGACGTCTTCGGTCTGCAGCCAGCTGAGGAATCCGGTAAGGCTGGGCACCGCGGATTGTTCGTATCCCAAGGCCTGTGACAAAAGCGCGTCAATGCCGTCTTCGGCCTCATGCCCCAGTCGAGCAATCAGGTTCTTGCGGCCATTGTGTCGGATCAGCAAGCGGTTGATCAGATCATAGGGGCGCAGAAAATCGGACTGGTTCCGCAAGTCGGTCAGAACAGCGCGGGTTGCGTCATGTTTGCCGGATGTGCGCAAAGCTTCCCACAAGGTCTGGCCCTTGGGGCGGGGCTGGGCGAGGTGGTAGAGTTGCTGTTCGGACCACCCAAACAGCGGTGATTTCAGTGCGGCAGCAAGAGACAGGTCATCGTCTTGCAGCGACAAAAACTGCAACAAGGCGGAGATGTCTTTGACCGCCAGCTCACCGCCCAGCTTCAACCGGTCCGCCCCTGCAATATTAAGGTTCGAAGCTTTGCAGGCGGCGATAATTTCCCCAAAAATGTCTGACCTGCGCTGCACGAGGATCAGGATATCACCGGGCGTGATTTTGCGACGGCCCCATTCCGCATCGTCGCGGCCTTTGATCGGCAGCGTGTCATGCTTGATCATGCGTTTGATTTCGGCGGCGATGGTACGGGCCAAAATGACCTCGTGATTGGTGTCCCCTTTCAGGTCCACGGGGTCGTCCCATTCGCGGTCATCATCTGACTTGGACGGTTCGATCACGGGCCAGATATCTACGCGGCCTGGCATGTCGTCTTTGAACGCAAGATGGTTGATCCGCGTGTCCAGCCCATCGGCCATGTCGCCGGTACATGTCTGATCGACGAACTGCAGCACGGCGGCGGAGGACCGGAAGGAGTATTCGAGTTCGGTTTTTTGCAGGTCCTTGCGGACCTTTGACAGTTCTTCTGCGAAGTATTCCCGCATCCGGTCAAAGCCTTCGGGGTCGGCCCCTTGGAATGAATAGATCGACTGTTTCTTGTCGCCCACCACAAAAACGGTGCGTTCGCGGTCAGGGTTGGCCCCTTCGCCTGTCGAAAATTCCTGCGTTAACAGGCGGACGATGTCCCATTGATCGGGGGAGGTGTCCTGCGCCTCATCCACCAGCACGTGGTCCACGCCACCGTCCAGACGAAACAACACCCATTGGGCGACGGCAGGGTCTTGCAACAGGGCTTTGGCCTTGCCGATCAGGTCGTCAAAATCCAGCGCGCCGCGTTGAAGTTTCTTGGCTTCGTATCGATCAATAAACGGCGTGGCGAAGGTATAAAGCGCCTTGGTTTTGTGAAAGGCCGAGATGGCGTTGAGGTAATCCCAAGCATCCGCGACCCTATCCATCCATGCAAACATATCGTCCAGCAGGTCTTCGAACGCTGTCCATGCGGATTTGTGGTTTGACGCGGGCCATTTGCGCCGTTGGCCAGAGGTGAGGAACTTGGCGAACAGCGCGTTCAGGGTGTTCATATCAGGCGCGTTCAAGTTCAGCGCGGCAAGGTCTTTGGCGAAGGTCACATAAGATGCGGAGGCGTTGGGTGCCGCGTCCAGCAGATCTTGGGCGAGGTCGGCTTCGCCGCCGGTGAAGGCGATTTTGAGAGCGGCTGTTGGATCGACCCCGTGGGTGAGACCAAGGATGTGGATCAGCTGGTCTTCGTTCAAGGGTGCAGCAAAGGCCGATTTGCGTGCGGTCACAGAGGCGAGGAAGCTGCCGACCTCCGCGCCGGTATAATGCTGAGCAAAAAGGGCAAGCGCGTCAGCATCCGCGCCCGTCGCCATATCGTCCAACACCTCTTCGCGCAAAAGCTGAGCGGCGCGATCTTCCATTTCCTTGAACTGCGGGCTGACCTCAGCCTCCAAAGGAAACCGCCGCAGAACACCTGCACAGAACGAGTGGATGGTTTGGATTTTCAAACCGCCCGGTGTTTCGATCGCTGAGGCAAAGAGCGTACGGGCCATGGCGATGTAAGTGTGATCAATGGATGCTTCGATCCCGAGGTCCTTGAGGTCGCGGCGCAGACGGTCGGGCGGCATCATCGCCCATTCGCCCAGACGCTGGAACAACCGGTTCTGCATCTCGGACGCGGCAGCCTTGGTATAGGTCAGACACAGGATGTTTTCGGGTTTGGTGCCTGCCAACAAAAGCCGCGCCACACGGTCGGTCAGAACACGGGTCTTGCCGGAACCGGCATTGGCGGACAGCCACGTGGATCGGTTCGGATCGGCGGCCTCAATCTGGCGACGGGTGGCGTCGTTGGGGATCATGTCATGTCCTCCGCCACAGCCTCGGCGGTTTCGTCCCATTCACCATATCGTGCGAGGTGGTCGTAGGGCCCCTCAAACCGCGTCGTTTCATTGGCGGAGCGGGAGGTGAACCCCTTGGCGGGGTCCATCCATTTACGGATCAACCCCTCGAAGCGGTCCCACGTTTCCATCGCAGGCGCTTTGTTCAAAGGCGCGCGCTGGTTTTTGAGGGTGGACCCAAGGCCGATATATACGGCGGCCTTTGTGCGCACAGCGGGCACATTCTTGAACGCGCCTTTTTCGACCATCGCAGCCTCAAGCAACAGTTGTTTGTCGAAATGCAGCTGCTGTTTTTCGCTCGGAACCGCGCCGGTTTTATAGTCGTAGATCAGCGCCTCACCATCGCCGTCCAGATCGATACGATCCGCTGTTCCGGTCAGGGTAAATGCCACGGCACTGAGAGGCTGTTCACCACGCAATTCGGTCCCAAGGTTCCGCGCGTCCGTTTGTCGGTCCTGTTCTTCGGTCAGGAAATGTGCGGCAAATCCCGCGATACGGGCACGCCAGAGGGCGCGCATGGCGGGCCAAGGACATTCGGCTGCCAGAACATCATCCGCGATGGCCATCAACTCCGCCTCCGCCGTGGGGCTGGCGGGGTCGATCTTTTGGGTGATGAAACGTTCGAGGACCTCATGCACGATGATCCCGCGCAGGGGGGCGTCTGCGGATTGCGACAACGGATCAAGCGTGTTCAGGCCCAAAACCTTGCGTGCATAGATCGCATAGGGATCGCGGATCAGTGTCTTGATCTGAGTAACTGAGAGCTGGTCAGGGCGCGCATCTGCCGGTGGCGCGGGTGACGGGCGTGGCGCGGGATCGGTGGTAAATGACGGGGCGGCAATGACGTCAGCCAAGGCAATCCAATGGTCGCCACGGTGGCGCATCGCCTCCAGACATGCGGGGCCGCCTTGGTCGATCAACCCGCCTAGCAGATTGGTCAGTCGGTTGATCCAACGACTGGGGACGGTTTCAGCCTCATCCGATCTGACAGCGCGCGACAGGATCACCTCACGCGCGCAGGCGGCTTGTTGGTAATCATGGGCCGACAGGCCAATGCGACGTTCGGGCAACAGCAGCCCCGCCTCTTTTCGCAAGGGACGGTTTAGCCATGGATCAGGGGCCGGGGCCTCAGGCCAGGTGCCTTCGTTGAGGCCAGCGAGGATCACAAGATCGGCCGACTGAACGCGGGCCTCCAACGTGCCCCAAATCAGGACACCAGGATGTCCCGCATCGCGGTCGCGGACTTCGCCGGTGGCCAGAACAGCCCCCACCAGTCGGCGGTAATCCGTGGCGGTCATCGAACCGCCCGCCTCTGCATGGGTCTGAAGTTCGGACATCACGCGGTGGGCTTCGCGGCCGGCCTGCTGTCGCCACAGCTCCCCCGTTCCGTCGCCGTCAGGGCCAGAAGCCAACATCGCCGCGATGCGCAAATGGGTTGCGATGTGGTCTGCCAGATGCGCGTTACCCACGGCTGGCACGGTGATGACTGTGCCGATCCATGCGGCCCACGCGATCCGGTCAGGGTGCTTGTCAGCAGTTTTGTTCGCCCATTCCAGCAGGCTGTCGGTGGTTGGAAAGGCCGGGCCATAACGGCGCAGGCGCAGTTCCAGATCGTTGGTGTGAAGCGCATGACGGTTCTGCGCTTGTTCCGAATTGGTCAGTGGATGGCGCAGCAAAACCAACAGCCGTTCGGCGTCCAATGTTTCACTCATCAGATCGGCCACATGCCGCAAAAACCGTCCCGGTGCGGACAGTTGCAAAGGCTGGCCCGCACTATCGTCCGGCTTGATGTCCCACCGGTCCAATGCAGCGGTGACCTGACGGGTCAGCATCCGGTCAGGGGATATCAGGGCAGCGGTTTGCCCGTCTTCGACCGCTTGGCGCAACCGTGTGGCGATGGCGTCTGCTTCGGCGCGGGGGGTCGGGGCCTCAATCAGCGTCATGTTTTCTGTGGCGGTATCAAGATCGGTCAGACCTGGCCCATCGTTGATCCACTGGTGGGTCACAGGCGCAGGGCGCAGGGAAAGGGAAATCAGCCGCGTGCGGGCTTGGTTCTGTACCGCAGTGTCGATCCAAGGTGGTACGTCAGTAGGTTGGATATCAAGCGTCGCACATAGGGTCTTGAACCGAAATTGGGGGTGATCCTCACCCCCTTGATCGGGGTCGAGCATATCCCACACGTGATCCGGCATATCTGTATCAAAACCGGGCAAGACGATTGCACCCTGCGGCAGTTTCGCCACCGCCTGCATGAACAGCTGAGTGGCCCCCCGCGAACCTGTGGATCCGGCAACGATGATCGGATGGGTCGGCGGCGCGTCCGCCCAGCGCGCGATCAGTGTTTCGATAACCAGCCGCTGACGGCCTTCGGCATCCAATCGGTCCTCGGCGAAAAAGTCCTGCACCAGATTTACGAAACCCAAGGCGCGTTCCCAATGGCCCGATTGATCGGCCACGTTCAGGTTTTTGATTGTATCAGGTGACACGCCTTCGCCCTGCATCTCGCTCATGAGATTCACGAGGCTGTCCGCCAGATCAAAGGCGGCTTCTTGCGCGGCAAGTGTTGGGTCCACCTCGAGCAAGCCTTTGACCAGTTGGGCGACCTCAAGCTTGCGGCGCAGGGGCGCGATCGCGGGCGGAACGTCTGCCGTCAGTCGATCTTGTGCAAGGTCGGTGATCAGCCGGATCCGCGGTAAGAGCAAAGCCGCGTCTTGATGAAACAGTTCGGTCAGGCGGCGGGCCATCCGGCGGGTGTTCACATAAATTTCGACGCGTGCAACGTCTGTGGGGGACATGGTTTTGAACCGCGCACGCAGTCCTTGATAGAGCGCGGATGAAAAGTCATGCCCAAGTGGGACACCGAACAGGCGGGGGTCTGTTTGCGGATCAAACATTGGGCGTGTCCAGCATGGCTTCGGCCAAGGGAATGCAATCGGGGCGGCCGACATCGCACCACTGACCATCATAGGCAACGCCGTACATCCGGCCAGCATCCAACATCGGTTGCCACAAAGACCACATGGAGAACGCGACATCCTGAATGGCAGTCAGCCCATCGGTTTTGATGATTTGCAGGCCAGAATAAACCGTGTCCGGTCCTCTTCGAAGGGCGCCATTCGGCTCAATGATAAAATCCCCATTGCCAGAGTGTCCAACAGCTGCCCCGCGCGGGATCATCAGCAACAGGGCGTCCATTGTGTCAGGGTTCCATGCTGAAGTGAGGGCCAGCAGCGGGTTCGGTCCTTTCCACACGGCATCGGTGTTCATCGTGAACGTGGGATTTGAATTCAGAAGCGGCAGAGCCTTCTTGAGGCCGCCACCCGTCTCCAGAAGCTGCGTGCGTTCGTCCGAGATCAGGACGTCAGTGTCTTTGAGGTGCTCTTCAATTTGGTGTGCTTTGTAGTGGACATTCACCACCCTATTGAGCCTGTCGCAAAATTGCAGGGCATGATCCAGCAGCGGCTTGCCTGCGACACGGATCATCGGTTTGGGCTGCGTGTCTGTCAGCGGGGCCATTCGCGTGCCCAGCCCTGCTGCAAACAAAAGAACCGATCTGGGCAGCGTCATTCTGTGCCCCCCAGAAACGCGCGAATAGCCAAAGGCCGGAGCGTCGCCAACGCGGGGTGGGCCAGATCACGGCGAAGATGCGATGTCACCCTTGGTACGAAATCAAGGTAACGGGGCTTACAGGCGTCTTTGGCCAGTCGCTGAAAGATGCCCAGAATGCGCAGGTTCCTCTGGACGGCCATGACGTGAAAGGTCGTGCGAAGGTGATCCTGATCAGCCTCCGGATCGAGGCGGGACAGAAGATCGGGCAGCAGATCCTCTGACACGTCGCGTCGTGCATCGCGCAACAGCGAGGCGAGGTCGTAAGCTTTGTGAGTGATAAAAGCGTCCTGAAAGTCGAGAAGTCCAACTCGGTCGGTTCCGTCCTGATCGGGCCGCCAGATCAAATTTTCTGCATGGAAATCCCGCAACGATAAGGTGGAAGGTGCCGGGTCAACTTTGGCAAACAGGGATTGCAGCTCATCTTCAATCTCGGACCTAAGGGCGGCGCTTGGATCTTTGCAGGCCCAGTCAAAGGCAGGCCCCAGCATTTGCGCGGCCACCTGCGGTGTCATGGTGGTTAGGCCGTCTATGGCCGACACATCTGCAAGCCGAAGAAGGACATCAACAGCGGCAGAATACAGCGCGGCTTCATCGCTTGGCTGGGCTTTCAAATGACTGGCAAAATCGGTTTGACCCAAGTCGCCCAGTACCAAAAGACCAAGGGTATCGTCATGCGCCAGTACCTCTGGCGCGCAAAGCCCAGCTGCGCGAAGATGGCGGGCGATGGTCACGAACAGGGACTGGCTGCCGCAGGTGTCAGGTGGCGCATCCATAAAGATCACTGTGCTGCCGTTCGGGCCTGTCAGTCGTTCATATCTCCGGGCGGAGGCATCACCTGTGATCGCCGCGCGATTCCAAGCGCCCCATTCTTGCCGGTCAAGCCAATCTGCGACCTGTTCACTTCGCATCGGAAATGACCTGCGCAATGCGGTCCGACCAATCAGGACCGTAGGAGATCTGGGCTACGTGCGAAACATCTTGCACGGTGAGGTGGATACGCAACGCCTGTGCTGGCGCCAGATTTTCCAAAAGGTCCGGCCACTCGATCAGGGTGACCGCAGTGTCAAAGGCATCGGTCAAACCAAGTTCAACCGCCTCTTGCGTGTCGGACAGACGATAAAGGTCAGCGTGCCAGATTTCAAAATCGCTGTGTACGTAGGTTTGAACCAAGGTGAACGTGGGGGAGGGAACGTCGGTCTCAGGACCAAGAAGCGCACGGATAAAAGCGCGGGCAATCGCGGATTTTCCGGCCCCAATCTGCCCGCTGAGAAGGATGCAATCACCGAACTTGGCAATGCCGGCCAAAGCCGCGCCAAGTCGATCGGTGGCAGCCGCGTCAGGAAGGGAAATTGTAATTGGGCCTGAGGTCATGCCCCATCATTAAAGGCTGCCCCCAGACCCGCAAGGGCAATCAGCCGGACATCTTCCGCGTTGGCCTCTGGTGAAAAGCCGACGCGTCGACAGATTGTTTTTCACTCGGCGCGATTTGGGTGAAAGTGATCTGATGGTGTCCATCGGGTAACGTTGCATATTGGCATGCAAGTTCGACATCAGCGCTGAGCCTGACGGTATCGTCCCAAACCATATTGCCGCTTCCTCGCAAGACGGCTTCATTCAGCTTCACCCACAGTGGAGAAGGGGACGCCACACCCTGCCAAATCTTCAATTCCTCATCGAAGTCGCGGCTGGCAAGGATGCCTTCTTCGTCGCCACCCCACAAAGCATGATAGGCAGCATTTGCCATGATCATGGCACCAGACGAGGAAAAGACAGCGACAGCGGAAGTCAGGTTATCCAATACGGCTGAACTGACATTGATCTGTGACCGGAATTTGCGCGTCAGCGAAATTTCATCGCTGATATCTTCGATCAAGAAAGCAATCGCCCCATCAGGGTGCGGCTTGCCCGAGACACGGAATGTCTGGCCATTGGGCAGCAGCCAACTTTCGTGATAGCTTCCTTGCTCCGCCGCAGTCTCAAGTTCCAGCATGTTATCGCGCCAAGAGGCGTAGTTCTTGGGTTCTGGCATCATTTGCCCATCCCGCAGACGGTCGAGGAACGCAAAAAGGGTCGGGCGGCCGATCAGAAAATCGGGGGGCAATTCCGTCAGATCAACCAACGCGGGGTTAAACAAGACCAGACGTCTCTCCGCGTTGAAAATCGCCAGACCGACGGACAATTGAGCGAAAGTCTTGGTCAGGGTCTGGACAAAATTCCGCTGGGCATCTTGGGCTGTCACCACGGCGGTCGCATCGACCGCGAAGTGGATCGATTCCGTGCCGCGCCGCTGGCTGCTCACTTCAAAATAGGTTGGGCTGGAATGGTCCGAAAAGTCGATGCGGTGCATTTCTATAACCGGCGCACTGCCAGCAGGCTTTGGTGCATCTTTGAAAATTTCCTGTGGGGGCCATGGACGAATTTCATCTTCAGCCAGTGGAAAAATCGTCTCGCTCAGTTCGATGTAAGCGCGGTTTGCCCAGACGAGGACACCTTCGGCGTCGCGTTTCCAAATCAGCTGGGGAGAATCCTCCCCAATCCCCCGCAAGGTTTCGAGTTCATGTTCGATCGCGTCCGCTGTGAGAGGATCAATCGTTTGGTCTGGTCGGTCTTTGTCTTGGACCAAAGTCAGACGCGCGAGCCCATGCCAAAATTCCGCATCAATCCATCCGGGTTGGTCGTCTTCAGGTGCGATTTTCTTGTGGCCAAGCTGCGCAAGGTCACCCAGTTGAGACCGCAGATGGGGGAACCGAGCGGACAGCAAGCCCAAAAAGTTTTCCCAGTCAGATCGTTCGTTTTGACCGCTTTTCAGCAATGCATAGGCACGGGGCGTGGCATCGATCAAACGTTCATCGTCAAACAGAAATGTGACCGATCCTTCGGCCTCCTGCATCAGGCTGCGGGCGAGAATTGAAGTCGGGCGGGTTTGCAGAATCCACAAGCCGATCAAAATAACAGCCGCAACACACCCGACCAGCAGCGCACCGACAATGACGATTGGGTCTTGCTGCATTGAGATGTCCTCCGACTCAGCGAAGTACAGAATTGTTCAATTTGGTTAATTTGCAGTTAAGATTTAGGTGATCGGGCTGTTTTCGCCCAAAGCACCGCGGCTGGTTTCCGATGTTGCCTCTATCGCGGCACGGGGCCATTCGGCGCTGACGATGGCACCGCCGCGCAGGCCCGACAGCGCCCTTCCACCACCATTGGCAAAGCCTAAGTTTGCACCGGACCGTTCAAGCAAAGTCTTCGCAATAAAGAGGCCAAGGCCCATCCCCTCATACCCAGGTCGCTGGCGCCGGTCTTCCCCCGACCGTCGGCTGCGCACAAAAGGATCGCCGATCCGCCCAAACACAGAGTGCGGAAAGCCGGGGCCATCATCGCTAATGCGGACGCTGATAACGGAGGCGGACCAACTGATTTCGATCCGTACAGTGGAAGATGCAAAATCCACGGCGTTCTGCGCCAGATTCCGTATGCCATGGATGATCTCAGGTCGGCGAAAAATGTCAGGTTGACGAAGCGGCCCTTCGTCGGGCGGAAGTGTTTGAAATTCGACAGTTTTGCCGCGGTCCATGTGGGGTTCGCAGGCTTCGCGGATCACGGTTTCAATTGGCGCATATCGCAACAGGTTATCTTCTTTTCCGGCGCGCCCCATGGACCGCAAGATATCACGACACCGGTCGGCCTGTTCCCGTATTAACAAGGCGTCTTCGCGTAAATCATCCTTGTCCTGCAATTCATCGATAAGTTCGCTGCTGACCAGTTTGATCGTCGCCAATGGCGTCCCCAGTTCATGTGCGGCGGCTGCCACAACGCCACCCAGATCGGTCAGCTTTTGTTCACGGGCCAGCGCCATTTGAGTTGCCACCAGCGCCTCGCCCATTGAAAGGGTTTCTTGGGTGACTTGCCGCGCATAGATGCCGACGAAGATCACCCCGATGACAAGCGAAAGCCAAAAGCCGAACACGAAGAGATCGGGCAGTATCAGTGGCGCGCCAGATTGCGTCATAATCGGAATGTTGATGAACCAAAGGGCCGTCACGATCACCAATCCCGTCCCACCGAGAATCAACGTGCTGCGCAGCGGCAGGATGGTGGAGGCCACGGTGATGGGCGCCAAGATTAGCAACGCGAAAGGGTTGTTAAGTCCGCCCGTCAGATACAACAGCAAACCGAGTTGCAGCAGGTCAAAGCCGATCAAAAGATCGGCCTGCCCTTCTGTCAGACGTCTGTTTTCTGGATAGAGGAAATACGAAACCACATTCACCAGAACGGGCGCCCCGATGACCAGGGCGATCAACCCGATCTCAAGCTGCAAATCGTAGATATAGCGCGCCGCCAAGACGGCACCGATCTGGCCTGCTACAGCAAACCATCGTAGCACCAAAAGGGTCCGCATCCGCAGCCAGTTGCTGCGTTTGTTGTTTTGGAAAACATCCGGTTCCGACTGCGCCATATTGCCCTGTTACGCTGTTGTGACTTCCCACCTGAACATGGTGCGCATACTTAGGCGTCAACCGCGAGACTTTTCAAAAAGGTGTTCCATGTCCAACACCTATGCCGTTGCTGCAGGTGCAGTTGTTGTTGCTTTGCTGGGCGGCACCTTCGCCGCCAGTCAACTGGGTGGATCGGGAGATGCCTTTGCCCAATGCCGTGCGTCGCAGGCGGCGGGCGGGGCGATTTGTGGGCCCTTTGAATTGGTCCGCGAAGATCGCCATACGGTCACAGATGCGGATGTGATCACCGGCCCCACGTTGATCTACTTTGGTTATACGTTCTGCCCTGATGTCTGTCCGCTGGATGTGCAGCGCAATGCACAGGCTGTGAATATCTTGGATGATCAAGGGGTTGAGGTTACGCCTGTCTTTATCTCAATCGATCCAGAACGGGACACCGTAGATGTGGTTCGGAACTTTACCGACAACTTTCACGACCGGATGGTCGGTTTGACAGGATCGGCTGAACAGGTGCGGGGCGCGTCGCAGGCCTATCGCACCTATTATGCCAAGCAAGACAGTGAGGATGAGTATTACCTCGTCGATCATACGACGATGTCCTCCCTTGTTTTCCCCGAGATCGGTTTTCAGGAATTCTATCGCGGTGATGTCACGCCTGAGCAAATGGCAGAAAGCCTTTCGTGCTTTGTTGAGGCCGCAGATCAGTCAAGTTGACGCGGTCGTTTGACCGACGCGGACCCCAGCGCTACCTGTAGCTCAACACTGAAGGGTAAGATCATGGAACTGGAACCGATTGGCGAAGACGCATCCTTGTTGTTGGTGGATGACGATGAGCCCTTTTTGAGGCGCTTGGCGAAAGCCATGGAAAAGCGCGGATTTTCTGTTGAAACGGCTGATTCAGTCGCCGCTGGCAAAGCAATCGCAACCGCACGGCCGCCGGCCTATGCCGTGGTTGATCTGCGGCTTGAAGACGGCACAGGTCTGGACGTGGTTGAAACACTGCGGGAACGCAGACCGGAAAGCCGGATAGTCGTGTTGACCGGCTATGGGGCGATTGCGACGGCTGTGGCCGCTGTGAAAATTGGTGCGACAGATTACCTATCAAAGCCCGCTGATGCGGCGGATGTGATGAACGCGCTGTTGTCGAAGGGTGATGAACTTCCACCCCCGCCAGAAAATCCTATGTCGGCAGATCGGGTGCGGTGGGAACACATTCAGCGTGTTTATGAATTGTGTGATCGTAACGTGTCGGAAACGGCGCGACGCCTGAACATGCACCGTCGGACGCTGCAACGGATTCTGGCGAAACGCAGCCCGCGTTAACGCGTGTCTTACCAATTTCTTTCTTACGCTTTGGCTTGGGATCTCAGCCATTTGACGAACACGTCCCGCATGGGGGACACGACCTCGGGTCTTGTAAGTATGTGATAGCCAACGGCGCTGTCATGTTCTGCGCACAGTGTGACAAGGTTTCCCGATGCCACATGCAGATCTGCAATCGGCGCAGGAAGAACTGTGATACCCAAGCCGGCAAGGGCCGCTTCACGTGACAGCTGACCGGTCGCAAATTGTGTGACCGTTTCTTCGGCCAGATCGATGCCATTTTCTGACATCCAGAATCGTTCTTCAGAGCGGGTCCCATCCAAGAGCCATCGCGACCCCTTCAGATCAGCCAGACAGTTGATGGTTCGACCCGCGATGTAGCTGGGTGCCGCGACAGCCACATGACCAGCTGGCATCAGGTGGATAGATTGAACGCCTGGCCATCCTCCTTTGCCATATCGGATCGCAACATCGATCCCGTCACGCCGCAAATCGACCAGCTGCATTGAAGGCAGGAGTTCGACTTCGACATCGGGGTGCTTGTCCCAGAAATCACCAATGCGCGGCATCAGCCAATTGGCGGCAAGCGAAGGGGTGACAGCCACGCGGATGGCGCGCGTCTTTGATTGGTCAAGAAGATCGGCAGAGGCGGCGGCAATGGTGCTGAAAGCGTCGGTCAAGGCATCTGCAAGGCCGCGGCCAGCCTCCGTCGGTGCCATGCCCCGACCTTCGCGGATCATCAGGCTTTGACCGAAATGATCTTCAAGCGTCCGGACGTGCTGGCCAATCGCGGCATGCGTCACGTTCAGGTCACGGGCTGCAGCAGAGAAACTGCCGTGGCGTGCGGCGGCTTCAAACGCGCGCAGCGCAGAGAGGGAGGGGATATCTGACCATTTCATATGAAATCCATTCTAACATATTGAAAGTCTTCCTGACTAGGGAAGAGGCGAAAAACGACGTAAATCTTGGCCATCAACAGCGCCATAGGAGGCCGATATGTTTACTTTACTTGCAGATGCGATGTACACTGCGACCCTTGCCCGTCGTGGATCAAACATTCCCGATCATCTGAAATCCCATGCGGGCCGGCACGTACCAAACGGGCGTCGCCGGCCGGATTGGCAGGCCCGGAGTTTCAACCCTTACCGCGATTTGTGGTAATATGGCTGGGCGGTCCTTCCTTGGGCCGCCCCTACAGGACGTACCGCTTGATAATTCGGTCCACGGCCGTCCCGTTCTTGCGGATATGGTCGTGGGGGATCACAATCTCGTCTTCGAAGCCCATTTTCGAATAAAACGCTAAGCCGCCTGTGTTGTCAGAGGTGATTTTCGCGATGATTGAATGACCTCCCAACGCGCGGCAATCAGATTTGGTTTTGTCGGTGACAACTTTACCTGCCCCACGCACGGGGTTCTGCTGGTCGGTAAACGACCCAATGGAATAGACACCGGGTTCGACTTCGAAGGTGGATTGAAAGCCAACGATACGGTCCCCTTCCACGACGACATTCGCAGTTACCGCATCGCCAATGTAGTGATCCCCGAGGGCAGTTTCGGTATAAGGGTCCTCATAAGCCGTGGACCCGCCAAGAGAGATGATATGATTGATAATGGCCAAGCAGGCGGGCACATCGGCACGGGTCATTTCGCGGGCGAATAGGGTCATAGCAGGTCCATCAGTTGGGCGTGGCGGGCGGTGAAATCTGTCCGGACCTCAACCGGGGGACGCAGACGAATCTGAAGCGATTGGGCAATAACAGGGTCTAATTTGCCAAAAAACTTATCCGCCTCCGGCGTGGTGAAGCCTGCGATCTGTACGGCCTCAAGCCAGGCGGAAACTTTATCAGCCTTCTTGATCTGTTTTTTGACTGCGGCGGGCACCTGCACGGGCAGGCCGAAGCGGATGTGAATGGCGGCCATAAGGCGATCATCAAGCACCTCATATCCTGGACCGACAGCGGCCTTTACCGGGCTGATCATATCGCCAATTACATATTCCGGCGCATCGTGAAGAAGGGCTGCAAGCTGCCATTTGACCGGTGCATTGGGGTTCATCTGGCGGTAAATCTGTTCGACCAGCAAAGAATGTTCGGCTACGGAATAGGCGAAGTCCCCACGGGTTTGACCATTCCAGCGGGCCACGAAGGCAAGGCCATGAGCGATGTCCTCGATCTCGATATCCATCGGTGTTGGGTCAAGAAGGTCCAGCCTGCGGCCAGATAGCATCCGTTGCCATGCGCGGGGTTGTTTCATTTCAGCACTCCGATTTGAGGGGCGACCCTAAGGCGCAGCATGGTCGATTGTCGAGAGGGGCTGGCGGTGATACAGCACGGCAAATATGTAATGCAAGGAGAGCCGGTATGGCCAAAGACTACATAGTTAAGGATATCGAACTCGCGGCCTTTGGGCGTCGTGAGCTGGACATCGCAGAAACAGAAATGCCGGGCCTGATGGCCTGCCGTGAAGAGTACGGCGAAAGGAAGCCATTGAAAGGCGCGCGCATCGTTGGGTCTTTGCACATGACAATCCAGACCGCGGTTTTGATTGAAACGCTGACAGCCCTTGGCGCAGATGTGCGCTGGGCGTCGTGCAACATCTTTTCCACGCAGGACCACGCAGCGGCGGCGATTGCTGAGGCAGGCGTGCCCGTCTTCGCGATTAAGGGTCAGTCGCTGGAAGAACATTGGGATTATCTGGACCGGTCGTTCATGTTCGATGATGGGCCGAACATGATCCTTGATGACGGTGGTGATGCGACGCTCTACATCCTGTTTGGTGCGCGTATGGAAGCGGGTGAGGATGTAATCCCTGTGCCGCAGTCCGAAGAAGAAACTGTAATCAAGGCGCAGATCGAAAAGCGCATGGCGGCAAGCCCTGGCTGGTTCACTAAGATGCGCAGCCAGATTGTGGGCGTGTCCGAGGAAACGACGACCGGCGTGCATCGTTTGTATGATCTGCACAAGAACGGCCAGCTGCCGTTCCCCGCGATCAACGTGAACGATTCCGTTACGAAGTCAAAATTCGACAATAAATATGGCTGTAAGGAATCTCTGGTCGACGGCATTCGTCGCGCCACGGATACGATGATGGCCGGTAAGGTCGCCGTGGTCATGGGTTATGGTGATGTGGGAAAAGGCTCCGCTGCGTCTCTGGCCGGTGCCGGTGCCCGTGTGATCGTGACCGAAGTTGACCCGATCTGCGCGCTTCAGGCCGCGATGGATGGGTTTCAAGTGACGACATTGGATGACGTGGTTGAGACGGCTGACGTGTTTGTCACGACGACGGGCAACAAAGACGTGATCCGCATCGAACACATGCGCCGCATGAAGGACATGGCGATCGTCGGAAATATCGGCCACTTCGACAATGAAATTCAGGTCGCTGCGTTGAAGAACCACAAGTGGACTAACATCAAAGAACAAGTCGACATGATCGAGATGCCGAACGGCAATCGTTTGATCCTTCTATCCGAAGGCCGCTTGCTGAACCTTGGCAATGCGACGGGCCATCCGTCCTTCGTGATGTCTGCATCCTTCACAAACCAAGTGTTGGCCCAGATTGAATTGTGGACCAAGGGTGATGAGTACCAGCCCGGCGTCTACATCTTGCCGAAGCATCTGGATGAAAAGGTCGCCCGCCTGCATCTGGACCGTATCGGCGTGAAGTTGTCGAAGCTTGATTCTGAACAGGCAGCCTACATTGGTGTGTCCCCGGAAGGCCCGTTTAAGCCGGAGCATTATCGCTATTAAGCGGCTGTTTTAACGCGATAACCGGCCTCCGGTTCCATAAATAATTTGAAGCCCTGCAGCGGAACAGCTGCGGGGCTTTTTGTGTTGAGGAGGCAATGACAACTTCCAAACTGGAGATTGAAAATGCTTAAGACACTTATGACAACCACCGCTCTGACCTTTGCACTTGCTGTGCCTTCCTTTGCGGAGAGCCACGTAGACGAAGACACCTCGATGGACACATCTATGGAAGAGACATTTGAAGCCGTCGAAGCCGAAGATGGCGCAATGGAAGGCGAAGACGGCGCGATGGAAACTGCTGACGCAGACGCCGACCTGGTGATCCCAGAAGATCTGGATGGCGAAGAAGACATGACCGTGACAGCCGAAACGCTCAACGGTGAGACAGACATGGAAGCCACCGATAACGAGACTGTTCTGGCCGATGCACCGATGTCGTCCGATGGTTTGGAACAGCTGTCTCAGTTTACAGGTATGACCGTGGACCAGATCGTGGGCCTCAACGTGCTAAGTGCGGACGGTGAAGACGTCGGTGAAATCGATTACGTGATTTCTGATGGTGAAGGTTATCAGGCCGTCATCGGTATCGGTGGGTTCTTGGGCTTGGGTGAATATACAGTTGCCCTGCCGCTGGAAAACTTCGCGATGAACGACGACGATGAGTTGATCCTTGACGCCACGACTGAAGATGAACTCAACAACATGCCAGAAATCGACGAGAGCGAACTGGAAGAGTTGGACGGTGACTACGTCATCAGCTAAGGCTAAGTGACGTTTAAAGAAGGCGCTCGGTGGAAACATCGGGCGCCTTTTTCGTGGGAAAGTACACTGGCGTAGGATAGGGTCTTATCGACAAAGAAGGGCTACATATGGCGGACTTGCCACCACCAGATGATGAACCAAAGCGCCCGCTCGTTTCAAGTTGGGCCATCCTCCGGTCCGTCGCTTTCACGCTATTTACTTTGCTGGGTATTGCAGTGGTCGGGGGGTCAATTTTTGCTCTGACCCACCCTGAAACGCCGCTTCCACCTCAATGGAACCCGCTGGAACCTTTGGAGGTTGATGCGCCCGTTACGCCTTTGACGACATGGAAATTGCGCCGGACATGGAATGATCCAGAGATGTGTCTGGCGGCATTGGATGAAGCGGCGCGCATGACACGCCGCGATCCGTTTGAGGTCTCCGAGGAGTGTCATATTCGAAATCGGGTAGATTTGGCAGGCGTTGGGCGGGCGCGCATTGATCCGATCGAAACATCCTGTGCGACGGCCCTTCGGACAGCGATGTGGGAACGCCATGGGGTTCAACCCGCAGCGGTCAACGTCTTCGGGTCTGAGGTCACGGTGATCCGCCAGATCGGAAGTTACAACTGTCGCCCAATCCGCACAACGCAAGGAGGATCGACCCGTTGGAGCACCCATGCCACAGCTGATGCCATCGACATCAGTGGGTTCGATTTGGCGGATGGGACGACCATTCGTCTCATTCGAGATTGGGAGGGCGACGACGATGCGGCGCAATTCTTGCGCGCCGTGCGTGACAGCGCCTGCACGTGGTTCGCAACAACTTTGGGTCCTGACTACAACGCGCTGCATGCCGATCACTTTCACCTTCAGGCCCGCGGTTGGGGCACGTGCCGGTGAATAGAGGGGAATAGACCCTATGGATTTCCCTTTGCGTAGAGCGAATCAGCCATTATCGTTTGCACAACGCCGAAGACCGGCGGGAACCAAGGTGGGAGAATACCATGAGCAAACGTGATGATTTGATCGCGAAATACGCAGATGATCTGAAAACAAAGTGCGGCATGACGCCGGACATGGACCTGTTGACCAAAGTCACCATCGGCTGCGGCCCGTCCATTTACAATGCTGACGCCTCTACAGTCGCGGGCGGCCAGCCTGCTGAACTTGAGACCGTCAAAAAGAACTTCTTGATGAAAAAGCTGGGTCTTGCCGACAGCCCCCAGCTGATGGAAGCAATTGATTAAGTGATTGAGACTTATGGCCGGTCCGAGCGTAACAAATACCGCGCTGTGATCTACTACATGCTGACAAAGCATTTCGGCAAAGAGTCTGTTTACGGCTAAGTCCTAAAGCCGATTTTTTGAACGCCCGCCTAGTTTTGGCGGGCGTTTTTGTTTGGGCAGGTTGTTCGGCCTTACAGGAGTGTCAGCGCGGCCCCCATAAGTGCACAGCCAATCGTCGCATAACCGCCGTTGATCAGGGTCAGCCGATGGGAATGCATTGAGTACCCATGAAAGAGAGCGATCCACGGTGTGACAAAGAACAGTCCTATGCCTGCGCCAGACATGATCCCCTTGCCCAATGTATCGATGCCTGCGGTTGCAAAGCTATGTCGCATCATTCCAGCAACCAAGATCAGCGCGATGGCGCATGTGACGTATGGCACAGGGTTGCGCATGTTTTCAGGGTTTCCGTCCGCGTCCAACGGCACCCTGCTGCTTTGTTTCCAGCTGTCAGAAAATATCCCGTACCAAAACGCACCAAAGGCAAAACTGGCTGCCGCGCCGACTATGATTGCAAGAATTCCCATGATAGCGTCCCTTCTTTGGCTATTGGGACCCATCGTGGCAATGGATTGGCCATCTGGCTAGGGTTTTGTGTGCCCTAACGCGCAGATGATGCCCCATTCAGCTTCCGTAACGGGCTGCACGGACAGACGGGAATTTTTGACAAGGATCATGTCGGACAAACGTTCATCAGCTTTGATGTGGTCTAGGTCGACGGGGGTCTCTAAGGGACGAACCGCTTTGATGTCCACACACTCCCACCGGTCGTCGTCCGTTGTGCTGTCGGGGTGGGCTACGGCACAGACTTCGACAATTCCGACCACCGCACGTTCCTTTTGGGAATGATAGAAAAAGCCAAGATCACCTACAGACATCTCACGCATGAAATTGCGGGCCTGATAGTTGCGGACACCGTCCCATTCCTCGCCAGCTTCGCCTTTGGCGACCTGTTGATCCCAACCCCAGGTGGACGGTTCGGATTTAAACAGCCAATACCGCATCAACCGATTACCTTTTTCCATTCCTCAATACGGACATGTTTGAACAAGCCAGCTTTGGCATAGGGATCGTTGTCGGCCCAATTCTGTGCGGCGGACAGGCTGTCGACGTTCAAAATGATCAGGGATCCACACATGGTGCCTTCGGGGTCAAGGAACGGGCCGGCCATCTCAACCACTCCGGTATCTTTGATGTAGGCCAAGTGGGCGTCGCGGGTGTCGAGGCGGATTTGCAGGGCGTCGGATTTATCGCGGGTGATAACGGCGAAGAGCATTAATTATTCCTTTCGAAGGGGGCGGGATAGGAGGGTGGCCAGCGCCACGTCAGGCGTGATCGAACCGTCAGAAAGTGCCGCGACGATGGCGCAGATGGGCAGGTCCAGATCGTGCTTTTTGGCAAGGTTTGTGACTGAAATCGCCGTCGCAGCACCTTCGACAGTGGTTGTCGGATCAAAGTCACTTTGCGCACCAATGGAGAGGCCAAACCGATAGTTGCGCGATGCATCCGACGTGCACGTCAGCGCCAAGTCGCCAAACCCCGACAGGCCGGTCAAGGTTTCAGGATCAGCGCCCAGTGTTGCCCCGATCCGGCGCATCTCGGCAAAGCCACGGGTGATGACGGCGGCGCGCGCGCTTTCCCCGAACCCAGCACCCATGCAAACGCCGCAGGCGATGGCGATGACATTCTTCAACGCACCACCCAGTTCGGCCCCGATCACATCGTGGCTAAGGTAAAGCCGCAAGGTGGGGGTCGACAGGATGCTTTGAAGATAGGCGCCTTCGTCCGCATCCGAACAGGCAAGGGTCAATGCGGTCGGCAGGTGTTTCGCTATGTCCGCCGCGAAACTGGGACCAGTCAGCATCGCGGCGATGGCGTCTGGCACAAGCGTTTCGATCAATGCAACCGGCCCGCGAAGGGTCGCTTGATCGATGCCTTTGCAGCACGCAATCAGACGCTTTCCAGAAAGGGCCTTGGCATGGGTTTCGATCCACGCGCCAAGTTTCTGGGTCGGGATCGCAAGAAGGATCGTATCAGCGGCAAATAGTTCATCGGTGTTTTCGGTGACCGTGACGTCGTCCGGCAGGCGATGGCTCGGCAGACGGGTCGTGTTCTCCCGCGTGGTCTGCATATCGCCTGCGTCACGCGCCCAAAGGGAAACTGGGCCGTTGGCCGCCAGCGCAATCGCAAGACCTGTCCCGAATGCGCCTGCACCTGCAACGGCAATCTTCATGCCTTGGCTCCCTTCTTTCCACTGCCTAACATCGTCGGGCTTTTTTGGTCCAATGGCCACCTTGGGCGGGCCGACAGGGATAAGTCATCTGTGTGACCAGCCGCCATCCGGTGCAATCCTGCGAAGGCAATCATGGCCGCGTTGTCCGTGCAAAGGGCAAGGGGAGGCGCGACAAAATCAGTCTCTGCTTCGGCACAAACTGCTTCAAGCGCAGTCCGAATTGAGGCGTTCGCTGCAACCCCGCCCGCTACGGCAAGCGTCCGCACATTAAGGTTAATTTCCCGCGCGGCCCGCAAGGCACAACGAGACTTGTTTGCCAGAACATCCACAACGGCGGCTTGAAAGCTGGCGCAAAGATCGGCTTGGGACTGACGGGGCAGGCCCCCGTGATCCTTTACGACTTCATCACGCGCCCGCAAGATCGCCGTTTTCAAACCCGAAAATGACATGTTGCAATCGTCGCGATTAAGAAGGGGGCGAGGGAGGGCGTAGGCCGCAGGATTTCCGGTCTTGGCGGCGTCCTCGACGGATGGACCGCCTGGTTGCGGCAGGCCAAGGATACGCGCAGTCTTGTCGAATGCCTCCCCCGGGGCGTCATCAATCGTGCCACCAAGACGCGTATAGCGATCAGGGCCTTCAACAAGCAGAAATTGGCAGTGCCCTCCAGACACGAGGAGCATCAGGTAAGGAAAGCGGATGCCATCGGTCAGTTGTGGCGTCAGTGCGTGACCAGCAAGGTGATTGACGCCGATCAGAGGCTTGCCGATGGCCGCAGATAACCCCTTGGCGCACATGACGCCTGACAAGACGCCCCCGATCAAACCGGGGCCAGCGGTAACGGCAATTGCGTCGATGTCACCAAAGCGAATTTTTGCATTATCCAGAGCCTGTTCCGCTACAATATCGATCTTTTCCGCATGGGCCCGTGCGGCGATTTCAGGCACGACGCCGCCGAAAGCCGCGTGGGCATCGGTCTGTGTAAACACGACGTTTGATAGAATCTCACTGTCAGTAGGCTGGCCGCGAACGACCGCAGCCGCTGTATCGTCACAGCTGCTTTCAATACCAAGAATCGTGAAATTGGGGGGCATGAAGGGTGCCGTTGCTTGCGTCTAGATGCCTTGCAGGTAACACTTGACTGCAATCGCTACAATGGCAGGGGGTGCGCTGTGGCGCCGTATCACAATCCGATCGTATTGGTGACAAGGCCTGAAGGGAGTGCTGTCGCGTTCGTCGACGAACTGCGAATTCATACCGACGCATTTGAGCCGATCATCGCGCCTGCCTTCGGGTTTGAGGACGTGCCCCACAGTCTGCCGCCTTTTGAGATGGCGATTTTCACGTCCAAAGCGGGGGTTTCGACAGCGCCAGACGGCAAAGGTCGTGTGGCCTGGTGTGTGGGTGACGTGACGGCGCAGGCAGCACGTGCCAAAGGCTACGCCCCCCGCAGTGCGCGAGGTGATGCTAGCGTTCTGGTTGAGGTGATTCTTGCCCAGCGACCAACATCTTCCATGATGCACATCAGGGGGGAAACTTCGCACGGCGACGTCAGTTCCCATTTGACGGCTGCCGGTTTGAACTGTGTGGATGTGGTCACTTACCGCAAATCCAGACTGGGTCGGCCTGCGGGTTTGGCTGAGGCTCTTTTAGCCGGAAGAAGTCTTATCCTCCCAGTATTTTCAGCTGAAACAGTGTCGATTCTTGGTGATTGGGGGCTTCCGTGGTCTGGTGCCCATGTTGTTGCCATCAGCCCCAAAGTCGCCCAATCGGCGGAGGTGATGCAACCAATGGCAATTACGGTCGTTGAGACGCCAGAGGTGGCATCGATGACGCAGGCCGTTGTGCGTTTGATTGCTTGAGGGTCTGTCTGGCCGGATGTACAGTGAAGGAGTGGGCGCAGTGGCTCGGATGCAAGGTAGTGGGTGGCAAACGTGGCCAAATCTCCGATGAATGAGAATGATAAGATTGCCGGTGTAGATGCTGAAGATCAGCAAACCATCGAAACGATTGAGGATGCCGAAATTATCGATGATGACAATTCATCCGATGACGATGTCATAGAAGATGCGGCTGCCGATGGGGAAGTTATGGACGACATTACCGAGCCGGAGACACTGCCCGAACCGACGCCAGAGCCTGTCCAGCAATCATCAGGCAGCGGCGGATTTTTGATGCTGTTGCTTGGCGGAGTTGCTGCCGGTGCAATTGGCTATGGAATTGCTGAATATACAAATGCTGACACCAGCGCGGCACAACTGCAGTTGCAAGCGGAACAGATTGCGGCCCTGCAAGACCAGTTGGATAGTCTGCCCAGCACAGATTTGTCCGACATCGAATCCCAGATTGCCAACGTGTCGACGAACATCGGCGCCACAGTGGATGAGGCGACGGCGACCCTTGGTGCCCAGATGACAGCACTTGAAGACCGGATTGCCGCTGTTGAACGTCAGCCAAACGCCGATGGGACTTTGTCGGATACCGCCTTGGCGGCGTATCAAAGCGAGTTGGATGCCCTGCGGGCCGAGCTGAATGATCGTCAGGATGCGGTGATGGGGGCTGCGGCGCAGGCAGAGGCCGATTTGGCGGCTGCCCGTGCGGAAGCGGAACGGTTGGAGCAAGAAGCCCTCGCTGCCGCTGAGGCCGCGCAAGCCCGCGCTGCGATCAACAGAATTGCTGCAGCGGTAGAAACTGGGGCGCCTTTCGCGGATGCCTTGGCGGATCTGGATGCCAACATTCCAACTGCTTTGACAGATGCAGCTGACACCGGCGTTGCAACGACTGCTTCGCTTGTTGCTGATTTCCCGGCGGCGGCACGATCCGCCTTAGCGGTCGCCCGATCTGAGGGCGTGTCTGATGATGCCGGCGGCATTGGTGGGTTCTTGCGGAACCAATTCGATGTCCGTTCAACCACCCCGCAAGAGGGCCCCGGCCCCGATGCGGTTTTGTCCCGCGCGGAAGCGGCGGCAAAGGAAGGCCGTGTCGCAGATGCGCTGGCCGAAATTGAGGCGCTGCCCGAAGTGGTGCGCGCTGATCTGACGGATTGGACCGCCCGCGCGCAACAACGTGCGGACGTTCTGGATGCTCTCTCCGACCTCTCTGAAACTTATCAATAACCGAAGGCTGCGTATTCATGCTCTGGTCCCTTATTAAGATTTTGGCCTTCGTTGCGGTCGTCATGGCCGCCACGTTTGGTGCGACGATATTGATGGATATGGAGGGCAGCGCGACCTTCGACATTGGCGGGCAGGCGGCGACGCTGTCGGTTCTGGAGTTGTTTATCGGCTTCATCGTATTGGTGGCGCTGGTGTGGCTGACCTTCAAACTGATCGGCTTAGCGATTGCGACATTCAAATTCCTCAACGGTGATGAAACAGCGATCTCGCGTTATTTTTCGCGCAATCGCGAACGCAAGGGGTTTGAGGCGCTGTCTGAGGGCATGATGGCCTTGGCATCCGGCGAAGGTCGCTTGGCGATGGCCAAGGCGAACCGTGCCGAACGGTATCTGGAACGTCCCGAACTGACCAATTTGTTGACCGCGCAGGCGGCGGAGTTGGCCGGCGATCGCAAGACGGCAGAACAGACCTATCGCAAGCTTCTTGAGGATGAGCGGACACGGTTCGTAGGTGTGCGCGGGATCATGAAGCAAAAGCTGGAAGATGGGGATACCGACACGGCTTTGGCCTTGGCTGAGAAAGCCTTTGCGATCAAACCCAAGCATGTGGAAACCCAAGACACCTTGTTGCGCCTTCAAGCCGAGAAATCCGATTGGGCTGGCGCACGCAAGACGTTGACTGCGAAGCTGAAGACAGGGCAATTGCCACGCAATGTGCATCGTCGCCGGGATGCGGTTCTGGCGCTGTCGGAGGCTAAGGGCATTCTGGACGACGGCCAGACCATCGAGGCGCAAGAGGCCGCGATTGAGGCGAACCGCATGTCCCCCGATCTGATCCCTGCCGCCGTCATGGCGTCTGAGATGTATCTTGAAAAGGACAACAAGCGGGCCGCCACACGGGTCGTGAAAAAGGCGTGGGATGTTGCCCCGCACCCTGATCTGGCCTCGGCCTATGCGGCGATTGAACCCGACGAAGATGCGGCCACGCGGCTTAAGCGGTTCCGCGCGTTGACGAAGGTGCATCCTGACCATCCTGAGACGAAGATGCTGTTGGCGGAACTGTATATCGCAGCCGAAGACTTCCCTGAGGCGCGGCGCACAATCACCGAACTGGTCGCAGAACACCCAACGGCGCGCAGCTTGACCATCATGGCGGCGATCGAACGTGGCGAAGGATCTGCGGATGCGGTCGTGCGCGGTTGGCTGGCCAAGGCGCTAACAGCGCCGCGCGGTCCCCAGTGGATTTGCGACAACTGTCAGCATATTCACCCCGCGTGGGAGCCTGTATGCTCCAATTGTTCGGGTTTTGATACGCTCACATGGCGGGACCCCCCCGAGGGTGAAGTCGCGATGCCAGCAGGCGTAGAAATGCTGCCTCTGATCGTAGGTCAGATCGAAGCGCCGAAGACTGATATGGCCGTCGTAGACGCGGAAACCGTCGAAGATAACGTCGAGGCTGCGGACGAAAAATAACACTTTTCGAAGCTATGGCGCGGTGCTAAAGACCGCGCCGTGGCCGCTGTAGCTCAGATGGTAGAGCACGTCATTCGTAATGATGGGGTCGGGGGTTCGAGTCCCTTCAGCGGCACCACAACCGTCAATAAAAAGGCCAGCGTCCGTGCGGATCGCTGGCCTTTTCGTTAGGTCGTCGCCCTCTAGGCTGTTGCTTTACGGGCTTTTCGGGTGCGCAGCACTGGCAGGATAATCAATGCGGCTGCGATCAGCAGAAGGATCATCGTCATCGGGCGTTCAATAACAAAATTGACGCCGCCATAAAGCTGCATCGAACGGGAGAAGTTGTCCTCCATCATCCCGCCAAGGATAAACCCGACTAGCAAGGGCGGCAGCGGGTAGTTCGCGAATTTCAGCGCGATGCCACAGATGCCGAAGCCCACCAGAAGCAGCAGTTCGGTTGCGTTGTTCTGGCCGATGTAAGCCCCCATGAGGGTGAAGAACAGGATGAACGGGATCAGATAGTTTCGTGGGATCGCCAGCAGTTTCGCGATGTATGGGATCAGCGGCAGGTTCAGGATCAGCAACACCAGATTGCCGATGAACATCGACATGATGACCGCCCAGAAGATTTGCGGTTCATCCACCATCAGCCGTGGACCCGGCGTGACGTTTAGCGCGATGAGGGCACCCAACAAGATCGCCGTGGTGCCAGAGCCAGGAATGCCCAGCGTCAGCAAGGGCACAAAGGACCCTGTACAAGCGGCGTTGTTGGCCGTTTCCGGTGCGGCAAGGCCTTTGATAGACCCTTTGCCGAATTCCTCTTGTTCGGCTTTAGGCGCGATGTTGCGTTCCACAGCGTAGCCCAAGAAGGACGCGATGGTGGCACCCGCACCCGGCAAGACACCGATGAAAAAGCCCTGAACGGACTGACGACCAATGACTGGTGCAATGGCGCGTGCTTCTGCCCGTGTGATGCGCAGGTCCTTGATCTCACCGCCGTTGTCGCCGAGGTTTTTGGGTTTGAGGACCAAGAATATGGCCTCAGGTAAGGCGAACATGGCCATGGCGAGCGTGATAAATCCAAACCCCGACTGCAGATCCATAATGCCACCGGTAAAACGTGGCAGGTTGAACAGTGCGCCTTCGCCCACAGTCGCCATGATGAGGCCAAGGACCGTCATCAAAAGCGCCTTGGTGACTTGGCCCGGGCCTGCGAAGGCCGCAATGGCGGAGAGGCCGACGACCATCAACGCGAAGTATTCGGGCGAATGGAACAGCAGCGCCACTGACGACAACATAGGTGCAAAGACCATCAGAAGGATCGCGCCAATCGTACCACCCGCGAAACTTGCGATGGCGGCGATGGTCAGCGCCTTACCGGCTTTGCCCTGCCGTGCCATCGGATAGCCATCAAACGACGACGCCACTGTGCCAGCGACGCCCGGCGCATTGAGCAGGATCGATGACGTCGAACCGCCAAAGATCGCGCCGTAGTAGACACCCGCCAACAAGATCAACGCGGCAGACGGATCACCCATTGTAATGGCAACGGGGATCATGATCGCGATGATCGACATCGGCCCAAGGCCCGGCAACATGCCAATAAAGGTGCCGATCAGACAGCCACCGATGACCACCATCAGGTTTTGAAAGGAAAGGGCCGTTTGCAGGCCGATGAGAATACCTTCAAGCATGACTTACGCTCCCAAGAAGTACGGCAGGGGACGCAGGAAAATCCCGAGGACTTCTTGCACCAGATACCAGACGGCGACTGTGGCGATCAGGGATACGGGTATCATGATGTGCCACTTACGCTCGCCCAAGATGAACGACCCGATGATGAGGAACAGGCTGGTTGAGCCAAGAAACCCCAGCGGGCGAAGACACAACGCGTAGACGACCATGAGGCCAAGCAGCAAAAGCGCTTGTCCAAGGAAATAGTCGGTCAGACGGCGATGATCGATGTCGCCAATTTTCTGTTCGCCTTTCTCAAGGCCAAATAAAATGACCAAAGAGGCGATGATCCCGAAGATGGACAGAACCTTTGGGAAGGTGCTGGGCCAGATCGGGTTGCGGCGCATAAAGGGCGCAAGGCCTGCGTCCATGGTGAACCAAGCGGTGTAGCCATAGACGATGCAAATACCCAATAGGATGAGAGCGATCCAACGATCGAGTGCCATGAGGTGTCTTCCTGTAGTGTCGAGAAAGAAGGCGGAGCAGTTTCCTGCCCCGCCTCATTTTGTGCTGATCAACTGGCCTTTAGAGGAAGCCGAGTTTTGTCATCAGATCGCCGATGACCTTTTCTTGGTCTTCGAGGAAGGTCGCGAAGTCGTCACCGGGGTTGTGGATGTTGACCCAACCGTTGCGGGCGCGCACGGCTTCCCACTCAGGTGTTTCATACATGGCCGCAATCGCGGTTTTGTAGGCCTCAAGCTTGTCTTCAGGCAGGCCAGGCGCCGCGAAGAAACCGCGCCAGTTGACGAAGGTGGTGTCGATGCCCTGCTCCATCATTGTCATTGCGTCAGGGGCCGCGTCGACACGATCCTCAGACGTCACGCCAATAATTTTCACTTCGCCTTGGTTGGCCAGATCGACTGCTTCGGAGAAACCTGTCGACAGTGCCTTGATTTCACCGGACAGCAAAGCAGCCATAGCGGTGCCGCCTGCGTCGTACGGGATGTAGTTCACGCCCAGCGCATCACGACCGGAGGCTTCCATCACCATGGCTGCAACCAAGTGGTCCATGCCGCCTGGAACAGAACCACCGCCGATGGGGGTCCCATTGGGATCAGCGTCATAAACCGCGAGGAATTCTTCCATGTTGGACACATCGCTGTCTGCAGGCACGACGAGTGCCGCATAGTCACCGATGGTGCCGGACACGAGGGTCAGGTCGCGGAAGTTATGGGGGAACACACCTGTCAGTGACCGGATCACGATGGGCGTCGAATTGACCATCAGCGTGTCATAGTTGCTTTCGGCGTTTTCGATCAGAAACCCGATCGCAGTACCGCCGCCGCCACCAGACATGTTTTCGTAAGATGCGGAACCGACAAGGCCTGCTTCGGTCAGGGCTTCGCCTGTGCCGCGCGCTGTGCCGTCCCAACCACCGCCGGCGCCGCCGGGGATGAGGAAGTGAATATCGTCCAGAACCTGGTGGCCATCTGCAAAGGCCGCATTGCCCAGGCCAAGAGTGGCAACAGCAGTTACCATGAGGGCGCGACGGCCCATTTTCATCGTTTTCATTATAGTCTCCCTTTTGGTAGCCATCTCCTCATGGCTCCTGACAGAGTATGAACACGGGAACCTGACACGCACCTGTCACGGGTCGATTTAGTGGAAGCGGCAATGAAATACCTGTTGGTTGAGGACAATCCAGAACTGGCAAACGCCGTGTCATCACGGCTGCGATTGGATGGTCACAGCGTTGATCATGCAGGCAAAATCGAGGATGCGCGGGCCTTCGTTGCGGCGGGTGAATATGACCTGATTCTGCTGGACATCATGTTGCCAGACGGGGATGGTCGGACCTTCCTTAAACACCACCGCGCCGCTGACAATGACACGCCTGTCATCGTTTTGACCGCCCGCAGTCAGGTGTCTGATCGAATCAGTATGTTGGATTTGGGTGCCGATGATTACGTCACCAAACCCTTCGATCATGCCGAACTTGAGGCCCGTTGCCGTGCCGTGTTGCGGCGAAAGAACGGGTCATCCAGGTCTGTGAAGACGATGGGCGATGTGGAATTTGATGCCGTTGGCGGGCATCTGCGGGTGAAGGGGCAAGCGTTGGAGTTACGTAACCGAGAGTTGCGGTTGCTAGAGGTTTTGATGAACGCGCCCGGTCAGGTTTTTTCAAAACAAAAGCTCGTCGACCGGTTGTTCTCTTATGATGACGATGTGTCCGAGAACGCGATTGAGGTTTACGTCGGACGGCTACGCAAACATCTAGAAGGATCGGCCGTACAGATCAAAACCCTGCGTGGGCTCGGATATCGGCTGGACCATGACGGCTGAGGTGAACACACGCGGGTCATTGCGCAAGCGGTTGGCCTTGATCTTGACGGGGGGTGCGGCTGTTCTGGCTGTCATCTTGTTTGTGGTCGTACGCGCCTTGTCCGCACAGATTGCCCAGCAGGGTCAGGACAATGTTCTCAGCGCGTCGATGTCATCGATCCTTGATTCAGCAGTGATACGCGATGGACGTATATCGCTGGATTTCCCCTATTCGTCATTATCGATGTTGACGACGGACGCCGATGACCGTGTGTTCTATGCGATCTATGAAGGGGACATTTTATTGTCGGGTTACGGCGACCTGATGGTGCCGCCAGGCATCACGCCGGACGTCAGCCAGTTTTCGACCGTCGATTACAAGGGTCAGCCGGTGCGTGTCGCGACCGGCGCGCGCACATTGGTTGGGGCTGATGGTCAGCGCAATATCTCTGTGTCGATTGGTCAGACACAGGACGCTTTGTCCAATACCCTTAACGCAATTTCACGCAATGTGGCGTTGCTTGGAGTGGGGTTTTTTGTGCTGGCGACCGGGCTCGCGATTTGGGCTGCGTCGTTCACGTCGGGCCAGTTGCGGCGGCTGACCACGTCCGTGACCAAACGCGGACCACAAGACCTCAGCCCGGTGGCGAAACCTGTCCCCTATGAGATGGTGCCTCTGGTGGGGTCGTTGAACACGTTGATGTCGCGTCTGGATCATACGTTGACCCAATCGGAAGATTTCATCGCTGAGGCCGCACACCGCATCCGCACGCCTTTGGCCACGGTGCGGTCCCATGCTGAGGCGACGTTGCAGCGTGTCGAACACCCCGAAAACCGACAGGCACTGGTGTCTATGGTGCGCGCTATCGACGAAAGCAGCCGCGCTGCGGGGCAGTTGTTGGACCACGCCATGGTGACCTTCCGCGCCGAAAACCTGGAACGAAGTGACGTTGATCTGACGGAGCTGTTGCGCGAATTGGTACAGAGAATGCGGCCTATCGCAGACATGAAGGACATCACGTTGGATTTGGTCGCGGATGGTCCGGCGATGCTGCACGGCGATGCGATCTTGTTGCAGAACGCCTTTCGCAATTTAATCGACAATGCCCTGAAATACGCACCTGCGGAAACAGCGGTCAAAATCAGGGTGGCAGGCCGGTCCGTCACGGTGTGCGATGGTGGATCGGGCTTTGCAGCTGATGAAATCCATTTGCTGTCGGGCCGCTTTGTCCGTGGCAAGGACACGGGCAATAAGGTGGGGTCCGGCCTTGGCTTGACCATCGTGCAGGCGGTGACAACGGCCCACGGCGGGACCATGACGCTGAGCAACAGACCGGAGGGCGGCGCATGCGCTACTGTGCAATTCTAGCAGCGATATTGTGGGCCTCGGTTGTCGCGGCACAGGATTGGGAAGACCGTCAGATGTTTGGCACCGGTGAGGCCACGTTGCGGATTTTGTCCAGCACAGACACATCCTTCTTTGCGCCGATCATCACAGATTTCATCGCAGCCAATTCACAGGTCTCAGTTGAATACTTGGTGACGGGAACTGCCGATATTGATGGTTTATTTCGCGAAGACCCATCCGCCTATGACGTTGTCATTTCCAGCGCGATGGATTTGCAGCTTAAGCTGGCCAACGACGGGTTTGCTGCCCCCTTGGTTGAGATCACCCACCCTGATTGGGCGGAATGGCATGACAGCCTGTTTGCCTTTACCACAGAACCTGCAGCGATTGTGATCAACCGGGCTGCTTTGGGTGATCTGCCCGTTCCAGGAACGCGGCAGGACCTGATCGAACTTATGCGGGCCTACCCCGACACCTTTGAAGGTCGCGTGGGCACATATGATGTGCGTCAATCTGGTTTGGGGTATCTGTTTGCCACTCAAGACGCCCGCGCATCTGAAACCTATTGGCGGCTGATTGAAGTCATGGGTCGGATGGGTGCGCGGCTCTATTGCTGTTCAGGTGCGATGATTGACGATTTGATCGCGGGCGATCTGGTGGTCGCTTACAATGTCTTGGGCAGCTACGCGCAGGCCCGGTCAGAAACCGAAGACGCGTTGCGTGTGATCCTTCCGTCCGAATTTCCGACGACCATGATGCGTACCGTTTTAGTATCTCGTGACGCATCAAACCTTGCCTCGGCTGAGGCATTCGTGCGCCACGTGTTGACCCTGCAAGCCGCAGGCGATCCCGTGCGGTTTCCTCTGCCGCCCCTCGCGGGGGGCGACGGATCTGTCATCGGGCTCAACCCGGCGCTGATGACCTATTTGGATCAGATGAAGCGGGAGACCTTCATCTCAGAATGGGAAGACGCGATCCTTCAGGACGACTAAGTTTCCTTTCGACGACAATGCCCGCAGTATTGCACCCGAATTTCAGACAAAGGGTGGCTTTTGGGACTTGGCGCGCGGGCCAGTGCCCGTGCATATCTGCGCCAACCATAGATAGGGACAGACATGGACGACAATAGGCTGGTGCGCGGCGCCCCCGTACGGGACCGCATTTTGGATGAAGTCCGATCGTATGCTGACGCGCAGACGGACCTGCCGACCATCGTGTCGATCCTGATCGGCGATACGCCGGAGGCGGCCGTCTATATCCGAAATCAGGCCCGTGGCGCGGAAAAGGCCGGTCTGCCGTTCCGTCAGGAAAACTGGCCCGCCGATATGACGCAAGAGGCCTGCAAGGCCCGCATTCTTGAGATGAACGATGATGCCGACGTGCTGGGGATCATTCTGCAACGTCCTGTACCGGATCATATCAATGTCCGGTCTCTGCAATCCGCCATTCACCCTCTGAAGGACGTGGAAGGGATGAACCCTGCCTCCATCGGCAACATTGTCTATTCTGATGTGGCGCTGGCGCCCTGTACGGCGGCGGCCAGCGTGGAATTGATCAAGGAAACCGGCCTGCCCCTCGAAGGGCTTGAGGTGGTGATGATTGGCCATTCCGAAATTGTCGGAAAACCAGCGGCGATGATGCTGATGGCCGAAGGCTGCACCGTCACCGTTTGCCATCACATGACGCGGTCGGTCGCGATGCATTCACGTCGTGCCGATGTGGTTGTGGTGGCCGTGGGCAAGGCGCATTTGATAGGCCCCGAAATGATCAAACCCGGCGCGGCTGTCATCGACATCGGTATCAACCAGATCGAGACGGAAGATGGCGTCAAGATCGTCGGTGATGTGGACACCGATGGCGTCAAAGAGCTGGCCGGTTGGATTACCCCGGTGCCCGGCGGCGTTGGCCCCGTGACCGTCGCAATGTTGATGCGGAATGCCATGGTCGCCCATCAGCGGCAGAATGCGGCGGGCTGGCTGTAGCCCTTGCATCTGCGCGCCCATGGGGTGAGGTATGGGAAAATAGCCTCTGGAGGATCCAATGACATTCAAACCTGCAAAATGGCCCCGCAAACTGCGGTCTCAGGAATGGTTCGGCGGGACCAGCAAGGATGCGATTTATCACCGTGGCTGGATGAAAAACCAAGGCTATCCCGATGACCTATTTGACGGTCGGCCTGTCATTGGCATTTGCAACACATGGTCCGATCTGACGCCGTGCAATGGGCACCTGCGTGAACTGGCCGAGAAGGTGAAAAACGGCGTGTGGGAGGCAGGGGGCTTTCCGGTGGAATTCCCCGTGTTCAGCCCTTCGGAAAGCGCATTGCGCCCCACGGCAATGATGTTCCGCAACCTGTGCGCGATGGACGTCGAAGAGGCGCTGCGCGGCAAACCAATTGACGGCGTTGTGCTGATGGCGGGTTGTGACAAGACCACGCCTGCGTTGCTAATGGGCGCTGCATCTGTCGATTTGCCCGCGATTGTCGTCAGCGGCGGGCCGATGTTGAATGGCCATTTCCGCGGTGAAAGGGTTGGATCGGGCACGCACATCCGGCGGTTCAATGAGGCCGTCAAGGCCGGTGAGATGACGCCGGAAGAATTCGTTGAGGCCGAAGGATCGATGAGCCGTTCCGCAGGCGGGTGCAACACGATGGGCACCGCCAGCACGATGGCGTCAATGGCTGAGGCGCTGGGCATGGCGTTGTCGGGCAACGCCGCGATCCCTGCTGTGGATTCCCGTCGCCGGATGATGAGCCAACTGACAGGTCGGCGGATCGTGCAGATGGTGAAGGATGATCTGAAGCCGTCCGATATCATGACGAAAGAGGCATTCGAAAACGCAATCCGCACCAATGGTGCCATTGGCGGATCGACCAATGCGGTCGTCCATTTGCAGGCTTTGGCTGGCCGGTGCGAAGTCCCCCTGACGCTTGAAGACTGGGACCGTTGCGGCAAGGACGTGCCCACGATCGTGAACCTTCTGCCATCGGGCAAGTGGCTGATGGAGGAGTTCTTCTTTGCGGGCGGTCTGCCTGTCGTCATCAAACGGTTGGGTGAAATGGGGTTGCTCCATCGTGAAGCACTGACAGTCTCGGGTGGGTCGATCTGGGATGAGGTGAAGGACGTTCAGAACTGGAACGAAGACGTTATTGTGCCGACCGAAAAGGCGCTGCGCAAATCTGGCGGTATCGCGGTGCTGCGCGGCAATCTGGCGCCTAATGGCGCCATTCTGAAACCATCTGCCGCCTCGCCTGAACTGATGCAGCATCGCGGCCGTGCCGTCGTTTTCGAAGATATCGACGACTACAAAGCGCGGATTGATCTACCTGATCTCGATATTGATGAGACCTGTGTGATGGTCTTGAAATATTGCGGGCCCAAGGGCTATCCCGGTATGGCGGAGGTCGGCGATATGGCTTTGCCAGCGAAGCTGTTGAAGCAGGGCGTGCGCGATATGGTGCGTATTTCGGATGCGCGGATGTCCGGCACGGCCTATGGGACCGTTGTGTTGCATACCGCCCCTGAGGCCGCTGCAGGCGGTCCGCTGGCCGTTGTGCAAAACGGGGATATGATCGAACTCGACGTCGAAAACCGGCGGGTCCACCTCGATATTTCTGATGAGGAACTGACCAAACGGTTGGCCGATTGGACACCCCCTGTTGAACGGCCTGTCGGAGGATATGCCCAGCTTTACTATGATAAAGTGAACCGCGCGGATGAGGGGGCTGATTTTGATTTCCTCGTCGGACGGCGCGGCAGCGCGGTCGCAAGGGAGTCGCACTGATGAAGGTTGCATTGGTAGGGATCGGCAAGATCGCCGTCGATCAACACGTGCCGTCGATTGGGGCATCGGACGAATGGGAATTGGCGGCTACTGTTAGCCGTTCTGGCACGGTAGATGGGGTCCCGTCATACACAGAAATCGACACTATGCTTGCCGAAAACCCCGATATTGAGGTTGTGAGCCTGTGTCTGCCACCGGTGCCACGGTTTGATTACGCGGCAGCCTGTATCAAAGCTGGCCGTCATGTGATGCTGGAAAAACCCCCCGGTGCAACTCTGGCTGAGGTTCACGCGCTTCAGGCGATGGCAAATGACGCAGGTGTGGTCCTGTTTGCGACGTGGCACAGCCGAATGGCCAAAGGGGTCGCTGCGGCGAAGGCTGCCCTCGACGGCAAGATCCTTGAAAGCGCACATATCGATTGGAAAGAAAACGTGCGCAAATGGCACCCCGGCCAAGATTGGGTGTGGGAACCTGGTGGTATGGGGGTCCTTGATCCGGGCATCAACGCACTGTCGATCCTGACCGAGATTTTGCCCGCGCCGGTACATTTGCGCAGTGGCGTGCTGGAAGTGCCTGCGAACCGGCAAACACCCGTCACGGCGGAGTTGAAGTTCACAGGCAATGTCACGGCATCTTTCGATTGGCTCAAAGAGGGCGAACAGCTGTGGGAAATGCAACTTACAGCGACGGATGGCACAGCGGTGCAGCTAAAGGACGGTGGCAACCGGTGTCTGGTCGACGGGGAAGAGCAGCCAGAGGCCCAGCTCGGCGAATATCCCGGCCTTTATGCCCGTATGGCCGATCTGGCCCGTAAGGGCCAATCTGATGTTGACCTTGCCCCGATGGTGCATGTGTCCGACATCATGACCCTGTGCGAACGTGAGCCCGCGCCTGCGTTCGAGTGGTGATTAAACTGTCACCATCCGGTTCGGCTGATGGGTAAGTTGTGGTGGCGCCCCGTCCGTGACGAACAGCGCGATATCGGACATCCGCGCGATCCGCGCGGGGGCCTGACGGGAAAACTTTGATTTGTCGGCCACAAGCGCGGTGGCCTGACTGTTTTCGATGACGGTCTGGCTGACGATGACTTCGTCCAGATCATAGTCGAACAGATCGCCGGTCTGGTCCAAGGCCGAACACCCGATAACGGCAAGGTCGAATTTAAGCATCCGTACACTCGCCGCAGCCTGCGCACCGACAAGCCCCGCATCCGCATGACGCAGTGCGCCCCCCGATACCATGACACGGTTGGAGGCATTGGCGGAAAGAATCGGCACAGCGTTAAGGTTGTTGGTCATGACCAACAGCCCCTCATGATGCACCAAGGCACGCGCGACCGCTTCGCAGGTGGTGCCGATGCCGATAAAAATCGAAGATCCGGCTTGTACCTCATTCGCGCAGGCCAGACCAATTCGCGCCTTGGCTTCGTCATTCAGACGCCTGCGGTCTTCATACCGGATGTTCCGCAGACCAGATGGCAGGATGGCACCGCCGTGAACTCTTTCTAATCGACCCTGTTCCGCCAGATCAGACAAGTCTCGCCTTATCGTTTGAAGCGTGACGCCAAACTCGGTGGCAAGGCCATCGACCGTGACTTTTCCTTCGGTTCGGGCGAGTTCGAGGATTTTTGCGTGTCTAAAATTCATGAAGACTCACTATCGTAAAATGTTCGCTTTTTCTATAAGCGAACATCATTTAATTTCGATCTTTTTCTTTCTGGGAAGGTTTGCTAAATGCGCTACTTAAGAAGTGACTCCAAACGCGGACAGACCCATGGCAGACGTAGAGACAGATTTTGACCTTTTCATCATTGGCGGCGGCATCAACGGATGCGGCATCGCGCGGGATGCGTCTGGACGCGGGCTGAAGGTCGGACTGGCGGAGATGAACGATCTTGCTTCGGCCACATCCAGTGCGTCGACGAAGCTCTTTCATGGTGGCTTGCGGTATCTTGAATACTTCGAGGTCCGTTTGGTCCGCGAAGCTTTGATTGAACGTGAGACGTTGCTGCGCGCCATGCCGCACATCAGCTGGCCGATGCGGTTTGTTTTGCCCTATCACAAAGACATGCGGTTCGAGGGATCGACGCCGACGTCCAAGATCCTCAACATTATGATGCCTTGGATGAAGGGACGTCGGCCCGCGTGGCTGATCCGTCTTGGGCTGTTTATGTATGACAATCTTGGCGGCCGAAAAATTCTGCCCGGCACGTCGACAGTTGATCTGACGACAGCGCCCGAAGGCAAGGGCATCGAAGACCGGTTTGAATTTGCCTATGAATATTCGGATTGCTGGATTGAGGATTCTCGCCTCGTGGTTTTGAACGCGCGTGATGCGGAAAACCGGGGCGCAAAAATCATGGTCCGGACCAAGGTCACATCGACAATCCGCCATGAGGATCATTGGGTCGTTCAGCTTGAAGATACCGACACAGGTGAGGCGCGGACGATCCGCGCCAAAATGCTAGTGAATGCAGCAGGCCCTTGGGTTGGTGATATCATCCAGCAAAAGGTCCGCTTGAACTCCACCGAAGGCGTTCGGTTGGTGCGGGGGTCCCACATTGTAACCAAACGTCTGTTTGATCACGACAAGTGCTACTTTTTCCAGGGCACCGACGGTCGGATTATTTTTGCCATTCCTTACGAGACGGATTTCACTCTGATCGGAACAACGGATGCTGAACATGACGATCCGAGCGTGAAACCTGTCTGTACCGACGAAGAGCGCGACTATTTGGTGGCATTCGCAAACGGATATTTCAAACAGGATATCACCAGCGATGATGTGGTCTGGACTTATTCCGGCGTTCGTCCCCTTTATGATGACGGCGCGCAAAGCGCGACAGCCGCGACCCGCGATTACACGTTGAAGGTCGATACCAATGGCGGCGCACCGATCTTGAACATCTTCGGCGGTAAGATCACGACATATCGCAGGCTTGCGCAAAGCGCCTTGGCGAAGATCTCCCCCCATTTTGATGGCGTTACCGGGGATTGGACGGCGGGGGTGCCTCTGCCCGGTGGTGATTTCCCAGTGGATGGCGTGGATGCGTTGATCCGCGATCTTATGCGGGACTATCCCTTTGTCGATGCGCGCTGGGCAAAGCGGCTGGTGCGGGCCTATGGCACCGACGCTAAGAACGTTTTGGGTATGGCGAAATCAGCCGCTGACTTGGGCCAAGATTTTGGTGCGACCCTGACCGAGGCTGAGGTGCGTTGGCTGATGGACAAGGAATATGCGCGCCGCGCTGAAGACGTGGTTTGGCGGCGCAACAAGCTTGGCCTACGCTTGAATGACATGCAGATTGCGGCACTTGACGCTTGGATGGTCTCTCAGCGCGAAGCGGCTTGAAGACACGTTTCAATCAAGGCTGCGATCTGTTCAGGGTCTTCTTCATGGGCAAGATGCCCGAGCTTAGTGACGCGGTGAATGTGGGCATCTGGCATCTGTTTCGCGGCATTGACGCTCGATGCGGGTGGTACGGCCTTGTCGCCATCCGCAACGATCAAATCGACGCGGGATGCTATGTTGGGCAGGGCGGTGGTTAACCCATCCAAGGACCATTGCGCCATCATCGACAATGTCGCATCCACGTGTGCCGCGTCTTGAACAAGACGGGTATAAAGTGCCTCTCCCGCAGCATCCAAATTCGAACCTGTTCCAGCAATAAGGTTATGAACCGATGCAGGCGTTGCTGCCTTCGAAAACAACTTGGCTGACAGTGGATTAAGCGCCAGCGCCTTTGCCATCATCGGAAACAGCCAGCCCGCAACACCTCTGAAATTGGACAGGGCTGCGTTGATGCCGATTACATGGGTAGGTTTATCGCGCGCCAGCTGTAGGGCAATGGCGGCGCCGGCGGAATGGCCGACAATGGCTTTCGGTTTCCATCCTTCTTGCGCAATCAGGGACGCGAGGTCGTCTGTCATATGCGCCAATCCGCACCGTCCACGGGCACCGATTTCGGTGAAGCCCTGACCGGGTAGGTCAACGGCTACGACATGATGGTTTTGTGCCAACAGAGGAAACAGACCACGCCAGCTTTGCGTGGCGCCACCCGCCCCATGGATGAGCAGTAGGGTATCGCCGGTTCCGCCTTCCTGAATGTGCCACCGGTGCGGGCGGCACAGCACTTTGCGGGACTGGTCCGCCAAAGGCCAACCGGCCAAATCCTCCGGCCAATGCATGGCTACTCCGCCAACGCGGCGGAGACAGCGCCAGACATCTTCTGGGCGTCCGCGCGGGGCAGCGGCACATAAAGGCCGTCCATTTTCCGTGCAAGGCCGGACAGAAACGCCGATGGCCGATTGCCAAGATCAAGAACGATCGATTCCAACCGATTTGCGCGAATATGGGCCGCGATTGTCTCTGAATCTTCGCACGCCGATGGTCTATCTGGACGACCGTCCAGCGCGATATTCGCACGCCCGTCGGTGAGAATGACGATGCAAGGGGACATGCCTTGGCGTTTTGCCGTCTGTGCAATTTGCATCGCCGCGTTCATCCCGGCAGCCAGCGGGGTGCCACCGCCACCGGGCAGCGCCGCAAGCCTGCGTTTGGTTTGAACGAGGGACCGTGTTGGCGGCAACAATGTCTCGCCCGTCTCACCACGAAACGCCACAAGGCTCACGTGATCGCGGCGTGAATAGGCTTCGGACAGCAGCAATTCGACAGCGCCCTTCGCCTCACCTAGGCGAGCCATGGCCGCGCTGCCGGAGGCATCGACCGTGAAGATCAGCAATCGGTCAGATTTCTCTTCGAACTGTTTGATCTGAAAGTCTGATGGGAGGACTTTGACGTGCCCCTTCGACGCATTGCGCAGCTTTTGCCACGGGGCAGCGGTCCGTAGCGTGGCAATCAGATCGAGGCGGTTACGACCTGTCAGGCGTCCGGCGCGCGCGGGCTTTGGCCGACCCCGTCGGTTGCCCCGGTGTTTTGCACCAGCACCTGCCCCTTTTCCAACCGCACCATGGGCACCGATCTGATCCAAAAGACCAGCGGGCAGGTTCGCTAGGACGGCGTCAAGAACACGGTCTTCCAATTGTCCGATGTCTTGCGGATCACTGGGGGCGGGGGCGTCCTGTTCTTCAGGGGTTTGTTCTGCCTCATCTTGCTGTGGCAGTTGCGTCGCACGGTGCGCGAGGGTGAGGGCAGCGGCGACCTCAATATCCTCAGGCTCAATCGTTTTTCGCAGAAATAGAGCCGCATGTGCGCGTGCGGCACGCAGGGCGAACAACGCGGGGCGCTGGCTGTCGATACCCAGTTGCACACACAGCGATACCAACGTGGTGATCGCTTCAGTCGATGTTGCGACACTCGGCAAGTCCCGTTTTGCACGTGCGATGTCATAAGCATCCGGAAGAAGTCCGACATCGCGTACGGGAAGATCGAGTGTGATGTGAAATGCCAGACGCTCTGTCAAAACGCTTGGCGGTGTTTCATCTTCATCCGCGCCTTCGTCCAGAACGATCAGCGTGGACAATCTGGCGTCATCCATCGCCAAAGACAGGCGCGCGGCAAGATCGGTTTCGCATCGATCGCCCATGGTCAAAACGGCCGTCCCGCAGCCAGCCAAAAGGCCCTGTTGCAATGCCAATGTGCCTGATTGCAAAGTCTGCGTCAGGTCAATTCCGCCAAAAAGGGTCTCATCGTCCATGGCGGGGTGCAGCTTGACCAGCGGGGCGGGCAGGATGCCCAACGCTTCAAGAAAAGCGTCGCGAACGGGGCCAGACCGCGCGCGGATATTGGCCCCGCCAAGTCCTGTCGGATCAATGGCGAGGAGGGACAGCGCAAGGGTGGCCCTGTCCCACGACATCAGGCCAGCACGTCTTCGACGACACGCGCGACGCGCGCATCGCTTCCTGCATCGTCCAATGGATCCCGGCGCAGACGGTGACGCAGTGCCATAGGGGCCACCGCGCGAATGTGATCTCGTCCAATGGCGGTGTCTTCGCGGAATGCTGCAAATGCGCGCGCGGCCTTCAGCAACGTCAGTTCGCCACGCAAGCCATCAGCGCCAAGTTTTAGGCAAAGACCAGCAATGTCTGTCAGGGCTGTTTCGGTTGTCTTAAGCTGACGTAGAGTCTGTTTCGCGGCCTCAATCTGGGTGCGTACAAGGGCATCTTCGGCTTTCCATCGCACCATGAACGCTTCGTAATCCGTTTCAAACGCGTCACGGCGTTTGATCACTTCAACCCGTTCTTCGATGGTGGTGGGGGAGGTCACTTCGACGCTCAGACCGAAACGATCCAGAAGTTGGGGGCGTAATTCGCCCTCTTCGGGGTTGCCGGAACCAACCAAAACAAAGCGCGCTGGATGGCGGATCGAGAGGCCCTCGCGTTCGACGACGTTTTCACCGGATTGGGCCACATCGAGGAGGAGATCAACAATGTGATCTTCGAGAAGGTTCACCTCATCAATATACAGGTAGCCGCGATTGGCGCGGGCCAAAAGACCCGGCTGAAATGCCTTTTCGCCGTGTGATAGGGCCTTTTCGATATCCAATGCGCCGGTCACACGGTCTTCGGTGACGCCCAAGGGCAGATCAACGACCGGCGTCGGCGCAGCGGAGATCGTTTTCTCCCCCATCTCAACCCAAACTGGGACCTCTTCGGCGCGTTCGGAGTTCACAGGGCAGCCTTCGACCCGTTGAATTTGCGGCAGCAGGGCGGCAAGGGCGCGGACGGCGGTCGACTTGCCTGTGCCGCGGTCGCCAAAGACCAGAACGCCACCCAACGAAGGGTCAATAGCGGTCAGGATCATGGCGAGTTTCATGTCCTCTTGGCCGACAATGGCGGAGAATGGAAAAGGCTGTTTCATGGCATATCCAGATTTGCGAGGGGGGAGGCACCGTTCCAGGTGCCCATGTCGGATTTCACAGCGAACCGCGCGTAGAGTTCTTCTCGAAACCAGTTGTTGTCGCGCACGGCGCGGATGGCTTCCGCGTGGTGGCCGGTGCGGGCGAAATTCGCCATGCGTTTGGCGTCCGGCCAGATGGAAAACGTCACCTGATGCAAGAGCGGAACCTCACCGATGCCGATTTTGAAGGCGACGTTTTGGTCCGCGCCGATGACGGAAGAAATATCGGGGACACGTTTCCAGAACTTGGCCGCAATCGAAGGTTTGACCGTTGCACGCGTCAAGGCTGCGAGGGGGCCGTCCGCTGTTTCGTCCGCAATCGTAAAAGGCGCCGTGCCCGACCATTCGCCTTTGACCGATGTTGGCGACAGAAAGACTGTCCAGTCTTCTGCGGCGCGGTTGCGGTAACGCTGAAAAATAGTCGCTGTGCCGATCCGGTTACGGGCGGTTTCGTGATCCGGCCACGTGGCGAGGATCGCATAGACGCCTAAGTTCGGGATCGGGGTGAACCCTTCGCCGGTGCCTGACCCGCAAAGTTTCCAGAACCCGATGTCAGGTGTGCGCGGCAGCGACAACCGGGCCGCACCCATCATCGCAAACGCCCAAAGGCGGTCGCGCGTCCGGTCAAACCGGAACAGGCTGAGGGTGACGATTTGGCTCACGCGCGTGGTTCCCTTTGCGGTGTCAGGATGAGTTTACACATTTTGAAGCATTTGGGAAGTCTGCCGCTCCCCACGGTCCAAAGGATAAGTTGTAAAAGAGGGCATCGCGGATTACTGTCAGCTTATGTTGACACATGATCCCCGTTTCGAATCGTCTGATGTGGCTTTGGTCGTTGGTGCCGGCCTTGGCGGATTGGCCGCCGCAATGCGGCTGGGCGCCAAAGGCTACCGTGTGCAGGTGCTGGATAAACTGGACCGCGCTGGTGGGCGCGGATCGTCGATCAGCCAGAACGGTCACCGGTTTGATTTGGGCCCCACCATTGTAACCATGCCTGAAGTGTTTGAAGACCTTTGGGCCGCGTGCGG
Organism: Pseudooctadecabacter sp.; assembly: GCF_965657175.1. Lineage (GTDB taxonomy): Bacteria > Pseudomonadota > Alphaproteobacteria > Rhodobacterales > Rhodobacteraceae > Octadecabacter. The sequence goes on along the minus strand of NZ_CBFHNH010000001.1, from coordinate 240,446 downwards.
ACGGGACTTTCACCGCGATGTAGACCTGCGCCCCATGGATCCGTTCTATGAGATGAGGTGGGAAGACGGCAGTTCGTTCAAGGCACGACAAAGCACCGATGCCATGGTGGCTCAGGTGGCGAAACTATCGCCCCGCGATGTCCCCGGTTTCCACAAGTTTCTGAAAAGCGCCAAGGCGCGCTACAAGGTCGGGTTTGAGGGGCTGGGCCGCCGGTCCATGCATGAACTGTGGGAGACCATTAAGGTCCTGCCAAAATTCGCCCAGCTGCGCGCCGACAGGTCGATCCTTGGGCATGCGCGGGCCTACGTCAAAGATGAACGGTTGCGCATGGCGCTGTCGTTTCATCCGCTGTTTATTGGCGGCGATCCCATGCATGTGACGTCCATGTATGCTTTGGTCAGTTACCTCGAAAAGGAATACGGCGTGCACTACGCCATGGGCGGTGTGCAGGCGATAGCCGATGCCATGGTCCGTGTGATTGAGGATCAAGGCGGCACCGTGCGGTTGGGTGTTGAGGTAGACGAAATCCTTGTCGAGGGCGGCCGCGCGTCAGGCGTGTCCATGACCGATGGCAAAAAAATGCACGCAGGTGTTGTTGTCAGCAATGCGGACGCTGGCCACACCTATGATCGTCTGATGCGAAACCACAAACGCAAACGTTGGACGGCGTCCAAGTTGAAACGCAGCCGGTGGTCCATGGGGCTTTACGTCTGGTATTTCGGCACCAAGGGCACGGCGGGCAAATGGGGGGATGTGGGACATCACACGATCCTCAGCGGGCCACGTTACGAAGGGCTGCTGCGTGATATTTTCATGAAGGGCAAGTTGGCCGACGACATGAGCCTTTATCTGCATAGGCCATCAGTGACGGACCCCAGCGCGGCACCGCAGGGGGATGACACATGGTATGCGCTGTCGCCTGTCCCGCATTTGGGCCATGCGGAGGCTGTCGATTGGCAGGCCGAGGCCCCGAAGTATCGCGAAAAGGTTGCCGCCGTTTTGGAAAAGACCATTCCGGGGTTTCAGGATCACCTGTCCGCGTCCGAAGAATTCACGCCTGAAACCTTCCGCGACAGGTATCTGTCCCCTCACGGCAGCGGCTTTTCCATTGAACCACGGATTCTACAATCGGCGTGGTTTCGGCCCCATAACGTTAGTGAAGAGGCCAAGGGTCTCTACCTTGTTGGCGCGGGCACCCACCCCGGTGCGGGCCTGCCAGGTGTGATTTCCAGTGCCGAAGTTCTGGGCCAACTGGTGCCAGAGGCCCCTCGTGTTGCAGTGGCAGAAAGATTGGCTGCCGAATGATCCGCGAAGAAGATTTGAACCACTGCCGTGAGGCGATCCGCACGGGGTCTTATTCATTCCACGCAGCGTCCCGTTTGCTGCCAGCGGCGGTTCGTGATCCGGCCTTGGTTCTCTATGCGTTTTGCCGTTTGGCTGATGATGAGGTCGATGAGGGCGATCACAAACGCCGCGCTGTCCTGAGCCTGCAGGACAGGCTAGATGCGATCTATGCAGGGCGTCCCAAAGATGCGCCTGAGGATCGGGCGTTTGCCTCGGTGGTTGAAGAATTCGATATGCCTAAAGCCCTGCCGGATGCTTTGCTCGAAGGTTTGGCATGGGATGCACAGGAACGACGCTATGACGATCTGTCGGGCGTGCGGGATTATTCTGCGCGTGTCGCGTCCGCCGTTGGCGTTATGATGTGCGTGCTGATGCGGGTGCGCGACGCCGATGCACTGGCGCGGGCCTGTGATCTGGGCGTGGCCATGCAGTTGACCAACATTGCCCGCGACATTGGTGAGGACGCGTGCGCTGGGCGTATTTACCTGCCTCTCGACTGGTTCGATGAAGCAGGACTGGATGTCGAGGCTTTTCTGGCTGATCCGCAGGCAACCCCGGATGTGCGCCGCATGGCGCGGCGCCTCTTGGCGGAGGCAAAGCGGCTATATCTGCGGTCTGAGGCTGGTGTGCCAGCCTTGCCCCGCAATTCGCGCATGGGCATCTATGCGGCGCGTTTCATCTATGCTGGCATCGGCCACGAAGTACGCCGCGCCGGGCACGACAGCATCACGCAGCGGGCGCATACATCGAAGGCGCAAAAAATCGGGTGGATGGGGCAGGCGATGCTGCGCACAGGTGTGAGCCTGATCACGCCACGATCCCCGATCCTGCATGCGCGACCCTTGGATGAGGTCGCATTTCTTGTGGATGCGGCATCGCGCGAAGGACGGCCTATGGGACGCACGGCCGCATTGCTTGATGTGTTGGCGCAGTTGCAGCGACAAGACGACGATATTGGACAACACTCCAACCCCGTCTAGATAACGGGCAACACCGCTTTTAGGGACCCACTATGGATATTTGGCTGTTCTTGTTGTTCCTCGCCGCGACATTTGCAGCCGGTGCTACGGGTGCAATGTTTCCACCTGGCAAGTGGTATGAGGCCTTGGAAAAGCCAAGCTGGACACCGCCGAACTGGATGTTCCCTGTGGCCTGGACGACGCTTTATCTGCTCATGTCATTCGCAGGTGCGCGTGTGGCGGGTGAAGCGGGCGCAGGGTTCGCTATGGGGTTTTGGGCTTTGCAAATCGCGCTCAACACCTTGTGGACGCCGGTGTTCTTTGGCCTTCGCCGGCTAAAACAAGCGGTGCCAATCATGGGTGCGCTGTGGATTGCGGTCGCAGGCTCCATGATCACCCATTGGATGGTCGATACGTGGGCTGGGTTGGCGTTTGTGCCCTATCTGGCATGGGTTACGGTTGCGGGCGCGTTGAACATTTCCGTCGCCCAGCGCAATCCGGATGTGGCCCCAGTGGCCCTGCAGGATCAGCCCTAAAACCGCCACTTCGCGCGGCGCGGGACGCGACAGGCGAGCATCGGTTTCAAGAACGGTGACGCAAAGCGGTTCAGGTCAAGCGCCTCATGCACACCCGTCACACGTTCACCGTTCAATGTCGTTTCCACGGCTGAGCGTGAATAGAATGGTGCGTCCAGCATCGGCAAAACTTGGCGGGGCGTGGTTCCTGCATCCGCCCGTGTCTCACGACGGACTTGCCAGAGGGAGCGTTTGAACGGCGTACGCGGGGGGGCGTCAGTGTAGGCCATGTCCCCGTCTGGCGAAAACCCGATCGCGCTGTCCAGCGTCGTGCCATCGCGGCGTTCGGCGTCGTAGATACAGACGGCCCCGTCCGAGGTCGGGTATCTGCCCCACGTCCAGAAACTGAAATCCTCCTCCAATGCGCGGGTGCCAAAGTTGCTGTCGAAATACCCGTGTCCGTCCCACTGCCATCCGTCCGCCTCAAGATCGACGGTGATGTCGCTGATGGGCGCGAAGGGACGCCAGACATGGGCGCCGTCATTGGTCAGCAACAGTTCCTTCGATGTCACCGCCTTTGGCGTCAACTTGATCTGCCCCCGCACGCGACTGATGACCGGCGGGGCAGAGATTTCGTTGATATCGATGGTAAGGGATGTGCCATCCCAATGCAGTGATGAGGGGCCGACAGTGAAAGTATCCTCTGTCTGGCGCAAAGCGCTGCGGCCACGGTCAGTCATACTGAACCGCCCGCCGGGGCCATAGGTGGCCACGTTGATGCAGACGTGGTTTTCTGGGTCACGCCTGCCGGACCATTTATACCAAGGCGAAAAGACCGATCCTATGAAGGCGATGACGCTGACGGCGCGGGTGCCGTCGTGGCTGATGCCGTCGACGTACCACCAAGCGTAACCGTTGGGCGGGACGGCAAGGTTAAACGCAGGTCCGTGGAGATCGCCTCTGCCGCGTGCAGTCCGGAGAGGGTCGCCATGGGAACCCCCGCCCCCGGATGTGCCCCGCCCCCCGCCAGATAGAGCCCCCCCATCGCCGTGCGTGCCGTCGGGCGTTTCAACCCCGCTGTCATCCCATGCGGGGATCGCCCGTAAAGCGACCCGAGGCTGGCCGGAAACAGCTGATTGAAGTCCGCCGGCTGGGTCAGCGTCGTGGTGTCCGGCATGGGTGTGAAGCTGAGCCCCATCTGCTCCAGACGGGTGAGGATATGTGTCTGACATTGGGCGGCCCTTTCGTGGGTGGCAGTGTCGTCTGGCCCGCAAGGGGCGGCGTTCATAATGATCTCAAAGCGTTCGGGGCCGGAGGGGATGGCGTTGCCGCCTCGGTCCTGCGCACAGATATAAAGTGTTGGATCAGTCGGAATTTTACCGGCCGCGATGGGATCGAATTCATCACGGGGGTCATCGCCGAAAAAGACGTTGTGATGGGAGAGATCGACGCCTTGTGGGATGGCGGCAAAGGCCATGACATCAGCAGACAAGCTGCGTGGTGTCACGGCGGCGTCCGGCACGGCTGTGCGTGCGGTGTCGCCCAAATGGCCAGTCGTCAAAGCCCGTGGGTCGCCATTAAAGGCCACCGCATCGGCATGATGTCGGATGCCGTCTACAGTGATGCAAGCGCCCGTATCCGTATCGGCAATGTGGGACACCGGCGTGCCCAGATGAATGACCCCGCCGCGCGCGACGATCAGGTCGTGCAGAGCGCGGGCCAGTGCATGCATCCCACCTTTGACGGACCACACGCCGGTGCCCTCCGCGTGCCAGATCAGCGACAGCAAAGAAGGTGCCGCATAGGGGGAGCCGCCAACATAAGTCGCGTACCGACCGAACATTTGCCGCAACTTCGGGTCAGAAAACTGACCGCGCAACATCTGGGCGAGGGTCTGATGGGGGGCCATGGCGCGTAGAATGCGCGGATCTTTCATCACGACACCCGCCAACGCCAAAGACGACGGTTTTGCCGCCTGCATCATCGGGCGATCAAAGGCAGTGAACAGACGTTTCGCACGGTTGGAAAAGGCTTCGAATTCTTGTGCCGCGCGTGCGCCAAAAGCCTCTGCGACGTTTTGGGCCGATGCTGATGGGTCTGACATTAAATCAAGTGTCGTCCCGTCGGACCAAAAGTGTCGTGCGATTGTTGTGTCGGGGGTCAACGTTACGTGGTCGTCCAGCCGTTCGCCGCAGGCCTCGAACAGATCATCGAAGACCCACCGCATCGTTAAGACCGTGGGACCCGCATCGACCGGTCCTGCCATTGACGGAACCGTCCGCATCTTGCCGCCCACAGCCTCAGCCGCTTCAAACATCGTGACCTGTGCGCCGGTGGCCAAAAGGCGCAGGGCAGTGGCCAGCCCGCCGATGCCTGTTCCGATGACAATGATATGGGCGGGGGACGACATAAGGCTTTCGTTGACTCGCTTTCTGAATGTGTCCACTATAGTTTACACATTGCCTGTCTGACAACATAGACAGATCGGGCAGCAGTTTGGAGGTCCCATGCCCTTGAGTGTGTTCAGTCAACGGATCGAAGCCGCGATGACAGCTGCGGTATCGACGACCCAAAACGGAACTCCGCCTGATCAGCTGACCCGTGCAGTGGCCTATGCGGCAGCACCGGGTGGCGCGCGAATCAGGCCCACAATTTTGCTAAGCGTTGCCATGGCCTGTGGCGATGACCGCCCCGATGTCAGCAATGCGGCCGCCGCTGCGCTGGAGCTTATTCACTGCGCCAGCCTCGTGCATGATGACATGCCCTGTTTTGATGACGCCGATATTCGCCGCGGGAAGCCGACGGTGCATTTGGCTTTCTCGGAACCTTTGGCCCTGCTGACTGGCGATAGCCTGATCGTTCTTGCCTTTGATCATCTGGCACAGCAGGACGCGGATCGGGCCCTGCCGTTGATCCGCCATTTGGCCACACGCACAGGCACGCCCTTTGGCATTTGCGCCGGTCAAGGTTGGGAAAGCGAGCGCGACATCAATCTGTCCGCCTACCACCGTGCCAAAACTGGCGCGCTGTTTATTGCAGCGACCCAAATGGGCGCGATTGCAGCGGGTCAAGATCCGGAACCTTGGGAAGAACTCGGCGCGCGCATCGGGGAGGCCTTTCAGGTCGCCGACGATCTACGTGATGCCCTCTATGATGAGGCTGAGCTTGGCAAACCTGTCGGCCAAGACGAAATCCACAACCGCCCCAATGCGGTGACGGAGCTGGGGGTTGACGGTGCTGTGACACGGTTGAAAGACATTCTGGGCGGTGCGATCTCGTCCATTCCGTCCTGCCATGGTGAGGCCGCTTTGGCTCAGTTGGTGCAAGCCACGGCGAAGAAACTCATCCCGTCCAGTTCGGTTATCCGCGTTCCAGGTGAATGATATGGCCGATGGTGCGCGCTTTACGGGCGGTCTGACGGCGACCGCCCCCAAGGGCTGGCGCAACCGGTTAATGGCCTCATCGCGGTTTCAGACATGGGCGGCATGGTTCCCCCTGACACGTGGTTTGGTCCGCCGCGAAGGACAGGCCCTTTTCGACATCATGGCGGGTTTTTGTCATTCGCAAATCTTGATGGCCTTGGCTGAACTGAAACTGCCAGAGGCGTTGTTGGCAGGGCCCGTCACCGTCGATGCATTGGTCCAGGATACGGCAATCCCGCAGGATCGATTGACGATATTGCTGCGCGGCGGGGCCGCGATTGGGATGTTGAAGCTGCGGCGTGGGAAAGTGTCATTGACCCAGCGCGGTGCAGCCTTCGCCACCGTCCCCGGTTTGTCCGCCATGGTCCGCCACCACCGCGCGTTCTACCGCGACCTTGAGGACCCCGTGGCATTCTTTCGTGGTGAAACGACGACCGAACTGGCCGAGGTTTGGCCATATGTTTTCGGAACTGGGACAGCTATAGACGGGACGACCGCGCAGGCCTATTCCGACCTCATGGCCCAAAGTCAGGTCTTGGTCGCGCAGGACACATTGCGGATGGTGTCGTTTGACGGAATTTCCAAGCTTATGGATGTGGGTGGCGGCACCGGTGCGTTCTTGGAGGCCGTAGGGCGCGCCAATACCGATATATCGCTGCGACTTTTTGATCTGCCTGCTGTGGCCCCTGCCGCGTCCGACCGGTTTCAGGATGCCGGATTATCGCCCCGCGCTGAGGTTTTGACAGGATCGTTCAAGGAAGATGTCTTGCCGGATGGGGCAGATGCGATCTCACTTGTGCGGGTGTTGTACGATCATTCTGACACCACGGTTGCCGATCTTTTGGCCAAAGCCTTTGCCGCACTGCCACCGGGTGGACGTATCATCATTTCGGAACCGATGAGCGGCGGCACGAGGCCGGACAAAGCAACCGACGCCTATTTTGCCTTGTATACATTGGCGATGCGGACGGGCCGGACCCGTTCAGCTGCGGAAATTTCAAGCCTCCTTGAAGCGGCAGGCTTTGTGGCCATCACCGCAAAACGTCCCCTACGCAGTTATGTCACCGCTGTTGTGATGGCTGAAAAGCCAAGCTGACAGATAGTTGTCTAACTAGATTGACACACATAACTGTCAGGTTAAACTTACACATAACGAATACTGTAATTTTGACACCCTGATTCTGTGGGTGTCTTCGATTGGGACGATCAATGGAAACGACTGCTGTCATCTTGGAGGGGCCACGCAAGCTGTCGCTTAATGCTGTTCCTTTGAAGGATCCCGGCGCGGATGATCTGATTGTCGACATCAAATATTCAGGCATTTCAACGGGCACGGAAAAGCTATTTTGGTCCGGAGAAATGCCGCCCTTCCCAGGTATGGGTTATCCTTTAGTTCCTGGATATGAAGCTGCGGGTGAAGTCGTCGAGGCACCGCGTGCATCCGGCTTTAAGCCCGGCGATCATGTGTTTGTGCCTGGTGCCAATTGCTATGATGGCGCCTTTGGCTTGTTTGGCGGGTCCGCCCGCCGATTGGTCACAACACCCGATCGCGTTTCGCGGATTGATGCGGGACTTGGCCCGCAATCGGCCCTTTTGGCGCTGGCGGCAACAGCCCGTCATGCCATGGCCGGTGTAGGTAAAACCGTCCCCGATCTGATTGTAGGTCACGGTGTTCTGGGTCGCTTGCTCTCGCGGTTGACTGTAGCGGCTGGCGCACCCGCTCCCACCGTGTGGGAGATTGACCCCACCCGCCGCACCGGTGCGGTCGGTTATGACGTGGTCGCCCCCGAAGATGATCCGCGCCGCGATTATCAGTGCATCTACGATGCCTCCGGCAATGGTGATCTGCTCAACGATTTGGTGGGGCGCATTGCCAAGGGCGGCGAAGTTGTGCTTGCCGGTTTCTACACCAAGCCCCTGAATTTCGCGTTTCCGCCTGCCTTCATGAAAGAGGCGCGGTTCCGCATTGCCGCCGAATGGGCCGCGGATGATCTGGTGGCCACACGGCAACTGGTCGAATCCGGCGCGCTGTCGCTGGACGGTCTTATCACACACACACGCCCCGCCGCAGATGCGCCGGTGGCCTACGAACAGGCGTTCAGCGATCCCGCGTGCCTGAAAATGATCCTCGATTGGAGTGCCGTCTCATGAAAGACGAAGTGCCGAACCTCAAAGATTTCGACCAACGTCTGCGCGATGAGGCCAATGAGCCGTCGTTGGAGGTCCCCCAGGGGGAGCCGACAAAAAAGACCCAGATCATCGCGATCTACGGCAAGGGCGGGATCGGCAAATCCTTCACACTGGCCAACCTCAGCCACATGATGGCGGAGCAGGGCAAACGTGTGCTGCTGATCGGTTGTGACCCGAAATCGGACACCACCAGCCTGCTGTTTGGCGGCAAGGCGTGCCCCACAATCATCGAAACATCCACCAAGAAAAAACTGGCCGGTGAAGAGGTCGCGATTGGCGACGTTTGTTTCAAGCGCGGCGGTGTTTTCGCGATGGAACTCGGCGGGCCAGAGGTCGGTCGTGGTTGCGGCGGTCGCGGGATCATCCATGGGTTCGAACTGCTGGAAAAGTTGGGATTCCACGATTGGGATTTTGACTACGTGCTGCTGGATTTCCTCGGCGATGTGGTCTGCGGCGGCTTTGGCCTGCCCATCGCGCGGGACATGGCGCAGAAGGTGATCTTGGTCGCCTCCAATGACCTGCAATCCTTGTATGTGGCCAACAATGTGTGTTCGGCCGTGGAATACTTCCGCAAGCTGGGTGGCAATGTTGGTGTGGCCGGTCTGGTCATCAACAAGGACGACGGATCGGGTGAGGCGCAGGCCTTTGCCAAGGCGGTCGACATTCCGGTGCTGGCTTCGATTCCGCAGAACGATGATTTGCGCAAGAAGTCCGCAAATTACCAAATTGTCGGCACGTCCGAGAGTGAATGGGGCGATATGTTTGCGGCCCTTGGTGACAACGTTGCTGTTGCCCCGCCACAGCGCCCAACTGCGTTGAACCAAGACGAATTGCTCGAACTATTCGACGGGTCTGAAACCGGCGCCGGATATGAATTGGTGCCTGCGACGGACATGGACATGCGCGGTAAGAACTCCGCACCCAAAGCATCGCTTGAGGTCATCTACGATGAAGCATGACCGCGACGTTCATCTGACGGCCCCGAAGGTCGATCCCAACGCCCAAACGTACGATCGTGTTGCTGACGTCTTTGGACGTCAGGATAAGGCTGAGGCGGTCTTTACCAATGCGTCCGAATTGGTGGCGCAGACCAATCAGCGGATCGAAGCGGTCCGCAATATGATGACCCGCATCGGCAAGGGCGACCTGATCGATGAGTGAAGGGCGCGAAACATATAAGGTCGAATACGACGAGACCGGCGCCGTGGACGTGATCCAGGCCGAGGCTATGCCTGTCGACCGGCCCGCAGACGCGCCCGAGACACTTGGTTGTCACAGTGGGTCAGAAATGGCCGAAGCCGCGAAGATGGCCGGATCGTCGGACATTCTGGATCAATACGCCAAAGACTACCCGCAAGGTCCACACGACAAGCCGCAATCCATGTGCCCCGCTTTTGGGTCCCTTCGTGTCGGTCTGCGCATGCGCCGTACGGCGACGGTTTTGTCCGGTTCTGCCTGTTGCGTTTACGGCCTCACTTTCGTGAGCCACTTTTACGGCGCGCGCCGATCAGTTGGCTATGTCCCGTTCAATTCCGAAACACTTGTGACAGGCAAACTGTTCGAGGACATCCGCGAGAGCGTTCATGACCTCGCCGACCCAGACCGCTACGACGCGATTGTGGTGACGAACCTGTGTGTGCCCACGGCGTCCGGTGTGCCGTTGCGGCTGCTGCCGTCCGAAATTAATGGGGTGCGGATCGTCGGGATCGATGTCCCTGGCTTTGGCATCCCGACCCACGCCGAGGCCAAGGATGTACTGGCTGGCGCGATGCTGAACTACGCCCGTGCCGAGATTGAGGCAGGCCCCGTTCAGGCCCCTGCCTCCGGCAAATCGGACCGCCCGACGGTCGCGCTGTTGGGTGAGATGTTCCCCGCCGATCCCATGATGATTGGCGCGATGCTTGCCCCAATGGGCATGGCCGTTGGCCCGACTGTTCCGTGCCGCGAGTGGCGTGAATTGTATGCGGCCCTTGATAGTTCTGTCGTGGCGGCGGTGCATCCGTTCTATACTGCCTCTGTGCGGGAATTTCAGGCCGCTGGTCGCCCTGTTGTGGGCTCTGCCCCTGTGGGACGCGACGGCACAGCCGAATGGCTGCGCGGGATCGGTGAGGCCCATGGCGTCAGCGCTGACCAGATCGCGGCGTCCCAGAATGCGTTTTTGCCAGCCATTGATCAGGCGCTTCAAGGTGCGCGGATCAACGGAACGATCACGGTCAGCGGTTACGAAGGCAGTGAACTTCTTGTTGCGCGCTTGCTGATCGAAAGCGGTGCAGATGTTCCTTATGTGGGCACAGCCTGTCCCAAGACGCCATGGAACACCGCAGACGAAGAATGGCTCAAGGCCAAGGGCGTGACGGTCAAATTCCGCGCCTCGCTCGAAGATGATTGTGCGGCGATGGAGGGTGTGAGGCCTGACCTTGCGATCGGAACAACGCCAGTCGTTCAAAAGGGCAAAGAGCTGGGCATTCCCAGCCTTTATTTCACGAACCTGATTTCCGCGCGCCCCTTGATGGGCCCCGCCGGTGCGGGTTCGTTGCAAGAGGTCGTGAATGCGGCCATGGGCAACAAAGATCGTATGCATTCCATGCGCGAATTCTTCGAAGGCGTTGGCCATTCCGACACCGCCGGTGTCTGGGAAGGCGCACCCAATGTGCGTGAGGATTTCCGCGCCACGAACCTTAAGAAACTGGAACGCGCCGCCAAGGCCGCCAAAGCGGCGGAGATGATCTGATGCTTGTTCAAGATCACGACCGCGCAGGTGGATACTGGGGGGCCATCTACGCCTTCTGCGCAACCAAAGGATTGCAGTGTGTTATTGATGGTCCGGTTGGCTGTGAGAACCTGCCAGTGACCTCCGTGTTGCATTACACTGACGCTCTGCCGCCTCATGAGTTGCCAATTGTGGTCACGGGTCTTGGCGAAGAAGAGCTGGGTCGTGATGGCACCGAGGGCGCGATGAAACGCGCGTGGGGCACGCTCGACCCCGCATTGCCTGCCGTTGTTGTGACCGGATCCATTGCCGAGATGATTGGCGGCGGTGTGACGCCCATGGGCACCAACATCCAACGCTTTTTGCCGCGCACCATTGATGAAGACCAATGGGAAGCCGCGGACCGCGCGATGACATGGATCTTTACCGAATTTGGTATGACCAAGGGCCGGATGCCCAAGGAAGCCAAACATGAGGAGGGCGCAGCCCCCCGCGTCAATATCCTCGGTCCGATGTACGGCACGTTTAACATGCCCTCCGATCTGGCCGAAATCCGGCGTTTGGTCGAAGGCATTGGCGCTGAGGTGAACATGGTCATGCCGTTGGGCAGTCACGTCGCCGAAATGCGCAATCTGGTGAACGCCGACGTGAACGTCTGCATGTACCGCGAATTTGGACGCGGATTATGTGAGGTTCTCGGCAAGCCCTATTTGCAAGCCCCCATCGGGATCGACAGCACCACCAAATTCCTCCGCACTCTGGGTGAGATGTTGGACCTCGATCCCGAGCCGTTCATCGAACGCGAAAAGCATTCGACAATCAAACCCGTCTGGGATTTGTGGCGCTCCGTCACGCAGGACTTCTTTGCAACGGCGTCTTTTGCCGTCGTCGCCAATGAGACCTACGCCCGCGGGATGCGGAAATTCCTTGAGGATGATCTGGGCCTACCCTGTGCTTTTGCTGTGGCCCGCACCGCCGGTGCGAAGACCAACAACGACGAAGTGCGCGCGATGATGGGCCAGAAACGTCCTCTGATCGTCTTCGGGTCCATCAACGAAAAAATGTATCTGGCTGAGTTGAAGGCCGGACACGGCCCATCGCCCGCGTTCATTCCCGCAAGCTTCCCCGGTGCCGCCATCCGGCGCGCCACGGGTACGCCATTCATGGGATATGCCGGTGCGACCTACATGGTTCAGGAGGTGTGTAATGGGTTGTTTGACGCGCTCTTCCACATCCTGCCTCTTGGTTCTGACATGGATGCCGCCGAGGCGACGCCAACGAACTTACGCCGTGATTTCCCTTGGGATGAAGACGCCGCGCGCGCGTTGGATGAGATCGTGGCAACCCACCCCATTCTTACACGAATTTCTGCCGCAAAGACCCTAAGGGACGCGGCCGAGAAAGCGGCGCTGGAAACCGGCGCGGAACGTGTCGTCCTTGAGACGGTGCGTAGATTGCAACCTGCCACGGGAGGGCAAAAGCAATGAGCGATTTTACATCCGGAACACCGATTGAGGTGAAACAGGGTCGAAATACCAACGCCGCAAAGCGCGAATACGGCGCCTATTTCGTCGTGATTTTCTTTGCCTGCCTGCCCTTGGCAGCCTTCACATGGGCGCTTTTCGCCCTGCGTAATTTCCGCCTGCCTGAGAAAGACCCGGTGCAAGCCGCGTGGTCACAGGCCGGGATCATTACGCCGATGATTTTCCAGCCGTGACAGCCATGGCCGGATACCAGTTTGCCGCCCCTTGGGGTGGTGAAGGAGGGCGGAGGATGAGCCTCCGTCGTAGCCCTGTCGCGGGGAATGCGCGGCGTCAGTTCTGTAAGGAGTAATTTACATGGCTGATAAATCTGATCTGTCTTTCACAGGTCTCACTGACGAGCAGGCCCAAGAGCTGCACGCGGTGTACATGAGCGGTTTTGCACTGTTCACGGTTGTTGCCGTGGTCGCGCACATCCTGACGTACATCAAGCTGCCTTGGTTTGCTAATTGGTAAAGGAGGCTTGAGAAATGGCACAGTTTTACAAGATCTGGTTGGTATTCGACCCTCGCCGCGTGTTCGTGGCACAGGGCGTTTTCCTGTTCCTGCTGGCTGCGATGATTCACCTCGTCCTGCTTAGCAATCCAGAAACAAACTGGTTCACTCAAGCCTTCGGCGCGATGTGATTACCAGCTGCATATAGCACAAGTGATAGTCATGGGCGGGTCGGCAACCTTCTCGCCCGTGGCAAACAAACCGACAGAACCGGCGACATGAGTACGTCCGCGTCCATGCCGCATGAAAAGGAGTTTGAAGATGGCACAGCTCAGCTTCGAAAGAAAATACCGCGTCCGAGGCGGGACGCTGGTCGGCGGTGATCTGTTCGACTTCTGGGTGGGGCCGTTTTACGTCGGCTTCTTCGGAGTCACGACATTTTTCTTTGCCGCCCTAGGCACAATTTTGATTTTCTACGGTGCCGCCCTTGGCGACACGTGGAACCCTTGGCTGATTTCGATCAATCCACCGTCGCTTGAGGTGGGCCTCGGCATGGCACCGCTGGCCGAAGGCGGATTGTGGCAGATCATCACGATCTGTGCGACGCTGGCCTTCGTCAGCTGGATGCTGCGAGAGGTCGAGATTTGCCGAAAACTTGGCATGGGGTACCATGTGCCTTTCGCATTCGGTGTGGCAATCCTTGCCTATGTCACACTGGTGATTATTCGCCCCGTCCTGATGGGCGCATGGGGACATGGTTTCCCCTATGGCATCTGGAGCCACCTCGATTGGGTGAACAACGTGGGCTATGCCTACGGCAACTTCCACTACAATCCGGCGCATATGATTGCGATCACGTTCTTCTTTACGAACTGCCTCGCCCTCGCATTGCACGGGTCGCTGGTGCTGTCCGCGGTCAATCCCGCCAAAGGCACGGAAGTGAAATCCCCCGATCACGAAGACACCTATTTCCGCGATCTGATCGGCTATTCGATTGGGCCATTGGGCATTCACCGTTTGGGCTTGTTCCTGGCGCTGATGGCCGGATTCTGGTCCGCCGTGTGTATCGTGATTTCAGGCACCATCTGGTTCGATGAATGGATCGTGTGGTGGTACGGCTGGGTTGACCTGCCGATTTGGGTAGACCTTGAAGGAGGCGTAAATGGCTGAGTATCAGAACATCTTTACTCAGGTGCAGGTCGCTGGACCGCCTGAGATGGGTATGGAAGGCAACGGCAAAATCGCCGCGGAGCGCACCAAAGGCGCATCCATGTCGAAACTGGCAGGTTGGGTCGGAAACGCCCAGCTTGGCCCCATCTACCTCGGGCCGTTTGGTCTGGTGTCGCTGGCAACCGGTTTTGCTTGGTTCTTCATCGTCGGCATGTCGTTCTGGGCGCAGGCGGGCTATTCCCCCGGTGTGTTCATGCGCGATCTGTTCTGGTTCGCACTTGAACCCCCCGGCCCTGAATATGGCCTTGGCTTTGCGCCCTTGAATGAAGGCGGTTGGTGGCTGATTTCCAGCTTCTTCCTGCTGGTCAGCGTCATCGCATGGTGGATCCGCACCTATCTGCGGGCCGAAGAGCTGGGCATGGGAAAACACGTGGCATGGGCCTTTGCCTCCGCCATCTGGTTGTTCCTGGTGCTGGGTCTGTTCCGCCCCATCCTAATGGGATCCTGGAGCGAGGCTGTGCCCTACGGCATCTTCCCGCACCTTGATTGGACGAACCTGTTTTCGATCACCTACGGCAACCTGTTCTACAACCCGTTCCACGCGCTTTCGATTGTGTTCCTCTATGGCTCAGCCCTGCTGTTCGCTATGCACGGTGCCACGATCCTTGCGGTCAGCCGCTTTGGCGGTGAACGCGAGATCGAACAGATCGTGGATCGCGGTACGGCCTCTGAGCGGGCAGCACTGTTCTGGCGCTGGACCATGGGTTTCAACGCCACGATGGAAGGTATCCACCGCTGGGCGTGGTGGTTCGCAGTTCTGACGACCCTGACGGGTGGTATCGGAATTTTGCTGACCGGCACGGTTGTCGACAACTGGTTCGGCTGGGCCGTCGAGCACGGCTATGCACGGTAAGAAAGGACAATAAGATGAGTGACAATGACCACGATTATCTGCGCACAGGCCAAGGCGATTTTCGCCTGACCGCCGACATCACCGCTTTGATGCTGAAGGGCGCGGGATATGCCGCACTGTTCTGTCTGGTGATCGGTCTGGCCTATGCCGTCCTGATCGGGGTTTCGAACCTGCTGCCGGAAGACAGCAAGTTCGCCCCTGATCCGACACCGCTGTCGATGAGCATCGAAGACGCGGAGCCACGCGTCCTGATTTGAGGCCGTGGGCGCGGTGCGCCGCGCCCCCCTCTGCCGAGGTCCGCCCCCTGTTCCCTGGGGCCGGACATCAAGATGCCCCCCAAGGGCCATCTTGGTTCCCTTCCTGTTGGCTACAGGAAACCGGTGTCGTGGGTGGCTTGCCTGCCCACGACACCACACTGGGAACATAAGCGGGCTGCGCCACAGCTCGTTTCAGGGAACTTAGGGAGAATAACACATGACCAACCGCCCCCACACCCCGACACTGGACCGCGTGACGGTACCGTCCGACCTGAAGGCGCTAAGCGACCGTGACCTTGCCGTTTTGGCAGATGAGCTGCGGGCCGAAGTGGTGTCTGCCGTGTCTGAAACAGGCGGGCATCTTGGGTCGTCACTGGGCGTGGTTGAAATGACTGTGGCGCTTCATGCGGTGTTCAACACGCCCCACGACAAGATCGTGTGGGACGTGGGTCATCAATGCTATCCACACAAAGTTCTGACCGGCCGGCGAGACCGTATCCGGACACTACGCCAAGAAGGCGGGTTGTCCGGTTTCACCAAACGGGCGGAATCCGAATATGACCCTTTCGGCGCGGCGCATTCATCGACATCAATTTCCGCGGCACTTGGCTTTGCCACAGCGCGGGACTTGGGTGCACCCACGGGGGACGCCATTGCGGTGATTGGGGACGGTTCAATTTCTGCCGGCATGGCCTACGAGGCTATGAACAACGCGGGCGCCGAAGGCCGGCGCTTGTTTGTAATTTTGAACGACAATGAAATGTCGATTGCGCCACCGGTGGGGGCGATGTCGAAATACCTCAGCAGTCTCTATGCCAGCCCGGCAGCTACGTTGGCGGAAGGGTTTGAGGCTGCGTTGCCCGGTCCGCTTCGCGACCATGCGCGCCGCGCGCGTCAGTTGGTAACGGGGCTGAATGGCGGGTCTGGGACCTTGTTTGAAGAGTTGGGGTTCCAATACGTCGGGCCCATCGACGGGCACGACATGGGGCAGTTGTTGAATGTTCTGCGGACCGCAAAGGTGCGGGCAACAGGGCCTGTCTTGATCCATGCCTGTACGGTTAAGGGCAAAGGCTATGCGCCCGCCGAAGGGTCCGACGACAAATACCATGGTGTCGCGAAGTTTGACGTGGCCACCGGCGCACAGAAGAAATCACGCCCGAATGCGCCAAGCTATACCAAGGTGTTTGGGGAATGCCTTGTCACAGAGGCCGAACGAGACCCAAAGATCGTCGGCATCACCGCAGCGATGCCGTCTGGCACCGGCATTGATATCTTCGGCAAAGCTTTTCCGAAACGCACCTTTGATGTGGGTATTGCTGAACAACACGCTGTGACCTTTGCCGCCGGTTTGGCAGCGTCGGGGATGAAGCCCTTTTGCGCGATCTATTCGTCGTTCCTGCAGCGCGGGTATGACCAGATCGTCCACGATGTTGCGCTTCAAAACCTGCCCGTCCGCTTCGCAGTAGATCGTGCAGGACTTGTCGGCGCTGATGGGCCGACCCATGCAGGGGCGTTTGACATCGGCTACCTTGCGGCCTTGCCAAATATGGTCGTCATGGCCGCCGCCGATGAGGTGGAGTTGATGCACATGGTGGTCACCGCCGCGGCCTACGACGACGGCCCGATTGCGTTCCGTTATCCACGTGGTGAGGGCGAGGGGATGGAGATGCCTGACCGCGGCGATGTGCTGGAGATCGGCAAGGGGCGCATCGTGCAAGACGGGTCCGATGTGGCCCTGTTGTCGTTCGGGGCGCATCTTGGGGAAACCCGTAAGGCGGCAAAACTGCTTGAGGCGCAGGGCGCCAGCGTCACAATCGCCGACGCACGTTTTGCCAAGCCACTGGACATGGGCCTGATCCGCAAATTGGTGAAGACCCACCGCGCTGTGATCACGATTGAACAAGGCGCGGTCGGCGGCTTTGGTGCCATGGTTCTGCAATCGCTTGCGCAGGACGGCCTGCTTGCCGAGGCACAGTTGCGCACCATGACATTGCCGGACCGGTTCATCGATCAGGCGGCGCCGGATGCGATGTACGCAGATGGTGGATTGTCAGCAGTGGATATCGCCGCAACGGCAATGGAGGCGGCGGGTATCGACGCCGCAGAGTCACCGATTAAGGCGAAGTAGGCTCTATTCGCCGACCTGTGCCATCGAAGACTGATCTGCGATCACCAGGTCGAGGTGATCGGCGAGATAGATTTGCAGCCATGGCGTGAATTGATCCGGATGGCGCGCGACTTCCGCCGCGAGGTCGTAGATATCCACCCAGCGAGTCGCCATGACCTCTTCGGGATTCAGGTTCAGTTTGAGGGTATGTTCCGATGCAGGCGCGACGAACAGATCGACCACTTCGTGTTCGATCAACCCGTCGCCAACATTGGCACGATATTCAAGCTGGTCGCGGTAAACGGGGTAAAGGCCCGTGATCCCCAGCTCATCCTCAAGGCGCCGGACGGCACATGTGCCGGAATCCTCATCCCAATGGGGGTGGGTGCAGCAGGTGTTCGCCCACAGCCCAGGCGTGTGATATTTGGACAAGGCGCGCTGTTGGATCAGCACATTCTGACCATCCATCACGAACACCGACACCGCCTTGTGACGCAGTCCTTTGACGTGCGCCTCAAGCTTATCTACGGGGGTCAGGACACCGTTCACCCAGGTCGGGATCATAGTCATCAGACGTGATGCGGCCGGACCAAGCGCGTCAGATGCGCGAGGTTTTTGATGCCGATTTTGATGTGGGCCATGGGACGGGCTTTCACGAGTTTCTTGTTCATATAGGCCTCAAACGTGAGGCGCTGCACGTCGACATCATGACACAGGGACACAAAGCGTTCGCGGCGTTCGTCGGATTTATAATAGGCATCCTGCATGGAGCGAAGAACCTTAAAGACCATCTTGTGTTCTTTCATGAAGGCTTTGCGCGCAAGCTGCAGATCGCGAACCTTGCCGGAGGCGAGGCATGCCAAACACGCCTCCGCCGCAACACGCCCGCCGACCATGGCGTAGTAGATGCCTTCTCCGGATGACGGGGCCACGACGCCTGCGGCATCGCCGGCCAGCACCACATCCCGGCCATTGTCCCAGCGGTCCAAGGGTTTCAACGGGATCGGCGCGCCTTCTTTGCGGATCGTCTTACAGTCGGTCAGGCCTGACGCCGCGCGCAGCTTGGCGGTGGCTTCTTTAAGGTCAACATTCGTCACCTCGGTTCCCATGCCGACGCTGCATTGCGCGCCGTGGGGGAAGACCCAGCCGTAGAAATCGGGGCTGATCGCGCCGTCATAGATGACATCACAACGCATGGGGTCATAGGCGGAATTGGCCTGAGGTGCTTCGATGATCTCGTGGTAGGCGATGACATAGGGAATGGTGTCGCCGCCCGGAACTTCCTGTGTGCCCACTTTAGATCGCGCTCCGTCTGCGCCGATGACCAGCCGTGTCGTCAGGCGCTGTTCATTGCCGGAAATCTTGTCGCGGAACACCACGTGTGTGCCCGCATCATCACGGTCGATCCGAAGGAACGTACCGGTGTAACGATGGGCGCCGGCAGATTTGGCACGGTCACGAAGGAAGGCGTCGAAATGTTCACGGTCGACCATGCCGACATATCCGTTTTCAATCGGGATATCGACGTGACGCTGTGTGGGGGAGATCATCCGCGCTGTGTTCACGCGGGCCACGATCTGCGCATCCGGGATGTCAAAGTCCGCGATCAGGCGTGGGGGCACGGCGCCGCCACACGGTTTGATGCGACCTTCGCGATCAATCATAGCGACTGTTTTGCCCGCGCGGGCGAGGTCTTCTGCTGCGGTGGCCCCTGAGGGTCCGCCGCCGACAACGACGACATCATACATGGCTATTCTCCTGGTTGCAGGATGGGAGGGGAGGCGGGCGATTGGCCCAGAATACGAAGAGCAACGAATGCGGCAGCGCAAAACAGCGCAGCCTCAAGCGTGAAAACGGTGGCATAGGCGGTGGCGTCCGGCAGGATCATGCGGATCAGGTCCAGCATGCCCGTGGCGATTAAACCGGCGAGGCCTGCGGCAATGGCCTGTGCCGCGCCAAAGACGCCCATTCGAACGCCGGTTGATCCTTCACGTTCAGACGACAGCACCATCATGGACCCCACAGCGCCAACGACAAACAGGCCGTTACCAAGTCCAAGGGTCACAGACGACGCGATCAGGGACATTTGTGCGCCGAGCGCCAGGAGGCCAGCGGCTGAAATCAGGCACCCGGCAACAGCCCACATGCGCAGCGTTCCAATCCGCAGCGATGACAAGATTCCGGCAAGAATCATCCCCAGCAGGGCCGCGCCGTCCTTGCCGCCGGACAGTTTTGTGGACTCTTCAGGCGAAAGGCCGTGGACGTGGCCTGCGAAAGGCTCAAAAATCAGTTCTGACAGGTAGAAGGCAAAGATGGACAGGAAGACAAAACCGGTAAAGCGTCGCGCTGCGGGGTCAGCCCACGTGGCGCGCAACGCAGGGCCGAGCGCCGTGTGTTCCGGTGCAGGGGCGTGGCCCAGTTTGCGTTCCACGCCGACGGTCGCAATGATGCATAGCAAAACCGCGATGGCCGCAACGACAGCCACAACTGCGACCAACCGTTCGGGCGAATAGGGTTCTAGGGCGATGCCGGTGCCGATGGATGCAATGATCGCCCCTGCAATTAAAAACAGCCACGCGGTCGTGGCAGCACCGCCCTTGCCGCGTCCGGATGTCACGGTCGCCAAAAGGGCCAAAAAGGATGTGCCCGCCGCGCCAATACCAAGACCGAGCGCGGCATAGGCCCCGATCCAAAGCAGCAGCGCCATTCCCGGTGCGGTGCTGGCAACAAGGATCGCATAGGCAGCGATCACGATAGACAGACCCGTGACAACGATACCGCCCAAAATCAGCGGCGTTCGCCCACCCCGTGCATCAGACCGATGGCCCCAAACAGGCCGCGTTAGCTGAACACCGTAGTGCAGCGCTACCAGCAGGCCGGGCAGAAGGGCGGGCAGGCTCAGCTCCACGGTCATCAGCCGGTTGAACAAATTAACGGGCAGCGCGGCGAGGCCGCCGATGGCCATATTCACCAAACACAGACGCGCGATTGTCGGCCAGCCCACCATCAGACGATCCCTTTTAGTGCCACAGCAGCGACCATCATGCCTGAGATGTAAAAGAGGACGCCGGTGCCGTTGTACCATGGGGCCTTGCCCTTCGGATCGCGCAACATGACGGACATCGCCCAGCCTTGGGCTAGCAACAAAACAGAGACTATTCCGGCCTGAAGTGGCCGATCCCAGAGAAACAGAAGGGCGACGACAACCGCCTGTGGTGCTGCCATGATCGCACAGGCCAACCGCGCTGCGCGGTCTGGGCCAAGTGTGACAGGGAGAGAGGCAACGCCGGTTTGGCGGTCACCCTCAAGCGCCTTGAAATCGTTTAGGGTCATGATGCCATGGGCGCCGATCCCGTAGAGGAGGGCGATGACCACGATACGCCAATCGGGCGCGCCCGCAGACAACACCACCGCGCCAGTGATCCATGGCAGGGTTTCATAGCTGAGGCCCACAAGGCCGGGTCCCCACCAGCCGGACCGCTTCAGTCGCACCGGCTCTGCGGAATAGGCCCAAGCGGCCAAGACGCCCAACACAGTGGCGGCAAACCCCCAAGGGCCAAGCAATGCGCCGACAGCTAAAGACAGGACCGACATCATCAGGGCGATCCACAACCCCCACCGTCCGGGGATGCGGCCCGATGGGATGGGGCGGTCAGGTTCATTGATGGCGTCTACATGCCGGTCGCACCAATCATTGGCCGCCTGCGACATGCCACAGACAATCGGGCCTGCAAGGATGATACCAACCACGACGAGGGAGAGATTCGACAGGGGCGAGACGCCCGATGATACGGTGCCACACAAATACGCCCACATCGGAGGGAACCACGTGATCGGTTTGATCAGGCGGAGCGCTGCGGCAGGTTCGGGATACCGGCGATGGGGGATGGTGGGGCTAACACTCATAACTGTAAACATAAGCTTACAGTTATAGAATCAGCAAGTGTTAAGTCATGTTTACAGGTGCGACGGAGCTAGGCGATGTCGCAGAACCCGTCGATGACCTTCCAGGGATCAGTCGTTCTTATTCAAAAGGTGATATTTGCGCAGTTTCACGTAAAGCGACTGACGCGACAGGCCGAGCATTTCAGCCGCAGCAACGCGGTTATTCGACGTCAGTTCAAGCGCGGTTTCGATGCACATCCGTTCGACGACATCGGTGGTTTCCGCCACAATTACCTTCAGCGTGGCGCTGCCCACCAGCTCCATGACGGATTTGACGTTTTCCTCTCCCACGGGGGCGGGGGACACGCGGACCGCATCAGCGCGGGAGGCATCACGCAGGATAAACGCATAGCCAGGGTGTTCCAGATCGCTGAGGTAGGTGGCAGAAATCTCAACCGTACGAGGTTCGCCAAATTCACCGGCCATCTTGGTGGAATAGAGACGAATATGTCCCACACGGGCCGCATTTTCCAACAAGACGCGCAGGTCGACATTCCCACGATGCAGGTAGTCCCCCAGCGACCGGCCTTTAACGTTCAGCGCATGGGCTGCGTTGGTCAGCTCCAGAAATGCCTCGTTCACCGAAGCGAGGTTCCCATCGCCATCGGTAAAGGCAATCGCATCCGCGCCTTGGTCAAACAGGCCCGACAACCGTTCAGGCAAATCATTGGACACCGTGGCTCCACCGTCCGTCAGATCGAGACGGCACAGGATCACCCGTTCGCCCGTTGCGCGGAACATCGTGGGGTGCACGCGGATCGACTTGCGGCTGTGACGGGTTTGGACAGCGAGGGTGGCGGGCCCTTCCGCGAGCGCTGAGGAAGACAAAGCATCCATCAACTCACCCTTGCGGCGGCCGTCAAATTCTTGCGCAAAGGCGGATCCGATAAGATCATCCCGTTCGCGCCCCAACAAACGGGCAGCGATCGAATTCACATCAATAATCCGGCCCGTGCCAACAGCGACGAAAACCACGGCATCGCGGCTGGATTCCATCAAGACGCGGAACCGCGTGTCATATTCGCGCTGCTGTTCGTAGTCCTGTTCCAGCGCAATTTGCGCCTTTACCAGCTGTTGCTGCATGTCTGAAATAGGGCGCAGATCACGCCCCAGCATCAACAAGGACCCATCTGGCCCAACGTGATGGAGAGTATAGTTCACCGGCAGGCCAAGATCCTTGCGGTCATTGGCGTGGTTCAATTGCACAGGCCGCGCGGCTGGATCGCCTTCAACGAAGCTTTTCAATGCGCGTTCAAATTTAGGAATGCTCTCTGTTGTCAGCGTATCCGCGACCTCACGGCCCTCCCAATGGCCAAGGTCTTCAATCGCCGCATGGGTCGGATTGGTGATGACAGATTTGATTTGTCCGGTGTCGCTGATGACCAACGCAATATCGGCCAACGCCGCAATGATATCGCCGAGCATTTCCGGCGCGATCAACGGTATGGTCCCGGTGTCCCAATATTTGGTCCCGCGCGAGGTCACAGAGTGGCCGGAGGATTGGGGCCGCGCACCACGGCTTAAGTCCGATGTCCGGACTGTGTTGCCTTCTTGCGCGTTGTCTTTGTCAGCCCGCAATGTTCAAGCGCCTCAAACGGATCTTTCGTAGCAAAGTCGGCACCCGTTGCCGCCTTCACATCTGCCTCTTGATCCAGAACGGTCCCGCCAATGATGATGGGCGGAGAACCAGAGACAGATTTTCTTATAGTTTCCACGTATTCACGCAAGAAATCAAGGCTCTCAAAAGTTGTGGCAGACACAAGGACTGCGTCGAAAGACGTGTCCTTGAACATGCTGCGCAGTTCGTGAGGGGACGCACCCATCGCAAGGCGGACAGACAGACCCATCTGGCGCAATTGCCCGCACAAAATCGATGCGCCCAAGGTATGATACGCATCCTTCGCGACGATCACGATTACGCCGGTGCTTTGCCCATTGTCGGACTGGTTGCGCGCATCGTGCCACCAGTCCTTGCCCAGCACCCTCAGCGCCGACTGAAGGCGGGACACGCCGATCGTCACGTGCCCGAAGCTAAGCTCGTCTTCGCACCATTCGTCGCCCATTTGACGGGCCACTTCGGGGATGTAGTGAACGGCGATCACCTCGGCAGAAATCCCGCGCGACAGCATTGCTTTGACGACGTCCGGGACTTCGTTGTGCATGCCAATGGCCGCCGCATCGTGCAGCTGACGCACAAGGGCCTTGTCCAATGGAAGGCCAGCTTTGGTCGTACGGTTCGCGACAACTGATAAGGCGCGCGAGGCCAGCGCATCGACTGATGCGTTCGCCCCCGTTTTCTCAAGGGCCTTTTTGTCCGACTTTGACTGTTCGGCCATTTCACAACTCCTGCGGGTCTTGGGATGGCTGGAAAGCGACTCCTCTCCGGCATGACCCAAACCGCCCGTGCATTGTCAGTCATGCCCTCTTCATTGTCAAAGGTAATTGACAGATTGTCTTGGCCGTGGCCTGTATCGGGTTCATAGCGCCAGCAAACATTGACGTTTAGCACTGTTCTGTGGGCCTTACAGTCTGCACGGTGTGTAAACCGAATGACTGTAAATCTAAATTGACACTTTGCTGTTTTGCCGCGTACATTTGTTCCTGAAGACCACGAGGGAACACCACGCCATGCGAGAGCAGCCAGCCTCTCATTTAGGGAAAACCACGCTGTACACAGCCGCAGAACGCGCCCGACGGGACGCGACGAAATGGACATTGGTGCAGGGCATTCTGGCCCCATTGCAGTTTGCGGTATTCTTG
The DNA here is from genome assembly GCF_965657175.1 of Pseudooctadecabacter sp. Classification (GTDB taxonomy): domain Bacteria; phylum Pseudomonadota; class Alphaproteobacteria; order Rhodobacterales; family Rhodobacteraceae; genus Octadecabacter. The sequence continues at coordinate 216,177 of NZ_CBFHNH010000001.1, read as the reverse complement.
GTGTCCGTGGCGCTTGTCTGGCGTTATCTGGCGGTGGGCGAAGGCTATGCTGCGGCAACCGTTTCCGTTGTCATCAAGACGGGGGTTTTGTACCTCATCATGGTGACAGGCGCGATCTGGGAAAAGGTTGTCTTCGGGCAGTATCTTTTCGCACCCGCCTTCTTTTGGGAAGACGTATTCAGCTTTGGCGTGATCGCGCTGCATACCCTTTATATCTATGGGCTTTTCGCAACCGGTTGGTCGGCTGAAACGCTCATGTGGATCGCCGTCGCAGCCTATGTTGCCTACGCCATTAACGCCGCCCAATTTGTATGGAAATTGCGCCGTGCGCGCCTTGATGCACAGGTGTCCGTATGACGTACGCCCCCACCCCTCCGACCGGTGGCGGTTGCCGCACAGCACCCGTCCTCAAAGAGCGCGGCCAGCGAGAGGTTTTTTGCGGCCTGACGGGTATCATTTGGCTGCATCGCAAAATGCAGGACGCCTTCTTTTTGGTCGTCGGGTCGCGGACCTGCGCACATCTTTTGCAGTCTGCGGCCGGTGTGATGATTTTTGCCGAACCTCGATTCGCGACAGCGATTCTCGAAGAGGGCGATTTGGCCGGTCTGAAAGACGCGCAGGACGAATTGGATGCCCAAGTTGACAGATTGCTGGCCCGCAGGCCGGACATCAAACAGCTGTTTCTTGTGGGGTCTTGCCCGTCCGAAGTGATCAAACTGGACCTCGCGAAGGCGGCAGAACGACTCAGCATCACCCACGGGCCGTCCGTTCGGGTCCTGAATTTCTCAGGCTCAGGGATTGAGACGACGTTCACCGAAGGCGAAGACGCCTGCCTTGCCTCCATGGTGCCGGTGCTGCCCGAAACAGATGCGCGGCAGTTGGTTGTCGTGGGTGCGTTGCCCGACGTTGTCGAGGATCAGATGCTGGGGCTTCTCAGCGGTTTGGGCATCGATACGGTGCGGTGTTTGCCCACGCGGACGGCGGCGGATGAGCTGTCGGTCGGGCCAAACACGGTCTTCGCTTTGACGCAGCCGTTTTTGGGTGAAACCCATGCGGCGCTGCTGCGCCGTCACGCACGGCATCTGCCTGCGCCGTTTCCATATGGTGAGGAAGGCACGACAGCATGGCTTGCCGCGATTGCGGCTGAGTTTGGGGTTGATGCAGACACTTTTGCCAAAGTCACCGACGCCCCCCGTGCCCGTGCACGGGCTGCGGTTTCGCAAGCATCCGAGGCACTGCGCGGCAAATCGGTGTTCTTTATGCCGGACAGTCAGATGGAAATTCCGCTGGCGCGGTTCTTGGCGCGCGAATGTGGGATGCAGCCGATTGAGGTCGGCCAGCCCTATATTCACGACGCACTACACGGCCCCGATCTGGACCTGTTGCCAGCCGGCCCGCAGATTTCCGAAGGTCAGGACGTGGACAAACAACTGGACCGTGCGCGCGCCGCGCGGCCTGATCTGACCGTCTGCGGCCTTGGCCTGGCCAACCCGTTGGAGGCCGAGGGTCTGACCACAAAGTGGGCCATCGAATTGGTCTTCACGCCCGTGCATTTCTACGAACAGGCAGGGGACCTTGCCGGGTTGTTCAGCCGCCCCGTGCGGCGCCGCAACATGCTGGGACTGGAGGCTGCGGAATGAAGCTCAGCGTCTGGACATATGAGGGCCCGCCCCATGTCGGCGCCATGCGCGTCGCCACCGGAATGAAGGGACTGCACTACGTGCTGCACGCACCGCAGGGCGACACCTATGCGGACCTGCTGTTCACCATGATCGAACGGCGCAATCATCGTCCGCCAGTCAGCTACACCACCTTCCAAGCCCGCGATTTGGGCGCGGATACCGCGCATTTGTTCAAGGACGCCTGTCAGGATGCGGTGGACCGGTTTAAGCCACAAGCGATCATTGTGGGCGCGTCCTGCACGGCCGAATTGATCCAGGATGATCCTGCCGGACTGGCCGAGACGATGGGCTTCGACATTCCGGTTATCCCGCTGGAACTTCCATCCTATCAGCGCAAAGAAAACTTCGGCTGTGATGAGACGTTCTTTCAGATCGTCCGCCATCTGGCCAAACCCATGGACCGAACGACACGGGTGACGTGCAACCTGATCGGACCAACGGGCCTTGGGTTCCGCCACCGTGATGACATCGAAGAACTGACTGGGCTGCTGTCCGACATGGGCATCGACGTGAATGTTTGCGCCCCGATGGGGGCCACGCCCGCCGACATCGCCCGCATGGGCGCCGCGCATTTCAACGTGTTGATGTACCCTGAAACGGCGGAAGCTGCGGCGCGCTGGATGGAGCGGAACCTTGATCAGCCGTACACCAAGATCGTGCCAATCGGTGCAGGTGCCACGCGCGATTTCATTGCCGAAGTGGCCGCGATCACGGGCAAGTCGGCGTTGATTGATGAAAGCCGACTGCGCCAGCCTTGGTATGCGGCCTCGGTCGACAGCACCTATCTGACCGGCAAACGCGTGTTCCTCTTTGGCGATGGCACGCACGTTAAGGCCGCCGCCCGCATTGCCCGCGATGAGATGGGGTTTGAGGTCTGCGGCATGGGCTGTTTCAACCGCGAAATGGCCCGCGACATTCGTAAGACGGCCAAAGAATACGGCGTCGAGGCGCTGATCACTGACGATTACCTTGAGGTCGAGGAGGCAATCGAGCGTCTTCAGCCCGAAATGATCCTTGGCACCCAGATGGAGCGCCATATCGGCAAGCGGCTGGGCATCCCCTGTGCGGTCATCTCCGCGCCGGTTCACGTACAAGACTTCCCTGCGCGCTATTCCCCGCAGATGGGGTTTGAAGGTGCCAATGTGATCTTTGACACTTGGGTGCATCCGCTGGTGATGGGCCTCGAAGAGCACCTGTTGCATATGTTCCGTGAGGACTTCGAATTTCACGACGATGCGGGGGCGAGCCATCATGGTGGTCAGGCCAAGCCGCGCGTCGTGGAGGGGGACCAGTCCCCCACGCCTGCGGCGTCCCCCCTGGAGTTTTCGGATCAGAAGAATGCGGACGACAATGTCATCTGGCTTGATGATGCGGAACGTGAGTTGAAGAAGATCCCGTTCTTTGTGCGTGGCAAAGCGCGGCGCAACACAGAGAGTTTTGCGAGCGAACGTGGTTTGGCCGAAATCTCGATTGATACCTTGTACGAAGCGAAGGCCCATTTTGCGCGATAGTGTTGATCATATCCCCTACCGCGTCGTGATTGTGACGTTGGACCAGCATACCGCTGGCCCGATTGCGCGGCTTGCGCCCAAGATGGCAGCGGAGTTTCCGGGTCTCACGGTTGAGGTTTTTGCGTCCGCCGAGTGGGAGGCCAACCCTAAGTCCAAGAACGCCGCTGTTGAGGCCGTGGGTCAGGCCAATATTGTCGTTGGCAATCTGGTGTTTCTTGAGGACCAGCTGAACGCGATTGTGCCCGCCATGCAGGCGCGTCGTGATGATCTGGATGCGTTCGTGGGTGTCATTGCGGACCCTGCCATCGTGCAGATGACGAAGATGGGCGACTTGGACATGTCCAAGCCCGCGTCTGGGCCGATGGCGCTGTTGAAAAAGCTGCGCGGCGCGAAAAGTCATGACAGCGCGTCCGGTGCCAAGAAGATGAAGATGCTGCGGCGGTTGCCAAAGATCCTGCGGTTGATCCCTGGCAAAGCACAGGACCTGCGGACATGGTTTTTGTGCATGCAATATTGGCTGGGCGGATCTGACGAGAACATCGAACAGATGTTGCGGATGTTGCTAGTCCGCTATGCCACCCGGCGTGAGTGGGGTGGCATCACCGTTGAAGCCCCGCGCGAATATCCCGAAACGGGTCTATATCACCCAGATTTGCCTGCTGAGGGCATTGTCACTGACCTCGCTGAATTGCCTAACGTGGACGGGCCCAAGGTGGGGCTGTTGATGCTGCGGTCCTATATTTTAGCAGGCGATACGGCGCATTATGACGCCGTCATTCGTGCGTTTGAAGCCAAGGGCTTGCAGCCAGTGCCAGCCTTCGCTGGTGGCCTTGATGGGCGTCCGGCTATGGATGCTTATTTTGACGATGTAGATGCGATGGTTTCGCTGACAGGATTTAGCCTTGTGGGCGGTCCTGCGTATAACGACAATGATGCGGCGATTGAGGCTCTGACACGGCTTGATGTGCCCTATGTGAATGCACAGCCGCTTGAATTTCAGACGCTGGGTCAGTGGGCCGAGGGAAAGCAAGGGCTTGGCCCGGTTGAGACAACGATGTTGGTGGCGCTGCCTGAAATTGACGGTGCGATGTCGCCCACCGTATTCGCAGGACGTCACGGGCCCGAAGGCTGTGCAGGCTGCGCGCATAAGTGTCAGGCGGCCGAGAAGGCCATGGCGCCATGCCATGAGCGGATCGACAGTCTGGCTGAGAAAGTGCAGCGTTTGGCGCATCTGCATCGCGCCGCGAATGACGACAAGAAGGTTGCGGTGGTTCTATTTGGCTTTCCACCCAATGCGGGGGCTGTGGGTACGGCGGCCTACCTGTCCGTTTTCGAGAGCCTGTTCAACACGCTGACGCGGATGAAAGCAGACGGGTACGACGTTGAAGTGCCTGCCACTGTGGACGACCTGCGGGCGGCGATTTTGCAGGGCAATGCCGCGCAATATGGACAAGAGGCGAATGTCGCGGCGCATGTCAGCGCCGATCAAATCGTCGCGAATACGCCGCCTTTGGCCGAGATAGAATCTGTCTGGGGGCCTGCCCCCGGCAAGGTTCAGTCTGACGGACGGGGTGTTTTTGTTCTGGGGGCGCATTTTGGCAATGTCTTCGTGGGCGTCCAGCCGACCTTTGGCTATGAGGGCGACCCGATGCGGTTGCTGTTCGAAGAGGGCTTTGCCCCGACCCATGCCTTTGCCCAGTTTTATTTGTGGCTTCGCAATACGTACTGCGCTGATGCGGTGCTGCATTTCGGCATGCATGGCGCTTTGGAATTTATGCCCGGCAAACAGGCCGGTTTGGGCGCGAAAGACTGGCCGGATCGTTTGATGTGCGAAATGCCCAACGTCTACCTTTATGCGGCGAACAATCCATCAGAGGCGACATTGGCCAAACGGCGGTCTGGCGCTGTCACGGTCACACATTTGACGCCCCCGTTGCAGTCAGCGGGGCTGTATAAAGGGCTGGCCGAATTGAAGGACAGCCTGACGCGCTGGCGCGGTTTGCCTGCGGATGATCCCGATGCCACCGCATTGGAAGAGCTGATTGCAGCGCAAGCGGAGGCCGTCGATATGGGTGGCATTGCGCCCGATGCGCTTTGGCTGAAACTGCTTGAGACCGAAGACGCGCTCATCACAGATGGCTTGCATATTGTGGGCCGCCCGATGCCAGATAAGGACGCTGAGGCGATGCTGGATCTGATGGCATTTGAGACCGCTGCGGATCGTGCCGACGCAAAACGCAGGATGCGCGCCTCCGGTGAGCTGGACGGGCTGATGAAAGCCTTGTCTGCGCGCTATGTGGCACCGGTGCCAGGCGGTGACGTGATACGCAGCCCCGAGATTTTGCCCACTGGCCGCAACATCCACGCCTTTGATCCGTTCCGGATGCCGACCGCCTTTGCCATGCAAGACGGTGTGCGGCAGGCGGAGCTTTTGCTGGAGACCCATTCGAGCGTGCCGCGCACCGTGGCTTTGGTTTTGTGGGGGTCTGACAATATAAAATCCGATGGCGTGCCGATTGCGCAGGCGCTGGGTCTGCTGGGAGCCAAACCCCGGTTCGATTATTACGGCCGGTTGTCTGGCGCGGACTTGATCCCGTTGGAGGAGTTGGGCCGTCCGCGCGTCGATGTCATCATGACCCTGTCGGGTATTTTCCGCGATCTGCTGCCATTACAGACACGGATGCTGGCGGAAGCGGCGTTTAAGGCGGCGACCGCCGATGAACCGCTGGACCGTAATTTTGTCCGCGCCCATGCGTTGGCCTACGCCAATGAAATGGGATGTACCATGGAAGAGGCCGCTTTACGGGTCTTTTCCAATGCGGAAGGGGCCTATGGGTCCAATGTAAATTCCCTCGTCGATAGTTCCGCCTTTGAGGGTGAGGACGAGTTGGCCGACGCCTATGAGGCGCGCAAGTCGTTCGCGTATGGAATGGATGGCAAGCCCACGAAGAACGCGAACCTGTTGCAGGCCGCGTTGAAGGACGTGGATGTGGCCTATCAGAACCTTGAGAGCGTTGAATTGGGTGTCACAACCGTGGACCATTATTTCGACACGCTGGGGGGCATTGCCCGTGCCGTGAAACGCGCCAAGGGTGAGGACGCAGCGGTTTATATCGGGGATCAGACGCGAGGGGCCGCGAAGGTGCGGACCCTCAAGGATCAGGTCGCGTTGGAGACCCGAAGCCGGGCCCTGAACCCACGGTTCTTTGAGGCGCTTTTGGAACACGGTCATGAAGGCGTGCGCCAGATCGAGGCGCATATCACCAATACGTTGGGTTGGTCTGCGACGACCGGACAAGTCGATCCATGGGTCTATCAGAAACTAAGCGAAACCTTTGTTCTGGATGCAGAGATGCGCGAACGGTTGGCGGCGCTGAACCCGCAGGCCTCTGTTCGAATGGCATCGCGTCTGCTGGAGGCATCGGACCGGTCCTATTGGACACCGGATGAGGACACATTGGCGGGGCTTCAGGACGCAGCAGATGCCTTGGAAGACCGGCTGGAAGGGATTGCGGCGGAATGAGGATGATCTTCGATCAGGTCCTGCGGACGGCAGGGGGCCAAAATTCCGGAATTTTGGCGGCCTCCGGTGGAGGTATTTTTGAACCAAAGAAGCGGGGCGTTGGGCCCGGCTGTGAAGGGAGGGCGCTATGAGCCCCAGAGACGAGATACCGAACCTGCGTGGTGAGGATGGCGAAGGGTCTGTGCAGGTGCATCAGGATGCATCCTTGCAGATTGAAGGCGCGAAGGTGTTTGCGATCTATGGCAAGGGTGGGATCGGCAAATCGACCACGTCCAGCAACATGTCAGCGGCCTTTGCCAAGATGGGCAAACGGGTGCTGCAAATCGGCTGTGACCCCAAGCATGACAGCACGTTCACGTTGACGGGGCAGTTGCAGCCCACCGTGATCGACATTTTGAAAGAGGTGGATTTCCACCCTGAGGAATTGCGGCCCGAGGATTTCGTGACCGAAGGCTATGGCGGTGTGAAATGCGTGGAGGCCGGTGGCCCGCCTGCGGGCACAGGCTGTGGTGGCTATGTTGTTGGGCAGACGGTGAAACTGCTGAAACAGCACCATCTGCTTGAAGACACCGACGTGGTGATTTTCGACGTGTTGGGTGATGTGGTCTGTGGTGGCTTCGCCGCCCCATTGCAGCACGCCGACAAGGCGTTGATCGTCACGGCCAATGATTTCGACAGCATCTACGCAATGAACCGCATCATTGCCGCCGTGCAGGCCAAATCGAAGAACTACAAAGTGCGGCTGGCGGGATGTGTCGCGAACCGCTCCAAGGACACCGATGAGGTGGATCGCTATTGCCGCACGGTGGGGTTCAATCGACTGGCGCACATGCCTGACGTCGATGCCATCCGCCGCAGTCGTCTGAAGAAAAAGACCCTGTTTGAGATGCCTTTGGATGATGAGATTGCGGCCTGCCAGGCGGGTTACATCAAGATGGCCGAGGCGCTGTACAACAGCACCGAGGTGACAACGCCGGCTCCGTTAGAAGACCGTGACATCTTTGAGCTGCTTGGGTTTGATTGATGAGCTATGACGCCACACGCGACAGGGTCGAACATTATTTCGACCGCACGGCGACCCAAACATGGGAGCGTCTGACGTCTGACGCGCCCGTGTCCGGTATCCGTGCAACCGTTCGTGCGGGGCGTGACAAGATGCGGGCGATCATGTTGGCGCAGCTTCCAGATGATTTGACCGGCTGTCGTGTTCTGGATGCCGGATGCGGCACGGGGGCCAAGGCTGTCGCTTTGGCCGAACGCGGGGCTGATGTGGTCGCGGTGGATATCGCGCCAGAGATCATCAAGATTGCCGAGGCGCGGTGTCCAAATCACCTGCGGCGACGGATCACATTCAAGGCGGGTGATATGATGGACCCGGCACACGGGACCTTCGATTACGCTGTCGCCATGGACTCGATGATCTACTACGACAACGATACTTTGGTGGGCCTGCTGAAGGCCAACGAAGGTCGCATTCGGGGTAAATTTGTCTTCACTCTTGCGCCGCGCACGCCGCTTTTAATGGCGATGTTCCGTGTGGGTAAATTGTTTCCGCGCTCCGACCGATCGCCGGTTATGATTCCGCATAACACCGTGACATTAAGCAACGGGTTACGGATTGCAGGCGTGCACGGACGTTTGGCTGAGGTCGAGCGTGTGACCTCAGGTTTCTATATTTCGCAGTGTTTGCGGTTCGGAGGTCGCCCATGATTTTCCGCGCTTCTGACCTTCAGAAAGTGACCCTGCGTATGTTGCCTTTTGCGGATGCCGCAAGTGTTGGTCTGCCTTTAGGGCAGCTGTTGCGGTTGGCTTTGTTTCAGGTCTCTGTCGGTATGGCAGGAGTCTTGTTGCTGGGCACATTGAACCGCGTGATGATTGTTGAACTGGGCGTTCCTGCCTTGATCGTAGCCGTGATGATCGCCATCCCCGTACTGGCCGCACCGTTCAGGGCCCTGTTAGGGTTCAAGTCGGACACGTATCGCAGCGCGATTGGTTGGAAACGCATTCCCTATCTGTGGTTCGGGACCTTATGGCAATTTGGCGGCTTGGCCATCATGCCGATGGCGCTGCTGGTCCTGTCGGGCAACACCGCCGTGGATATTCCCGAAGGCGCGCGGCAGTTTGCCGCCGGTTTGGCGTTTTTGCTGACCGGTGTGGGGATGCATATGACCCAGACGGCTGGTCTGGCGCTGGCCGCAGACCGTGCGGATGATGATACGCGGCCCCGAGTGGTGGCGCTGCTTTATGTGATGTTCCTGCTGGGCATGTTGGTGTCTGCCATTATCATCGGCACCCTGCTGCGTGATTTTAGTGAATTGAAGCTGGTGCAGGTCGTGCAAGGGGCGGCTGTCGTGACGATCGCGCTGAACCTGATCGCGCTGTGGAAGCAGGAAAAGGTCAAGCCGATGTCGCGCGAGGAACGCGCGGCACCCAAGCCGACCTTTGCCGATGCCTGGGCAGACTTCACGTCAGGCGGGACGGCGGGGCGTTTGCTGGCGGTCGTCTTCCTTGGCACGATGGCTTTCAACATGCAGGATGTATTGCTGGAACCCTACGGTGGGGAAATCCTCGGGTTGACGGTATCCTCCACAACGCTTCTGACGGCCGCTTGGGCCATCGGGGCGCTTGCCGGTTTTGCCGCTGCAGCGCGGTGGTTGGCGAAAGCGACGGACCCCTACAAGATCGCCGGACGTGGCATTCTTGTGGGCTTGATCGCGTTCAGTTCTGTGATTTTTGCGGCCCCGCTGGAAAGCGGCGCTTTGTTCTTTGCCGGTGCATTTGCCATCGGCCTTGGTGGGGGCCTGTTTTCGGTCGCCACATTGACCGCTGCTATGACCATGCCCGCAGGCGGGCTGGCGGGGCGCGGTTTGGCGCTTGGTGCGTGGGGGGCCGCTCAGGCCACTTCGGCCGGGCTGTCTACGGTGATCGGGGGCGGCCTGCGGGACGTTGTCGGTGGCCTTGCTGCTCAGGGAACCTTTGGAGAGGCGCTCGCCACGCCATCCACGGGCTATTCTGTCGTGTATCACACGGAGATTGGCCTGCTGTTTATCACTCTCATCGTGTTGGGGCCGCTTGTGCGGGTCCGGGCGATGACCGGAACCGCGAAGACCAAATTCGGTCTGGCGGATTTCCCAACCTAAGACGGAGGACATAATCCATGGTTGGCGTAGAATTCTTTGGAAATTTTGATCTGGCGAGTGCAGCGATCTGGCTGTTCTACATCTTCTTTGCGGGGCTGATCTATTACCTGCAAACCGAAAACATGCGCGAAGGTTATCCGCTTGAGGATGACGACGGTGCCGTGGCCCCAAACCAGGGTCCGTTCCCTGTGCCAAAGCCCAAGACCTTTGATCTGCCTCATGGTCGCGGGTCTGTGACGGTTCCAAGCGCTGAAAACGAAGCAGCACATCGTCGCGAAAACCTGGCCCTAGCGCGTACGTCCAAGGCGGCTGGTTCACCTTACGTGCCAACCGGTGATCCGATGGTTGATGGCGTCGGCCCCGCCGCTTGGGCACCGCGCCGCGATGTGCCTGAACTGGACGGCCACGGCCATGTGAAAATCCGCCCCATGGCGAGCCTGCCGGAGTTTGCCCATTCCGCCGGTCGTGACCCGCGCGGCAAGCCGGTTGTGTCTGGGGACGGCGAAGTCGTGGGCCGGGTGACGGACATGTGGGTCGACGTGCCCGAACAGCTGGTTCGTTTCCTACAGATGGACCTGAACCCTGAAGGGTCCGGCCAAATGCGCCTGATCCCAATCAACCTCTGCCGGATCGGCACCGACCGTGTCACGGTCAAATCGCTTTATGCCCATAATTTCCCGGGCATCCCTGCAACCAAATCTGCGGATGAAGTCACACTTCTCGAGGAAGAAAAGGTCATGGCGTATTACGCCGGTGGCACTTTGTACGCCTCGGAAAAGCGGCTTGAGCCGCAGCTGTAAGAAGTAAGAAAGGACGGACCAATGTCCCACGATGATTTTAAATTCGAACCTGTACGGGGGTTGCCAGAGGCATTGCCCGAAGGGGAACACATCCTGTGGCAGGGCAGCCCTTCGGTGCTGCGTTTGGCGCGCGATGCGATGAAATTGTATTGGGTCATCGGGTATTTCGTCCTTTTGACCGTCTGGCGCGTGGGTGTGTCCTCGACCTTCGTGTCGATGGATCTGGCATTGGCGCATGGCGTCCCGTTCGTCGTGATCGGGACGCTGTGTTGCCTGCTGATTTTGGGGCTGGCAACGATGCAGGCGCGGTCGGCGGTCTATACGCTGACGAACAAGCGCGTGGCCATGAGGATTGGTGCGGCACTGACGATGACGTTGAACCTGCCCTATACGCAGATCGGCAATGCTGCACTGGACCTCAAGAAAACCGGCCACGGGACGTTGGCGTTTGAACTGATTGGCGACACACGGTTCAGCCATATTATGAGTTGGCCGCACGTGCGTCCTTGGTACGTGTCCAAAACGCAACCTGCGTTCCGGTCCATCCCCGACGCCCAAAACGTGGCGCAGATTTTCGCGGAGGCCGCTGAGGCGCGTGTCTCTCAGCCTCAAGTACACCGCATGGAATCCCATGCCGTCGCGGCGGAGTAATCGGTCATGTCTCTTTCAGAACAGATGAAGCACCGCGACAAAGACATGGTCCCTCGTTTTCTGGTGGTCGCCATGTTCAGCCTGATGGCGGCGTCTTTGGCGCTTGTCGCTTATGCGCAGTGGTTTGATGTGCCCAACACAGGCGTCATAGACCGTGCGCCGGTGGCGCGGCAAATGTCGCTTCAATTTGAAACCTCCCGTGAGGGGGTATCGACCGTTTATGACAAAGACGGCGTGCAGATCGCCCATTCCGCCGATGACCTGATGGGGTTTGTGGGCGTTATGGGCATCGTGATCAAACGCGAACGTCTGGTGGCGGACACGCCCAACACCGCGCCGGTCACGTTGATCGAACGCACCAATGGCACCTACGCGATTGAGGATCCAGAGACCGGCTGGTCTGTGGAACTGGTCGGCTACGGCGCTGACAACGTGGCAGCCTTCGCCAGTCTGCTGAACTGAAACGAAGATAAAGGAGGGAACCCCATGGGCCTTTTGACACGAACCAAAGAAGAGGTGCCCTGCGTGGTCACCATTTCGCACCGCTTTGAGGAACTTAGCGCGCATGTGAAATTCACGGACGGATCGGTCGTTGGGCCGGGGGATACTGTGAAAGTCCACGGGGCTGAGATCATGGCGCCATTCGGCGAGATGGTCGAAGAAGAACGTATGGCGACAATCACACGGGCCAGCGGGCTGGAACGCATGTGGACGCGGGCCACTGGTGATTTTGAATTCATGGAGCTGTGCGAATTCAGCTTCTCCGAGGAGGTGACGGTATGAACATTCAAAACACCCCCAAACACTCCGCCGATGCCACCACCGTGGAAGAAGGCCTCGCCATTCAGGAAGAACAGGCGAAGTTTGACGATGATTTTGCCACGGAAACGGCGATGTCGAACACGCTGCTGACGCCGCGGTTCTACACCACCGATTTTGATGAGTTGGACGCGATTGACGTGACACCTGTCCGCAAGGACTGGGATGCGCTGATCGCCCAGATGGAAAGCGACCCCAACAAGGGTCATTTCAAGAAGAACGAAGATTGGGACCACGTTGATTGGGACGCGATGGAGCCCAAGCTGAAGGCGGAGTTCATTGATTTCCTGATCTCAAGCTGCACCGCCGAGTTTTCGGGCTGTGTGCTGTATAAGGAAATGAAACGCCGTGGGTCCAACAAGGACATCACCCAGCTGTTCCAATTGATGGCACGGGATGAGGCACGTCATGCGGGCTTTATCAACGACGCCCTGCGGGAGGCCGGTTTGCGCGTGAACCTTGGGTTCCTGACGCAGTCAAAGAAGTACACCTACTTCCGTCCGAAGTTCATCTACTACGCCACCTATCTGAGCGAAAAGATCGGCTACGCGCGCTACATCACGATCTTCCGTCATCTGGAGGCGCACCCTGAACATCGCTTCCACCCTATTTTCAAGTGGTTTGAGGAATGGTGCAACGATGAGTTCAGCCATGGCGAAGCCTTCGCCCTGCTGATGAAGACCGACCCCAAGTTGACCGAAAGCTTCACCAACAAGCTGTGGATCAAGTTCTTCCTGACGGCAGTCTATTCCACCATGTATGTGCGCGACCATCAGCGGCCCGCGTTCCACAAAGCGTTGGGCGTCGATCCTGATTGGTATGCCCATGAGGTTTTCACCAAGACCTCCGTGCTGACCGGCCAAATCTTCCCGCTTATGCTGGATATCGAACACCCCCGGTGGCAGCGCAATCTGGAACGGATGCAAAAGGCCAATGTGCAGATTGCGGAAGCCAAGAAACGCGGTGGCGTGTCCGGGTTCTTTGGCAACGTTGCAGGCTCCGCCAAAGCGGCGCTGGCGTTTGTATCCCTCTATACGATCCCCGCGATCAAACATCAGGTGCCCGAAAGCACCGTGTTGCGGCCCGCCTACTGATGGGGGTCTGGGGCGCATCTCTCATCGCGCTCTTTACCTGGTGGTCCGCCACCGGGGCGATTTTGTATGTCATCCGTCGGGCGGACCGGACGGGTGGCAACGCCTACAATGTAGCGGTGTTCATGTCCGTGCCGGTGTTAGCGCTGGGCGTGGCCGGTGTGGTTGTGTCTGCGCCCGATACGGGATTGACGGGGCTTTATGCTGGTTTCTTCGGGGCGCTGGGCATTTGGGCGTGGATCGAACTGTCGTTCCTGTCCGGTGTGATCACAGGGCCCGAGCGGGCCCGTTGCCCCAAAGGGGTGGTCGGCGCGCCAAGGTTCTGGCGCGCATGGGATGCATTGGCCCATCATGAAATCCTGCTGCTCGCGGGCATGGCGTTTGTCGTGTTGGCGACCAGCCAGGCCGAAAACCAGATCGCGCTGTGGACCTATGCGATCCTATTCTTTGCGCGCATCAGTGCCAAACTGAACCTCTTTTTCGGGGTGCCGCGCATCAATTTCGAATTTTTGCCTGTGCCCTTGCAACACCTGCGCAGCCATCTGCGCCAAGGGCCGATCACGGCGTTTTTCCCGCTGTCGGTGACGGTGCTGTCCTTTGCTGTCGCGTGTTTCGCGCAGCTTTTGATGACGGCGGACACAGTTATCGCGGCCACAGGCTTTGCCCTTTTGACATCCCTCAGCGCGCTGGCGTTGCTGGAACACTGGTTCATGGTGATCCCGCTGCCGGACGCAAAACTCTGGCGGTGGATGCTGCCGGAACACAAACGATTTACGACTGCCAAGGAAGAGACCAATGGACTTTGATGCCCTGTTTAACGACCAGCTGGACCAACTGAAAAACGACGGCAACTACCGCTACTTTGCCGAGTTGGAGCGCCAGTGCGGCAAATTCCCGAAGGCCGCCAACCACGCCGAAGCAGGCGTGCGCGATGTGACGGTGTGGTGTTCCAACGACTACCTTGGCATGGGCCAGAACCCCAAAGTGATCGACGCCATGGTTGAGGCCGTGCAGCGCACCGGCACCGGTGCTGGCGGCACGCGCAACATCTCTGGTACGAACCACGACCATTTGCTGTTGGAGGCCGAACTGGCTGATCTGCACGGCAAGGAGGCGGCGTTGCTGTTCACTTCCGGCTATGTGTCCAACTGGGCCGCACTTTCCACGCTTGGCAGCCGCTTGGAAAACTGCGTGATCCTGTCGGACGCAGGCAACCACGCCTCCATGATCGAAGGCATCCGCCATTCCAAGGCCAAAAAGGTCATCTGGAACCACAATGATGTGGCGGACCTTGAGGCGAAGCTGGCGGCATTGCCCGCCGACCACCCCAAGATTGTCGCGTTTGAATCTGTCTATTCCATGGATGGCGACATCGCCCCCATTGAGGCGATTTTGGATATCGCGGAAAAGTATGGTGCTATGACCTATATTGATGAGGTCCACGCCGTGGGTATGTACGGCGCACGTGGGGGCGGTGTTTCCGAAGAGTTGGGTTTGGCCCATCGGATCACCCTGATCGAAGGCACGCTTGGTAAAGCCTTTGGATGCGTCGGCGGCTATATCACCGGATCGGCCGCGCTGTGTGATTTCATCCGCAGTTTCGCAAGTGGGTTCATTTTCACAACTGCGCTGCCGCCCGCCGTTGCTGCTGCTGCCTGCGCGTCGATCAAACATCTCAAGGTCAGTCAGTTTGAACGGGCAGGGCAACGCCGCCAAGTGGCCAAACTGCGGGCGATGCTGGATGCCCAAGGCATCCCGCACATGGAAAACGACAGCCACATCGTGCCGGTGATGATCGGTGATCCGGTGAAAACCAAAATGCTCGCTGATTATCTGATGGATGAATGGAACATCTACGTTCAGCCGATCAACTATCCGACGGTCCCGAAAGGCACAGAACGGTTGCGGTTTACACCGTCCCCCTTGCACACGGATGCGGATATCGCCCATTTGGTGGCGGCGCTAACAACGCTTTGGAAACAATGCGCTATCGCGCATCAGGTGGCGTGATATCGTATATCAGTGACGGAATCTTTATTTCTTCTGGACGGCGCAACGTCGCACACTACCCTTGTATCCGATGCGGCAACCTGCCGCGCCAAACTTGACGTTAGGGAGACAACGATGACCAAGTTTATCTACGCAGCAGCTGCGGCGCTTTTGGCAGGCCCAGCATTCGCAGATGGCCATGCCGCAACGGGCGATGCCGCTGCCGGTGAAGAACAATTCAACCGCCAATGTGTGGCCTGTCACGTAGTGGCAGACGCAGACGGCAACGTCTTGGCGGGCCGCAATGCGCGCACAGGTCCAAACCTGTATGGCCTTGCTGGCCGCCAGTTGGGCGCCGTCGAAGACTTCCGTTACGGTGACAGCATCGTAGAGCTGGGCGAAATGGGGACAGTCTGGACCGAAGAAGCATTCGTTGGCTACGTTCAGGACCCAACAGGCTGGCTGCGCGAAACGCTCGACAACAACCGTGCGCGCGGCAAGATGGCCTACCGCGTTCGTGACGAAGGCGAAGCGATCAACATCTACGCCTATCTCGCCACATTTGGCGCTGAGGAAGAGGCTGAGGCAGAAGCCGAATCCAACTGATCCGGTAGATCACAGTAATAGAAAAGGGTCGTGCCTAGGCGCGGCCCTTTTTTATTGGGCTGACCCTGTCACATTCGTGTCAGCACGATTGCGCCACTGCGTCTGATGGGTCAAACAACCACAGACGAATTCGGAGGTCCCATGCTGGACGCTGCCGCCCGCAAATTGATTGACCCGCCGCTCAACGCGATTGGTCAGGGACTGGCCAACCGGGGCATGACCGCGGATGGGATGACCCTCGTGGGTCTTGGCCTTGGGCTGTTTGCAGCTTTGTTCATTGCATTGGGCTGGACCGGTCTGGCGCTGGTCTTGTTGTTGGCGTCCCGCATCGCCGACGGTCTGGACGGGGCGGTGGCGCGGGCCACGCGCAAGACGGACTTTGGCGGCTACCTCGATATCGCGTGCGACTTTCTGTTTTACGGCGCGATCCCTTTTGCCTTTGTCGTGATGGACCCAGCAACCAACGCGGTTGCCGGCGCGTACCTTCTGACAAGTTTTTATTTCAACGGGACCAGCTTTTTGGGCTTTGCGATTTTGGCGGAAAAACGCGGGATCGAAACCTCGGCCCAGGGGGTGAAATCATTGTATTATTCCAACGGGCTTTTGGAGGGGACTGAAACGATCGTGTTCTTTGTCCTGCTGTGCCTGTTTCCGGCATCCTTCGCGACGCTGGCTTGGATATTCGGGACGTTGTGCTTTGCGACAGCGACCCTTCGACTGATCGCCGCTCGGCGTGTATTTGCTATGAAGGAAGACCTATGAAGTATCTTGCATTGCTGGCGGCCCTTGCATCGCCTTCGGCTGTTCTGGCCAACCCTGATCCTGCCGATTGGGATGCCGTTCTGGCTGAGGCCGAAGGCCAGACCGTGTTCTGGAATGCCTGGGGCGGGTCTACCACCACCAACGACTTTATCGCTTGGGTGGGTGAACGCGTGGCCGAAGATCATGGTGTTATCCTTGAACACGTGAAGCTGACGGATACGGCGGATGCCGTCACCCGTGTGCTGTCCGAAAAGCAAGCCGGTGAAAACGATGACGGTGCCATCGACATGATCTGGATCAACGGTGCAAACTTCGCCGCTATGAAGGACGCTGATCTTCTGTTCGGCCCCTTTGCCGAACAGCTGCCCAACTGGGCCGTGGTGGATGTTGACGGCAAGACTGTCCAGACCGATTTCACGGTCCCAGTCGAAGGCTATGAGGCCCCTTGGGCCATGGCGCAGGTCGTTTTTGTTCACAACACTGAGACGATGCCCGACACCCTCGGCTCTATGGATGAACTGCTGGACTGGGCGCAGGCGAACCCCGGTCGCTTCAGCTACCCACAGCCGCCGGATTTCCTCGGCTCAACATTCCTCAAGCAGGTGCTGGTCGACATCATCGAGGACCCCGCCGTCCTGCAAGAGGCCGCGACGGATGAAACCTACGATGACGTCGTGGCCCCGCTCTGGTCCTACCTTGACGCGCTGACCCCGCATCTGTGGCGGTCCGGTCAGGCCTATCCCGCGACAGGCACAGCCATGTTCCCGTTGATCAACGATGGCGAATTGGACTTGTCCATTTCCTTCAGCCCCGGTGCGGCCTCCACCGCGATTGCGAATTTTGAATTGCCAGAGACCGTGCGGACCTTCGTTTTGGACAAGGGCACCATCGGCAACGCGTCTTTCGTGGCGATCCCTTACAATTCAGGGTCCGCTGCGGGTGCGATGGTCGTGGCGAACTTCCTTATGTCCCCAGAAGCACAGGCCCGCGCACAAGACCCCAACATCTTGGGCTACGGCACGGTTTTGGACATTGCGAAACTGTCTGAGGACGAACGTGCCGCTTTTGACGCGCTGGAACTGGGCATCGCCACCTTGTCGCCTGCTGAATTGGGAACGGTTCAGGCCGAACCCCACCCTAGCTGGATGACCCGCGTCACTGACGACTGGGTCGAACGTTACGGCACTGGTCAGTAACGTTCCTACGTGCTGCGCTTTCTGCCTGCACTGACATTGCTTGCAATGCTGGGGCCCGTAATTGCGGGCCTCTATGGCACGGTTCTTCCAGCGTTCGGGCATTTGCCGGCCGCTGGTTTGACCGGCCCGACGCTTGACCCATTCCGCAGCCTCTTTGACTGGGGCGGTTTGGGTGCAGCAGTCCGGTTGTCGGTGACGACGGGCGTCTTTGCGACCGGGCTGTCGCTTCTGATCGTGTCGTTTATCGTCGCCGGTTGGTCTGGCACGCGGTCGTTCCGAGTGTTGGAGAGAATGCTGTCGCCGCTGTTGTCCGTGCCCCATGCAGCGGCGGCCTTCGGTCTGGCGTTCCTGATCGTCCCATCGGGCTGGTTGGCGCGCATGACTTCGCCGTGGTTGACAGGCTGGGAAAGACCGCCTGATTTGCTTATCGTGCAAGACCCCTTGGGATTGGCGATGGTGGCAGGTCTGGTCGTCAAAGAGGTCCCGTTTCTGCTGTTGATGATGATCGCCGCCATGGGACAAGCACAGCCCCGTCGGTCGCTTCTTGTGGCACAATCGCTGGGATATGGCCGCGTGACGGGTTGGCTCAAGACGGTGTTCCCCCGCGTCTACGCGCAGATCCGTTTGCCGGTCTACGTGGTCATCGGCTATTCCATGAGTGTGGTGGACGTCGCCGTCATCCTCGGCCCCAGCACGCCCCCAACCTTGTCTGTCCAGATCGTCAAATGGATGAGCGACCCGGATCTTTCCATGCGACTGACAGGTGCCGCCGCAGCCCTGTTGCAGTTTTGCTTGGTCGTCGGGGTTCTGGTCAGTTGGTGGATCGGAGAGCGACTTGTCGCGGCCCTTGGTCGACGTTGGATCGCGTCCGGTCGCAGGGGCCAGATAGATGCTCCGGGTCGTATGCTGAGTCTTGGTTTCGGGGCAATATCGGCCCTGTCTATCTTGTTGGGATTGGCCAGCCTTTTTGTTTGGTCCTTCGCCGCACGCTGGAGCTTTCCAAACGTTCTGCCAGACGGATTTACTTTGCGGCCATGGGACAGACACGGCCCGTCGGCCCTAGACACGATGGGTGAGACGTTCTTGATCGCGGGCGCTGCCGTGGGTCTTGCGCTTGTTTTGGTGCTGGGCTGTCTTGAAGCAGAACACCGCGGCGGCAGGCAGTTTGGGCAAAGGGGCCTTGTCCTGCTCTATCTGCCTTTGCTGGTCCCGCAGACGGCGTTCCTACCGGGGCTGCAAACGATGTTACTCAACGTCGGCGCGGATATGGGCCGGATGCCGGTGATCTTTGCGCATCTGGTATTTGTGTTGCCCTATGTTTTCCTGTCGCTCGGTGATCCGTGGCGGTCATGGGATGCCCGTAATGCGACGGTTGCACAGGCACTGGGGTCCAGCCCATGGCGGGTATTCTGGGCCGTGCGCTTACCCATGCTGACGCGCCCTGTACTGACCGCAGTCGCCGTGGGTGTTGCAGTTTCTGTCGGGCAGTATCTGGCGACCTTGCTGATCGGTGGGGGTCGTGTCTCGACCCTCACAACAGAGGCCGTGGCGTTGTCATCGGGGGGCGACCGCCGCGCGATTGGCGTGTATGGCCTGTTGCAGACACTGGCGGCCTTAGTGCCGTTCACTGTTGCCTTGATCGTTCCGACAATCTTGTGGCGCAACCGAAAGGGATTGCATGACTAAGGGTCTAACACTGCGCAAAGTGTGCATTTTGCGCGCGGGGTCGCCTTTGATCGAAGTGGATCATGCGATCCAGCCAGGTGAGGTTCTCACTGTGATGGGGCCGTCCGGCGTGGGAAAATCCACCCTTCTGGCGTTCATCACTGGCACCCTTGCGCCTGTGTTCAAAGGTATGGGCAGCGTTGAACTTGATGGTGAAGACATCACCCATTTTGCGCCGCACCGCCGGCAGATCGGTATCCTCTTTCAGGACGACCTGTTGTTCCCGCATATGTCCGTGGGTGCCAACCTTGCCTTTGGGATGCCCGCCGGCGGTAGACGTTCTGAACGGCGCGCCGTGATTGAAGCCGCGTTGGAAGACGTCGATCTGGCGGGCTATGCAGATCGCGATCCTGCAACGTTGTCCGGCGGACAAAAGGCGCGGGTCGCTTTGGTGCGGATGCTGTTGTCAAAGCCACGTGCGCTTTTGCTGGATGAGGCGTTTTCCCGTCTTGATGCGGAACTGCGCGCGCAGGTGCGGGATCTGGTCTTTCGAACGGCCCGCGACCGGGCCTTGCCCGTCTTGATGGTGACGCATGACGCAGACGATGCGGCTGCGGCGGGCGGTGCGCTGATCACCTTGGAAAGTCTGTCGAAGACCTAGCGCGACTGTGGCATGTCGTTTGTGGGCAAGACGTCAGGTAAGACCGGCCTAGCGTCAGGCAAAACGATGGGGGCAGTCATGGCCATTCTTTTAGGGATCGATACGGGTGGCACATATACGGATGCTGTTCTGCTGGACGATGGGGCCGACCGTGTCGTGGCCAATGCCAAATCGCTGACCACGCGCCCCGATCTGTCGCTTGGAATTGGCGGCGCCATTGATGCCGTCATTGCCGACAGCGGTCTTGCACCGGAGGCCGTAGCACTGGTATCGCTGTCCACCACCCTTGCCACCAATGCCTTGGTCGAAGGACAGGGTGGGCGCGTCGCGCTGATCTTTATTGGGTTTGAGGAAAGCGAACTTGCCCGCGCCGATCTGAAAGAGGCGTTGGGCGATGATCCGGTGGTCTTCGTAGCGGGTGGTCATGGCCATTCGGGGGCTGAGGTGTGCCCTCTAGATGAAGGCGCTCTTTTAGCTGGATTAGAGACGCTTTCGGGTGTGACTGGCGTTGCGATTGCCAGTCGGTTTGCCACGCGGAACCCTGACCACGAGGTCCGCGCCCGTGATGCTGTGCGCGCCCGTCTTGGCGTGCCTGTGACCTGTTCCCATGAATTGAGCCAAGCCTTGGGCGGGCCGAAACGGGCCCTCACAGCGGTGCTGAATGCAAGGTTAATCGGTTTGATCGACCGGCTGATCGCCGCGACCGAGGCGCATCTGACAGCCAGAGGAATCGCCGCGCGGCTGATGGTCGTGCGCGGTGATGGCGCGCTCATTTCGGCCGAGATTGCGCGGGAGCGCCCGATTGAAACGATCCTCAGCGGGCCCGCCGCAAGCATCGCGGGCGCGCAGTGGTTGACGGGTGAACAGGACGCGCTGGTCAGTGACATCGGCGGCACCACGACCGACATCTGCTTGCTGCGTGGTGGGCTGCCGAAGATTGATCCGCAGGGGGCCAAGGTTGGCCCGTATCGCACCATGGTTGAGGCGGTTGCGATGCGGACCTTCGGGCTGGGTGGTGACAGTGAAGTGCGTGTCCTCGACGGGTTGGAGGGCGGGCTTGTGCTTGGCCCCAAACGGGTGATGCCCGTATCCCTCTTGGCGCGGGATCATGGGGATTTGGTTCACGGCGCATTGGACAAGGCCGCCGCTTTGGAGACTCCAGCGGAAGAGGCCACACGCTTTGTGATTGGACAATGGGCCGACGTCCCGGACGCCCTTGATCCGCGCGAAGCTGCGGTCGTGGAACGGCTGGAGAACGGCCCCTTGCGGTGGGCTGATGCAGTGCAATCCCGCGTGGAAATACCTGCCCTCGCGCGTTTGGTTCAACGGGGGCTGGTGCTGATATGTGGCGTGACACCATCGGATGCCAGCCATGTTTTGGGCCGGTTGGACGATTGGGATAGGCAAGCGGCGGATAAGGCGCTCTCCTTGATGGCCAAGCGGCGTATCGGGAGCGGGGACCGCCTCGCATCTGACGGACAGACCCTCGCCTCCCAGATCATCGATCAACTCACAAAACAAACGTCCGAGGCCTTGTTAGAGACTGCTTTTGCAGAAGAGGGGTGGTCAGAACCTGCTTCAATGGCCCGCCATGCGTTAATGCGTGCGGGGCTGGCCGACCATAATGATGTCGTGCGGATCAGTGCCGGATTGGCAATGCCGGTCATTGGTCTTGGCGCATCGGCCCGCAGCTACTATGGCGCGGTGGGCGAACGGTTGGGGTGTGCAACCGCACTCCCCCAACACGGAGGTGTGGCCAACGCGATCGGCGCCGTGGTGGGGCAGGTTGTGATCCACGCAGAAGGCACCGTAACAAGCGGCGGTGAGGGCGCGTTTCGCGTCCACTT
The DNA here is from genome assembly GCF_965657175.1 of Pseudooctadecabacter sp. GTDB lineage: Bacteria > Pseudomonadota > Alphaproteobacteria > Rhodobacterales > Rhodobacteraceae > Octadecabacter. The sequence goes on along the minus strand of NZ_CBFHNH010000001.1, from coordinate 194,234 downwards.
GCCTGAAGGACCCGCGCAGTTCGGCAGCAAAGACGCAGCCCTGTCCGCCTTGCGTGCGATGCTTACCGAACAGACGCAGGCAAAGGCCCTTGCCGCCGGGGTTGAGGATATCCGGATAAGCGAAAGCCTCGATCTGCGGGAAGCTCAGATCGAGGCTCAGGTCATGTTTATCGAGGCAACCATGCGGATCACTGCACGGGGCCGTCCACGGATCGCTGTTTGATCTATTCCGCAGCGTCCCGACGGGGCAGGACCCAATCGGGCCGCACGAAGTGGCAGGTATAGCCGTTGGGGATGCGTTCCAGATAGTCCTGATGCTCCGGCTCGGCTTCCCAAAAGTCGCCGACGGGTTCCAGCTCAGTCACCACTTTGCCAGGCCAAAGACCGGATGCGTCCACATCTTTGATCGTATCCTCGGCCACCGCCTTTTGATCCTCATCCACGTAGTAGATCGCGGACCGGTAGGACATGCCACGATCGTTGCCTTGCCTGTTCAGGGTGGTCGGGTCGTGGATCTGGAAAAAGAATTCCAATAGCCGTCGATAAGTCATCTGATCGGGATCAAAAATGATCTCGATCCCTTCCGCATGGGTGCCATGGTTGCGATAGGTCGCGTTGGGGACATCGCCGCCGGTATAACCCACTCGGGTCGACACAACGCCCGGCATCTTCCGGATCAAATCCTGCATGCCCCAAAAACACCCACCGGCGAGAACTGCACGTTCGGTCATTTAAATGTCCTCCACTTGGTTGATGTAGTCTCCATAGCCCTCGGCCTCCATGTCGTCACGGTGGATAAACCGGAGCGACGCGCCGTTAATGCAATAGCGCAGCCCACCACGGTCCTGCGGGCCGTCAGGAAAGACGTGGCCGAGGTGGCTGTCCCCATGGGTGGACCGCACTTCGGTGCGGATCATGCCAAGGGTTGTGTCCGTTAATTCGTTCATATTCGCCGGTTCAATCGGCTTGGTAAAACTGGGCCAACCGCAGCCGGATTCGTATTTGTCTGAGGAGGCGAACAAAGGCTCACCTGACACGATGTCCACGTAGATCCCAGGCTCCTTGTTGTCCAGATAAGGGCCCGTCCAAGGACGTTCTGTTCCACTTTCTTGCGTCACATGGAACTGCTCCGGCGTCAGGGTTGCGACGACATCGGGGTTCTTTTCGTACTTGGTCATAGCGTCTTCCTTCCGCTGCTTTACGGCAGAATATGGGGCAAAGTCCGCAAATTTCCAGTGTCGTTACAGCGGCTTCACCGATCCGCGATCAGCTTTCGGGAGGGGCGCCGCCGAGGGCCGTTTTTGCGGCAATATAGCTGTCCAAGGCTTGGATCGTATCAGGGTGGACAAACGGAGGTTCGAAATCGCGAAGGATGGTTTTCCATGTTTGCGTCGCCCGTGTGTTGGCATCCTGCGCACCGCGTTCCGTCCATGTGCCGATGTTCGACCAATCCATACCGACAGGGTCATAAAAAGCGGTTTGATAGCGGTCCATCGTGTGGGCCGCGCCAAAGAAATGCCCGCCCGGTTCGACTTCGGCCAGGGCGGTCAGAGCAATGGCATCATCGTCTGCGTCTGTCGCGGCGCATAGTTCGGCAAAGGTCTGGACCATATCCATATCGGTGATGAGCTTTTCGTAAGATACGGTCAGTCCGCCCTCTAACCAGCCAGCGGAATGGATGATCACCGTAGCCCCCGCCAGAAATGCACCCCAGCCAGAGATTTCGGTTTCATGGGCGGCCTGCGCGTCGTTAATATTGGCCGCCGACCCCGCCGCGCAGCGCCACGGCAGCCCCAACTTGCGCGCAAGTTGTCCGGCCCCAAGCGAGGCCTTGACCTGTTCGGGTGTCCCAAAGGCGGGCGCGCCAGTTTTCATGTCCACATTGCTGGTGAACGTGCCATAGGTCATCGGCGCGCCCGCCTTGGCGATTTGGCCCAAAGTGATCGCCGCCATGGCCTCCGCATGGCTGAGGGTCAGGGCACCGGCAACGGTCACGGGCGCCATGGCCCCCATCAACGTAAAGGGCGTGATGATCGACACCTGCCCTGCGCGGGCAAAATCGATAATGCCCTGCGCCATGGGAATATCCAATTGGCGCGGCGAATTGGTGTTGATGATCGTGTAGCAATAGGCGTTTTGGAAAAATTCAGTGTCTGTTACGCCCCGAAACGCCTTAAGCATCTCAAAGCTTTCGCGCACCTGAGGGGTCCCACGGGAGAAGACGAAAGGGATTTTATCTGACAGTGTAAGCTGCCCACGCATCATGGCGTAGTGACGCAAATGCATGGGCACATCCTGCGGTTCCACCAGCGGGGGCAGCATGTGCAGCGCGTCAAAATGATGGGTCAGTTTTGTAAGCTCGAGGTAGTCGTTCAAACTCCCCGCGCGTCGTCCCCGCTCCAGATCGGTGGCATGGGGCGCACCCGCGCCGGGCTGGAATATCAGGCTGCCCAATTCAAGCGTCACGTCTCGATCTGGCGCGCCGCCTTTGAGAAGGATCGACTTGGGGGCGAGGGCCACGCTGTCCTCCACAAGGGACGGCGGCAGATAGACCATTTCGCCCTCAACCCGTGCGCCTGCGGCCTCATACAACTGCCGCGCCTCAGGCAGCAGGACCTTAATGCCCAACCGATGCAGGACATCCAAAGCCGCCGCGTGAATGGCATCGATCCGATCATCAGGGAAGACCGCAAGGGGCGGGAACGGGTTGCGCAGGGTCTTGTAATTGACCTTACGCGCGACCTCAGCCGCGCCGCGTGCTTTGCGTCCCTGACGGCGGCTCATCCTCGCATCGCTTTGCCGTCCGGGTCGTAGGGCGACGGGGCAAGAACCTTGGCCTGGCGTTCGATGCCCACCACATGCACCGACAAATCCGTGCCTGGTTCCGCATAGGCGCGGTCTACCATGGCCATCGCGATGGATTGCCCAACAGTATATCCGTAAGCACCAGAGGTGGTGAAGCCGATCCGCGTGCCGTTTGACCAGACGGGTTCATACCCTGAACAATCCGCATCAGGGCTATCAAGACCCAAGGTCACTAGCACCTGATCTGGGCCTTTGTCCCGTTCTTTCATTGCCGCGTCGCGGCCAATGAAATCCGGTTTCTGCCAGTCGATCCAGCGGTCCATGCCTGTCATGGCGGCAGTGCGATCTTGGGTGAATTCGGCGGACCAGATACCGTAGGATTTCTCAATCCGGAGGGAAAGCAGCGCGTTAAATCCAACCTCGCGCAGGCCATGCCCTGCGCCAGCGTCCAATAGCATCCGCCGCAGGGCGATGTGTTCATTGGCGCGACAATGAATTTCATAACCATGTTCGCCCGTGACAGACAGGCGACCCACTTTGCAGCGCAAAAGCCCCAGATCGAAGGTGGCACATCCCATGAAGGGCAGGTCCAGTTCAGGCTGGATAGACTGCATGATGGCCTTCGCATTTGGCCCGGCGACGGAAAATCCACATACGTCGTCCGAGATATCGCGCAAGATCATGTTCGGACCTTCGTGATCCGCGAACCAGCGTTTGTGCCATTGACGCAGGTAGTAGCTGCCCATAATCCACCACGTCCCGTCGCCCCAGTTGAAGAGCGTCAGATCGCCCTTCAACTTGCCCTCAGGTGAGAGCATCACCGCCAGACGGGACCGGCCAGGTTTGGGAAGCTTGGTGGCAAAAATCGTCTCTAACCACGCCTCAGCGCCCGGTCCGTAGACTTCGAACCGGCTAAACCCGGTGATGTCCAAAAGGCCCGCGGCTTCACGGACGGCTTTGCATTCCGCCTCAACAAAGGGGGCCGCGTCTGAGCGGTTGAGGGACGGCGTTTCGACGAAATCCTGAGGCGCAAAGTAAAGCGGTGTTTCCAAGCCCCAGCTTTGGCCCCAACGACATCCAGCAGCGGTCATGGCGTCATGGGCGGGGGCCATGCGCAGGGGGCGGCCTGCGGGCAGTTGTTCGTTCGGATAGGTCATGACGAACCGGCGGGAATAGAACTGGCCGGTCGTCTGTTTGATGTACTCGCGGTTGGAATGCTGCGGGCCGTAGCGGGCGATGTCCATCGACCACGCATCCGTCTCTGTGTCACCGTGAATCATCCATTCCGCCAGCGTCTTGCCCACGCCACCGCCTTGCAAGAACCCTGCCATCACCCCGCACGCGAGCCAGTAATTCGGCACGCTTTCAACCGGTCCAACCAGCGGGTTGCCGTCGGGTGAAAAGGTGAAGGCCCCGTTGACCCAATCGCTGATGCCGACCTCGTTCAGCGCCGGGTAGCGATCAAACGCCATCATCAACTCATTTTCGATGCGATCGGTGTCTTCTTGGAGCAGTTCGATGCCGTAATTCCACGGCGCGCCGTCCATCATCCAGTGTTGGTGGTCGACCTCATAAATCCCGACCAAGATGCCCTTCTTGTCTTGGCGCATGTAGGTGAACCCCTCAAGATCCACGGTCATAGGCACTTCAAAGTCGATCTGTTCCAGTTCTGGGATCGTTTCGGTCAGGAAATAATGGTGCGAAAGGGGGGAGACCGGCAGGTCAAGACCGACCATCCGACCGCATTGTTTGGCCCACAACCCGCCAGCATTCACGACGTGTTCGGCTCGAATAGTGCCTTTTTCGGTGACGACTTGCCAGTGATCGCCCTTCCAATGAAGTTCCTCGACCTTATTGTGTTCAATAACATCAGCGCCGCGTTTCTTTGCGGCACGGGCATAGGCGTGGACCGTGCCCGTGGTGTCGACATAGCCTTCGCGGTCGGCCCAGAGCCCGCCGATGATCCCGTCGGTTGAGATGATCGGGCATTTCTCTTTGATCTCGTCCACACCCATCAGGTGACAGTCGTCGATGCCGATGGTCTGGAAGGTTCGGTATGCCCCCTGCAGCCACTCCCAGCGGTTTGGATCACAGGCCACCGTGATCCCGCCGGTCATGTGCAGGCCGATGTCGATGCCGGACTCGGCCTCAACCTCAGACAGCAAATCAATGGTGTAAGCCTGCAAGGCGGCCATGTTCGGGTCCGCGTTAAGCGCGTGAATGCCGCCTGCGGCGTGCCAGGATGATCCTGCGGTCAGAACATTGCGTTCGACCAGCGCCACATCAGTCCAGCCAAATTTGGCCAAGTGATACAAGACGGACGCACCGACAACGCCGCCCCCGATGACAACAACGCGATACTGGTCCTTCATGGCGTGGCCCTCCCTCTCTGGTCCGATCACGAGACCAGCGAAGACGGACCCTGTCTAGTGCCGTTTGCGACATGTTCTGTCGAAATATTGTGCCATTCTTTTGCCCCAAGGGCGCTGTTTTGATGTCACGTCGTGACGCTAATGATATCTGGCGTTTTGACTTACGCGCAGCGATCAGATTCTATCGCCAAAAACATAAGCAGTATTGGAGAGAGGCCATGCGCCTGTCGGTATCCTTTGAAAACACGCAAGACATGGCCGCAGGCCGTGGGCCGGTTCAGGTCGGATGGTTTTTGAACGAAAACAAAGGCAGCATTATTTACGATGCGCCCGAACGTGTCCGATCTGTTGAGGTGAACCGAGAACACGCCAAATCCGCTTCACGCTGCCCTGCTGTGGTCAATATGGAAAGCCGCTACTTCATGGTGAAATGTCCATTCGACATTCACATCGGGTTTGCGCGGGACAAAGACGGCAAAGGTGTTTTGCGCAATCTGGCAGGGACGCAGTCGGGCATTCGGGGCAGCAAACTGGGCGATAAGCTACACCTGACGAGCGAGGTTGAATGGCGCACCAAGGGTGTGCCCACGATCCAATTGTCGCTGCCTTATGTCTTCATCTCCGATGAGCCTGTCTACATGAGTCAGGTCAGCCCATTTATGCACTACAACCGTGATCCATGGCCCGGCACCATCTTTGGCGGACGGTTCCCGATCAACGTCTGGCCGCGCCCGTTGATGTGGGCGTTCGAATGGCATGAGCCCGAGAAGCCGATCAAGATCAAACGGGGCGACCCGCTGTTTTATGCCGCGTTTGAGACTGTTTCACCGGAACGCCCCGTGGTCGTCACCGAAACGGAGGTCACTCCGGAATTGACGGAGTATATGGACATGATTTCCGGTGCGGTGAACTACGTCAACCAGACGTTCAGCCTGTTTGAGGCAGCCGAAGAACGGCGTCCAGAGACCCTGTTAAAGCCCAAAGCGCGTAAGCGATCCAAGGACTAGAACATGCAAAAGGATCAACGTGCGTCCTTACGTGCCCAGTCTGTGAATGCGCATCAGGCCGGACAAACAGCCGAAGCCTTGGACGGCTACACTCGGTATCTGGCGCGCTATCCAAACGATGCCGGCATTTGGACAAACCTGGGTGCGTTATTTCGCAAAACGGGTCAGCATAACAAAGCGCGGGTGGCCCAATCGCGGGCCTACGCCCTAGCGCCAGAGGACACGGGCGTTCTGAACAATTATGCCAACATCCTGTCGGATCTAGGGGAGTATGAACGCTCCATCCAGCTTCGCGAATATTCCCTAGCGAAGGACCCTCATCACCTGATGCATCACGCAATGATCGGGCGGTGCTATCGTGGGATGGGCCTTTATGAGGACGCGATCTCGTATCTGACCCCAAAGGTTGCAGAGTACCCCGATGAGACGGAGATCAAGCTGCAGCTTGCTTTCGCCCAGCTGGGCGCTGGGCACTACGGCGCAGCCTTCCGAACCTATGATGCGCGCTGGAACAGTGACGAATTGAAGCCCCCACAAATGCCATTTCCCAAATGGCAAGAGGGCATGTCGATCAAAGGTAAAACGCTTCTGATCATGCCCGAACAAGGCTTCGGGGACATGATCCTGATGTCGCGGTTCATTCCTTTGATTATTGCCCAAGGGGCCAAGGTGCGGCTTGTCGCCAAAAAACCCCTGATCCGGCTTCTGGAAGGTATTGACGGTATCGATTGGATCGGCACGTCAGCCAGCCCATCTGATCCGGTCGATCTGTGGGTGAGCCTGATGGATCTGCCCAAACTGGTCTATGGCCCCAAAGACAACGGTCCTGTGCCCGCCCCGACATCCCTGACGATACCTGCCGATGCCACCGATCGTGCGAAGGTTCTGACAGGCCAACATCAAGGCATGTTCAAGGTCGGTGTCGTCTGGTCCGGGTCTGCCACCTATAAAGGCAATACATTCAGGTCTTTCACCCATCGTGAATTTATCCCAATGGCGGGGCTTCCCAACGTACAACTGTTTTCACTGTATAAGGGTCCGTATCTTGAGGCTTACCAAGAAGACGGCACCGCAGCCCTGATCATCGACGCCGCCAGTACAGACCGCGATTTTGCGGATTGTGCGGCAACGATGAAAGAGATGGATTTGATCATCACATCCGATACAGCCACCGCGCATATCGCCGGTTCCTCGGGTGTGCCCACATGGGTCATGCTTCATTGGGACGCCTTCTGGGTTTACCGCCACCATGGCGAAACAACGTCTTGGTATCCGTCCATGCGGCTGTTCCGTCAGGACACGCCGCAAGATTGGTCCTCCGCGTTTCATGCGGCCACCGCCGCCCTTGCCGAAAAGGTATCCGATCATGGCTGACCACATTCTTGTGCCCACCGCACCGGGTGAGTTGATCGACAAACTCACCATCTTGCGTCTGAAAGAGGAACGCATCGACGATCCGGCCAAGGTGGCCAATGTCCGCGTTGAAAAGGACGCGTTGATGGCGACGGCCAAAGCGCATATCCCCGCCAGCGCCGATCTTGATGCCCTGTGGGAGGAGCTTTACCGCGTCAATGCGGACCTGTGGGTCATTGAGGATGACATTCGCGATTGCGAAAAGGCCAAAGATTTCGGAGACACGTTCATCCGTCTGGCCCGTGCCGTCTACATCACCAATGACCGTCGGGCTGATGTGAAAAAGAAAATCAATCTCCTGTTGGGGTCCGCCCTGATCGAAGAAAAATCCTACAGCGATCACGGGGTCGAGACATGAAAGATTCACTCAAAGAAGCGCAGAAAATTCTGCAAAATGAAGCACGTCGTCTGGCGCAAAAGCTCGAACAGGATACGACGCGGAAACGCGGCCCTGTGGTGCGACGCCTGCATGATGTTCGGCGGATGCTGTCGCCAGCTTATGCCTACACCTCTCAGGCTGGTCAGGATCTTGTCGTAGATCGGGTCATGAACGGCAAACGCGGCGGAACGTTTGTGGATGTCGGCGGCTATGACGGCACCACCGGGTCCAATACGTTCTATCTGGAAACCCACCGCGGCTGGACGGGTGCGCTGGTCGAACCGGTTCCGGCACAACTCGAAAAGGCCGAAACCGTGCGGCGTTGTCCCTGCCTTGGCCTTGCTGTTGCGGCCGAAGAGGGTGAGGCTGATTTCATCGAAATCACCGAAGGCTACACCCAGATGAGCGGCCTTGCCGCCACCTATGATAAAAAACTTCTCGGGACGGTGCGCAAAGACAAACGTCACAAGGAAAATACCCTCAAGGTGAAGACTCAGACACTGTCAGGCATCTTGAAGGACACAGGGATCGAGAACCCCGACTTCATTTCCCTCGACATCGAAGGCGGCGAATTGGCCTGCCTCAAATCCTTCCCGTTTGCGGATCATGAGGTGAAGGTCTGGGCGATTGAAAACAACACGGGAACGCCAGAGATCAAGAAAATCATGGACCAAAACGGCTATGATCTGATCGAGTTTTGCGGCCCGGATGAGATGTATTTGAAACGTTCTTCATAAGCACGCCCTAATCTGACCACAGGTCTGCACATCAAAACCTCTACCTCGGGACCAAACATCCTGAGGTGGACTATGGCTGACCGATCCAACGCGCCGATCATTATCAAACGAAAAAAGAAGGTGGTGGGCGGCGGTCATCACGGTGGCGCTTGGAAGGTCGCCTATGCCGATTTCGTAACTGCGATGATGGCGTTCTTTTTGCTGATGTGGCTTTTGAATGCGACAACTGAACAGCAACGCAAGGGCATCGCCGATTACTTTTCGCCCACAATCGCAATCAACCGCGTGTCGGGGGGTGGCGATGGTTTGTTTGGCGGCACGAATATAATCAGCGACGACAGTGCGATGCAGGATGGCAATGGCGACAATGGCGGTACCCCGTTCGATGGCACGCCCACAGTCAACGCAAAAAATCCGATGAGCGACGTTAATATCAAAATACGCATTGGGGGCTCCTACTGACTGACAAGGGCAACGCCGCTTTCGTGGATTTGTGCGGTGATGGTGGCGCGAGAAGACAGGTTCATCACTCGTATCCAGTCGCCCGGTCCGGCCCGATCTAAGGCGCGGCCTTCCGTGGAAATGACGATCCCGCCTTGGCGGTAGATGATCTGAATAATCTGGTTCCTTTCCACAATCGCAGGGGTGGCCAAATCGGCAGATCGGATCGGGCGACCGGCATAAAGCGCGACCCGTGCCTCCTGACCAATGGCCAAAGCTGGGTCCGCTATGCCACCTGCCACAGAGACATCGCGGATCAAGATATCTTCGGGCGCAAGGATGGTTCGGGCTGGTATGGTGCGCGCCGCGATCAAAGTTTCCGCGCTGACGAAGCTACCTGCACAGCACATCAAAAGGGCCAAACGTATCATCGGATCTGCACCATGGATCCCATCATCTGATCTGCGGCGGAAATCACTTTTGAATTCAGTTCATACCCACGTTGGGCCTTGATAAGGTCGGTGATTTCCTGAACCGGATCGACGGAGCTGTCCTCCAGATATCCTTGTCGCAACACCCCCAGTCCATCCTGACCGGGTGTGGTGGCCACAGATGGGCCAGATGCGGGCGTTTCCAGAAACAGGTTCGAACCGATCGCTTCAAGCCCCTTCGCGTTTGTGAAACCGGACAGATTGAACTGACCCAACAGTTGCGGTTCAATCTGGTCTCGGAAGAAGGCATAGACCTCCCCCTCGGCATTGATCGAAATGGACCGTGTGTCTTGAGGGATGGTGATATCGGGCACCACCGGGTAGCCATCTGACGTGACGATCAACCCATCGCCCGTCAGTTTCAGCGAGCCATCCCGCGTATAGGCGGCGCGACCGTCTGGCAGCGTAACCTCGAGGTAGCCGTTTCCTTCGATCGCGACGTCCAAATCACCACCCGTGGCCGCCAATGACCCTTGGCTTAACATTATCGAAACCGAAGACGGGCGGACCCCAAGGCCAAGTTGGACACCGGTTGGCAGGACCGTCCCGTCCGAGGCATTAATGGTGCCCGGTCGTTGAAGTTGTTGATAGTGCAGGTCCGCAAATTCGGCGCGTCGGGCGTTGTAGCCTGTCGTGCTCATATTCGCGAGGTTGTTTGAGATCACCTCAACCCGCGTTTGTTGGGCCGCCATACCGGCAGCCGCAATTCTAAGGGCACGCATAGGAATGCCTCCTTTAGGTTATTTGCCAAGGGCGCGGATCGCGCCTCTGATGCGTTCGTCTTCTTTGTCCATAAAGCTTTGGCCAAGTTCATAAGCGCGCTGCACTTCGATCATGCGGCCGATTTCGAGGATGATGGATACCCCAGCGCGGGCATCACAACTATCTTCCCCAGCGTCCGTTCTGTCTGCCGGTTTGCCCGCCGCGACGCCTTACGCGGGCGCATCCTTTGGCCCGTTGCTTTCGGACACGATTGAAGATTTTTCCGTTCATGGGACGAAAGGTGATCCTTTAACAGACGACATTGGCCTGATTGCAAGCCATTCGTCATCGGCGAATGGTATCGCATCGCCCCAAATCTCGATCCCCCGCGTCGCGGCGCACATCGTTGCGCAGCAAATTGCGGCCTCGGTTGCCCAATCATCCGCTGCCAGTACACAGATCGTCCTCAACCCGGAGGAGCTGGGTTTTGTTCGTATTTCGCTGACCACCAGTGATGCGGGGCTTGTTGTGAATATCGTGGCGGAAAGACCTGAAACGACGGACCTTTTGCGGCGCAATATCGACAGCCTGATGCAGGAATTCGCCTCCATGGGCTATGACAATCCCTCTTTCTCATTTGAGGGGCGCGAAGGCCGTACCACCGATCAGAGCGAGCAGACCTCTACCGAAGGTCTGCATTCTGAGGGTGAGACGGCTGTAGCGCCTGCCGTTCAGCATCGATCAAGAACCGCCTCAGGCGGACTTGATTTGAAACTTTGACAAGGACAGAAAATGGAACTGACCCAACCCAACGCAGCGTCGCTGCCGTCGTTCGCGCCGCAGGCAGAAACATCCGAAGCTGTCATCAGCTCCGATTTTGAGACGTTCTTGAAAATGTTGACGGTCCAGATGGAAAATCAGGACCCTCTCGATCCCACAGACTCGGCGGAATATGCCATGCAACTGGCGACGTTTTCGGGTGTTGAACAACAAGTCCTGACAAACGATCTGCTTAACGCCCTCATGATGCAAATGAACACCACGGGCATGGCGCAAATGGCGGATTGGGTCGGCAAAGAAGCGCGCTCACCCATGCCTGCCTATTTTGATGGTAGCCCAATCACGATCGCACCAAACCCGGCCGTCGCTGCAGATACTGTGGAATTGGTCGTTTTGGATGAAGACGGAAATGAAGTCGAAAGGTCGGAGATTCCTGTTTCTGCCGATCCGATCGAATGGGCTGGCACATCAGACGATGGCACGCCCTATCCCAACGGAATTTATGAATTCCGCGTGGTCAGCTCGTCCAATGGTGAGGTTTTGATAAACGAAACGGCGGACGTCTATGCCCGCGTTCAAGAAGTCCGCAGTGAGAACGGACAGGCCATTTTGGTTCTGCAAGGGGACGTTGCCGTGCTGGCATCGGATGTATCTGCCCTGCGGGAGTGACGTCAGCTCAACACGTCGATCAGGGCAATCACAGCAGCCGTCAAACCGGCGCCCAGACTGATCCAGCCTAAGGTAGGCCAATAGGACCTGCGCGGGGCAGGGGCGGGATCATCGCCCAGACGGATCAAAGCGGCTTCGGCGAGGGCAGGCAAACGCGGCCCGAACCTTGCCAAGACCCGCGCGGTCTTCACCAAGTCTTCGACAGCGGCCCGCGGGCCGATGCTGTCTTTGATGTAGGTCTCCACCACCGGTTTCGCGGCATCCCAGATGTTCATGCGATGATCAAACGTCCGTGCCACGCCTTCGACGACGACCATGGTCCGCTGAAGCAAAATCAATTCGGTCCGGGTTTGCATCCCAAACCGTTCGGTCACTTCGAACAGGTAGGACAACAATCGCGCCATTGAGATTTTCTCAGCGTTCATCCCGAAAATCGGCTCGCCCACCGCACGCAGTGCGCGGGCGAATTCATCGACGTCGCGATCGGCTGGAACGTAGCCTGCTTCGAAATGAACCTCTGCTACGCGTTTGTAATCGCGCCGGATAAACCCGAACAAAATCTCCGCATACACTCGACGTGTGTATTCATCCAAATGCCCCATGATCCCGAAATCATAGGCCACGATGTCCCCGTTTTCCGCGATCTTCAGGTTGCCATGGTGCATGTCGCCATGAAAATAGCCGTCTCGGAGGGCGTGGTTCAAAAACAGCTGCAAGACGCGGCGGGACAGCTCTGTCCGGTCATGCCCCGCAGCCTCAATCGCCTCGACATCGGCCGCGTTGATGCCGTCGACCCAATCCAGCGTCATCACCCGCCGCCCGGACAGGGACCAGTTGACCATGGGCAAAGAAAACCCGGCATCGTCCTTGGTGTTGTCCGCAAACTCAGAGGCCGATGCACTTTCCAAACGCAGATCAAGTTCGCTCAGTACGACCCCTTCGAAGTGTTCGATCACATCGACAGGCCGGAGCCGCCTTGACGACGGCGACACCATATCCACGACGGATGCGGCCAAGTAAAAGGCGTCAATGTCCTTTTGAAAGGCCTTCTCAATACCCGGACGCAACACTTTGACAGCCACAAAGGACCCGTCATCGGCCAGCCGTGCTTTGTGCACCTGCGCGATGGAGGCTGCGGCGACAGGCTCCGAAAACTCGGAAAACATCTGATCCAGAGGCTGGCCCAACTCCCGTTCAACCTCCGCCTTGGCGATATCCACAGGGAAGGGCGGCAATTTGTCCTGCAAAACCCGCAATTGCAGCGCCAGATCATTGCCAACCACATCGGGCCGCGTCGACAGGATTTGCCCGAATTTGATGTAGGCGGGGCCCAGCGCTTGCAACGCCCGCGTCACGGGCGGTTGTTTTGGATCGCCCTTTAGCCCCAGCCATTGGAACGGCCAGACCAGCCCCCGCATGACCATTCGCACTGTCGCCGGTGCCTCGACCGCATCCATAATCACCTTCATCGCGCCCGTGCGTTCCAACGTGGCGCCGGTCCGGATCAGACGGATGATATTGTGCGGCCCCCGCATGTCAGAGCTTCCAACCGGAATGCAAACACGCAATCCCAAGGCTTAGGTTGCGATACTTGGCGTTGTCGAAACCCGCCGTGCGGACCATGCCAAGGAAGGTGTCCTGATCGGGGAACTTGCGGATCGATTCCACCAAATACTGATAGCTGTCGCGATCCCCCGTAATGACCTGCCCCATCACCGGAATGGCGTTGAAGGAATAAAGGTCATACATCTTTTGAAGCATGTCGTTGGGGATCTGGCTGAATTCCAGCACCATCAAACGTCCGCCAGGTTTTAAAACGCGGTAGGCTTCATTCAACGCTTCCTGTGGGCGCGTCACGTTTCGGATGCCGAAGCTGATGGTGTAGACGTCGAAGGTGTTATCCTCAAAGGGCAGGGCCATCGCGTCGCCCACGACCCAGTCCAAAGATGCCTCCAACCGTTCGGCCTCAGCCCGTTTTCGGCCTTCGATCAACATCGGTTCGGTCAAATCCAGTACCGTCGCATGCCCGGACCCGGCCCGTTTCAAGAACCGGAATGAGATATCGCCCGTGCCACCGGCCACATCCAGCAATCGCTGGCCCGGACGCGGGGCCAGCCAATCCATCATCGCGTCTTTCCACAGCCGGTGGATGCCAAGCGACATCGCGTCGTTCATGACGTCGTATTTGCTGGCCACACTGGAAAACACGCCCTGAACCAATCCGGCCTTTTCGCCCTCGGGTACGGTTTCGAAACCAAAATGGGTTGTCTTGTCGTCGCTCATTTCACGGGCACCTTGCGCAGTTCACATGGCAGATATAGCGTGCCGCCTTCAGATACAAACGGCCAAATCAGCGCGGGGATGCGGGATGCCTGAATTACCAGAGGTCGAAACCGTGCGTCGCGGACTGGCCCCTTCAATGGAAGGGCAGGTTATTGCAAAGGCCGAGGTCAACCGACCCGACCTGCGCTGGCCCTTCCCCGACAATATGGCGGACCGCCTGACAGGTGCCAAGGTTACGGCGCTCCGGCGGCGGTCCAAATACGTGCTGGCCGATCTAGACACGGGCGAAACGCTGATCATTCACCTCGGGATGTCTGGCCGCATGACCGTGTCGGGCGACCCATTAGGGCAGTTCCACCATGACCACCCCGCGCCCGAAAAGCACGATCATGTCGTCTTTCACATGGGCAATGGCGCGCGCATCACGTTCAACGACCCGCGCCGCTTCGGTGCCATGGATTTGGCCGTAACTGACGCGCTTGAAGACCACTGGCTCATCAATACCATCGGGCCTGAACCCTTGGGCAATGGGTTTAACGAAGACTACCTGACCGCCAAATTGGCCAGTAAAAACACCCCCATCAAAACCGCGCTTCTGGATCAGCGCATCGTTGCGGGCTTGGGCAATATCTACGTGTGTGAGGTCCTGCACCGCGCTCGCATCAACCCCAAGCGCAAGGCGGGTGCTTTATCCAAATCCCGCGTGGCCCGTATTGTACCCATCGTCCGCGATGTTCTGGCAGAGGCAATTGCTGCAGGCGGATCTTCCTTGCGCGACTATCGGCAGGCCGACGGCGAACTGGGGTATTTCCAGCACGCGTTTCAAGCCTACGACCGCGATGGCCAGCCCTGCCAGACCCCCGGTTGCACCAGCACCATCGCCCGTATTGTGCAGTCGGGCCGGTCCACATTCTACTGCCCAAAATGCCAAAGATAGCTTGATCGCCGCGCCACTTGGGGTATTCGTAGCGGCTCATGTCCTCAACGGGAGCCTCCCAAATGGCCTATGAAACCATCACAGTCGATATCTCGGACGATGTCGCCCTGATCACCCTCAATCGCCCTGACGCGCTTAATGCACTGAACTCCAAACTGATGGAGGAGTTGTCAACGGCGGTGGCCGAGGCTGACGCGTCAGACAAAGTGCGCTGCATCGTTCTGACAGGGTCGGAAAAGGCATTCGCCGCAGGGGCCGACATTAAGGAAATGGCGGACAAGTCCTTCGTCGACATGTACCGGCAAAACTTTTTCGGTGAGGATTCCGACCGCTTTTTGCGCGTGCGCAAGCCGATCATCGCCGCCGTCGCGGGCTACGCGCTGGGTGGAGGGTGCGAATTGGCTATGATGTGCGACTTCATCATCGCTGCGGACACGGCCAAATTTGGCCAACCTGAAATCAACCTTGGCGTGATCGCTGGCATCGGTGGCACACAACGTCTGACCCGCTTTGTGGGCAAATCCAAATCCATGGATATGCATCTGACCGGCCGTTTCATGGACGCAGCAGAGGCCGAAGTCTCTGGTCTTGTAAGCCGCGTGGTCCCGGCCAAAAAACTCAAGGACGAAGCCATGGGCGCCGCTCAGCGGATTGCTGAAAAGTCCCTGCTGGCTTCTATGGCGGTCAAGGACGCGGTGAACCGGTCCTATGAAACAACGCTGGCCGAAGGCATCAACTACGAACGCCGCTTGTTCCAGTCTCTCTTCGCGACTGAGGATCAGGCTGAAGGCATGGCATCCTATGTGGAAAAACGCGAACCGCAGTTCCGCGACAAGTAGGGGTTTGCCAAACCCCGCCGTGTCGCCTATACGCGGCGCTGAAATGCGCGTGATGCCCGCTCAAGGCTCGAATCAATCCCGGTTGCGGTCTGCCGGTGGGTTGCGTGCGTTACTGAAATTTTGACGTACAAACCGAAAAGAGACTGACATGGCCAATTCACCACAAGCCAAGAAGCGCGCCCGCCAGAATGAGCGCCGTTTTGAAATCAACAAAGCCCGCCGTTCGCGCATCCGCACATACCTGCGCAAAGCAGAAGAGGCGATCGCCTCTGGCGACAAAGACGCAGCCGCTGCTGCTGTCCGTGCTGTTCAGCCCGAACTGATGCGCGGCGTGTCCAAAGGCGTCTTCCACAAGAACACCGCTGCCCGCAAAATGTCCCGCCTCGTGGCGCGCGTCAAAGCGATCGGCTAAGCCATCGACTGAATATTGGGCGACACGTGATTGCGCCCGATTCTTTGGTTAACAACTTAAAAGGCGGTCCTTTGGGGCCGCCTTTTGCGTTCAGGAGTCTCATTTTTGCCATCGCCGAAAACGACTTTTCCTTGAGATTCAAAGGCCCGCCAGATTCGTTTCAGGCCTTTCCATGTCAAGGCCAACCTTGCTGTTGAAATCGTCTCATACGCGGGGCTAATCTCACCAAGCGATTCATTTTCGTTCCTGGGGGAGCGTGGGAAAGCAAAGCAGAGCGTTGGGACAGTTTGCATCGGCAAACAAACGGTCTGAGCCTTAGAAATAAGGCTGATTTGCGATACCATGAATCGACAGAGTGTGGGAGCTTTGTCGATTTTATGTGACCATGTTGTCTGCGATGCCGCCAATGGTGAGGGGAGTATGACCCCAACCCAGCAGTGGCTTTACGCAACGGTCTGAAAGGCCTGCCGCCGCACATCTTCGTGCGGCGAACAGTGACTTTCGTCCTCGGGAACCAAACGATCCGCATCAACGTGGTGGCAGCCACAATCGTAGTTTGGGACAGACGGGGAAGACATGACACAAGTGCACTGGGAACAGGTAAAGGCGGACATGCGGTCGGCCATTGGTGCAGGCAATTATAAAAGCTGGATTGAGCCTTTGTCTCTCATGACTGCGGACCAAGGTGTGGCCCACCTCGGCGCGCCCAGCCCGTTTCATGGTGACTACGTCAGCAAGACCTACGGCGATCAGATCGTCTACCACCTGAACCGTCAGGGCCTGTCCGTGCAACGTTTGGCCTTCGACACTGTCGCGTCCAAACCGGCCAACGCCGTCAAACCCGCCGCCCCAACTGCCGCCGCACCCAAATCTGTTGCGAACACCGACGCCCAACCGGACCAGCGTTTTACCTTCGACACCTTTGTCGTCGGCAAACCGAATGAGCTGGCCCATGCTGCCGCAAAACGCGTGGCCGAAGGCGGCCCCACGACGTTCAACCCGCTGTTTCTTTATGGCGGCGTCGGTCTGGGCAAAACCCACCTGATGCATGCCATAGCCCACGAACTTGGCGAAAAACGCCCTGATTTGAACGTCCTCTACATCTCTGCCGATCAGTTCATCTATCGGTTTATTTCCGCCTTGCGGGACCGGAAGATGATGGATTTCAAACAGCACTTCCGGTCCGTGGACGTGTTGATGGTCGATGATATCCAGTTCTTGGAAGGCAAAGAATCCACGCAAGAGGAATTCTTTCACACCTTCAACGCGCTGGTAGATCAAAACAAACAGCTGATCATTTCGGCGGATCGTGCACCCGGTGAAATTCGGGATCTGTCTGAGCGGATCAAATCCCGTCTGCAGTGTGGTCTGGTGGTTGACCTGCACCCCACAGATTTCGAACTGCGTCTTGGCATCCTGCATGCCAAACAAGAAACCTATCATAGCATCTATCCGGGCGTGGACATTGCCCCCGGCGTGCTGGAATTCCTCGCACATCGTATCTCCAGCAACGTCCGCGTTCTTGAAGGCGCGTTGAACCGGCTCTATGCGCTGGCGTCGCTTGTCGGGCGGACTGTGACGGTTGAGATGGCACAGGATTGTCTGTCGGACATCCTGCGGGCATCTGATCGCAAGCTGACGATTGAGGAAATCCAGCGTAAGGTGTCTGAACATTACGACATCCGCCTCAGCGACATGCTTGGCCCCAAACGGACCCGCACACTTGCTCGTCCACGTCAGATGGCCATGTGGCTGTGCAAACAACTGACCACGCGCAGCCTTCCCGAAATCGGGCGCAAATTCGGCAAACGCGACCACACAACCATCATGCACGGCGTGCGCAAAATCGACGAATTGCGCCAGTCCGACAGCCAGATCGCGGATGATCTGGAACTCCTGCGCCGCGCGCTCGAAGATTAAGCACCGCCAGCCCTTGTGCAAACCCTGTGATCCGTCCACAAAACCCTTGTGGACGGGGCAAAAACCGCTAATTTCAGCGTCCCGACACCACGGGCATGATTGACGGAGACAGGGCCATGAAACTCAGCATTGAACGCGCAACACTGCTTAAGGCCGTGGCGCAAGCCCAGTCGGTCGTCGAACGCCGCAACACCATCCCGATCCTCGCCAACGTCTTGATCGAAGCCGAAGGCAGCGACGCGACTTTCCGTGCCACGGACCTCGACATCGAAGTCGTGGACAAGGCACCTGCACAGGTCGAACGGGCCGGTGCCACGACGGTGTCGGCGGTGACATTGAACGAAATCGTACGGAAGCTGCCGGACGGCGCTTTGGTCACATTGACTGAAGACAGCGCTTCTGGTCGTCTGACGATTGAAGCGGGCCGGTCGAACTTCTCGCTTGCGACATTGCCGAAAGAGGACTTCCCAGTGATGGCGTCCTCCGACTATGCCGCCAACTTTTCTGCACCTGCGCCAGTGCTGCGCCGCCTCTTTGACAAGTCCAAATTTGCAATCTCAACCGAAGAAACCCGCTACTATCTGAACGGCGTTTACATGCACGTCTCAGAAGCGGACGGCGGCAAAGTGCTGCGCTGTGTGGCCACTGACGGTCACCGCCTGGCCCGAATTGACGCGGAATTGCCCATGGGCGCAGAAGATATGGCTGGCGTGATCGTGCCGCGCAAAACCGTGGGTGAGCTGCGCAAATTGTTGGACGACGACGATATGAAAATCGCGGTGTCCGTGTCCGAGACCAAGATTCGTTTCGCGACCCCTGACATCACGCTGACCTCCAAGGTCATCGATGGTACCTTCCCAGACTACACCCGTGTCATCCCGCAGGGGAATACCCGTAAGCTTGAGGTGGATGCATCCGAATTTGCCAAGGCTGTGGACCGTGTGGCGACAGTGTCGTCGGAGCGGTCCCGCGCGGTTAAGCTGCAGTTGGACGAAGACCGCCTTGTGTTGTCCGTCAACGCGCCAGACAGCGGTGCGGCGGAAGAAGAACTTGCTGTTGCCTATGGGGACGAGCGGTTGGAAATCGGGTTTAACGCTAAGTACCTGCTGGAAATCGCGTCTCAAGTGGATCGCGAGAATGCAGTCTTTATGTTCAACTCTTCGGGTGATCCGACATTGATGCGTGAAGGCAACGACACCTCCGCCGTTTATGTCGTGATGCCCATGCGCGTGTGACCCGAATTCCGGAATTTTGGCGGGACGAACAAAATTCCGGAATTTTGTTCTGCCACCGGCGGGAGTTTTTTGGGTCAGATGAACAGGGCGGGGCACTGCAATGACAGCGCTGTTTTTGTCTCGACTTACATTGTCGCATTACCGGTCCCACAAACGGGCAGCCCTTGATCTTGATGGCCGTCCTGTTGCCATCCACGGGCCTAATGGTGCGGGCAAGACCAATATTCTAGAAGCGGTTTCTATTCTGTCCCCCGGTCGGGGACTGCGGCGTGCCTCATCGGAGGACATGACCCGCAGGCCAGAGGCCTTGGGATGGAAAATCACAGCAGATCTGACGTCCCTCAACCAGCACCATGAGGTTGAAACGTGGTCAGAGGGCGGGGCGTCGCGACAGACTAAGATTGACGGCAAATCCGCGCCACAGACAGCCTTGGGCAAAATCGCCCGTGTCTTGTGGTTGATCCCTGCGATGGATCGTCTGTGGATCGAAGGCGCCGAAGGGCGCCGCCGTTTCCTCGACCGTGCCACGTTGAGTTTTGAACCCACCCACGCCGAGGCCGTTTTGGCCTATGACAAGGCTATGCGCGAACGGAACCGTTTGCTGAAAGACATGGTCCGGGACGCCCATTGGTATACCGCACTGGAGCGTCAAATGTCTGAGGCCGGTGCCAAGATACATTCCAACCGCACCCACACTCTGACCCGTCTCGCGGAGGCACAGGACGCTTCTGAGACGGCTTTCCCGACGGCGACCCTTACGCATCTGACTGCCGATGGCTGTGATGACCCCGCGGACAGTGACGCCCTTGCGGGCGCCTTTGCGGCCTCCCGCCCGGTTGACATGCGTGCGGGGCGCACGCTTGTAGGGCCGCACAGGTCTGATTTAGGTGCCGTCTTTGCTGCTAAGGGCGTGCCGGCCAAGGATTGTTCAACCGGAGAACAAAAGGCACTGCTGATCTCGCTCATCCTCGCCAATGCCCGCGCGCTGCGCGATGATTTTGGTGCGGCCCCGATTTTGCTGTTGGATGAGGTTGCGGCCCACCTTGACGCGGGCAGACGGGCCGCGCTCTATGACGAAATCACAGCGCTGCACACACAGGCATTCATGACAGGCACGGGGCCTGAACTTTTCGCGGAGCTAGGTGCTCGTGCCCAAACCGTGGAAGTGACTGATACAGACGGCATTTCACAGACGGTCCAATCATGACGATCACACCCACCGAATTGGCGCTTTATGCGGGTGCCCTTGCCATTTTGTTCCTGACACCAGGCCCGGTGTGGGTCGGTCTGATTGCGCGCGCGCTGTCCGGTGGGTTTGCCGCCGCTTGGCCGTTAACGATGGGGGTGGTCATCGGGGATGTCCTGTGGTCGCTTTTTGCGGTTCTGGGTATGGCCTGGGTCGTCGATCAATATCCGGGCACTTTGCAGGCCTTGAAGTGGGTGGCCTGCGCCACGTTCATTTTGATGGGCTACCTCATCCTGAAATCTGCAGACAAAGACCTGAGCAAAGCTGACAGCCGTCTGACCCGGCCCGGTGTCTGGGCTGGATTTGTGGCAGGGTTGGCGGTGATCCTCGGCAATCCGAAGGCCATCCTGTTCTACATGGGCATGTTGCCCGGCTTCTTCGATCTGGGTGCTTTCACCACGGCGGATATCATCGCTGTGGCGTCCATGTCGGCGCTCGTTCCATTGGTGGGCAACCTTGCTATGGCGGCTATGATTGACCGGGTTCGACGTCTTCTCACCTCCCCCACATCCGTCCGTCGGATGAACATCACGGCAGGTATTTTGATGATCTGTGTGGGCCTTGTTATTCCTCTGACGTAACCCCACAAAATGTGCCCCATCTGCGTGACAATCCTTTGTAAAATCGCTATAAAATAGCGAACAAAACACAAAGGGTCCGACATGGCCGACGAGCAGCAGCAACCAGAAGAATACGGCGCAGATTCCATCAAGGTTCTCAAGGGCCTAGAGGCTGTGCGAAAGCGTCCGGGCATGTATATTGGCGACACGGATGATGGCTCCGGTTTGCACCATATGGTCTACGAAGTCGTCGACAACGGGATTGATGAGGCATTGGCCGGACACGCCGATGCTGTGAACGTCAAAATCCACGCCGACGGGTCCGTTTCTGTCAGCGACAACGGGCGCGGTATTCCGGTGGGCATCCACGAAGAAGAAGGCGTCTCTGCCGCTGAGGTCATCATGACCCAGCTTCATGCGGGCGGTAAATTCGACAGCAATTCCTATAAGGTCTCTGGCGGTCTGCACGGGGTGGGTGTGTCCGTTGTGAACGCGCTGTCAGATTGGCTTGAATTGCGGATTTGGCGTGATGGAAAGGAACACATCGCCCGGTTTGAACGGGGCGATACCGTCAAACATCTTGAGGTCGTGGCCGAATGCGGCGATCGCACAGGCACCGAAGTGCGCTTCATGGCCTCGCTTGAGACATTCTCGAACCGCGATTACTCCTTCGATACGCTTGAAAAGCGTTTGCGCGAACTGGCGTTCCTGAACTCAGGCGCTCGGATTATTGTCGAGGACGAACGCCCCGCCGAACATCTGCGGTCTGAGTTGTATTATGAAGGTGGCGTTAAGGAATTCGTCAAATACCTTGATCGCAGCAAAACCGCGATGATCCCCGAACCAATTTATGTGGTTGGTGAAAAGGACGACATCGGCGTCGAAGTCGCCATGTGGTGGAACGATAGCTACAACGAAATGGTGCTGCCGTTTACCAACAATATCCCACAGCGCGATGGCGGTACCCACATGGCCGGTTTCCGCGCGGCCCTGACCCGCACCATCAACAACTACGCGCAGTCGTCGGGCATCGCGAAAAAGGAAAAGGTCAGCTTTACGGGCGATGACGCGCGTGAGGGTCTCACCTGCGTGCTGTCGGTCAAAGTGCCCGATCCAAAATTCTCCTCCCAGACCAAAGACAAACTGGTGAGTTCCGAGGTCCGCCCTGCTGTGGAATCCCTCATGAACGAAAAGCTGGCCGAGTGGTTTGAGGAAAACCCCGCCATCGCGCGTGAAGTCGTGGGCAAGATCATCGAGGCCGCCCACGCCCGTGAGGCCGCCCGCAAGGCGCGCGAGTTGACCCGCCGCAAAACTGCGATGGATGTGAATTTCCTCGCAGGGAAATTGAAAGACTGCTCAGAAAAAGATCCGTCCAAGACCGAAGTCTTCCTTGTCGAGGGTGACAGCGCCGGTGGATCTGCCCAGACGGGCCGTGACCGGTCCACGCAGGCGATCTTGCCGCTGAAAGGTAAAATCCTGAATGTCGAACGCGCGCGGTTTGACCGGATGTTGGGCAGCCAAGAGATCGGTAACCTTGTTATGGCGCTGGGCACCGGCATTGGCCGCGATGAATTCAACATCGACAAACTGCGCTACCACAAGATCGTCATCATGACCGACGCCGACGTGGATGGCGCACACATCCGCACGTTGCTTCTGACGTTCTTCTTCCGTCAGATGCCGGAACTGATCGAACGCGGGCACCTGTTTATTGCGCAGCCGCCGCTGTACAAAGTCAGCCGTGGCAAGTCCGAGGTGTACCTGAAAGATCAGGCCGCCATGGACAATTACCTGACCGAACAGGGCGTCGAAGGTGCGATGCTGCGGCAGGGCAACGGCGAAGAAATCACCGGCGCCGACCTGCGCCGTGTCGTCGACGAAGCTGGCCGGCTGAAGCGTGTGCTTGATGCCTTCCCGACCCACTACCCTCGTCACATCCTCGAACAGGCGGCCATTGCCGGCGCGTTTGTGGCTGGTGCGGTGGACAGTGATCTGCAAGGCGTGGCGGACCGCGTTGCTGCCCGTCTGGACCTGATCGCGCTGGAATGGGAGCGCGGCTGGCAGGGTCGGATTACGCAAGACAAAGGCATCCGCCTGACCCGCATCCTTCGCGGCGTCGAAGAAGTCCGCACGCTGGACGGTCCGATGTTGCGGTCCGGAGAGGCGCGCAAGTCAGGGTCCTTCACCCAACATCTGCAGGACGTCTATTCCCAGCCTGCCACGCTGATCCGCAAGGACAGGGTGCAGAACATTTACGGCCCGCTTGATCTGCTGAAAGCGATTTTGGAAGAAGGCGAACGTGGCCTGTCCCTGCAGCGCTACAAAGGATTGGGCGAAATGAACCCCGACCAGCTGTGGGAAACGACGTTGGACCCCGATGCGCGGACGTTGTTGCAGGTCAAGGTCGAAGACTTGGCTGAAGCCGATGACCTGTTCACCAAGCTGATGGGCGATGTGGTTGAACCGCGCCGCGAGTTTATCCAGCAGAACGCTTTGTCTGTCGAAAACCTCGACTTCTAGGGGT
This sequence comes from Pseudooctadecabacter sp., assembly GCF_965657175.1. Taxonomy (GTDB): domain Bacteria; phylum Pseudomonadota; class Alphaproteobacteria; order Rhodobacterales; family Rhodobacteraceae; genus Octadecabacter. Next base: position 170,482 of record NZ_CBFHNH010000001.1, on the reverse strand, counting down.
GACAAAATCCTGAAAGGATTTTGGTGCAAATTCTCTTTGAGAATTTGGCCTCCGGCGGGAGTTTTGTTGGGCCAGATGAATGAAGGACCGGGCGAATTCCCGCAGTTCCCCTGAACCTTTTTGCCTGCCATGGGTTCTTCCCCCAAAGGAGAACTCCCATGGCAGACAAGACAACAGACAGCACCCAGCCTGAAAGCCGCGCCGAGACCCAGGATTTGACCGAAATCACGCCGGGCGAGAATCGTGACATTCGTCTTGAGGAAGTGGATCGCGATGATCCTCCGGTGGCCGATCTGGCCCGCGAACTTCCCAATGACATGAAAGACGCCAACCGCCTAGAGGGTGATTGGTCCGGTGACGGTGATGTAAATCACGCTGATGATGCGCAGGACGCGCTCGAACCCTTTCAAGAACGCAATTCGCAATAGGATGACGCAAATGACCTCTCCCCTTCTTCAACCCCTAGCGATGGGACCGCTGGAACTGCCGAACCGTGTTCTTATGGCCCCTCTCACCCGCAACCGCGCCCATGATGATGGTGTGCCATGGGAAAAGGCCGCAGATTATTATGCGCAGCGCGCAAGTGCCGGCATGATCTGGACGGAAGCCACCCAAATTGATCCTATGGGCAAAGGATACATCCAGACCCCAGGCATCCACACCGACGCACAGGTTGCCGGATGGCGTAAGATCAATGATGCGGTGCACGCGGCTGGCGGCCGTATGTGCATCCAGCTTTGGCATGTGGGCCGGATCAGCCATACTTCTGTTTTGCCTGAGGGCCGCAGTCCGGTGTCGTCTACGGATGTCGCGGCGGAGGCGCAGACTTTCACGGCAGATGGTTTCACGGATACGTCCAAACCCGAAGCTTTGACCGTCGACGGCATTCATGAGGTCATCGGCCAATTTGAACGTGCCGCCCGCATGGCCAAAGCTGCAGGCTTTGACGCGGTCGAGGTCCATGCCGCCAACGGCTATCTTTTGGATCAATTCCTTCAGGATGGTGTGAACACGCGCGATGATGCTTACGGAGGCTCGCTCGAGAACCGCTTGCGCATTGTGCGCGAGACGATTGGTGCTGTTGCGACGCACTGGGAACGTGGCCGCATTGGCGTCCGTTTGTCCCCCCTCGGGCAGGCCCATGACATGTCAGACAGCGACCCAGAAGGCCATTTTGCACAGATCTACAGCGCATTGAGCGACGAACAGATTGCCTTTTTGCATGTGGTGGAAAACTTCCCGGGCAATGAGAGCGACGGCAAATTGACGGAAGCCCTGCGTAAAAATTTCACGTCAGGGCTGTACATCGCCAATGGCGGCTATGATCAGGCCCGCGCCGAAGAGGCGATAGAAAGCGGGCACGCCGATGCTGTCACGTTCGGCAGGCCCTTCATCGCCAATCCAGACCTGCCCGAACGTATCCGGCAGGGTGCCGCATGGGCTGAGGCCGATCAAGACACTTTCTATGGTGGGGACGAAACCGGGTACACCGACTATCCAAAATTGGATACGGCCGCGGCGGCGGCCTAGAGACCAAGGGTCGCCCATACACGATGGGCGGCCCTTTCTACATCACCTCAGCGATGACCGACAAAAACCGCGTGACCTCAGCCATGCTGTTGTAGTGGCACATTGAAACGCGCACGGCTGCCTCTTGCCCCAAGGGCGTCAGAATATTTCCACTGTAGTGGTCGGCCTTACGAACATGGGTTCGCACACCCTCGGCGTTGAGCGCCGCGACAATATCGGCCGACGTGTGGCCGTTGGCATAAAAGCAGACCAACCCTTCACGCGCAGGATTATCGGCGCCGCCGATGATCGTCACGCCATCGTAGTCCGCCAACCCTTTGAGGTTGCCAATCCCACCGATCATGGCGTCGCACAAAGTGCGTTCATGGGCCTTAATGGCGGCACCCGCATCTTCAATCCGGCCACGTCGTGTGTCCGCCGAACCGACTTGTCCACCGAGCCAATCGAAATAGTCGACGACGTCATGAAAGGTCGCATAGGCACCGGTGTCCCGTGTGCCGAACTCCCATGCGGCGTCGGGTCCGCCTGCCAGTTGTTCTGGCCCAAGGGAGGTCAACCGGTCGGACACCCATGCTACGCCATATCCATGGCGTGAGAAAACCTTGTAGGGCGACACTACATAGCCATCCACATCCGCCGCTGTCAGATCGACCAACCCGTGGGACGCATGCTGGATGCCATCGACGATAATGAAACACTCCGGCGCGACAGCACGGATCGCGGCCGAAATTGCCGCCAGATCCATGCCCATCCCCGTCACCGGTGAGGTGTGCAAGATCGTCGCCACCTTGGTGTCCGGCGTGACCGCCGCTGCGTAGGCCTCCGCTGTGACCAGCCCAAGCGTATCGTCGTGGGGCACCAGCCGGTAATCGCGGCTGAATTTGTCCGCCCAGTGACCCATGGCAGACCGCGACGCGGGGTGTTCAACCGTAGACCCCAACAGCACGCCGCCTGATGTGCCTGCCACCGCAGTACGGATTAAACGGAACAACAGTTCCGTCCCGCTTTCGCCGACGAACACCTGACCGCCGGGCGCATTGAACCACTCCATCGCCGCTGCTTTCGCGTCCGCGATTATGTCCATCAGCGCATGGGCCGCCGGATTATCGCGCCCTTGATTGTCGGGGATGGCGGCAAACCGCGCCGATGTTTCTACGGCTGCCTTAAGGGTCAGCGCCCCGCCTGCATTTTCAAAAAACACGCGCGGTCCCTGAAACGGGCACGCGTCCACATGGGCGAATTTCGACCGGATGGTGGTGAGCAGTTCGGGTGTGATCATGGGCGTGTCTCCTTTGGGCAGACCTCACCCTAAATCGCGCGCGATGACCAGTCAGACTTTGGGGCCCACGTGGTTTTCGCCCCGCGCCTTTGACAGCGCGATCTGCTTTTGGCGTTCGCGGAAACGGGCCTTGTCGGCGTCTGACGTTTCATCGGCGCACTGATGGCACGATACGCCTTCTTCGTACTCGGGGCGCGCGCGGTCCTCAGGCAACAGAGGTCTGCGGCAGGCATAACACAGAACATGAGGGCCTTCTTCCAACCCATGCCCCACGCTGACCCGCGCATCAAAGACGAAACATTCTCCGTCCCATGTGCTGTCGTTCTTTGGGACCTCTTCAAGGTACTTCAGGATACCACCCTTCAGGTGATACACATCCTCTACACCCTGACCGATTAGGAAGTTCGTAGATTTTTCGCAGCGGATGCCGCCGGTGCAGAACATCGCGATCCGTTTGTTGTGAAAGCGGTCCTTGTTGGCCTCCCACCATGCGGGAAATTCGCCGAAGCTTTTGGTTTGCGGGTCGATGGCCCCGTCAAAGGTGCCAATCGCCACCTCGTAGTCGTTGCGCGTGTCGATGACAGCCACATCGGGGGCGGCGATTAATGCGTTCCAGTCCTCGGGTGCTACGTAGCGGCCCACGGCGGCTGTGGGGTCTACATCCGGCTGACCCATGGTCACGATCTCGCGCTTTAGGCGGACTTTCATTCGGTTGAAGGGCGGTACGCTCGCCTTGCTTTCCTTCCACTCCAGATCGGCGCAGCCGGGCAGGGCGCGGATGTGGGCCAAGGCCGCATCGATACCCTCACGCGATCCGGCGATGGTGCCATTGATCCCCTCCCGTGCCAGCAAAAGGGTGCCCATGACCCCATTGCCACAACAGACCGCCGCCAACGGACCCTTGAGGGCCGCCGGGTCATCAAACCGCGTAAAGTGATAAAGCGCTGCAACTGTATACATGGCGCCCCCTTTACGCCGTTGCGCCCGACCTCTCAACCCGTAGGATGCACGCAACCTACCCCAGACGGAGCCTTCCCATGCACGCCCTCATTGTCATCGATGTCCAAAACGATTTTTGCCCCGGCGGCGCGCTGGCCGTAGCCGAGGGCGATCAGATCGTGGCGCCCATCAACGCACTGATGGATGATTTTGACGCCGTCATCCTGACGCAAGACTGGCACCCCGCTGGCCATAGTTCCTTCGCGACCAGCCATGATGCCGATCCGATGACGCTGATCCAAATGCCCTATGGACCGCAGGTTCTGTGGCCAGATCACTGTGTGCAGGGCAGCAAAGGTGCGGAATTTCACGAAGACCTGAACACCACCCGCGCAGATCTGATTGTTCGTAAGGGCTACAACCCCGCCATCGACAGCTACTCGGCGTTCTTTGAAAACGACCATCAGACGCCCACGGGCCTTGAAGGATATCTGCGGACCCGTGGCATAACCGATCTGACGTTCGTGGGCCTCGCGACAGATTTTTGCGTCAATTACTCTGCGGTGGACGCGGCCAAACTGGGCTTCACCGCAACTGTTCGCATGGACCTGTGCCGCGCAATCGATTTTGACAACTCCCTTGAAGCAGCCAAAACCGGCATGCAGGAGGTCGGCGTCACCCTCGTCTGATTACCAGATTTTAAGACGTCGTCCCTACACCGGTTGCAAACTGAGAGGAGATTTCGATGATTCCGCGTGAACCCAGATTGCCAACCCATTCCCCTATCATCCTCGCCGCGCGCGGATTCGGGCGGCATTTCGTCCTCGAAAATGTCAGCAAATCGGGGGCCGGTGTCGTGGGTGACAAACCTTTGCGCGTGGGTGAAAAGGTGACGCTCAACTTCAAAAGCAAAAGCGTGGATGCCGTTGTGCGCTGGGCCACGGAATCCAAGGCGGGTGTGGCGTTTAAAGAGCGGTTGGATGATGGTTTGCTAAGGTCTCTGGTCGGGTCGCCGATGGACCAGCCGACCGCGCGAATGAATTAGGGCGTCACCCCCAGATATCGCCAATGGTGAACCCCTGTGGAAACGGATCGCTGGGGTCCAGCATCCATTGCGAAACCCCTGCGATCCAGCCGCGCCCCGAAAGACTGGGAACAATTGCATCATAGTCGCCCACCCGTGTGACCCGTTCGATACGTCCGGTGAACCGCGTCCCAATGGGGGAGGCATTCACATAATCCTGCCCCACAGCCAGCTCCCCCCGCGCATGCAAAACCGCCATCTTGGCACAGGTGCCCGTGCCACAAGGCGACCGATCCAAAGCGCCGGACAATGCCTCAGGCCGCGAAGGATCAAACGGCCCTGACGATACGGAAATCGCGCCCCGCCCATGGGTGCCTTCGTCAATCGGTGGCGCCACGATCTGACCAATCGTTGGGCCCCTAAGATCGTGGTTGTCGGGGTGGCTGACAGGGTACTGCTCAACCGCGGCATGGCGCATAGCCTCGATCGCGCGCACGCAGGCCCCGCCATTTTCGGCCACGGGATCAATGCCAAACGCACGCGCCTCGGCGATGACGAACCACATGCCACCCCAAGCAATGCTGACCTCCACTGTGCCAAATCCGGGGACATCAAGCGGAACATCAAGATGGGCGACAAAAGCAGGCACGTTTTCGAATTCGACCCTTTCGACCTTGCCGTTTCGACAGGTGGCCCGCACCTCGATCACCCCGGCCGGGGCCTCCAGCCGCAAAACGGTTTCAGGTTCTACCATAGGTACGATGCCCGTTTCCAAAAGGACCGTCGTCACGCAAATGGCATTCGATCCGGACATGGGCGCATATTCGGTTTGCTCCATCACGATGAACCCCGCGTCTGCCGTCGGATCACACGGCGGCACAATCGCATTGCAACACAGTGCCGGATTCCCGCGCGGCTCACGCAGCATCAAAAGGCGGATGTCGTCATGATGCGCTTCCAAATAGCGCATTTTTTCAAACACTGAATTGCCTTTCAGCAGTGGCATCCCACCGGTGATGACCCGCCCTCCTTCGCCTTCGGCGTGGGCCTCAACTGCAGTCAGCATCCGCGCCATCTTCATACTGCATCCTCAGCCATTGCCCCGATCCTTTCATCACACCTTCACAAACACTGCCGTGGGCGCGGCCCCCTGGGCAAGATCAAACTGTCGCGTCTCGACTCAGGCCCAAACCGCCTGCGATCCATGCTGTCTTCGCCACCACTTTGCGCGTTTCCGGTCTGATCGTCATGAAAGCCGCCAGCTAACCCTTGCGCCGGACCGGTGGGATTTGCTCTAACAGCGCCAGTCATAAGGGACACACATCATGGTCGACATCGCAACCCGCGTCTGGAATCACCGCTGGAAGATCGATCCGATCGTCCGGTCCCTGATCGATACGGATTTTTACAAACTGCTGATGTGTCAGTCGGTGTTCCGCAACAAGCCCGACACGCAGGTGACGTTCTCGCTGATCAATCGCACGAAATCCATTCGTCTGGCCGATCTTGTTGATGAAGGAGAACTGCGCGAACAGCTGGACCATGTTCGCTCCCTGTCGCTGACCCGTGGCGAAAGCACTTGGATGCGCGGCAACACCTTTTATGGCAAACGTCAGATGTTTTCCCCTGAATTTATGGACTGGTTCGAAAACCTGCGCCTGCCGCCCTACCATCTGGAAAAACGCGACGGACAATATGAACTGACGTTTGAAGGATCATGGCCCGAAGTGATGCTTTGGGAAATCCCTGCCCTTGCAATCTTGATGGAACTGCGGGGCCGCGCCGTCCTTGGCGCCATGGGTCGGTTTGAACTGCAAGTCCTCTACGCCCGCGCGATGACCAAATTGTGGGAAAAGATTGAAAAACTCCAACCGCTCGACGGCTTGCGCGTTGCCGATTTCGGCACCCGCCGCCGCCATTCGTTTTTGTGGCAGGACTGGTGCGTGCAGGCGATGCAAGAAGGTCTGGGCGACGCGTTTCTCGGCACGTCCAATTGCCTCATTGCCAAAAACCGCGATCTTGAGGCGATCGGCACAAACGCTCACGAACTCCCCATGGTCTATAGCGCCCTAGCGGAAACAGACGCAGCGCTGGCCCGCGCCCCCTACGACGTCCTGCAAGACTGGCACGAAGAACACGACGGTAATTTGCGGATTATTCTGCCCGACACTTACGGCACGCAAGGGTTTCTTGACAACGCGCCCGACTGGCTGGCGGGGTGGACAGGCATCCGCGTCGACAGCGGCGATCCTGCCACCGCCGCCGAACGGGCGATCAACTGGTGGAAAAGTCGGGGCGAGGACCCGCGTGAAAAGCTCGTTATTTTCTCTGACGGGCTGGACGCCGACAAAATCGTAGCCCTCCACCAGCAATTCCAAGGCCGGACGCGCGTGTCCTTTGGGTGGGGGACGATGCTGACCAACGATTTCAAAGGTCTGACTGCAGGCGACACGCTGGCGCCGTTCAGTCTGGTGTGCAAAGCAATATCGGCCAACGGAAAGCCCACAGTCAAACTTAGCGACAATCCCAACAAGGCCATGGGTACGGCTGAAGAAGTCGAACGATACAAACGCGTGTTTGGCGTGGGAGAGCAGGAAAAGGTCGAGGTCGTGGTTTAACCCAAACCTCAGTTAACGTCGGCTTCGGCGCCTTCGACGAAATCAACGACTGCGTTTTCTGCGGGGGCCTCTTCGACCGCCCAACCGCCCAATATTAAAAGAGCGACGAGGGCGACGAAACCCAAAGGGATAATCGCATAGAACTTACTTCGCGTCTTCGGTCCGCTATTGGCTGATGTTTGATCGGTCATCTTGGGTCTCCACCTGGGCTACGGTGATAAACGTCGCATCCCGATAGATGTTCCCCTAAATGTCGGGCCCTTTGCGAAGAGCCTTCACCTCCCCCCGCTTCTTCTTCGCCTCGACCCGCTTGCGTTTCTGGTTGGCCGACACGCGTGTTTTCACCCGTCGTTTGGGTGCAACCAAAGCCGCGCCTATCAGGTCTGCCAACCGGTCTCGCGCCAGTTCCCTGTTGCGGGCTTGTGACCGTGTATCTTGCACAAACAGCACCAAGGCCCCGTCCGCAGTCCAGCGCCGCCCGGCCAGCCGCTTTAGTCGCGCCTTCACCGGACCCGTCAAATTGGGTGAACGTGCAGCTTCAAACCGCAATTCTACCGCCGTGGCGACTTTGTTCACATTCTGCCCACCCGGGCCGCTCGCCCGCACGAACTGCTCCGTCAGCTCCCAGTCTTCAATCGTGATCTGTTCGTTGATGCGCAGTCCCATATTCTTCTGATCCAAAAACTCCGGGGTGAGGCCGCAAGGCCGAGGGGCAGAGCCCCTGTTACCACTCCATCCGCCAAAGAAGAAGGCCGCGCTAGCGATGCGCGGCCTTCCGAAAGTTACGGAGGTGGGGTCGGTTAGGACCGGCTGTCATCAGCGCGCCACCTGTGGATTTACATGCCCAAGGGCTGCCCTAGACACGCACCTCCACAGTTGTCCCGACACCTCTCTCCAAATGCTTTCTCGACACTGGATCACCTCCTTTCGTTGTTTCGCCTATGACTAGAAAAACACAACTTCTGGGGATCACCAAAAGAAAAATGACGACATCTATGCGGTTTGTTGCATCCGCCCAACGATCAGGCGGAACGGGATCAGTGCGATCAAAGCGATAGCAATCTTCACACCCCAGTCCGCCACGGCCAAAGTCACCCACAACGGGGCCTCCGGTCCTGTCAGCAAGAAAGGCACGACATCCCACGCCCAGCTGATTTCACCGTCGGCGGCGGCCCCGAAGGACAGGCTGGCCGAAAACGCGATGGTGAAAAACAGTGCTGTGTCGATGGTTGATCCGATCAGTGTGGACGCCAGCGGCGCACGCCACCACGCACCGTCCCGCAACCGTTGGAAAATCGCCACGTCAATCAACTGCGCCACAAGGAACGCTGTCGCAGACCCGATGGCCACACGCAGCGCGACCGCAGGGAATTCAAACCCGTCGCCTTGGATCATGATCTGGCTGCCAATCAGCGAACAGATGATGCCCACCACAAAGCCGATCAACACAACGCGCCGTGCAGGCCCCGCGCCATAGACGCGGTTCATCACATCGGTCACCAGAAATGCGAGTGGATAGGTAAAAGCACCCCATGTGAGCAATCCATCAAGAATCAAAAACTGCACAAGGATGTTGGACGCCACAACGACGGCGGCCATGGCGATCACGCCAGGAAGAAGTCTGTTCATATCAATAATCCGTTTTGACAAGGTAGTCGGACACTTGGCCCCGCACCACGCGAGACGCCGCGACGTATCCGGTCGCGGCGTGCCTTGTCAAACGGTTAATCTCAATTGCTGTTGGCGACGCTCAGGCATTGCGCCGGTAGGCGCGCCATTGTCAGCGGGCCACGGCCTGGCGAGGGTGTTGCGTTGGGGTCCGGTGGGGGTGGGTTCAAAATCCGGTCCACCCAACCTTGCGCATCGGCGCAGCCGTCACCGGGCGGGGGCGGGGCCTGATCCTCACAGGCGCGGTCACCGGCAGGGCAGTTCAGACGCACGTGGAAATGATAGTAATGCCCCCACCATGGGCGGATCTTGTTCAGCCATGACCGATCCCCGGTTTCCCAGTTGCACATGGCCACTTTTGCGCCGGGAAAGACGAAAATACGCGCTGTGCGCGGATCACTCGCTGCTTCGCGCAGCAGCCGCATGTGTTCTTCGGTCCAGCGGGAATTCGTGAACGCGCCACGTTCGCGGCGCATCGAAATAGACGACAGATCTTCGCGTTCCTGACGCGACAGGTTCAACCGGTCGGGCTGCAACATCCAAATATCCATATCGAGGCCGGATTGGTGCGATGTGTGCCCCGTCAACATCGGCCCGCCGCGGGGCTGGCTCATGTCTCCGACATAGAGGCCCTCCCATCCGGGCAGGCGCGCTGCAAAACGGCTGAGGTCTTGGACGTAATCCACTGTCACAGGCTGCGCCCAGTTGCGGTTACGCGACAGGCGCATGGCCTGCCACGTGGGGCCTGTTTCGGGCAGTTGCACGGCACCGGCCTGACAGCCGCGGGCATAGCCGCCAATGGCCTCGGACCGCTGATTGGACGCCACAGGCAGATAGCCGAAGACCTCCTTTGCGACGCGGTTGTCGCCCGCGTTCTGCGTCGGCACGGTCGCCGCAGAACGCCCGTCGTCTACGTTGCGCGTCACATCATTGTTGCGACACGCCCCCGTCACAGCCAAAGCCGCAATCAGGATGCTCGTTTTTAAGAAACTGCCCATTCGTCTGCATCTCCTTGTGGTTTAACCCACCATAGCAAGACCAACCCAAGAAGGAATAGAAAGATCACCGGCAGGAAGCCCAGTTGCGGACTGCCCGTCAGCCACGTGAACAAGGTGATCCCTGCGGGTGCCAGAAATGCCGTGGCCTTGCCGGATAGTGCGAAGAGCCCAAACGCTTCCGCCGGGCGGTCAGGGTGTGTGTGGCGCACCATCATCGACCGGCTGGCCGAATAGACGGCCCCGCCGGCGCCCCCGATCACGGCCCCGCAGACATAAAACACGGTGTCCGGCACGGTTGATCCGATGGGCAGTGCCACCCAGAATAATTGTTCGCGGGACATGAAGATGATCGTCACAGACACCAAAATCAGGCACCAGACGGCGACGCGGATCACGGGCTTTGGCCCGAACCGTTTGTCCGCTAAACCGGCGATCCACGTGGTCACCGCCGCCGCAATCGCGGCCACGACGCCAAAGACGCCGATCTGTGTGACCGACCACTCCAGCACCAGTGCTGCATACACCCCGCCAAACGCATACAAGGCATTCAATGCGTCCCGGTAGAACATCGACCCGACAAGGAAATTCAACAGGCTCTTGCGTTGGGCCACAGATTTCAACGTGGCCCACAAATCACCCGCCACTGCTTTGATGTCTGTCCGTTTGCCGCCTGCGTGCGGATCATCCCGCACCCACAAGAAAAACGGGACCATAGACACCATGAACCACAAGGCGATAAAGGGCCCCACAAAACGCGTGCCTTCTTTCTCGTCCGGGTTCAGGCCCAAGGCCGGTTCCAGCCCCACAAAGATCGTGCGCCCATTGTCTTGCTCGACGAACAGCAACAGCATGATGGCCAGCGATACCACGCCGCCCCAATAGCCAAAGGCCGCACCGGACCCCGATATACGCCCGACCTCATCCTTGGTCCCAAGGCTGGGCAGGATCGCATTGATGAAATTCAGCGCGCTTTCGGCAGCAACAAAGCCCACGTAAAACAGGATCAGCACCAAAAACAGGTTGGTCCCATCCGGCTGCAATATCCACAAAGATGCAGTGGCCAAGACATACAGAACCGAGAAAAGCGCGATCCAAGGGATCTTGCGCCCTGAATTGTCGGCAAAGGCCCCAATGAACGGCGCGGTGAACGCAATAAACAGGCCAGCAACCGTCTGCCCACCGGACCACATTGCCTGCGCTTGCGCCTTGGCGGCGCCGCTTTCCATGCCGGAATTCAGGAAATACTCCGCCGCGACCGCAGCAAAATAGGGTCCGAAAATAAATGTCAGACCCAATGTGTAAAACGGTTGCGACGCCCAATCGAACGCCATCCAACCCCAAATCCGTTTCTTAGAAACCGTTGCCATATCCCTGCTCCCTTATTGGCAAGGATTAAGACAGGGAAAGCCGCGCTGTGGCAACGAAAAATGGGGCTACAGCTCCGGTGGCCAGTTGCGCGTGGCCTCTGCGTCGATCCAGTTTTTCACCCAAGGGGCAGGATCCGGTCGCGGCGTGGTGATCCCCAGTGCCTCGATCACCTCAGCTGTAGGCACCGCGCGCCCGCCTTTGACCACGGCTGTGCGAAACAAAACATGGCTCGCGCATTCGCCAGACCGCTTGAACATGCCCTGTTCGATATAGACAAACCGGTCATCCCAGGTCGCGATTTTGGTGCGCATTTCATAGCGTTCAAATGGCGTGATCCGCTTGCGATAGCGAATGGATGTGCCCGCGACAGCGAAGCCCCATTTGCGCTTTTTCAACAGCGCCCAAAGCCCCATCCGGACCGACGCCTGAAAGCGCCCGAATTCATATAGGGTCAAAATCCGGCCGTTGTTCATCTCAAGGAAAATGTCGCAATCACTGGGCCGTGCCCAATGTTGGGATACGTGCATGTCCATTGGGTCCATCGGGGGCAACCGGCGCGATGCAAACAAAGTCCAGCCAAGGCGTAAAAAAGGATACATGCCGCTAAGGTGCGGCAGCTGACGTTCGCGTCAACCCATAACGCTGCGGAAAGTCATTGCCCTTTAAGCCATCCGTGCTTACCTGCTGGAAAACGCCAAAAGGACTTCGCCCATGCAATCGATTTTCCAGATCCTGATGATGGTCCTCGACCTCGTCTACTACATTATCATCGCGCATTTCATCATGTCGTGGCTGATCCAGTTTCAGGTCCTGAACGTCCGCCAGCAACTGGTGGGACAAATCTGGTACGGGCTGAGCCGCCTGTTAGAACCGATCTATGGCCCGATCCGCCGGATTTTGCCGCAAATGGGCGGGCTTGATTTGTCGCCCATCGTTGCCCTTTTGGGCATTTCGGCCCTGCGCATCATCCTCATTAACAACTACGCGGCCTTCACCTGACTTGCGCCGGACCCCAGCCTGTGATTCTTTCGATGTTAACGAGCATTTAACAACATCACAGGCAAGGTCCGGGCATGAGCGCTGCCACGCTTCTTCGCGACGTTTTCGGCTTTGACGGGTTCCGTCCGGGCCAGCAAGACATTGTTCAGGCCGTCACTGACGGCAAGAACACCCTTGCGATCATGCCGACCGGCGGGGGCAAATCGCTGTGTTTTCAATTGCCTGCTTTGGTGCGCGATGGGGTGACCATTGTGATTTCGCCGCTGATCGCTTTGATGCGCGATCAGGTCCGCTTCCTGCGGGAAAACGGGGTTGAGGCCCATGCCCTGACCTCCGGCAACACCGAGGACGAAACAGACGCCGCCCATGCCGCCCTGCGCGCGGGCACCTGCAAACTCCTTTACCTTGCGCCTGAACGGCTGGCGTCCAACGGCGCGCAACATATGCTGCGGCAAATTGGCGTCGGGTTGATCGCAGTGGATGAGGCGCATTGTGTGTCTCAGTGGGGCCACGATTTCCGCCCTGACTACCTGCGCATCGGTGATTTGCGCCGCAATCTTGACGTGCCGCTTGCCGCCTTCACGGCGACGGCGGATGAAGAAACCCGCGCCGAGATCGTGCAGAAGCTGTTCGACGGGCAGGCCCCCGAAATCTTCCTGCATGGGTTTGACCGCCCCAACATCCATCTGGCCTTCGCCGCCAAAGACGGCCCACGCGCGCAGATTTTGAACTTTGCCAAATCCCGTCGTGATCAGGCCGGCATCGTCTATTGCGGCACCCGTGCCAAAACCGAAACATTGGCCAAGGCGCTGTCAGACGCAGGCCATTCCACCTGCCACTACCACGGCGGCATGGACCCCGACGACCGTCGCGCAGTTGAACGCCGGTTCCAGCAGGAAGACGGGTTGATCGTTTGCGCCACGGTGGCCTTTGGCATGGGTATCGACAAACCCGACATCCGCTGGGTCGCCCACGCTGACCTGCCCAAATCCATTGAGTCCTACTATCAAGAAATCGGTCGTGCGGGCCGCGATGGCGCACCGGCCGAAACCCTGACCCTTTTTGGCCCCGACGACATCCGCTACCGCCGCCAGCAAATCGACGAGGGCCTCGCCCCACCCGAACGCCGTGCCGCCGACCATGGCCGCCTCAACGCGCTTCTGGGTCTGGCCGAGGCGCTCGTTTGCCGCCGTCAAAACCTGTTGTCCTATTTTGGCGAGACACCCGAAAAATGTGGACACTGTGATCTGTGCGACAAACCCGCCGACGTGTTCGATGGCACCCAACCCGTCCGCATGGCCCTCTCTGCGGCGCTGCGCACCGACGAACGTTTTGGGGCGGGGCACCTTATCGACATCGTGTTGGGCAACCTCAACGACAAAGTCCGTCAGTGGAACCACGATCAACTGCCCACCTTCGGTGTGGGCCGCGAATACTCCCGCGTTCAATGGCAGGCGATTTTCCGGCAGATGATGGGGCACGACCTTATGCGGCCCGATGCCGAACGCCACGGTGCGCTGCGCATGACCAACCACGCCCGCCCCATCCTGCGGGGGGAGGCCACGATCCAACTGCGCCGTGATACCATCAAGGCCGCAAAATCCGGACCCAAGGTCAAACAAATGGTCAGCGAAGAAGACGCACCGCTTCTCTCCGCACTCAAGGCGAAACGTCGTTTCTTTGCGGAACAGGCGGGCGGCCCAGCCTACATCATTTTCAACGACCGCACGTTGATCGAAATGGCCGAAACCCGTCCACGAACCCTTGATGATATGGCGCGCATCGGTGGGGTGGGGGCCAAAAAGCTCGACAAATATGGTGCAGCATTTCTTGAGGTCATCAACGGGGAGGCCGAAGCCCAGCACCCCGCGCGCCAAAAACTTGCTGGTCGCAACGAAGGTACGCTTTATGACCAACTGCTTGAGGCACAGGCCGATCTGACCCGCGGACCAGACGGCACCGACAAACCGCTGTCGTGCACCGCATCCCAATTGGCCAAGGTCGCCAGCCAAAAACCCCGCGATACGGCAGCACTTGAACGGTTGATTGGCCCCAAATACGCCGAACGCTTTGGGCCTGCGTTTATGGATATCCTGCACGCTTAAAGGTCCCGTCCTGTCCGGCAGGGCTCTCCGCCGCAAACGGGCATTTACTTCCTGTGATCTGCGCCTATGTCAGACCCAGTTGACTGACCGTAAAACCCCACAGGATCGCCCATGCTGACTGTCATTTCGCCTGCCAAATCCCTCGATTGGGACCCCGTGGATGTTGCCGCGACCCAACCTGATTTTCAGGCAGACGCGGTGCGACTGGCGAAGACCTCTCGCAATTTGACGTTGGGCGCATTGAAGGACCTGATGTCGATTTCCGATGACCTCGCCCGTCTGAACCGCGATCGGTTCAAGGCGTTTCAGGACGACCCATCGGATGAGATCACTAAACCGGCGGCCTTTGCGTTCAATGGTGATACCTACCAGGGGCTTGAGGCGAAAACCCTATCCGACGAAGACCTGAACTATGCGCAACATCACTTGCGCATCCTCAGCGGTTTGTACGGTTTGCTGCGCCCTCTAGATGCGATCCAACCCTACCGGTTGGAAATGGGGAGCAAGCTGAAAACCCGTCGCGGCACGTCTCTTTATGACTACTGGGGCGACACGCTTGCCAAGGCGCTCAACACCTTGGGCAAAGAGCGGCAGACGGAATTTCTGGTGAACTGCGCATCGCAAGAATACTTCGGAGCGGCGGACACCAAGGCGCTGAAGCTACAGGTCATCACGCCCGTCTTCATGGAAGTCAAAGACGACAAACCCCGCATCGTCAGCTTCTTCGCCAAACGCGCACGTGGCGCGATGGCGCGCTACATCGTTGAAAATCAGGTCACTCAGCTCAGCGATTTGCACGACTTTAACACGGGCGGCTACGCCTTCGCCCCAGAGCTGAGCGAAGGTACCAAAAAGCTGACCTTTATCCGCGACTACCCAGACGCCGCGAACGGCTAAATCCGTTCGATTGCCAGCGCGATTCCCTGTCCGCCGCCGATACACATGGTGATCAGCGCGCGACTGCCGCCAATGCGTTCCAATTCATACATTGCCTTGACGGTGATGATCGCACCTGTGGCACCCACCGGATGGCCCAATGCAATCGCACCGCCGTTGGGGTTCACGCGGTCTGGGTCCAACCCCAGTTCCGCGTTGACGGCCAGCGCCTGAGCGGCAAAGGCTTCGTTGCTTTCGATCACATCGAAATCGTCAACCGACAGCCCTGTTTTAGCGAGCAGGTTTTGGACTGCTGGCACCGGCCCGATCCCCATAACCTCAGGCCGGACGCCGGCGTGGGCATAACCCAGAACGCGAAACTTTGGCGTGAGCCCTGCCGCGTCCGCCGCGTCCGCGCGCGCCAGCACAATCGCCGCCGCCCCGTCATTGATCCCCGACGCGTTGCCCGCTGTGACGGTGCCGTCTTTTTGGAACACCGGCCGCAATCCCGCGAGGGTTTCCGCCGTTGTCGCCTTGGGGTGTTCGTCCACCTTGAATTCCACCATCTCACGCCGTTTCTTTACCATGATCGGGGCGATCTGATCGTCGAAATACCCCGCCTCAATCGCGGCGGCAGCGCGGTCTTGTGATGTTACGGCAAAGGCATCCTGCGCCTCACGGGTCACGTCATGTTCAGCGGCCACGTTTTCGGCGGTGACACCCATATGTCCGGTGCCAAAGGGGCAGTTCAGCGCGCCCAGCATCATGTCTTTGGCGCCGACATCGCCCATCTTTGCGCCCCAACGGGCATCGGGCAAAATGAACGGAGACCGGCTCATGTTTTCGGCCCCGCCGGCAAGGCCGAACTCCGCATCCCCAAGCATCAGTGACTGAACAACGGAGATAATGGCCTGCACCCCTGACCCGCACAACCGGTTCACATTCATCGCAGGAACGCTGTCTGGAATGCCCGCATTCATGGCGGCCACGCGGCTTAGGTACATGTCGCGCGGTTCGGTGTTGATCACATGGCCGAACGTCACATGGCCGATCTTGTCCGGGGCGACGCCGCTGCGGTCCAAGGCGGCTGCGCTGACGGCGGTGCCCAAATCAATCGGTGCGATCCCGGCCAAGGACCCCCCGAATGTTCCAATTGCGGTGCGGGCTCCGGATAGAATGACGATATCGGACATTGGGTCTCCTGTTTGCCTATCCGAAACCCTAACGCGGCAGGGCGCCCGCTCCCAAGTCTGACGTCGCGGCGAAACACCGCGTGCAGGGGGCTTTTTTATTCGTGCGCACCGCTAGATAGAAAGGGAGACCACAAAAATCGGAAAACGCCATGCTTCTCACCGTCACCGATCTGACGAAAACCTACCCCGGCCCGGATGGCGACATTGCCGTGTTGAACGGAATCAGCATGTCGATGGATGCAGGTGAAACGCTTGCCCTGACCGGAGAATCGGGCAGCGGCAAAAGCACGCTTTTGCATTTGGTGGGCGGGCTGGATCAACCAGATGGCGGATCGGTCCGGATCGACGGGACGGACATCGGAACCCTTGATGACGCGGGGCGTGCCGCCGTAAGGCGCGACAGCGTTGGCGTGATTTTTCAGCAGTTCAACCTGATCCCGTCTCTCACCGTGGCGTCTAACATCGCATTTCAGGCGCGTTTGGCAGGACGCGAGGATCGGGGATGGAACGATCGTTTGGCAGACCGCATGGGCCTGACCGCGCAACTGTCCAAATACCCCGAACAGCTGTCTGGCGGCCAACAACAACGGGTCGCCATTGCACGCACTTTGGCCGCCAAGCCGAAACTGGTGCTGGCCGACGAACCCACTGGCAATCTGGATGAGGCGACGGCCGAAACTGTTATGTCCCTGATGCTGGATCTGGTGGCCGAGACCAATGCGGCGCTGCTGGTCGTCACCCATTCCGACCGTCTGGCCGGGCGCATGGGGCGCCGTTTGCACCTGCGCGCAGGGCAGGTCGCATGACCCGTACGGGCCTTTTGGCGCTGCTGTCGCATTGGCGGCGCAACCCGATGCAGCTGTTCACGCTGATTGTGGGGCTGTCCTTGGCGACGGCCCTGTGGTCCGGCGTGCAGGCCGTGAATGCCGAAGCCCGCGCCTCCTATGATGCGGCGGCGGAGACGTTGGGCGAAGGCCAGTTCGCGCAGATCACCCACCCCAGCGGCAGTATTGATCAAGCCAGATATGTGGCCCTGCGTCGCGCCGGATGGCAGGTCAGCCCCGTAGCCGAAGGCCGTCTGGAGGGCATTCGCCTCATTGGTCTCGACGTGTTAACCGCCCCTGGCGGACTTGGCCCCGTGGACCTCAGCGATGGGGACCTGACGGTTGAGGTCATGTTGAACGGCGTGCTTTTTGCGACCCAAGACACGCTTGACCGTCTGCCGCCCGTCGATGTCATGACCCGCACAGCCCCTGATGTCGCCCCCGGTGTGATCCTGACGGACGTGGGCACGGCGCAACGTCTGCTGGGCCTTGACGGACAGCTCAGCCGCCTGATCGTTGCCCCGATCCAGCCCGTCACCCAGCCGCCCCTGACAGACATCGCCCCCGACCTGACATTGCGTCCACCACAGGCCGGATCCGATGTGGCGCGGTTGACGGACAGTTTTCACCTGAACCTCACCGCCTTCGGGTTGCTGTCCTTTGCCGTGGGTATTTTCATCGTCCAAGGCGCCATTGGGCTGGCGTTCGAACAACGCCGTCCTGTGATCCGGACCCTGCGCGCTCTGGGCTTTCCCCTGCGCCGTCTGGTGGCCCTGATCGCAGTTGAATTGCTGGTGCTGTCGGTCATCGCCGGGGCCATCGGAGTTGGGCTCGGCTATATCGTCGCCGCCGCGTTGCTGCCGGATGTGGCGGCCACGCTCTCTGGCCTTTATGGCGCATCAGTGTCGGGCACGTTGCAACTGCGGCCGGAATGGTGGCTGTCGGGGCTGGCGATTGCTGTGGGCGGCACGGGTCTTGCGGCCTCCGCATCGCTTTGGAAATTGGCGCGGATGCCGCTGCTGGCCTCGGCACGACCGCGTGCTTGGGCCATGCAGGCCGGACGCGGGCGCATCTGGCAGGCGGTGGCGGCGGTGACGTTGCTGGTACTTGCCGCGCTTCTCGCGTGGGTTGCTGACGGGCTGGTCGCGGGCTTCGGCATGCTCGCCGCATTGCTAATTGGCGCGGCTTTGGCGTTGCCCCTTGTCCTTGACCGCGTGCTGGCATTGGGGGCGTCCCGCGCGCGCACGGTCATGGCGGAATGGTTCTGGGCTGACACCCGCCAACAGCTGCCTGGTCTGTCGCTGGCGCTGATGGCGCTGCTGCTGGCTATGGCGGCGAATGTGGGCGTGTCCACGATGGTCAGTTCGTTCCGTCTGACATTCACCGGGTTTCTGGATCAACGGCTGGCGTCCGAATTCTATGTCTACGCCGACGACGCGGAACAGGCCGCTGCCTTGCGCGAATACCTTGCCCCCCGCGTAGACAAAATCCTGCCCATCCAATCGGCCAGCCAAGACATCCGCGACATCCCGTCCGAGGTTTTCGGCCCCACCCCCCATGCCACCTACCGCGACAATTGGCTGTTTCTGCAATCCGCCCCTGACGCCTGGGCGCGGATTGAGACGGGGGAGGGCACAGCGATCAACGAACAGCTCGCCCGTCGTGCCGACATCGCCATTGGCGACACCGTCACCATCGGCGGCACCGCGTTTGAGGTGCTGGGCATATACGGCGATTACGGCAATCCCATCGGGCAGGCCCTGATCACCGAAGCCACGTTTGAGGCATTGTTCCCCGATATCATCCCCCTCCGCTTCGGCGTCCGCATGGACCCCGCCGAGGTCACGCCACTGTCCATCGCCCTGCGTGATGACTTCGGGCTGGCCGAGGCGAACATGATCAACCAAGCGGGCATCAAGGCGTTTTCGTTGGAGGTCTTCGATCGGACATTTACCGTCACTGGCGCCCTCAATGTCCTCACCCTCGCCGTGGCGGGGTTTGCCATCCTCATGAGCCTCCTGACCCTCGCCACCATGCGCCTGCCGCAGCTGGCGCCCGTCTGGGCGCAGGGGTTGACGCGCGCGCGGCTGGGGCGGGTGGAAATCCTGCGTGCGGTGTTGCTGGCCTTGCTTACGGCGGCGCTGGCCCTGCCGCTGGGTCTGGCGCTGGCATGGACATTGCTGGCCGTCGTGAATGTTGAGGCGTTTGGCTGGCGTCTGCCGATGTTCCTCTTCCCATGGGACTACGCGCGGCTTGCGGTCTTTGCCGTGCTCGCCGCTGTTTTGGCGGCCCTCTGGCCTGCCCGCAAACTGGCCCGCACACGGCCTGCCGATCTGCTCAAGGTATTCTCCAATGAACGTTAAAGCACTGGCCCTCCTTCTCATGATTCCCACCGTCCTGTCCGCCCAGGGCTTCGCAGGCCTTGGCACCGCGACGGAGGATTTCGCCACGCCTGAGCGCCCGGCGATCTTCGATTTCCCCGCAGACCACGGCCCGCACCCCGATTACCGCATCGAATGGTGGTATCTGACGGCAAACCTAGAGGATACCGACGGCACGGAGTATGGCCTGCAATGGACGCTCTTTCGCACAGCGTTAGCGCCGGGGCAGGGCGACGGCTGGTCGTCACCGCAACTCTGGATGGGCCATGCCGCCGTGACCACGCCCGATGCACATTTTGTCACCGAACGCCTGTCGCGCGGCGGCATTGGGCAGGCGGGTGTGACGCCTGATCCGTTCGAGGCATGGATCGACGACTGGCAGTTGGCCGGCCCCGATTTCGACACCCTTACGATGACCGCCAGCGGTCCCGATTTCGCCTATGATATGGCCCTCACGGCCCAAGGCCCCTTGGTGTTTCACGGCGACGACGGCTATTCCATCAAATCCGCGGAAGGGCAGGCCAGCTATTACTATTCGCAACCCTTCTACGACATCGAAGGCACCTTGACCCTGCCCACCGGCGACGTAGCCGTGACGGGGCAGGCATGGCTGGACCGCGAATGGTCCTCCCAACCTTTGTCCGAAGATCAGACCGGTTGGGATTGGTTTTCCCTGTCACTGGGTGACGGCAAACTGATGGGGTTCCGTCTGCGCCAAACGGACGGAACCTACTATACCGCCGCCACGTGGATCACGCCGGAAGGTGAGGCAACACCCTATCCCGACGGCGCGTTTCAGGCGGAGCCGGTGGAGACCACGGACGTGGGCGGGCGCGATGTGCCGACCCGTTGGCAGGTCCGCCTTCCTGATCGTGGGGTCGATGTGACTGTGGCCGCGATCAACCCACAGGCATGGATGGACACCTCCGTGCCTTATTGGGAGGGGCCGGTGACCATCACCGGTAGCCATACTGGACGCGGGTATCTGGAAATGACCGGCTACGACTGACACATCTGTGATTTGGAATGTATCGCCATGACGCGCACAAGCAGCTATTGGGGGCATATGAAACAACAGATCCCCTTCACCCGTGACCTTGTTTTGATCGGCGGCGGCCACACCCATGCGCTGGTGTTGCGATCTTGGGGGATAAACCCGCTGCCCGGCGTGCGCCTGACGGTCATCAATCCCGGGCCGACTGCGCCCTATTCGGGGATGTTGCCGGGCTTTGTGGCTGGACACTATACGCGGGATGAGTTGGACATTGATCTGGTGAAACTGGCGCGGTTCGCAGGCGCGCGGTTGATCAACGGCAAGGCCGTGGCGATGGACCCTGCGGCTAAGACGATCACCGTGCCGAACCGCCCGCCCGTGGCCTACGACGTGGCCGCGATTGATGTGGGCATCACATCTGAAATGCCGCGCTTGCCCGGCTTTGCCGACCATGGGATCCTCGCGAAACCCCTCGGCATGTTCGCGACTCGGTGGGATGCGTTCCGCGCGACGGCTGGTCAGCCAAAGGTTGCCGTCATCGGCGGTGGTGTTGCAGGTGCGGAGCTTGCCATGGCCATGGCCCACGCCCTGCGCGACAGCGCACCTGAGGTGTCGCTGATCGACCGTGGCCGCGTCCTCGATGGCTTCAACCCGCCCGCCCGTAGCCGCCTGATGGCTGCGCTGTCCGACCTGGGCGTGACCTGTGTGGAGGACGCTGATGTGACCGAAGTGCTGGCCCACGGCGTGCGTTTGGCCGATGGGCGCATTATCGCGTCTGACTTCACCACCGGGGCGGCTGGTGCGCGGCCCCACGACTGGATCGCGGACATCGGGTTGGACCTGCACGCGGGGTTCCTGACCGTTGGTCCGACCCTGCAAACCTCGGACCCTGATGTCTTCGCCGTGGGCGACTGCGCCCACCTGAGCCATGACCCGCGGCCGAAGGCGGGCGTGTTCGCGGTCAGAGAGGCCCCGTACCTCTATGACAATCTGCGCGCCCGACTGTCAGACAGGCCGCTGCAGGCGTTCAGACCGCAAAAAGACTACCTCAAACTGATCTCACTGGGCGGCAAAATCGCGCTGGCCGAAAAGCTGGGCACGGCCCGTCGCGGCAAACTGCTGTGGCGTTGGAAGGACCAGATCGACCGCAAATTCATGACCCAGTTCGACGATCTGCCGCAGATGGAAACCGACCTGCCCCTGCGCACCGCCACCGGCGTGGCTGAGGCGCTGGGCAACGCACCCTTGTGCGGCGGCTGTGGTGCCAAAGTCGGGCGCGGTGCGTTGCAATCGGCGCTGGGTCAGCTGCCCGCAACCACGCGTACGGACGTAACCACGCTGCCCGGCGATGATGCGGCCCTGCTGA
Organism: Pseudooctadecabacter sp.; assembly: GCF_965657175.1. Classification (GTDB taxonomy): domain Bacteria; phylum Pseudomonadota; class Alphaproteobacteria; order Rhodobacterales; family Rhodobacteraceae; genus Octadecabacter. The sequence continues at coordinate 148,320 of NZ_CBFHNH010000001.1, read as the reverse complement.
CCGTGGGGGGGCAGCGTCAGGTCCTCACCACGGATCATCTTAGCGCCGTGACAGACGACCCCGTCACCATGGCGCGCATTGCGGCGGTGCACGCGCTGGGCGACATCTGGGCCATGGGGGCCGCGCCGCAGGCTGCAACGCTCACCTTGATCCTGCCGCGCATGACCGCTGCATTGCAGGCCCGCACGGTCGCTGAAATCACCTCGACTGTGGCAGGCACATTGGGGGATGCGGGTGCCGCGCTGGTTGGCGGGCACACGACCTTGGGCGACGGCCTTACCATCGGGCTTAGCATCACAGGGCTATGCGACACGGACCCGATCACGCTTGCGGGGGCTAAGCCGGGCGATGCGTTGATCCTGACCAAGCCCCTCGGGTCCGGCACGATCATGGCCGCAGAAATGCGCCGCCTTGCTCGTGGGGCCGATGTTATGGCCTGTCTTGACGCCATGCAGCACCCCCAAGGCGACGCTGCCACAGCGTTGCATTCAGCCCACGCCATGACCGATGTCACGGGCTTCGGTCTGGCCGGTCATCTGGCAGGGATGTGCGCGGCCTCGGGTGTCGGGGCTGAGGTTCGGTTGGACGACGTGCCAGTGATGCAAGGCGCCCTTGATCTGGCAAAGGACGGCATCCGGTCCAGCTTGTATCCAGACAACAGGGCGGTTGCTGGCGTGTCCGCACCGGACACGGCACGCGCGGCACTGATGTTTGATCCGCAAACGGGGGGCGGGCTATTGGCCGCCGTGCCGTCTAAGATGGCCGAAAAACTGTCCGGACAGAGTGGCTTCTATATAATCGGTGAGATCACCGAGAGGTCTGGTGTCAGGTTTACCTAACCCAAAGTAGCGGCAACATCCGCAGCCAGTTTTTGGCGTGACGCCTGTGACAGGTCCGCGACCTTGAACCGGTGCAGAACCTGCGGATTATGGCGCGCGCGGGCGGCGCGGTAGGACGGATCATAATGATCCTCCATCAGGGCTGCGGCCAACCCTTCCACATCATCCTGTGCCAACAAGTCGAGCCAGTGATCGACCCGTTTGCCCCTGTGCCTGCGCAGGATGTCCAATTTCGCGGCAAAGGTGGCGCGGTCCTCGACCAGGTCGCGGTAGGCGTCGGCCAGATAGGCTGCGCGTGCGGCCAATGGCGCGTCAATCGTGATGCGGGGTGCGGATTTCATGGCGGCCCAAAGCGTCGGCGGAATGATCCGGTCACCGATCTTGCTGCTTTCGGCCTCGACCACCGTTGGGCGTGTGGGATCAAGGGTCGCAAGGGCGCAAGCGACCCGCGTTTCAAAGGCTTTTTGTGCAGGTTGATCGCCGGCTTGTTCGCCCAAAAGCGACCCGCGATGGTTGGCCAGACCTTCAAGGTCAATGACCTGCACACCAAGGTCGGCCAGCCGCAACAGAATGTCCGTCTTGCCGGTGCCGGTGTTGCCATCCAGCAGGATCAGCCGATGGGATGTGGGCCTGACATAGGCGACACCGTGCACCAAGCCGCGAAACGTCTGATAGCCGCCCGTCACCACATCTGCACGCCATCCGATTTGTTGCAGGATAGATATGAACGACCCGGACCGTTGCCCGCCACGCCAGCAATAGACCAAGGGCCGCCAGCCGCCGTCCTTGTCGGCCAACGGCCCTTGCAGATGTGCGGCGACATTGCGTGCAACAAGGGCGGCCCCAATTTTCCGTGCTTTGAAGGGATCATCTTGGACATAGATCGTCCCAACCTCGGCGCGTTCTGAATTGCTCAGCGCGGGAAGGTTGATTGCGCCAGGCACATGGTCTTCGGCAAATTCCGCAGGGGAGCGCACGTCGATGACAGTGTCATACCCGTGGTTCAGCATCTCGCCCAATGTATCAAAACTCACGCCCATGGGGGATGCTTAGCGGACGCGAACCTGCGCCACCACCGGTAAAGGTCTTTCGTCCGACGTCATCTGCCCCTAGCCTCGGCCCATGCAGATCGTCCCTTTGACATATCCCGCCGATGCCGCCCGCGTCCTTTCGGTGTTTGAGGCGGCGGCGGATTACGTTCTGTTGGAACATGAACATGCGCCGACCAACGCGACGGTTGTGGCTTTCTTCACCGACCGTCCGCCCACGGTGCCGCCTGAAAACACGCGTCATTTGGGGGTGAAGGTTGATGGCAGGCTTGTCGGTGTTGCGGGTTACCTGTTCGGTTTCCCTAACCCTACCGATTGCTACATTGGACTGATGATATTCGATGCGGCGCATCGCGGCGGCGGGCTGGGCACCCAGACGGTCGACCACATCAAGGCCACCGCCCGCATCCAAGGAGCGACCCGTCTTTTGATCGCTGTGCTAGACGAAAACCCCAAAGGCCGCGCGTTTTGGGAACGACAGGGATTTGCCCACCTCAAGACGTTCGCGCGCTCGTCAGACAGGCACACCCGTCACCGGTTGGGGTTCAACCTCTGAGGCGATAGCAGCGTACGGCCCGTTTCATCGAGCGTGTACCAAATGCCGTCGTCAAGAACCGCAGGCACTAAGGTCCGGCCATATCCGGCCCCGCTGTCAAGGTTGATCCGGTTGCCCAGATGTTCGGGAAAGTCCAACGCCGTGTGACCGTGGACAACCATGATGCCGTGGTCGTCCTCATTGTCGATCCAGCCTTCGCGTATCCATACAAGGTCTTCTTCCGTCTGGTGTTCCATGGCGACACCGGGGCGAATACCTGCGTGGACAAACAGATGCCCAGCCGCGTGGTGATAGCGGGGGCCGTTCGCAATCCAATCCAAATGTTCTTGGGGCACAGCATCCTGCAGCAGCGGCTGAAGCTTGGCGCGATCCGCTTGTGTGACGGGGTCAACACCATCGGGGATAGACAGGTCAGGCACATAGGACATCGCCGTCGTGTTGCCGCCCAACCGGTGGTGCAGCCAGCCCTTGCCGGATTTGATCATCCGGTCCTGCCAGATGCCGCTGGTGACAAAGCGCCAAAACATCAGATCATGGTTGCCGATCAGACAGGTCCATGGCCGCCCTGCGGCCTGACCATCCATCATGGCCTGAATCACACCTTTGCCGTTCGGGCCACGGTCCACGTAGTCACCAAGAAAGACCACCGGATCATCGGTCCCACCATCGGTTGCGATCAGATCAAGCGCGCGATCCAACTGGTCCGTAAATCCATGAATGTCACCAACGGCATAAAGCTTCATGTTTTGTCCAATCTCATTTTCTGGCGTTCAGACATCTCTGTCAGACGATCATCGTAAAAGGCCTTGTGATGCGCCGCCTTGCGCGGTGCTTTGCGAAAGTGCAGCCAGTTGCGAAGGACAGCCGTATCGATGGCGACATCCAGCAATCGCCCCCCCCATTTCTGTCAAACCATAGCCCGCCGCAAAAGCCGCGCGACATGCGGCGCGGCGCTGTTCACGGTCTCGGGCCGTTTTGTCCGCGTCAAAAAGGTGCCTGTCGATCCAGCATAAGAACACCGCCATGTCCATTTCACGCTCTGCCGTGATATGGGCCGCGCGATCAATCGCGATCATACCTTGTTCGCCGCGCATAAGGTTGCCCTGCGTGAAATCCCCGAAACGGTAGACCAATTCGGTCGGTAAGCCTGCCGCACGATCCTCTTGCGCGGCAAGCAGGGCCATGGGCATGGCCAGATGGCTGTCCTCGGACGCATCATCTGTCAGCTGGGGCGGAGGTACATGGCCGCGCTGTTCAATAAAAGCGTCACGATGATACCGGCGCGACCATGCGCCCGCCGTGCGTGCCACATCGTCACGGGTCGCGTCGGACAGTCCATACGCGAGGGAGGTCGCGCCAGCATAATCCATCGCAAGAACACCCGACGCTTCGTCCACAAACAACGGGGCGACATGCAGGTTTGTGAAGGCGGTCGTTTGTTCAAGAACTTTGTGGCTGCGCGTGGCGTAGTGCCTTTCCCCATAGACCTTTGCTACGAAAGGTGCCCCGGACGGCGGGTGACACAGAAAAATGACGCGCGGACCACGGGCGCGAACCCAACCTACGATATAGTCAAACCGCCAGCCCCGATCGCGCCCCGCCGCGTGATGTCGGCGGAGCGCGTCTTTCAGTCGGACCCGTGCGCGATGCCTGCGCCTCGCGATATGGGCCCACCGACGAAGGCGGTTATGCCACGTCAAACGTCAGGGGCTTCACTTGGGTGAACAGGCCCGTGTCTTCCAGCGCTTTCAACGCAGTTGCGGGCACAGGCTCGTCGACATAAAGCAACGCGATGGCTTCGCCTTTGACCGCAGCGCGGCCCAAGGTGAAGTTCGCGATGTTGACGCTGTTTTCGCCCATGGTTTGACCCAGCGCGCCGATGATGCCCGGCACGTCTTCGTTGGTGGTGTAGACCATATGCGCGCCGATTTCGGCGTCGATGTTGATGCCTTTGATCTGGATGAACCGTGGCTTGCCATCGCTAAAGACGGTGCCTGCAACCGACCGTTCACGTTTGGCCGTGACAACAGTCACCTTGACGTAGCCGTCAAAGGCGCCGGATTTGTCTTGCTTGGTGGTGCTGATCTTGATGCCGCGTTCCTTGGCGATCACAGGCGCGCTGACCATGTTGGTGTCGGGGTTTGCCTTTTTCATGATCCCGGCAATCGTTGCTGCAGTCAGCGCCTTGAGGTTCATGTCGCTGACCGTGCCGTCGAACAGGATGTTGATGGCCTGAATAGGCTCATCCGTCATCTGACCGGTGAAATTGCCCAGATGGCCGGACAATTCAATCCAAGGGCCCATGACTTTGGCCTCTTCGGCGGTCACAGAGGGCATGTTTAGCGCGTTGGTGACAGCGCCCGTCATCAGATAATCGGACATCTGTTCGGCCACCTGCAGGGCCACGTTTTCCTGCGCCTCAGTTGTGGCGGCCCCAAGGTGCGGGGTTACGACCACGTTGGGCAGGTTGAACAGCGGGCTGTCCGTGGCGGGTTCGACCTTGAATACGTCAAAGGCCGCACCGGCCACATGGCCGGACTTCAACGCCTCAGCCAGCGCATCTTCGTCCACCAGACCACCGCGCGCGCAGTTCACGATCCGCACGCCTTTCTTCAGCTTGGCGATATTTTCCTTGGACAGGATATTCGCTGTCTGCTCGGTGAAAGGGACGTGCAGGGTGATGAAATCGGCCTTGGCCAACAGCTCATCCAGTTCGACTTTTTGAACGCCCATCTTTTCGGCTTTTTCTTCGCCCAGGTAGGGGTCGTAGGCCATGACCTTCATCTTCAGGCCACGGGCGCGGTCGCACACGATCCCGCCGATGTTGCCGGCACCAATGACGCCAAGGGTCTTGCCCGTCAGCTCAACCCCCATGAATTTCGACTTTTCCCACTTGCCCGCATGGGTCGATGCACTGGCCTCTGGGATTTGACGGGCCACAGCAAACATCATTGCAATCGCATGTTCGGCGGTGGTGATCATATTGCCGAACGGCGTGTTCATGACGATCACGCCTTTCTTGGACGCGGCCTCTTTGTCGACATTGTCGGTGCCGATCCCGGCGCGGCCGATGACTTTCAGGTTGTCGGCGCCCTCAAGAAATTTGGCGGTCACTTTGGTGGCGGACCGGATGGCCAGACCGTCATATTGGCCGATCACTTCGGCTAGTTTTTCTTTGTCTTTGCCCAGTTCAGGCATGAAATCTACGTCGATGCCCCGATCGCGGAAGATCTGGACAGCGGTTTCGGACAGTTTGTCGGAGACGAGTACTTTAGGCATTTGAGTTCCTTTCGGACGGGCCGCAAAACCTCTCAGAGGTTTTGAGCCCAAATTTTTTGAAAAATTTGATTACGCGCTGATTTCAGTCTGGAACGCCCAGTCGAGCCACGGCAGCATCGCTTCGATGTCGCTGGTCTCAACCGTGGCCCCGCACCAAATTCGCAGACCAGCCGGGGCATCGCGGTAAGCACCGATGTCCAGCGCAATCCCTTCAGCCTCAAGCCGTTTGGCGATTGCTTTGGCAAAGGCTGCGCCATCTGTGATGCGTGGATCGGTGAACTTCAGGCAGACGGACGTGTTGGACCATGTGGCCTTTTCCACCGCCAGATTGTCGATCCAGTCGCGGGTTGCGCAGAAATTCCAGATCGCTTGGGCATTGGCATCGGCCCGCATTCGCAATGCGGCCAGACCACCGATGGATTTGGCCCAGTTCAGCGCAAAAAGGTAGTCTTCGACACACAGCATTGATGGCGTGTTGATCGTGGCACCAGTGAAAATCCCGTCGATCAGCTTGCCGCCTTTGGTCAGGCGGAAAATCTTCGGCATGGGCCAAGCGGGCGTATAGGACTCGAGCCGTTCCACCGCACGTGGGCTGAGGATCAGCATCCCATGCGCGGCCTCACCGCCCATGACTTTCTGCCAAGAGAACGTCGTCACATCCAATTTGTCCCACGGCAAATCCTGCGCGAAGGCGGCCGATGTGGCGTCACAGATCGTCAGGCCAGCGCGGTCGTTTGGGATCATGTCACCGTGGGGCATCCGCACGCCGGACGTTGTGCCGTTCCATGTGAAGACGACGTCCTCGTCGTAATCGAGGGCAGCCATATCGACGATTTCGCCATAGTCGGCCACATGTTCCGATGCGTCGATTTTCAGCTGTTTGACAACATCGCTGACCCAGCCAGCCCCGAAGCTTTCCCAAGCCACCATCTGCACCGGACGTTCGCCCAGCAGGGACCACATTGCCATTTCCACAGCGCCGGTGTCGGAGGCGGGCACGATGCCGATTTTGTAATCCGCCGGAATGCCAAGCACCTCACGGGTGCCTTCGATTGCGGCTTTCAATTTGTCTTTGCCGACAGCGGCGCGATGGGACCGGCCCAAAGGGGCGTCCTTCAAAGCGTCCAGTGTCCATGTGGGGGGTTTGGCGCAGGGGCCAGACGAAAAACGCGGATTTGCCGGCCGCGTGGCCGGAGCTAATAGAGCCATTGATGCTATCCTCACAGATAAATGCCCTTCGTTGGGGAAGGGTGTCCCACGAGCGGACTTAGTCGGTGGTGCAGGGCGCGGCAACAACGAAAATGCAGCAATACCGACAGGGCGGCGAGAATTTGCGGCACTGTTGGGAGTCTATCGGAAACCTGAATTTTTGGTCGTGCCGTTGGATTTGAGTTTTTTTGGCCAGATGAAGGGGGACCTGTTGCGCTTTGCTGTCATCCTTGGTTTCTGACGGGCAACGGAGGAGGGCCTGCCATGTATGTCACCACATTGATCGCAAAACCGGGCGGCTTGCAGCCAGCCTTGGTGGAGGCTCTGCGCGACGCGTGGGGCGGCCAATCCGCCCAATGGCTGGCCGCAGATGAGGCGGCTGAGTTCGCGATGGAGCGGATGCCGGACAACGTGGATGACGTCTGGGCCGATGTGCAGGGGCAGGGCGTTGATCTGATCGTGCAGCCCTTGGAGGGGCGCCGCAAAAAGATGCTTTTGGCGGATATGGACAGCACCATGATCCAGCAGGAATGCATTGATGAGCTTGCCGATGAAGCTGGCGTGGGTGCGCGCGTGGCAGACATCACCGCCCGTGCGATGAACGGTGAGTTGGATTTCGAGGCCGCGATTGATGAACGGGTCGGCCTTCTGGCCGGATTGCCAGTTCAGGTCATCGCGGATGTTCTGGCCAATCGCATCACCTATATGCGCGGTGGACGGGCCTTGGTTCAAACGATGAAAGCGAACGGCGGGTATGCGGCGCTCGTGTCCGGCGGGTTCACAGCCTTTACGTCTGCCGTGGCCGAGGCGCTGGGCTTTGACGAAAACCGTGCGAATACGCTTGGGGTTAAGGGCGCGGCCCTGACCGGTCAAGTCGCGCGTCCGATCCTTGGGCAGCAGGCCAAGCTGGAGGCGCTGAACGAGATCACGGCGCGTCTGGGCATCACCCCGGCGGATGTTCTGGCTGTTGGTGACGGGATGAACGACCTGCTGATGTTGCAAAATGCAGGCACCGGTGTGGCGCTCCATGGTAAGCCCGCCTTGCAAGAAAAATGCCGCGTTCGGGTCAATCATGGCGACCTGACCGCGCTTTTGTACCTGCAAGGCTATGCTAAGCCCGAATTCGTGACTTAAGCCGCCAGCGCGGCCCGCGTTTTGCCGATCATCAGTGCCGCGCGTGCGGCCTCCCGTCCTTTTTCGACGAAGTGATTGCGGTAGATTGCGCGGTGGTGGTCTGTGTCTTGAAACTGGTGCGGCGTCAGCGACACCGACAACACCGGCACGCCGGTATCAAGACCCACGCGCATCAGCCCGTCCACCACGGCCTGTGCCACAAAGTCATGGCGGTAAATGCCGCCGTCCACGACCAGCGCCGCGCAGGCCACCGCAGCGAAGCGGCCTGACAGTGCCAGATCACGCGCGACCAGCGGCATCTCAAACGCGCCTGGCACGTCGAACACATCGACGCTTTCCGCAGGGATAAGGTCGACAAATCCATCATAGGCACGGTCCACGATTTCGGCGTGCCAGTTCGCCTTTACAAAGGCGTAGCGGGTGGGTGTCATGGGGTCTCCTTTCCCGTTGGCCGCGCGTGGGGCGCGGGTGACACATCACCTCGGGGCAAAGACAATTGGCGCGCGGGATGCCCACACGACATTGCTCTCTCTCATCCGGACTATGACCGTCGGCCCTGGAATTTCACCAGATCTGCTGACACCCCTAAGACAGGGGCCGCTCGCGGGCTGTAACCGCCGGTGGGGAATTTCGCCCCGCCCTGAGAACACCGCCGTTCTGGCGCAGAATCACAGGTCAGGCAAGGGCCGCGGCGGGGCGCATTTCACCGGTGATCAAACCTGCGAAATTCCTAAGGTCTGGATTGCGGTATTGCTTCACAAGCGGATCATTGGCGTCCAACACACCCAACCGGCAGAGGATTGCGGCCATCGCACATTCGGACGCGCGGGTGGTGCCGTCCATGATTTTGAGCGCAACGCCCAAGCCTTTGCCCGGAATGATTGCGATAAAGAACCCTTCGGCCCCGGTTTTGACGGACACCGTGCCCTTGCCTGCTTGCATCAGGTGGGTGCAGGCGCGGTCGACGTTGGCGACCAAGGCGGGGTGGGTCATCGTGGCCTCACGCAGACGGACCATGGCGCCGCCGCGCGCGGTGCTGTCATCTGCAGCGGCAAAACTGGCCATGGCGCGGGCCATGGCGCGGATGGTCATTGCGTGATTGGGGGCGGAACAGCCGTCGATGCCCCAGCCGGGTGAGGTATCTTCGCACAGCTCTTCCAACGTCGATTTGATCTGCACCTGCAGCGGGTGGTCGGCCTCGACATACTCTGGCCCCCAGCCGTTGGCCTTGACCATGGTCAGGAACCCGCAGTGTTTGCCCGAACAATTGTTGTGATAGCGGCAGGGCGTTGCATCCGCCTTGACCAAACCGTCGCGCGCCGGAATGTCCGAGGGCCACTGCGGGCCGCAGCGGAACGCATCATCGTCCAGTTCCAGATCATCCAGCCAGCGATTAACCGGATCCGTATGTATCGCGGCCCCCGAATGGGAGGCGCAGGACAGCGCCAGATGTGCAGGCGTCAGGCCCATCCGGTCCGCCACGCCGCTTTCGACCATGGGAAGGGCCTGAATAATCTTGGCTGATGATCGCGGGTAGGTCACGTGGTCGGGGTTGCCCCAACTTTCCACGACCTCTCCCGCGCCGTTCATCACCACCGCATGGCCGCGATGCAGGCTTTCAAGCCGCCCACCGCGCCAAATCTCAACCAAATCCACTGCTTTGCCTGTCATATTCCCCCATGCGCGGAACCTCGCGCAAATAGACCCACCCAAAAGGCTTTCCCATTTGGGCAAAATATTGCTAATGCTAGGGGTATCGAGTTGAAACCGCTCAATCTAGTCGAAAAGGTGCCCAACAGAGGTGCTGCGCTATATGGAGCAACCAGAGGCAAGGACAGCTTGGAGGCTGTAACTATGATTTCAAAAATGACCCACGCGCTGGGGGCTTTGGCGTTGCTGACGCTTGGCACAACGGCGACCGCCCAGGAAACAAGTTCAAACCGCGTGGCGGCTAACACCCATTGGTCCGTCTTCGTGGAAAGCGATCCGACCGAATGCTGGGCCGTGTCCGCGCCCAAGGAAACCGTGAACTCCCGCGATGGACAGGTTGTGTCCGTGCGTCGTGGTGAAATCCTGCTGTTTGTCTTCTACCGTCCCGGTGCGGGCGTGCAGGGGCAGGTGACGTTCACCGGTGGTTATCCCTTCGCATCCGGGTCCACGGCCGAATTGAACATCGGCGGCACCACGTTTGAACTTTTCACCGAAGGCGAATGGGCATGGCCTGCGACACCTGAGGCCGACGCGCAGATCGTGGCCGCGATGAAGCGCGGGGCCGAGGCTTCGATCACCGCGCGTTCCGGTCGGGGTACCGTCACGCGCGATACGTTCTCGCTCTTGGGCTTTACCGCTGGCGTCGAAGAGGCCGCGAACCGCTGCAGCTAAACGCCGCTATGCAGAATTGCGAAGGCCGGTTTCCCTTGGGCAACCGGCCTTTGTCATTATATAGACCGCGCAACCCCATCTAAGGACGATTCTCATGGAGCCTTCCGCGCCCATCACCCAAGACGTCATGACGATCAAACGCAAGCTGCCCGAGGGCGGCCCTGTGAACATCGTTGGCCTGACCCGCACCCAGTTGCGCGATGCGCTGATTGGTGTCGGCGTGATGGAAAAGCAGGCCAAGATGCGCGTCAATCAGATCTGGCAATGGATCTACCATTGGGGTGTGCGCGATTTCGCGGTGATGACGAACCTCGCCAAGGATTTTCGCGCCACATTGGCGGAGCATTTCACGATTGATCTGCCCGAAGTCGTGTCCAAACACGTCAGCGCCGATGGCACCCGCAAATACCTCGTGCGCATTGCAGGCGGTCATGAGGTTGAGGTCGTCTATATCCCCGAAACCGATCGCGGCACGTTGTGCATTTCCTCCCAAGTGGGCTGCACCCTGACCTGCAGCTTTTGCCACACGGGCACCCAGAAACTTGTTCGCAACCTGACGGCCGGTGAAATCATCGGTCAGGTCATGCTGGCCCGTGATGATCTGGGCGAATGGCCCGAACCGGGGCAGGGCACTGGCGACAACGGCCCGCGTTTGTTGTCCAACATCGTGCTGATGGGCATGGGTGAGCCTTTGTACAATTTCGAAAACGTCCGTGACGCCATGAAGATCGCAATGGACGGCGAAGGGATCGCGCTGTCACGCCGCCGCATCACCCTATCGACCTCAGGCGTGGTGCCCGAAATCGCGCGCACTGCCGAAGAAATCGGTTGTCAGCTGGCCATCAGTTTTCACGCCACCACCGATGAGGTCCGCGACAAACTGGTGCCCATCAACAAACGGTGGAACATCGAAGAACTGATCGCTGCCCTTGCCGCCTATCCAAAGGTCAGCAACTCCGAACGCATTACTTTTGAATATGTGATGCTGAAGGACGTGAACGACAGCGACGCCGACGCCCGCCGTCTGGTAAAACTGATTGATGGCATCCCCGCCAAGATCAACCTGATCCCGTTCAACGAATGGCCTGGCGCGCCCTATGAACGGTCTGACTGGGACCGCATTCAGGCCTTTGCCGATATCGTTTACAAGGCCGGCTATGCCTCCCCGATCCGCACCCCACGCGGAGAGGACATCATGGCGGCCTGTGGGCAGCTAAAATCCGCAACAGAACGCGAACGCAAATCCCGCAAACAGATCGAGGCTGACGCAGGCCTTTAACGCCTATTTCGCCAGCACAATCGACGCGACCAGTTTGGCCGCGCGCTGAACCGGCAGGGTCGCAGGCGCGAGGATGGGGTTTTCGTCAATGGTGGGTGGTTCCAGCGTGCGGAACTGGCTGTTGATCAAACGTTCCGGCATGAAATGACCGGTGCGCCGTTTGAACCGTTCGCGGATCATGTCTTCGGTGACGCGTGGATAAACCAGCCGCGCATCAGGTGCGAATTTGCGCAGGTGATCGCGGTATGACCGGCGCAATGCGGAACACCCCAAAACGATACGTTTATTCTCCTGCAAGGCTTTGCCGCAGGCATCCAGCCACGGCCACCGCATCTCATCGGTCAGGGGCTTGCCGGACGACATATGGGAAATGTTGTCGTCAGGGTGCAGGTCGTCTGCGTCGATAAAAACCGCGTCCAGTTCCTGTGCAGTGGCGACCCCCAAGGTGGTTTTACCGGACCCGGCTACGCCCATCACGATCAGTTTCATCGGCGGCCTCTCACCTGTGCAATTTACACGTGTAAAATGGGCCGACTTGCCGGTGACAGCAACCCCTGAATGTCACCGGCCGGGGATTTCGCCGCGTTTTTCACCTGCGCCTTTCCAAGCGTCCAAAGCGGCCACGGCCTCCTCTGCGGTGTCAACAAAGCGGAAGAGGTCCAGATCATCGGCAGAGATCGTTCCCGCCTCAGACAAAGCATCCCAGTTGATAATGCTGTGCCAGAAATCCTTGCCAAACAGCAAGAACGGCACCTTCTCCATCCGGCCTGTCTGGATCAGCGTCAGGGCCTCAAACAATTCATCCAACGTCCCAAAGCCACCGGGAAAAACCGTGATCGCGCTGGCACGCATCAGGAAATGCATTTTTCGAATGGCGAAGTAGTGAAAGTTAAAGCATAGCTCAGGCGTGACATACTCGTTGGGCGCTTGTTCGTGGGGCAGCACAATGTTCAACCCGATAGACCGCCCGCCCGCGTCCACTGCGCCGCGGTTGCCGGCCTCCATTACGCCGGGGCCACCACCGGTGACAACGACGTTTTCGCTGGCGTCGCCTCTCTCGGTCATCAAGCGCGCAAAGGTGCGGGCTTCGTCATAAAAGGCGGACAGTTCGGCCAAGGTTTTGGTCCGAGCGGTGTCTTTCTTTGCAGGTTCAGGGATACGCGCACCGCCGAACATGACGATGGTCGATGTCACGTTCTGTTCGTCCAACATCAGTTCGGGTTTAAGCAATTCCAACTGCAGCCGCACGGGCCGCAGTTCATCACGACACATAAAATCGGCGTCCGCAAAAGCCAACGCATAGGCAGGCGACCGCGTTTGCGGCGTGTCGGGCACGTGGGCCGCTTCTTCGCGGTCTTGGAGGCTGTCGCGGAAGGGATGGCGGCGGGTGTCGTCTTTCATGGGGCTGCTCCGATGGTGCATTGTGTCTTTTGCAGATTTAGTGGCAGGTTGGCGGGGCTTTGTCCAACCGAAGGCCCTGACATGTCTGTCACCCCCACCGATATCTCCGCCGCCGCCGACCGCATCGCGGGCCACGTTCATGTGACACCCGTGATGACGTCACAGGCCTTTGGTCGCCCGCTTCAGTTCAAATTCGAACACACCCAAGTCACCGGCAGCTTTAAGGCTCGTGGTGCGTTCAATTCATTACTGACAGCGCAGGTGCCGCCTGCGGGTATCGTCGCCGCGTCGGGGGGCAATCACGGGGCGGCGGTGGCCCATGCAGCCCGAACGTTGGGGCATGCCGCGCATATTTTCGTGCCGGAATTCGCGGGACCCGCCAAGATCGACGTCATCCGCCAGACCGGCGCAGATTTGCATATCGTCGAAGGGGCCTACGCCGATGCCGCCGCAGCAGCCGCGGCCCATCAGGGCCAGACAGGGGCGCTGGACGTTCATCCCTACGATGCGCCTGCGACCATCGCGGGCCAAGGCACCTGTTTCATGGAGTGGGAGGCGCAGGGCCTTGCCGCTGACACGGTCCTCATTGCCATCGGCGGCGGCGGGTTGATTGGCGGTGCACTGGCATGGTTTGCAGGCCGCACGCAGGCGCCCAAAATCATCGGGGTTGAGACGACAACAACCAACGCCATGCACGCAGCTTTGGCCACGGGCGCGCAAACCGATGTCGATGTGTCCGGTCTTTGCGCCAATGCGCTGGGCGCAAAGCGCATTGGGGCGCTGCCGCTTGCACTGGCCCAGATCTACGGCCTCCAAACGGTGCTGGTCACCGATGATGCCGTGGCTCACGCCCAATCCGCCCTCTGGCAACATATGCGGCAATTGGTCGAACCGGCGGGGGCTGCGGCGCTGGCCGCACTTTTGTCGGGTGCCTATACGCCTGACCCTGACGAACGTGTCGCCGTTCTTCTGTGTGGCGCAAACCCCGCCCCCATTCCGATCTGATTGCCCCAGCGCGCGCTTCGCGCTATGTGCCGCCCTAACGCAACGCATCAAACGGGGGCCATCATGTCCAACGCACAGCTTGAAACCGCAATCGAAGCCGCATGGGACGCCCGCGACACCATCACGCCCGCCACAACGGGCGAACAGCGCGATGCCATCGAAGACACGTTGGCCGCACTGGACAGCGGCAAACTTCGCGTGGCTGAAAAGCAGGACGACGGGTCATGGCACGTCAACCAATGGGCCAAAAAAGCCGTGCTGTTGGGGTTCCGCATCAAGGACATGGAAGTCCACGAAGGCGGTCCACAGGGCGCGGGCTGGTGGGACAAGGTCGACAGCAAATTCAAAGGCTGGGGCGATGACCAATGGAAGGCCGCAGGCTTCCGCGCGGTGCCCAACTGCGTCGTCCGCAAATCCGCCTTTATCGCACCTGGCGTGGTGCTGATGCCGTCCTTTGTGAACCTTGGCGCTTACGTGGACGAAGGCACGATGGTTGATACATGGGCGACGGTCGGCAGCTGTGCACAGATCGGCAAAAATGTGCACCTGTCTGGCGGTGTGGGCATTGGTGGCGTCCTTGAGCCCATGCAGGCAGGCCCCACCATTATTGAGGACAACTGCTTTATCGGGGCGCGATCCGAAGTCGTCGAAGGCTGCATCGTACGCGAAGGCTCGGTGCTGGGGATGGGCGTGTTCATCGGCCAATCCACCAAGATTGTAGACCGCGACACTGGCGAGGTCATGTACGGCGAAGTGCCGCCCTATTCCGTTGTCGTCGCAGGCTCCATGCCGTCCAAGAATGGCGTGAACCTTTATTGTGCGGTGATTGTGAAACGCGTGGACGAACGCACACGGTCCAAGACCGGCATTAATGAGCTGTTGCGTGATTAAGCGCGCGGCCATAGCCCTTATTCTGCTCGCCGCACCTGCGGCGACTCAAACCCTTGATGGGACCTACCATTGGGCGGGGTCTGATCCAGTCGCGGGATGTGATTTGGACATCTACAATGACGGGCGCATCACTATTGCAGGGGATCAGATCACCTTTATTGAGACCACCTGCACGCTGACCAACGCCACGCCAATCCGCGATATGGCCGAAGGCACCTTGTTCGACATGGTGTGTTCAGGTGAAGGCGAGGAATGGACCGAACGTGTGTTCATCTACCAGACCTTTGATGGCGTAGCCGTCCTGTCGCGTGGGGCGGCCCGAACCTATCAACGCTGCGAATGATCCTCAGCCGGACGCTTGCCAAGTCCCGCATGGCCCGCGGGGCGCGTCCGGGCTGGGCCGCAGCCTGGGCCCCTGTCATGTTCGACGCCGCCTGTCTGGTGTTCGTCTTTATGCTGGCCTACCGGCCCTTCCAGTCCCTTGTTGAAACCTTTGATATGCCCACTTGGGCCGTGGTGACGGCTTTGCTGGCGCTGGGGTTTATTCCTGTGCAGGCGGTCTTGATTTTCTCGTCTCTCTGGGCGGCGAAATCACGCTTTCAAGATGAAGACGGGAACCAATAGCCACGTCACGCCGTTTGTCACCTGACATAGGATACAGGAGACAGACATGGGACTTGGACTTATCGCATCTATCATCGTGGGCGGCCTTGCAGGCTGGATTGCCAGCATGATCATGAACGCCAACACGGGCGTTTTCGCCAATATTGCCCTTGGGATCGTGGGTGCGCTGGTGCTGAACGCGGTGCTTTCTCTGCTGGGCATCTACGCCGCGAATTCGTGGATTCCGCAGCTGATCGTGGGTGCCGCCGGTGCCAGCTTGCTGATCGCAGCCTATCGCCGGTTCGCCTGACATCTTGACATTGGCCCCGCGCGTGACCACCACGGGGCCCATGTCAGACACGAAAAAACCCAAGAAAAAATCACGTCAGCAAGTCTATACATTGCTGGTAGAGGTCGGCCGCAAAGACGGCGACGGCCTGCCCAAAGACAGCACGGGTGCCGCGCTTATGATCTATGCCTCTGGTGTAGATGAAGCAGAGGCCGTGCGCGAAACTGTGGCCATCCTGAAACAGGCGGACGTGAACCCGCTTGATGTGTCAGGTTACGGCACCTTGGACGAACGGCTGGCGGAAGGGCATGACATTTCAGATGAGGAACGTGGCCTCATGCAGCGCGCGCTGGATGAAAACAGCGTGATCGTCGCCCAAATGACGCCCTTCTACGATGATCCAGCTGCGTCAGACGACTAGCCGATTGTGACGCCAGTCAGCGTCAAAGCCTCAAACCCTTGTAGGACCGGTGCAGCAAGGCCCACTTCACGGGGACGCCGATCTTCGGGCATATCTGCCAACACAGACACCCCGAACGTTGACCGTGACGCCAATGCGGCGGACCCATCGAAACTTTCGACTTTGGCGCCGTTCACGCGCATAATTTCATGGGTCTCCAGCAACACCTGATAATAGGTCATCACTGGGGGCGGGTTTTTCACCGGTTCCGCGCAGTTGCGGATTTCAAGGTGACGCACAGCGGTGGTCACCCGTTCTTCCCCAAAAAGGTATTCAACCTCCGATCCCGAAAGGCAAATCCGCTGGTCCATGGATGTGATCAGATCATCCCATAGCCCCATGTAGGGGCGGCGCAGGCGCATCGGCGCAAACCGGCCCAAGGTCGGCACCGACATCCGGCCCACCCACAACGCCTTGACCGGGGATCGCCCATCCGCACAAACCAGATCACCGGCCTTCAGGTCGCGGATCAAGGCAGGGCCGTCTGGCGTGTCCACGGCAGCCGAACCGGACAGACCCGGCACAGGGCCGATGGGGCAGGGGGCGTCCGCCACGGCCATAAATTCCACATCCGGAGACACCGTCGCCGGGTCAGCCACCATCCGACGGACGTCGCGCAGGGACAGCGGGAAGGGGGACAGGACGTCTGTTTGCCACATGTGACCATGATCGGGGACATAGACACTCAACCGGCCACGCCGTTGTGGTGCATCCCAGATGAAGGCGATATGTGCGGTTTCAATCTTTCCACCCAGACCCGTGTGCAACGCAGTTTCCAGATAGCGCCCGCCCTGTCGGACCATCAACCGGACCGTGCCATCGGGTTCAAGACAGATTTTCAGGCCCGTGGGCCAAGGGTCCAGAACGCTAAAGCGCACCAGATTGATAGGGTTCGACAATGGCCTTGTCTTGGTTTCAATCAGGATTGACCCACGGGCCAACAAGCCCAACCCAACAGGACCCGCAGGATCAGCACAGCACAGCCCACGCGGGTGAAATGCACCGCGTTCGGCTGTTCGTGTTGCGATCCAGTTAACGGTCATCGGCGTCAGGCCACCCGACGCCGCAGGGCTTCGGCCTCATAGCGTTTCAACAAGGGACGCGCAGCGGGGCCGTAGCCCTCACCGGTCATGACATCAAGTTCGGGGAAGATCGTCGTGATCTCCTCGACGATGTCGGCCTCGAAAGACTTGCAGGTCTGCGGGCCGGGCAGGAAGCTTTCGGTGGGCAGACCTTCGGAATAAATCACCTGATGCCGGTCGAACATCAGATGCACATATTCAACTTCGCCCCCCTCAACAGGGCGTATGGTGGTCTCGTTGACCAAATCCTTGGCGGCGATCAGAACCTCGTCCTCACCGAACAACAGCTCTGCCACGGCGTCCTTGACCAAGATCCGGTGCAAAGGAGACACCATCAAAGCGTTGTGCTGGCCCAGCACATTCGCGGCCAGTCGGATGGGGGCCATCTTACCAGTGGCGGGCACCGTGCGGCGACCCGTCCAGCGCAGAGGCTGCAGACCATCATCGCGCGTCATCACCATGTCCCCCTCATCAAGGGTTTCCACAGCGCGCGGGCCATCTGCGGTTTCAATCATTGTGCCGGATACGAAACAGGGAATCGTTTCAACGGTGATAAAGCCCGTATCACTTTGGATCGTGTCGCCTGACCCATCGACACTTGCGACGCCATAGGTGAACGCAATGTTATCGTTGTCGGTATCGGTTGTGATCGACAGCGTGCCGTCGGCATTAACGGTGACGATCTGACCTGATCCCAATGTAACGGAATCGCCAGCCTGAACCTCGATCCCATTGATATGGGTAATAACAAGCGTACCGGTCGTATTGTTAGTATCGTTTTCAAGAACGTCGACAGTCTTCGTCGTCCCTTCTTTCATTGTGATGTTGTCGTCGTTGGCAACAAGCGTCGTTTGAATTGAATCGCCCGCGATCAGCAGATTGGAATCGTAGTTGCTGTCCGCGACGTCGGCGATACCTATCCGGATGGAATTGATCTCTCCCACATTGACGGGAATGGTCAGTGTCATGGTGACGGTAAAGCCGTCCATCTCCGTGTTGAAGCTGTCGGCTGTGTTGTCGTTATACAGGTTGGTATTGTCGGACTGGTTGATATCACCAACCGCCGTTGCCTCACCTGTGATCGACAAAGGGACATGAACCCCGTTGATCCAGACCCCGACGACATCGTTATAAACCGAGTTCGAAAACTCTGGATATTCCTCAGACGAGAAAACGAATTGCATCGTCATCGAGTCAGCATCTGGAATGAAATCAATGTCCATATATGCCGCGTCGTAGGTATTCGCCCCGGCAATGGCATTGAAATCTGCGTTGTTGTTTTCGCCGCCCGAATTGGTCGACGTATTGGTGTTCTGATTGGCCTGATTGTTGTTGTTTGTGAACCTATCGGCACGGCCTGTGGACAGGATGACACCTGTGTCACCGGGCGTAGCACCCGGGGCCAGACTGTCACCGTTGGCATATGTGCCGGATGAATAAGTGGAACCGGAATAACTCGCACCGACAACTTGCACACCGTCACCGAACATGGCCTCAGCCATGTCAGTTGCCGATGCACCAATGTCGTAACTCAGCTCATTTGGCTGAACCATTGCTCTCACCTGCCTAATGGTGAGACATGCCAGACGGACCTCACACACGATACGCGTGCGAGAAACCTATATCTTGTGGTCGACGTTGCGACCTATGGACCATTTGGGGTCCGCTCGATGTCTGCCCTGCCTCGGGTCAATTTATTGATTACAATGTAAGGTAGAACGGCGGTTTTCCACCGACTTTTTAAAGCCTTACCTTCACGTCACGTGAAATATGTGTCGATGGGGACACATCCGATGCGGTTTGCATCACCCCCCGCAAAAAGGGTACGCAAGGGCAATAGGAGAGTATCTATGCCCGTCGATCCCATCCAATTGACCGCCGATCTGATCAAATGCCCCAGCGTTACCCCCGTCGAAGGCGGGGCATTGCAGTTGCTGGACAAACTTCTGTCCGACGCGGGGTTTAAGACATGGCGCGTGGATCGTGGGGACACGCCGAACCTTTACGCACGCTGGGGTGCGCGAGGGGCCAACCGGTCATTCGGGTTCAATGGCCACACCGATGTGGTCCCCGTGGGGGATGAGGCCGCATGGACCCATGACCCATTTGGCGCGGAGGTCGTCGATGGCATCATGTACGGCCGCGGGGCTACGGATATGAAATCCGGCGTTGCTGCGTTTGCCGCCGCCGCAGTAGATTTTGTGCGTGACACACCACCCGATGGCGCCGTCATTCTTGCCATCACCGGAGATGAAGAGGGGCCTTCGACCGACGGCACCATCGCCATTCTGGACTGGATGGCCGAACAAGGTGAGACGATGACAGCCTGTCTGGTGGGCGAGCCGACCTGCCCCGATACCATGGGTGAGATGATCAAGGTCGGACGTCGCGGATCACTGACCACCCATTTCACCGTGACCGGCAAACAGGGACATTCCGCCTACCCGCACCGTGCGCTGAACCCCCTGCCTGCAATGGCGCGGCTGATGGACCGCTTGGCGAGCCATGCTTTGGACCAAGGGTCAGACCACTTTGATCCGTCGACCCTTGCCGTTGTCACAATCGACACTGGAAACCCCGCGACAAACGTGATCCCCGCCGTGTGCAAATCCAGCGTGAACATCAGGTTCAATGATCTGCATACCTCGGACGGCATCATTTCGTGGATGCAGTCCGAGGTTGACGCGGTGATCGCCGATTTTGGCGTGCGCATTGATATGTCCACGCGAGTGTCGGGCGAAAGCTTCCTGACCCCCCCCGGGGAGTTATCCGATCTTGTGGCAGCGGCGGTTGAGGCTGAGACTGGTATCTCGCCAGAGCTGTCCACCACAGGCGGCACGTCGGACGCGCGGTTTGTGAAAAACCACTGTCCGGTGGTGGAATTCGGACTGGTGGGAAAGACTATGCACCAAGTCGACGAATCCGTGCCGGTGGAACAGATCACCCAGCTGAAATCGGTCTATACCCGCATCCTGCGCGACTATTTTTCCTGACGCAGGACCAAAATTCCGGAATTTTGGTGCGCCTCCGGCGGGGAGGTATTTTTGAACCAGAGAAAAGGGGCCTGCCCTTCCCCCCCTCACGTGCTACCTGTCGCGGATGACACGTATACCCTCCAAAACCGAAATCCTCGACTGGATTGCTGAAAACCCGACCCAAACGGCCAAGCGCGACATTGCGCGTGCTTTCGGGATCAAGGGGGCCGCGCGGATTGACCTGAAACGGTTGCTGCGTGAGTTGGAGGACGAGGGGAAGCTGCAAAAGCGCAAATCGTCTTACCGTGATCCCGACAAGCTGCCCCCTGTGTCGGTGTTGGAGGTGACGGGGCCTGATGCGGATGGTGATCTTTTCGCGCGGCCGCTGGAATGGTCGGGGGAGGGGGCAGTGCCGCGCATCCTGCTGTCCTTGCGCACGTCCGATCCCGCGTTGGGCGCAGGCGACCGTATTCTGGGCCGGCTGACCGAAGTCACCGGCGAAGACCACGCCTACACTGCCCGCCTAATCCGCCGCATTGGCACCAATCCTTTGCGTATTCTGGGTGTGTTCCGTGCAGGGTCCGAAGGCGGCCGTGTTCTGCCCGTCGACAAAGGATCGCAAAGGGAATGGACGGTGGCCCCCGGTGCCACTGGCGGGGCCAAGGATGGTGAACTGGTGGAGGCTGAACAGGCCGGACCACGGGGCCGCATGGGCCTGCCGAAGGCGCGCATCATCACCCGTCTGGGGGACCCCACCGAACCCCGCGCCGTATCCCTGATTGCGATCCATCAACATGGCATCCCTGACCATTTCCCAGATGAGGTTGTGGCCGAGGCAGACAATGCCAAGCCTGCAGGCCTGAAGGGCCGTGAAGACCTGCGCCACCTGCCGTTGGTGACAATCGATCCATGGGATGCACGTGACCATGATGACGCCTGTTGCGTCATCCCCAACGCCGACGGCGGTTTCGCCCTCTGGGTCGCCATTGCCGATGTGGCGCATTACGTCACACCCGGGTCTGCGCTGGACCGTGAGGCGCGCAAGCGGGGCAATTCCACCTACTTCCCTGACCGCGTTGTGCCCATGTTGCCGGACCGCCTGTCTGGCGATCTGTGTTCGCTGCACGAAGGGGTTGAGAGGGCCTGCATCGCTGTGGAAATGCACATCGACGGGGCGGGCAATAAGGTGGGCCAGCGGTTTGTACGCGGTCTGATGACGTCGCCTGCGTCTTTGAACTACGAGGAAGTTCAGGCTGCCATGGATGGCGATGTGAACGACAAGGTCGCCCCCCTGTTTGATGACGTGATCAAGCCGCTTTATGCCTGTTATGAGGCCTTGAAACGGGCCCGTGCCGTGCGTCAGCCGTTGGAGTTGGACCTGCCAGAACGTCAGATTATTCTGGCCGAGGACGGGACCGTCACTGATGTGGCCTTTAAGGACCGTCTTGATGCCCACCGTCTGATTGAGGAATTCATGGTCCTGGCTAATGTCGCCGCTGCCGAAACCTTGATCGCCAAACGCGCGCCGCTTTTGTTCCGCGTTCATGAAGAACCCAGTCAGGAAAAGCTTGAGGCGCTGCGCGAAACCGCTGCCGCCTCTGGTCTGACGCTGGCCAAGGGGCAGGTGTTGAAAACCGCGCACCTCAACCGGCTGCTGGCGCAGGCGGAGGGGACGGACACCGCCGAACTCATTAATATCTCAACCCTGCGGTCGATGACGCAGGCCTATTACAATCCCGAAAACTATGGTCACTTTGGCCTCGCGCTGCAGGCCTATGCCCATTTCACGTCCCCCATTCGGCGCTATTCGGATTTGATCGTGCACCGCGCGCTGATCAGCGCCCACGGCTGGGGCAAGGACGGGCTGTCGCCTGAGGATGAGGCGATGTTGGGCGACACCGCCAAGTTGATCTCAGACACGGAACGTCGGTCGATGATAGCCGAACGCGACACGACGGACCGGTATCTGGCGTCCTTCCTGAATGACCGCGTGGGTGCAGTGATGGAGGGGCGGATCAGCGGGATCGCCAAGTTTGGTGTCTTCGTGAAACTGGACGACACCGGTGCGGACGGCATGATCCCGATCCGCAATTTGGGCGCAGAATATTTCCACTATGACGCCGACAGCCAGACCCTTATGGGCGCTGATTCCGGTCGCATCATCGGGCTGGGGCAACGGGCGACGGTCAAACTGGTTGAGGCCGCGCCGGTCACCGGCGGGTTAATCGTCGATCTGGTGGAACTAGAGGGCAAAGCCCTGCCGCAAGGCCGCCCGTCGTCCCGTGGCAAGCCGCCCAAACGCAAGATGTCGAAGGGTAAGAAGAAAGCGGCCAAGACCGCGCGCAAGGTCAAACGCACACGGCGTTAACGCAGCAATCCACCCTCGCAGGTATCACCGCGCATGCAGGCCTCGACTTGCTGGACCATTTGACGCGTGGGACGTGCAAACGCCTGCCCGCCGCAGGGCCCGACTGTAAGGGCATATCCGTCTGTCTGCTTTTCCACAAAGGCGATTGTTGGGACATCACCGGCCAATGATCCACACCAGGCTGCGGCACAGCCATGCGTGACAGTCACCATCAGATCACCAATGGGGGTAAACCCAGATCGCCCCAATGCGTCGCCTGAAAAGGTCGCGGTATAGCTGACTTCTCGCGGGGCGTTGATGTCGCCTGTCAAAGACGACGGTGGCTGGGCAAAGGAAAATGTCCCGTGCAGCACAACATAAGCCTCCTCCGCCTCAGCCGCCCACCCGAAGCTTGAGGCCACATCAGGGGCCAGACAGGACAGCGCCGACGCAGGGCCTGCCGCACATACGGCCACCCCTATGGCGGCGACCGCGGCCTTCATATCTTGTCCCCAAAAGCATCGAGAACCTTTGCGTAGACTTCTCGTTTGAAGGGAACGATGTTGGCCAGCAGGTCCTTTGGGTTCATCCATGTCCATTCGGAAAATTCGGGATGGTCTTGGACAATGTTGATCTGGTCGTCCGTGCCATTGAACCGCACCAGAACCCATTTCTGTTCCTGCCCGCGATAACGGCCTTTCCAGATTTTGGGCACGATGTCGTGGGGCAGATCGTAGGGCAGCCAGTTGTCCGTCTCGGCCTCGATCGTCACAAGATCAGGTGTGATCCCTGTTTCCTCCCCCAATTCCCGCAGCGCTGCGGTTTGGACATCCTCACCTGGATCAATGCCGCCTTGTGGCATCTGCCATGCGTCCTGATCACGGTCCAACCTTTGGCCGACGAACACCAGACCTGCGCCATTGACGATCATCAGCCCGACGCAGGGTCGGTAGGGTAGCTTTGCAATGTCATCGGGGGTCATAGCGGGGTCCTTCATATGAAAACGCCGCCAAGGTTACCCCCAGCGGCGTTTGTTTTCCATCTCCGTCGATCAGTCTTGATCGACCAGAGCAGACAGACCCTTGAGGATGTCGATGGCATAGGCCAGCTGGTAATCCTCTTCACGCAACGCGGCGGCGTCTTCTGCCCGCGCACGGTCGGCTTCGATCTGTTCAATCTCATCCTCGGTCAGGCTGTCGTTTTCGAGCGATCCGCGAAGATCGGCCTCGGACCGGATGAAGGCTGCATCTTCTTCCTCGGCCTCGGCTTCTGCGTTTGGATCACGACGGGGCTGTTCGACGATAATGTCGGGCGAAATACCCAACGCCTGAATGGACCGGCCCGACGGCGTATAATAGCGTGCCGTGGTTAGGCGCATGGCGCTGTCGCCGCGCAATGGCATGACGGTCTGCACGGACCCCTTACCGAAGGAATTGGTGCCGATCACAATCGCACGGCGATGATCCTGCAATGCACCCGCTACGATTTCAGATGCAGAGGCAGACCCGCCATTGATCAGAACAACCATCGGTTTGCCCTCGGCCAGATCGCCCTCACGGGCGTTCCAGCGCTGCCCGTCAGACGGGTCGCGGCCACGGGTCGATGTGATCTCACCTGCGTCCAAGAACGCGTCGGACACTGCAATAGCCTGGTTCAGCAAACCACCGGGGTTGTTGCGCAAGTCGATGACGAAACCGTTGACGTTTTCCATGCCGCCCGCCTCGGCCACCTGTTCGGCGAGTTGTTCTTCAAGGCTGGGGTAGGTCTGGTCGCTGAACGTGGTGACACGCAAGACGACTGTCTCACCTTCAACGCGGCTGCGCACGGCGGTCAGTTTAATCGTGTCGCGAATGATGGAGACCTCAAACGGTTGCTCAACGCCTTCGCGAACGACCGTGATCATGATCTCGGAACCAACCGGCCCGCGCATCAATTCAACCGCTTCGTCCAGCGTCAGACCCAACAGGTTTTCCCCGTCCACTGCAGTGATGAAATCACCGGCCTCGATCCCGGCCTCGGATGCAGGGGTGCCATCGATAGGCGATACCACCTTCACAAAGCCCTCTTCCTGCGTGACCTCGATCCCAAGGCCGCCAAATTCACCGCGCGTGGCCTCACGCATGTCGGCTGCGTCTTCGGGGGACAGATAGCTGGAATGGGGATCGAGGGATGTCAGCATGCCGTCAATGGCGGCCTCAATCAGATCGGCCTCATCCACTTCTTCGACATATTGCGCGCGGATGCGTTCAAAAATATCGCCAAACAGGTCCAGCTGTTCATAAACACTGACATTGCTGTTCGCCTCTTGCGCGATCAGGGGGCCCGCCACCTGTGTCGTCGCCACAGCGCCCAGCAAAATGCCACCTGTGGCGGCCATTGCAAACTTCTTCATCTACTCATTCCCATCAACGTTAAATCTCCCGCGCCCAAACCAGCGTCCGTTTATTGTACGGCAAACCACTCTGCAGGGTTCACAGCACTCTGCATCTCTCTGACCTCAAGATAAAGCGTTTCAGTCCGCTGACCGGCGGAACCTTGCGCGCTTTCGGTCAAAATCCCTTGAGCATCGGTGACTTGCCCCCCCATTAGGCCCACCGGCGTGCCCTGTGGGACGATTTGCCCCACCTCGCCAAAGACCTCAGCCAGACCGGCCAGCACCCACAGCACATCAGCCGCAGGTTCCAGAATAACGACATTGCCGTAATCCAGCAAAGGCCCCGCATAGCGCACTGTGGCAGGCACAGGGGCCGTCACCAGTGCGCGCGGGCGGGTCGCGATCACAATGCCGGGGCGTACGATACCGGCGGCATCCGCAGTGTTGAACCCGCGCAGCACTTGGCCCTCGACGGGCAGGGGAACAAGACCCTTCACGGTATTGGCATCGGGACCACCTGCGCTGGTGTCCGCCAGACCGCTGGCAAAGGCCTCCAACGTCTCGGAACTGGCGAGCAACAGGGCGGTTTGGACCGGATCATCTTCGAATCGGCGCGGTAAATCTGTCCGGTCGGCGATGGCCTTTGACAATTCGGCCCGCGCCATTTGCGCGCCGTCCAATCCGTCTTCGAGGATCACAAGCGCATCTGTCTGCAATCCCTGCAAGACCGCCAATTCGTCTAGCTGCGCGCGCAGTGCCGTCACCTTGTCCTGCAAGGCGGGCGTCACATCCGCCAGCATCATGCCGGACCGTGCAGTGCCGGTTGGCCCCGATGGATGCAGCAAAAGGATCGGCGCTGGCGCGCGTCCCATCGTTTGAAGCACACCCAACAGCTGCGCGACCTCATCGGATCGGGCGTCAAGATCGGCCTGCAACGTACGCTGGCGGACCGCTGCGCGGCGCAGCCCATCGCGCAGGGCGGTCAATCCGTCCTCATAGGCCTGTACGGTTTCTGTCAGGGCCGCGACCCTGTCGGATCGCCCCTGAGCTGCCTCCAAGGCAACGCCCGCTTCCCCCAACCGCGCGGCGGCGGCTTGGGCGTCTTCCGCCGGGCTTTGTGCCCAAAGCGGTGCCGCCCAAAGGGTCAGGATCAGCGCCCAACGTGTCACGAAATCAGGCTCTTTCCGGTCATCTCAGGGGGCAAATCCAACCCCATGAGGCCCAGCAGTGTGGGCGCCAGATCCCCCAATCGTCCGTCGCGCAGCTGCGCGTCTTCAGGCCCGCCCACAAGTGCCACAGGCACCGGATTGATCGTGTGGGCCGTATGCGGGCCGCCTGTTTCTGGGTCAATCATCGT
This sequence comes from Pseudooctadecabacter sp., assembly GCF_965657175.1. Taxonomy (GTDB): domain Bacteria; phylum Pseudomonadota; class Alphaproteobacteria; order Rhodobacterales; family Rhodobacteraceae; genus Octadecabacter. The sequence continues at coordinate 121,809 of NZ_CBFHNH010000001.1, read as the reverse complement.
CTCGCAGTTGCCATGATCCGCCGTCACGATCATCGCGCCGCCCGCATCCTCCAGCGTAGCCAGAACGCGACCCAAACCGGTATCGACGGCCTCACAGGCCGCAATCGCCGCGTCCAGATCGCCTGTGTGCCCCACCATGTCGGGGTTCGCGAAATTGCACACGATCAGATCGTAGCCATCGTTGATGGCCCCCACGAAGGCCTCGGTCACTTCGGCAGCCGACATCTCAGGCTGCATGTCGTAGGTGGCAACCTTGGGCGAGGCTGCCATGTAACGGTCTTCGCCCGCTTCAGGCTCCTCAATTCCGCCGTTCAGAAAGAACGTCACATGGGGGTACTTTTCCGTTTCCGCCACGCGGAACTGGCGCAAGCCTTTGGATGCGACCCAAGCGCCAAGCGTGTTCTTGATCTCCTGCTTGGGATAGCAGGTGGTCATATAGGCGTTGTGGGAGGTCGAATAATCGACCATCCCCAAAAGGTGCAGATCTGGCCTGTCCGCCACATCGAACCCGTCGAAGTCGGGCGCACCCATGGCCGCCAAAATCTCCCGCGCGCGGTCGGCTCGGAAGTTCAGGCAGAACACGCCATCGCCGTCGGACATGCCTGTATAATCGCCCAAAACCGTGGCCGGAATAAACTCATCGGTCACATCGTTGCCGTAAGCGGTCTCCACCACCTCAACCGCATCCACGCCCGTCTGACCCTTGCCGCGCACCATGGTGGCGTAGGCGGTCTCAACCCGTTCCCAGCGATTGTCGCGGTCCATGGCGTAATACCGCCCCGTGACCGTGCCCAATGTAACACCCTCCGGCATATCCGCGATCAAATCGCGCAAAAATTCCGCCCCGGATCGAGGGGCCACATCGCGCCCATCCGTGATCGCGTGCAGCACAACGGGCACGCCGTGATCCGTCACCGCCTTCAACGCGGCCTGAATGTGCACCACATGGCCATGCACGCCGCCATCACTGACCAGCCCCATAATATGCGCCACACCGCCACGGGCTTTCAGCCCCTCACACCACGCCACAAGTGCGTCGTTGTCAAAGAACGACCCGTCTTCAATGGCCAGATCAATCGCACCGAGGTCCATTGCAACAACACGGCCCGCGCCGATGTTGGTGTGGCCCACCTCCGAATTGCCCATCTGCCCCTTTGGCAGGCCCACATCCGGCCCATGGGTGATCAGCTGCGCATTTGGGCCCTGCATCACGCGGTCAAAATTGGGTGTTGCCGCCAAGATAGGCGCATTGCCTTCCCTTTCGGCGCGTTTGCCCCATCCATCCAGAATACAAAGAACGACAGGTTTGGGCGTGGTCATGCGAATTCTCCTTGGCTGGCCCCGTCTTATCGCAGCCGCAGCGCAGGCAAAACCGCCCCCTGCTTCGTTTTGCCAAAAATACTCAATCTACACCCGATGATAAGGCGCCCCCGCGAGAATGCTGGCCGCACGGTACAGCTGCTCGGTCAACATCACCCGCGCCAACATATGGGGCCAGACCATCTTGCCAAAAGACAGCGCCCCGTCGCATTCGGCCCGCAGGGCAGGGTCAATCCCGTCGGCCCCACCAATAATGAACGCCAGATCAGACCGCCCGTCATCGCGCCACCGCGCGATATCTTGCGCAAAATCGGGGGACGACCGCAGTTTGCCCCGTTCATCCAAGGCAATCACCGCCGCCCCGTCCGGAATGGCTCGACGCAGCAAGACCGCCTCAGCGGCCATGCCGCCACCCTTGCGGTCCTCAACCTCACGCACATCCAGCGGGCCAAGGCCCAGGGCCCGCCCGCTGCGGTCAAAGCGTGTCACATAATCGTCGATCAAATCGCGTTCGGGGCCGGCCCGCAGGCGGCCCACCACGCACAGACAGACCCGCATCAGGTCGTCTTGGCCGCCTCATCGGGGTCCAGCCACATCTTTTCCAGCTGGTAAAACTCGCGGACCTCGGGACGGAACAGATGCACCACCACGTCCCCGGTGTCGATCAACACCCAGTCGCCGGTGGTCTTGCCTTCGACCTTGGACAGAATGCCATAGGTCTGCTTCAACCGGTCGGTCAGCTTTTCAGCCATCGAAGATACCTGTCGGGACGACCGACCGGACGCGATCACCATGTGATCGCCCATCTCAGACTTGCCGCGCAGATCAATCTGCACGACGTCTTCGGCCTTGTCATCGTCGAGGGATTTCAGAACAGCCGCCAAAGTGCTGTCAGAGGTCGGCACCTGCACAGTCATTGTGCGGCCCCGTTCATCGGCAGATCCATCTGCCTGATTGGATAAAGACAGAACATTGTCCTCCTAAAAATACGCCGCCAAGGCCCCGACGCTGGGCATGTCTCAACCTAGCAACGCCCAGCCGCCTTTTCAACGTGGTCTTTGGGGGTCTGTGACGTGATGTCCACAACGCTTCATTGAAGTCGCGCTCTGATTGTTCAATCCTGACGCAACGGAAAGGACAGATATGTTCCAGCCAAAGACTGTTCGCCTTCTTGTCGTGCTGCTCTTGTGGCCGATCGCTGTCCTGTCCCAGACGGGCGAAACGGCCCCGCCGGTCATCATCGATCCGGTCGAAGCAACTGTGGTGATTGCCGAAAGAGTGCCCCCCGACATCTTGGATCCGTCTATTGCGAGAGCGGTCGATTGGTTTACCGAACAAACAGACCGCTTGCGGTCCGGGACTGACCGCGCCGAGGTTGACCTGTCACAGTTGGAAACTCTGCTTGAAGAAGGATGGACCGACGGCGGTATTGATACTGCTCTCTTCCGCCATTTGCGCAGTGCAGCGTTCAATGATGTGCCACCCGAATTGATCCGGTTCGCAGATCGCAACTGGGATGATGCGAGTGAGCTTGAGTATGCGATCACCAATTTTGCGACCGAGTACGGTGGGTTGCTTCAGGATGTCCCCACTGTGACGGATGTGGTACCACTTTCAGATAGCAAAACGCATATTTCTTAGGGGATTTCGTCCGGTCGGCCGTCGCCGCCGAGGACGCGCCTGACACGTGGCATTACGTTCTCTATCGGGCCCGCGCCGCCGTCCACCGCAGCAGCGAAATTGCCAGTGTCGCCGATGACATCGCGTCAGAACGCAACGATGAAATTCGCATCCGCCAGCGTTGGGCGACCGAGGTCTTTCAATACGCCGTGCAGGCCGATTTGGGGCGGCGCGCCTATGCGAATTTAAATGACCGTTGGAAGGTCGCATTTGAAACGGCTGGCCTCGACATCATCGAAACCGATCATCACCTCCTCGTCCGCTCCTCCGACAGCGAAGACAACCGGCTGGAGGTCTTCGAAAACTCCTACCTCACCCTTGCGCTGAACGAATACGGGCGCCTCAGTCTTAACCCCACAGCGGATGAACCAAGACTGGACTGGATGCCTTGGAATCCTGAAGATGCTGACCTTGCGTCGGCCATTGACGCTGACCTTCTGGCCGAAACGCAGGCGGTCTTTCGGCGCTATTACCAGCCCTTTTCGATCAACAGTAACGAACTTGACCTGCTGCTTGATGCCCGTCCCGACGCGGTCGAGATTGATTTCTCCGGTGTCGAACTTTCCGCCAGCTTTTACCGCCGTCCGCTCGATGTGATCGACGTGTCTGACAGTCTTCTGGATGACGTTAGCCTCAACTATTTTGACGGGTCCTTCATCCGTCTTGACGACAACGCCTACGTCACGGAACTCAGCGCTTATCGCGCCGACGCTTCTGCCTTCGTGGAAATATCCGGCGTCACCGACGCCGACTTTGACCTGCGACATGTAAGTAGCCGGTTTTTTGGGCTGCAAAATCTGCGCGTTGTAGGCGAATTCGGCCGCTTTGATGCGTTCCGCATGTGGGATTCAACCATGGGCGAGGTCGATATGTCGTCCTCTCATGTCGATACGTATTTCTACCTGTCCAATCTGACTGTGGAGACGACAGCCGACTTCATCGGCCTCACTGCGACTGAGGCTTCTGTTCAATGTGTGACGGCGGATACTTTCATTCTCGATGGTGCAAACATTTCAGAATATCTCGTCTTACGAAGCCTCAATGTCGATGACCTGAATGTTCGCGACGTCCAGATCGCGAATGCCAATATCTCCAACAAGGCGCTGACGGATGACCAATTCGCCGAATGGTCAGGGGTGCCAAATTCACCCAATCCTGATCGGGAGCCGCTGGAGGTAACGACGTCACTCAATACTGCGTCAGACACCACCGAAGAGGCACCCGTTTCAGAGTGTGATCGGGCCACACGGATCGGCAGCTTGAACCTGTACGATTCCGTTTTTGGCACTGTCAACATCGGGGTGCGGCTTCAGGACATCCTGATCATGAACCACATGCGCGCGGACACCGTGCGGTTTGAAAGCGAACGTCTGGCAATGACACCGGGCGCGCAGATCCTGATGCGGTCTGCAACCATCGACCGGCTTGTCCTTGCCCCGCGATTGTTCCCGCGCGAAAATCAGGACCCCTTCTTGATGGATGTCACAAATTCCAATGTGGGGCGCATTGATCTTTATAATCCTAACCGCGATGCCTTTTCGGAATTGGACAAAGGCGCCGCCGCAATGACCGATGCGCCCAAAGTGGATGCCGGCGACATGCGAACATTGTTTGCCCGCGACCTGCCGCGCGCCCTTTCGATCTTGCCCGATGCCGACGGACATATCGATGCCCCTTACCAGCCACAGGTTTATGCCTTGCTGCGCGCGTCGTCCTCAACCGCAGGATTTCCGGATGTCGCGCGTCGTCTGGCGATTGCCCAGAATGAACATTTCGCCAGCCAATTGCCCGCAAATGACTACGCCCAACGGCTGTTGTACTGGATGGGCGGGGCAATCAATCAGTACGGCTACAACAGCCTGCGCGGTATCGTCCTCTTGGCTGCGATCATCGTGCTGCCGTGGCTCTGGTTCAACCGGCATCTCGTAACCTGGATCTGTAAATGCATGCGACGCGGCGAACGGCTTGATCGGCCCCCACCTCCGGTCGCCAACAGCTTTTTTCGCAGTATCGACCGGACGATCCCCACGTTGCAGCTGGACGAGGCCTTTTCGAAAACCCAAAGCCTAAGCGCCTGGGACGTGCGGATCATCTATCTGCAACGCATCTTCGGGTTCATCGTCATCCTGTTTATTCTGGGCGGCGTCTTCGAGGTATTCCAGTAGACACTTAATCCAGCGCTTTGTGCGCCAATTCGGACCCTTCAAGAACTTTGACCTCGCGTTGTGGGAAGGGGATCGAAATCCCGTTCGCCTCAAACGCATCCCAAAGCGCCAGATAGACGTTGCCGCGAATGTTGGTCAGCCCGCCCGTGGGGTCCCTGATCCAGAACCGCAAAATGTAGTCCACGCTGCTGTCGCCGAAGCCTACGATGTGGCAAACAGGCGGGCGGAAATCCAACACGCGGTCCACGCTGCCCGCCGCCTCAATCGCGAGTTTTCGGACCTCATGGGGGTTGTCGCCGTAGGCCGTACCAAAATAGATATCGAGCCGTACAAAATCGTTCGAATGGGACCAGTTGACCACCTGTGTGGTGATCAGATCTTCGTTCGGGATCAGGTATTCCCGCCCGTCGCGCGTCGTGATGCTGACGTACCGTGCGCCCAGCGAATTGATCCAGCCAAAGGTGGATCCAACCGTGATCACATCGCCAGGTTTGATGGATTTATCCAGCAAGATGATGACGCCGGACACAAGGTTCGACACCACCTTTTGCAGACCAAAACCGAGGCCCACACCGATGGCACCTGACAACACCGCAAGACCCGTCAGATCAAACCCGACCGCCCGCAGGCCTATAAAGAACGCGGCCCCGTACAGAAGCACTTGCAAAAATTTGACGGCCAGCACCTGCATGGACGGGCTGATGTCTTCGTTGCGTTGAATGCGGGCAGATGTGGTCGTGGACAAAAACCGCGCCACAAAGAAAAACAGGCTCAGAATGAACACCGCCTGAAGGACCAGCCACGCCGAAATCCGCGTCTCCCCCAGTTCAACGGCGATGCTGTCCAGCAGCTGTTCTGCTTCATCGGTGATGCCGATGATGTTCAACGTCACATAAATCCAAGCGCCATACCGCACCATTGTCCGCAAAAAGGGGTTGCTGATCAGCCGCGTGGCAAAGGTCACCACCAGCCAAGCCAGCGCCAGATTTGCGATCACCCCAAGAAGATAGGACCGCGACGGCCACGTGACCTCTCGCATGACAAAAACCGCAAGCCAGATCAGCGCGACAAAGAATATCCCGCCCAGACGTTTTTGAACCACAAGCGCCATGCGCAGCCGCCATTTGGGCCAGCCTTCGCGGGTGCGCAGCCATTCGTGCAGCCGTGGCGCGAAGATACGACGCAGGATTAAGGAGGCGGCAAAGACGGCCACGGCAATCAACAGCTGGTAGAAATTCCAAGGCCGGATCAGAGATTCCATAAACGTCAGACCCTGCGCAAACAGGGACTGGCCGACCTCCGCGATTTCATCAAGGGGTGTTGCGGGTGGCAAAGGCGCGTCTGCCAAATCGGGAACCGCCTGAGGGGGCACCTGTTCCGAAAGATCAGTGGCGATATCCTCTGTTGCGGGTTGCGTTGTATGGTTTGCCATTGGAACACCATGCCCCCTTGCCCTAAAGGTATCAAGCGCTGCCAGATCAGCCGACGTTCAGCAAGGTCCGCACAAGGGCGGTTTGCGAATTGATCCCTGTCTTGGCAAAAACCCGGCTCAGATGGGTGCGCGCCGTGTTGATTGTGATGCCCATGTCCTGTGCTGCGGCGGTCAGGCTGTCACCGGCCACGATCCGGTGGCACAGCGCCATCTGGCCGTCTGACAGTCCAAAGATCGTCTTGGCTACGGCCAGCCGTCGTTCAATATCTGCGCGTTGATGGGTTTCAACGACCGTTCGTCCGTTGCGGACGTACAGAACACAGACTGAAATTCCGCCGTCATCCGTTTCACCCAAAACAACAGGCAGTCGAAAGGTCTGACCATGCACCGTCGAATATCGGTAAAATTCAAAGAACCCGTGCTGCCCTGCCGCGATGGCCAGACCGTCGCGCAGCCTTTTGTCCCCGTCCGGCCTGCGACCCCGCAACTGCCCATGAGATACTGTCAAACCGGAATGACCGGCCAGCGCGGCCAGCGCGGACCTGAGGGATGATATGATCCTGCCTTGGTCGTCTACGACGATATCGCTGTCCTCGGCGGCCTGTGGGGTTTGGGTCAGAAAGGAGGCGTATAAGATGCGCCAGTCTTGACCGTCCCGTTTCATCACCCGTGTTTCGAACGTGCGTTCAATCTGTCCGGTGTCATGGTGCGATACGCCATCGAACGTCACATGGGCCAAGTCGCCGCTGACGGTGATCGATGTGTTGCGCCGTTCGAATTCCAAAATGCGGCACACGGCATCTGCATCAAAAAGGGAGTGCATATAGTCCCGAAGCGTATCCCAACCGCACAGCACCTTTGATCCGAAGGAGGCGGATTGGCAGACCATCCTCGTGCGGTGATCTTGCACCCAGCAGCCGGACCAGCCGACCAGATCGCGCCGCACAAAATCATCGGTTTCGCGGGCGATCACGGCCATGATCCGGTCGTTTTCGGGGTGTGGGTCGGTGGGTGTCATTGGCCTCGGGTCACATGGCAAACACGCGACGGACGCGTCGCCGTGTGGTCGATTGGTGTGCCCATATGTGCATCCTCCGCTTTAGGGCCTGCATCCAATCACAGCCGTGGGCTGCATAAAAGTCGTCTATTGTTTGGGGCCGCGCTGCCGCCAGATCACTGAGAGTTTTGGCATGAAGCGCCTCCATAGCATCGGTCCTTTTTGGGTGCGATGCCCCAAGATGGCCGATGTCGGCAGACTGGCACGTCATCCGATCCGACCACACGGACAGATTTAACGCTCGACCCGAAACCCGACCTCATTTCGGCGGTTGCCGGGCAGGGTGAAGGGATCGTCGTAGAACATAAACGTTGGCTCGCCAATGATGGCAATGCCTGACTGATCCGCAAATTGCCGTAACGCTTCGGTCTGCTGTGTCAGGATGCGGTCGGTGCTGCGGCCTGAAAAGGTGGTGACAAGCATCCGCTGGGGCGGGACCTCGACAAATCGCACTGCGTCGTTGTTGGGCGCGGGCAGCGTGTCGCGGGTGAATTCGGATGGCATCATAAAGGTGACTTCCCAAACGCCGTCGTCGCCGGTTTGTGTCACAGGGGCTGTCATGTCGATCTGCGTAGGCGCCTGCGTGACCGGCGATGTCATCGCCACCGATGCGCCGCCGTCGTTGCCGCCAAAGATGTATCCTGCCAGCGTGCGGAACCCTTGGTTCAACGCACCGCGTCTGTCGCCGCGCACGGCCACCACGGCCAGCAAATGCGGCGCGTAAGACCGCAATTCCGCCGCGCCATAGTCTGCCACGACCTCATACCGAGGCGTTTCATACTTGCCGTAGTACCCATCCTCAGCCGCTGCCATCGATGCCGCCCCGATCCCCAATGCTGCCAGTATCCGTTTCATGTCTGTCTCCTTTGCCACACTACGTAGCGCAAAGAAAAACCCCGCCCACATCGCACAACGCAGGCGGGGTTGGCCCCATCCAGAGGGTCGTTCTATTGGGTCGGCAATGCGGCCCCACGGCTGACAGGTTCACCGCCGCCACTGCCCCAGTATTCCAGCGCGAACAGCCCCGATTCGACCTGACCGCGATACTGGATGTAATTTTCGATCCCCTTGGTCAGCTGCATGGAGAAATCCATGCTAACCGCCAGACCTTCATCAAACGCCTCACCGTCTTCGAAATTGCGGAACCATCGCATCCACGCATCCGAGGCTTGGGTGCCGTTCGCCGGAATTTCCACTCCGTCGAGCCATGGCATAATCGCACTGACACTGGGCACTTGACCGGTGGCGTGACACGACATGCAGCTGGAGGTGGGGTTGTCCGCTGGCCCGTTCAGGCGCGAATTGAACCCAAGGTGCATGGCAGGCAGGGCCTCATCAGGGTTGATCCACGTTTCCTCCAGATCGGCATTGATAACCGTTTCGGTGGGCGTGCTGTTGATGAATGTGTCGGCATTGTCGGGGTCATTGCCCCACATCAGGCCCACGGGCATCAGGTTGCACCAGTTTTTGCCATCGCCGGGGATGCCCGCGCAAAACGATCCGTAGTCGGAGTAGTCGGACGATCCTGCCGCCCCGCCGTTGTAGGCAAAGGTGCCAAAGACCCAGCCACCGGCCTCATCCGCGCGACTGTCTTTGACCATAATGTCCATCTGCAACAGGTTCATGGCCTGTGTGACACGCGGGGCTGTCATCATTTCACTCCCCTTGGGGCAGTCCACCGACGGATCGACGTCACATTCATAGACGTAGCCGTTCCATTGCAGTGGATTGTCCAGCCACGGCACCTGATCGGCGCCCAAGGATGTAAACAGGAATTTGCCGACGACCGTGCCCTCCGGAAAGGCAAATCCGGTGTCCATGGCGTCAATCATATGGGTCAGGTCCGGCCCGCCGTAGGGATCATTCCAAACCTGCCCGATCGTGAACCCACCGGGACCGTTGTAGAACCCGACCGCATAGGCATAGGACGCATCCGACTGCTCAGGCGCCAAGACCTTTGCCGCTAGCGGCCCCTCACGGGTGAGGCCGTGATACCCCTCACGGCCCGTGGATCCCCAATGCTGCCATGGCATGTGATACCAATCGATACCGGCGGTATTGTTTTGCAGGACAAAATCACCCTCCACATCGCCGCCATGAATATTGCCGGTGAACACGTAGTCCCGAACGGCCATCACATAGGCCATGGGGTCGGTCTGAAAATCGATGCTCAGGATCTCTTCGACCTGCGGATCAAGCGGGGGAATCGCCTGTGGAAAATCGTCCGCCAAGGCAAAGACCGGACCGTGATAATCACTGGGTGAGATCATGAACCCAAAGTCGGGAAATCCGACCTGGCTTTCATACTGAAAATTTTGCGCTGCGGCGGGGGAGGCCCCGATCGCTAGAATCAACGCAGACACGCGCCACGGCTGACCAATCGACATGACAATTCTCCTTCGGAAATGGGCAATTCGGCTAAAATACGCAGCCACCCTGCGCCCTTTGTCACAAGGCGTCCGTGCGCCTGGACACAGACATCTGACTTGCGACAGGCGGCCTGCGCGTATATCTGACCCCCATGACACAAGTATTCGACATGGATGATCGCGCGCGCCTGCCTTGGCGCTTTTATGGTGCCAACCGCGCCATTCTCGCCCGTCTATGACGCCGCGCCTTCGGGCGACCCCACCCCATTTCCACCACACCAATACGGGAGAGGACCGATATGTCCCCCAAGACGCTCTATGATAAAATCTGGGATGCCCACGTCGCACATGAGGCTGACGACGGCACCTGCCTTCTTTATATCGACCGCCACTTGGTCCACGAAGTGACCAGCCCGCAGGCCTTTGAGGGTCTGCGCATGGCGGGCCGCAAGGTCCGCGCGCCTGAAAAAACCATTGCCGTGCCAGACCACAACGTGCCCACAACGCTGGATCGCGCCAACGCCGAAACCATGACCGAAGACAGCCGCATTCAGGTGGCCGCACTGGACAAGAACGCTAAGGATTTCGGCATCCACTACTACCCCGTGTCCGACGTCCGCCAAGGCATCGTGCACATCGTCGGCCCCGAACAGGGATGGACCCTGCCGGGCATGACGGTCGTTTGCGGCGACAGCCACACGGCCACCCACGGTGCCTTCGGCGCACTGGCCCACGGCATCGGCACCTCCGAGGTTGAGCATGTGCTGGCGACCCAGACCCTCATCCAGAAGAAATCCAAAAACATGAAGGTTGAGATCACCGGCCACCTGCGCCCCGGTGTGACAGCCAAAGACATCACCATGTCCGTCATCGGCGCCACAGGCACCGCAGGCGGCACCGGCTACGTCATCGAATATTGCGGCACCGCGATCGAGGACCTGTCCATGGAAGGCCGCATGACCGTGTGCAACATGGCCATCGAAGGCGGCGCGCGTGCTGGTCTTATCGCGCCCGATGCCAAGACCTTCGCCTATTGCAAAGGCCGCCCCCACGCCCCGAAAGGGGCCGCATGGGAAGCAGCACAAGCCTGGTGGGAAACGCTTTACTCCGACGACGACGCCCATTGGGACAAGGTCGTGACACTGAAGGGCGAAGACATCGCGCCTTCCGTCACATGGGGCACATCGCCCGAAGACGTGCTGCCGATTGATGCTGTGGTTCCTGAACCCTCCTCCTTTGAGGGCGGCAAGGTCGGTGCGGCCCAACGGTCCATCGATTACATGGGCCTCCAGCCCGGCCAGAAACTGACCGACATCGAAATCGACACGGTGTTTATCGGGTCCTGCACCAACGGTCGCATCGAAGACCTGCGCGCCGCGGCCGAAATCCTCAAAGGCAAAAAGGTCAAAGACGGGATGCGCGCCATGGTCGTGCCCGGATCCGGCCTTGTGCGCGCCCAAGCTGAAGAAGAAGGCCTCGCCGATATCTTCAAGGACGCGGGTTTTGAGTGGCGCATGGCAGGCTGTTCCATGTGTCTGGCCATGAATCCCGACCAGTTGGCCGAAGGCGAACGCTGTGCCTCCACCTCCAACCGCAACTTCGAAGGCCGTCAGGGCTATAAGGGGCGCACGCACCTTGTCTCCCCCGGGATGGCCGCTGCAGCTGCGATCACCGGACGTCTCACCGACGTGCGGGAGATGATGTAATGAAGCGGCGCGGGTTCCTGCAACTCTTGGGTGGGGCGATTGCCGCCCCGCTTATGCCATCGGCGTCGTTTGGGGCCGCAACCAAGGCGGCCTATCCGGCCTCAGCCTTGCACGCGGCCATTTACCACGCGCAGTCGCGTGTGAACTTTTCGGTCTTTTCGCTGGCGCAACGGTTGGGGCTCAGCCTTGATCAGGCGCAGGCGGTGATGACCGAAATGTCGTCCCGTGGCATCTTGGGTCCGTTGCAGGGCACCACGCAGGCGGGCACTTGGGCCCGCAGCGCCATCTGGCAGCGTCCCGCCCATGCGGTGGCCGCTGGCAAGGTTGCGAAAGTGGCGGCAAAACCGGTCGTGGCACAAAGTGGCCAGGTCGTCGCACGATCTGCCACGCAAGCGAACCTCGCGCCCTTCATGAAATACCTTCAGGACCTGTGCCGCGCCCGTGGCATGGCCCTTCACCCTACGTGTCAGGCGCACATCTAGCGATCTTGCGCGACACGCCGCTCTCACCATTCGTTAATGGCAATAGAAATACCATTAACGCCCGAAAGGACAGACAATGGAAAAATTCGACACACTCTCCGGCATCGCGGCACCCATGCCGCTGGTCAACATCGACACCGATATGATCATTCCCAAAGTGTTCTTGAAAACGATCAAGCGCTCCGGCCTTGGCGTGAACCTTTTTGATGAAATGCGCTATGATCGTCAGGGCAATGAAATCCCTGATTTCGTCTTGAACCAGCCGGCCTACCGCGATGCCTCGATCCTCGTGGCAGGCGACAACTTCGGGTGCGGATCGTCGCGCGAACATGCGCCTTGGGCGATTGCTGATTTTGGCATCCGCTGCGTTATCTCAACCAGCTTTGCGGACATCTTTTACAACAATTGCTTCAAGAATGGCATCCTGCCCATCGTGCTTCCCGAAGACCAGCGGGACGCTTTGATGAAGGACGCAGAGAAAGGCGCCAACGCGCGGATCGAAGTCGACCTTGAGGCGCAGACCGTGACGTCCTCAGACGGCGAAGTCTTCACCTTTGACCTCGACCCGTTCAAAAAGCACTGCTTGATGAACGGGTTGGACGACATCGGCCTGACCATGGAAAAGGCCGCCGCGATCGACACGTTTGAAGCGCAGGTTTCCGCCCAGCGGCCTTGGGTTTAACCTTAACCCCATCAAATGTGGCAGTATTAATGATAGGGGCGCCTTCCGGCGCCCCTTAGTTTTGACGCAGGTCCTAATGGTGTGTTAATGGAAACTTGTGCCTCATCGGCCGGCACTCCCTACATATAGCTGTAGTTCTTTCAATGCATTGGAATGGTTGCAATCTCGCACCAGTCTTGCCGCAAATCGGCCCCGATTTCTTGGGACATATAAAGCGTCACTTGCGACGTTAACCGAATGTAGGCAACATTATGGCAACTATGAGGCAACCTGCTGACAACAGGCAGGATCAGACCGGGACAAGGGCGCGGCATCGTATCGCGACCGACCGAGATGAAGGAAAAAAGGCAGTGATTTCACGGCTTTCTGGTGCTGTCCTTCGGGCAGCCATGGTCATTTTGATGATATCCATGCCGGCCTTGGTGCTGGCAAGTACACCTGTGGACACAGCACAGATCGTGGGTCTGGTGTGCATTGTTGCTGGGGTGTTCACCTTCGTGGAATACAATTCCTCCTCGCCCAGCTTGATCGAATTCCGCGATGCGCCGCCGTTCAACCGCGTGCGCTTTGCGGGCCTTGCTGCGACCGTTTTCGCCCTGACCATCATCGCAAAAGGCAGCTACGACCCCACGAACCTGACGAACCTGTTTCTGCTGATCGGCGGAAACTTGGCAGATGCCATGGATTTCCCTTATTCGCCGGTGCGCCTTGTCGTTTTGATGCTTCCGGCTGAGGCGGATGCCATGTTGATTAACAACGTCCGTGTCGCCGCCGGTTTGAGCTACCTTGTTTCTCTCATTTCCTTGGCCGTTTTCATCATTGCTTTGCGTTTGAAAAACTGGCCGAACCAACGGGGTGGCTTCAACGTCTGGACGAACCTGCCCACATTCGACCCGACAGCCGGCGGCGATGTTGTCGAACGGTTGGAGAGGGACGGGCAAGTTAACATTATCTTAGGATTTTTGCTTCCCTTCTTAATCCCAGCGCTCGTGAAACTTGCCTCGGATGTGTTCAACCCGATCCAACTGCAAGATTCACACACCCTTATTTGGACGATGACCGCATGGGCCTTCATCCCCGCCAGCTTGATCATGCGCGGCATTGCCATGCTCCGCGTGGCACAGATGATCGCGTTGCAACGGGAACGTGCCTATCTAAACGCGCGGGACGAGGATGGCGTCCTTATCTGATTGGCCTGGTCCTTGCCCTTTGGGCAGGCCATGCATCAGCCGACACCACAGTCCGGATCGCCACCTATGCGGCCCCGCTCAGCCGGGACGGGCCTGCATTGCTGTTGCGCGACATCGTAAAGGGCGAAGACGCCCAAATTCGCGCGGTTGGGCAGGTCATTAACCATGTTGCCCCCGATATTCTGCTGCTGACGGACATCGACTTTGATGCAGGATTGTCGGCGGTGGCGGCATTTTCTGATACGCTCGCCCAACCCTATCCACACCTCTATGCGGCGCTTCCGAATGCGGGGCAGCAGTTGGGGTTGGATTTGAACGGAGACGGCTACACGGGCGATGCCCGCGATGCCCTCGGCTATGGCCGGTTTTTGGGTGACGGGGGGATGGCAGTCCTGTCGCGATACCCGATCATGCGCGAAGACGTCGTGGACCTATCGGGCATTCTTTGGCGCGATGTGCTAGGGTCGATCTTGCCGGAGGTCGACGGGGCGCCTTTCCCCAACACGGCGATCTTCGACGACTTGCCCGTTTCTTCTACCGGCCACTGGATGGTCCCCATAGACATCGACGGCACGCGCATGACGCTTCTGGCCTTCGATGCCACGCCGCCGGTTTTTGACGGGGCGGAGGATTTCAACGGCCTGCGCAACCGCGATGAGGCGCGCCTGTGGCAGGCCGTGTTGGAAGGACATTTCGGGCCTGCGCCGACATATCCTGTCCTGATTGGCAATGCGAATGCCGATCCCTTCGACGGTGAGGGCTTTCACGACGCAATCACCGCTTTGTTGACCCATCCCGCCCTTCAGACGACCAACCCGCGCAGCGCCGGTGCAGCCGAAGCCGCGACCGCCGCCCATGCGGGGCCACCCGAGTTGGACACCGCTGACTGGCCGGAGGACGGGCCCGGCAATCTGCGGGTGTCCTACGTGCTGCCTGCCGCAGACTTGCACGTTGTGGATCAAGGTGTGTTCTGGCCTGCGCCCAGCGATCCATTGGCGGCACTTCTTGATGAAACGGGGCCGCACCGGATCGTCTGGGTCGACGTTGCCTTGCCCCAATAAACCAACGCCATTCTTGACCCTCGCGGCCTGAAAGGCTACGCGCGTGGCAACGCGATTTAGCCAAGGAAAACCATCATGTCGAACCCCTCCCTTTTGATCCTGCCTGGCGATGGCATTGGTGCTGAAGTCATGGCCGAAGTGCGCCGCATCATTGATTGGTTCGGGGCAAAGCGGGACCTTGCGTTCGACGTGTCCGAGGATCTGGTTGGCGGCGCCGCCTATGACAAACACGGCGTGCCGCTGCACGACGACACCATGGCCAAAGCGCAAGAGGTCGATGCCGTTCTGCTGGGCGCCGTGGGTGGCCCAAAGTACGACACCCTCGATTTTTCCGTAAAGCCGGAGCGTGGCCTGCTGCGTTTGCGCAAGGAAATGGATTTGTTTGCCAACCTGCGTCCGGCGCAGTGTTTTGATGCGCTGGCCGATTTCTCCAGCCTGAAAAAGGACATCGTCGCAGGTCTGGACATCATGATCGTGCGCGAACTGACGTCCGGTGTCTATTTTGGTGAGCCGCGTGGCATTCACATGGAAGACAACATGCGCGTGGGCATCAATACACAGCGCTACACCGAGGCTGAGATTGAGCGCGGCGCACGTGCGGCCTTTGACATGGCGATGAAGCGCGACAAAAAGCTGTGTTCGATGGAAAAGGCCAACGTCATGGAATCCGGCATCTTGTGGCGCGATGTCGTCACGGAGGTTCACAAAGACTACCCCGAGGTTGAACTGTCCCACATGTACGCCGACAATGGCGCTATGCAGCTGGTCCGCGCGCCCAAGCAGTTTGACGTGATCTACACCGACAACCTGTTCGGGGACATCCTGTCCGATTGTGCGGCGATGTTGACCGGTTCTTTGGGTATGTTGCCGTCAGCATCTTTGGGCGCACCCATGGCCAATGGCCGTCCGAAGGCGATGTATGAACCCGTGCACGGGTCCGCGCCGGACATCATGGGGCAGGGTAAGGCGAACCCGATTGCCTGTATCCTGAGCTTTGCGATGGCTTTGCGGTATTCCTTTGATCAGGGCGATGAGGCCACTCGTCTTGAGCAGGCGATTGAAAAGGTTCTGGCGGACGGCGTGCGCACGGGCGATCTTCTGGGCGATGAAGACACCACACCGGTCAGCACATCCGGCATGGGTGATGCGATCCTCGCCGCCCTCGACGCGTCGCTTTAAAACACAGCGTGGTCGCCCAAATCGGCGGCCACATCCCCTGCGATCATGGCGCGGTAGTGATCAGCCAAGGTGTCTGATCCAAAGGACGGCGTGGCGTCCGCGTCATAGGTTTCCCCCGTCCAAACCAACATGGATTCGGTGGCGTAGTATCGCCCGATCTGCGCCAATTCCGCCTTGGCCCGCAGGGGCGGGGCAAGGCGTCCGCCCAGTTTCAGAATGCCGATGATCCCGTCCATGACCCAAACGGGCAGGGCGCGGAATTTGGGCGGTTGGCCTGTCAGATCAAACAACAACTGGCCTTGTTGGCGTGGGGTAATTGCCTGCCCCGGACCGCCGATGGGCAAAACCTTGTTGTGTAAGGCGCGGTCATCCAGACAGCGCGTCAGATAGCGCCCCAGATCAGCGTCGCTGATCGGTTTGCAGGCCGTCAAAGCACCATCCCCAAACAGCAAGAACGGTTTGCCTGCCTGCACACGCGCCACTTGGCCAGAGAGCGATTTAAAAAATGCCGTCGGACGGACGATGGAATAGGTCAGCCCGCTGGCCATCAGCTTTTCTTCGAAAGCCAGTTTGGCGCTCTGAAAAGCGAGCTTGGGTTTCTGCACGCAGATTGCGGACAGCAGTACAAAGTGTGCAATTCCAGCCGCCTGCGCGCGGTCTAGAATGGCCGCATTGGCGTCGTGATCCACGCGCCATGCGTCCTTTGGTGCGCCGGTGCGGGACGCAAGGCAGGACACCACGACATCGAACGCCGCGATGTCGGCAGCATCGAACTGCGGCGCACCTGTTGGTGACATCGCCGGCCAGATCGTGGCCGTTTCGGGTAGGCCCGCGGTTTTGGCCCCTTCACGCACCACGCAGCAGACAGAATGGCCAGCATCTCTCAACGCCTTTGCGGTGGCGCGACCAATGGTGCCGGTCGCGCCGAAAAGCAGCACAGATTTTGCGGGGGCATTTATCATATCGTCACCCTATGCGGGCATAGCGGCCTTGCCAATTCCCCGTTGGCTCTGCGGCCTTCGCACTGCTATGTCGGCGGTGTACACGAATGAGGACGACCCATGTCTGCAAATGCCAAAGGCGCCCTTCTGGCCCTTCTGTCTTTCGGAATTTTCGCCGCCCATGATGTCTTTGTGAAAATCCTTGGGGGGATATATTCGCCCATTCAGATCGTGTTTTTCTCTGTTTTGTTTAGCTTTCCGTTGGCGACAGTCATGCTGATGCGGGACGCGAAGCCCGGCACTTTGTTGCCCGTCCACCCGTGGTGGATGGCCCTGCGGACATTGGCCGCCGTCACCACCGCCATCAGCGCGTTCTATGCCTTTACCGTTCTGCCCTTGGCGCAAACCTACGCGATTTTGTTCGCAGCCCCACTTTTGATCACGATCCTTGCCATTCCGATCCTCGGGGAAAAGGTCCGTATTCGCCGCTGGCTGGCCGTTATCGTGGGTTTGACGGGGGTTTTGGTTGTTCTCAGACCGGGTTCAACAGACTTGACGCTTGGCCATGCGGCGGCACTCGCTGCGGCTGTGGGCGGGTCGATTGCGTCGATCATTGTGCGCCGCATTGGGGCCGATGAACGGCCCGTGGTGATGTTGCTGTACCCCATGATGGCGAACTTCGTTTTGATGGGTGTCGCCCTCGCCTTTGTGTACGAACCGATGCCGATTGAACATCTGGGTCTTGTGGCGCTTGTTTCGGTGTTCGCGTGGATTGCGGGGCGCTGCATTATCGCGGCCTATCAGATCGGGGAGGCTGCGATCATTGCCCCCATGCAATACAGTCAAATTCTTTGGGCTGCCCTTTATGGCGCGTTGTTTTTTAACGAAAATATCGATGGCATGACGATCATCGGGGCATGTATCATCATTGCGTCGGGCCTCTATATCGTGTTGCGTGAAAGTGGGGCGGACAATTCGGCAACCACGCCCGTGCTGCGGACAAGATCGCGCCATGAAACCGGCACCTATATGCGGGCGGGGCCGTTCCTGCGATTGGTGGGGCGTCACCCTGAACAGCAGGTTCCCCCGAAGCCCTGAGGGGCTGCGGAAAAAGCAGCAAAGCAGTAAAGTGAGGCTTTTGAGCCGCAATTTCCCCTGACGCGACGGATTTACGCTTATTTTCCCCGTCGGGCGCCATTGTCCGGATCAGAAACGGATTCTACTGTCGATTGAAATAACGACAATCCGACTGCTGGGACGTGAGTTCCCATGACAACAAGAATGGCTGTTGCTGAGTGAGGGATCTGACGTGCGAAAGTCTTGGGTAAAGCTGTGCAAAGCAGCCGTTTTGGGTATGGCAAGCATTGTGGTGCCACATCTGGCAGGTGCGACACCGTTTACGACAACGGTTCCCAATGAGGGGATTTCCCTTCCTGCCCCCTATCCTGAGGCAGGTGGCGTTGCGATCGTGATGATCGGAACCAACGGCAACGTCTATTACCAGTTCTCTGATCCGGACGGCGCGTTCCGCGGGTTCCAGTCCAACGGCCAGCCCACGGCGTTCCGGGGTAACCCGTTCACCATCAACAATCCGATCCCTCTGGATTGTGGCGTGCGGTCGTGTACCGATTATTTTGGCGGCAGCATTGACCGGATGTATGTCCGGTTCTCGGCCTATGATGGCGACACGCAGACGAACGGTTTTGATTTCAACGACATCAGCCTGATCATGAACGGCGTATCAGTCGGAAACTGGTCCAGCATTCAAACCGAAAAGACCGACAATTCCGGCACGCAAAGCTTTGGGTTTGAACAGGGTTTCGGCAACAACTCATTCAACACGGGTTGGTTTTCATCAACCAATCAGGCCCTTTTGGGCAATATCCTGAGTTCCGGCCAAACCACCACGCAGGTCTTTGATGATGACCCCAACGACAACTACTGGGATTTCCGCCGCGGCGAAAGTCTGCCGGATAACAGCCTGCGGACCATTGCGCCGGGGTACGAATTTGAAAAGACCGCCGACCGCACGACCTTTGCGGCGGTGGGTGAACAGGTCACCTACACCTATGTCGTGACCAACATCGGATCCGTGGACATCAACAATGTCCAAGTGACCGACGACCGCATTGCCAATGTGACCTGCGACAAGTCCACGATCCGTGAAACGACCGGCGGCGGCACCGCAGAATTTGCGACCTGTACCGGTGTTTACACCATCACGCAGGCAGACTTTGACGCGCAGGAAGTGACCAACATTGCGCAGGTCACAGGGGAGCCTGAGTTCGGCAATCTTGGCGCTGTCCAGGACACCGTTACCATCACGTCCTCTGGACCGCTTGTCCCTGGAATTCAGGTCGAGAAAACAGCCGATCGAAGCGCCTTCGCCGCTGTAAATGAGGTCGTGACTTATACCTACGTCATCACCAACACAGGCAATGCAACCCTGACGGACATCGTCCTGACCGATGACAAAATTCCTGGCACCATTTGCACGGTGGCGTCTTTGGTTCCGCAGGCGCCAAACAACACAACGACCTGCACCGCGACCTACACAGTCACGCAAGAGGATCTGGACGATTTCGCGCTGTCCGGAACACAGCTTGTGAACGTGGCGGCTGTGAACGCGCAAGACCCCGATGGCGCCACACAAACAGACATGGACAACGCGCAGGTTGATGGCCCTGCCGCTGCACCGGCCTTGACGATCCTAAAGACCGCGATCCAGCCGAATTATGCCGCGACCAATGACCTGATCCAGTTCGAAATCGCGATCCGCAACACAGGCAATGTGACTTGGCCCTCGGCCCCCGCGATTACCGACGCGCTGGTGACAAACGCAGGCGGCACCGTGACGTGCCCCGCGGGGGCCGTCGCCCCCAATGCCGAAATCACTTGCACCGCTGACTATCGCATCATGCAAGGCGATCTGGACGCAGAAAGCCTGACCAATTCGGCCACTGCAGATATCACCGTCGGTGGGGTTCCGATCACAGGCACATCCGACGTCACCATCCCAGCGGTTACCACCACCGGCCTTGAGATCGTCAAGCGTCTGCCCGCAGGCGACCCCACGACCTTTGATGCGCTGAACGATACAATTGATTATGAATACGTTCTGACGAACACCGGCACCCAGACCCTGTTCAACCCGACCGTCACCGACGACCGCGTCAATGCCAACTGCGCCGCCACATCCATCGCACCCGGTACGTCAATTGTCTGTACCTCCGACGCGCCGTTTACGATCACCCAAGTTGAACTTGATGCAGGGTTCGTCACCAACATCGCCTCGGCCAGTTCCACCACGCAGAACGGGGCCACTGTTGCGACAGACCAAACCGACCTGACTGTGAACGCCGACCAGAACCCAGCGCTGACTTTGGATAAGGTGGCGACACCTGTCCCCGCAGGTGATTTCCGCCCGGGTCAGACGGTGACTTATACGTTCACGGTCTCCAACACTGGCAACACGACGCTGACCGATGCGATCACGATCAACGACGATAGGATCGGCGCGCCGTTCGAATGTGCGGCAGGGCCCATTCCACCCGCCCCGGCTGCAGGGTCGCAGATCAGTTGTCAGGCGACGTACCGATTGACCGGCCCTGACGTTGCCGCAGGCTTTGTGACAAACCGGGCAACGGCCACATCCGGGGCGACCACATCGAACGAAGACACGGCAACCGTATCTGACGCTGGCGCGCCGGAGTTGACGTTGTCCAAAGCGCCCGATCCTGTGGGTGCGACGTTCTCGTCCCTCACCGACACTATTGATTACCTGTTCACAGTTGAAAACACGGGCACCACGACGATCACGTCCTTGCAGCCCATCACCGTGAATGACCCCAAAGCGGGGCCTGTGGTGTGTAACCAACCTGCCAGCTTGGCGCCCGGTGACGACTTCACCTGTTCGGTGACTTATTTCGACATCACCCAAGCAGAGATTGACGCAGGTGAGGTCAACAACACCGCCACCGCCAGTTTCACCGCCCCCAGCGGCGATCTGATCACGTCGAACGCAGCAACTGCGACGGTTCCGTCCGCCGTTGTGCCCGGCATGACACTGACCAAAACGGGTCCGGCGAACTTTGGCGTCGCCAATACGACGGTGATCTACACGTTTGAACTGACAAACACCTCCGCCCAGACGATCACTTCGGCCGAGGTGACGGATGTGAAGATACCGGCGCTGCAGTGTGAATTCACCAACATCGCGCCTTTCGGGTCTGTGAGTTGTACGGGTGATTATACCGTCACTCAGGATGACGTGGACCGTGGCACGATCGACAACGTCGCCAATGCGACGGGCAATGCGCCTACAGGGGAAATCCTGTCTGCGACGGCCAATGAAACGATCACCGCTGATCCCGCCGCGCAGGTCCGTGCCTTGTCTTTGGACAAAACGGCCAACGTCAGCAGCTTTGCGGCTGTGGGGGACGAAATCCGCTACAACTTTGCTGTGACCAACACCGGCACGTTGACCCTGCGGGACATCGTTGTCGAAGACCCGCAGATCGGTTTGACCTGCACCATTCCGTCGCTGGCCCCGATGATGACAGATGATACATCCTGCATCGCGACGCATACGATCATCCAAGCAGATATCGACAACGGCACCTTTGATAACGCCGCCACGGCCACCGCGCCGGGTGCGCCTGTGTCCAACAGCAACGTCGAAACACCCGGACCTACACGCACAGCGTCCTTTAACGTTGAAAAGACGGCCAATGACACGACTGATGTGCAAGAAGGCCAGACGATCACCTACACCCATGTCGTCCGCAACACCGGCAACACCACCCTGACGGATATCACGCTGACGGACACCCACACCAGTGCATCCGGCACGACGACGTTGGCATTCACACCCTCCAACGTCATTTCAACCTTGTTGCCCGGCAACACCGCAACGGTGACGACCAGCTATGTGGTGACGCAAGATGATATTGATGCGGGCGCGGACCTGACCAACATCGTCAGCGCCACGGCGACACCGCCCACGGGCGTGACCCCGCCCACCGCGACCGACACCGAAACCGTCGATGTCGAAGACGCAGCACCGGCCATTTCGGTGGTGAAAACCGAAACCGATGGCACAGGTGACTTCGTCAACCTTCCCACCTCCGAGGCGTTTTCGTTTGTCGTGACCAATGACGGCAATGTCACCTTGTCCGGCTTTACCCTGACAGACGATCTGACCGGGTTCACCTGTCCGTTGGCGGATATCCCTGTGGGCCAGTCCACCAGCCAATGTGCCGATACGACGCCCTTGTCTACGACCTACACCCTCACTCAGCCCGATATCGACCGCGCCCAACTGGTTAATACCGTGACAGTATCCGACGGCACACTGACGGCGACCGACAGTGTGACCTTGACCGGACCCACGCAAGTTGCGGCCATTTCCATGGTGAAGACGGCAACCTCGGGGGCGAATTTCTCTGCCATCGGTGATGAGGTCACGTATGAGTATGTCATCACCAACGGTGGCAACATCACCATTCGTGGCCCCATCACGGTGGCGGATGACCAAACACCAGTGACCTGTCCGCAAACCCCCGTCGCGGGCATCGCACCGGGTGGTACGATCACCTGTACAGCGACCTACGCAGTCGATCAGGACGATCTTGATCGTGGGTTTGTCACCAACATCGCTGACCCAGACCATCGTGCCCGGTGGCCCGACCACCGTCACCTCGGGCCAAGAGACCGAGACCGTCAACGCAGCCCAAGATCCGAGCCTCGTGATCAATAAGATCATCACGCCCGGCACCCCGTCCACATTCCAGACGGCGCTGACAGACAGCTTGTCCTATGATTTCACGATCACCAATGACGGCAACGTCACCATTCCGGCCCCCATCACGGTGAATGATGACCAGATCGGCAATGGCCTGACCTGTGGGACGGCCGCCTTGGCCCCGGGCGATGACGTGACCTGTACCCACGTCTGGACCGCAACCCAAACGGCAATCGATGCTGGTCAGATCACCAACGTGGCTTCCCCCGTGGCGACCTTTGACGGCAATCCCGTGCCGGTCGTGAGCGATAATTTCACGGCACTTGCCATTCAGTCGCCCGAGCTGACAATCGACAAGACCTACAACCTTGCCCTGAGCGGCGCGTTTGTGTCCCCGCAGACGCAGGTCTTTGATTTTGAGGTCACGAACTCCGGCAACACGACGATCACGACCTTGCCTGTGATCAACGACACAATCATTGATCCGTCGCGGATCACGCTTCTTGACCCCTTCCCAGCAGGCGGCCTGCTGCCTGGTCAGTCCATCACATACCGTGGTGAATACGATCTGACGCTCGCAGATATTCAGCTGGGCAGTGTGACCAATACGGCGACGGCCTCCAGCGGTGGGGTCACGTCCGATCCGGACAGCGTGACAACGCCCGACGATGTGGAACCGGCCCTGTCGATTGTGAAATCCGCGGATGTTTCAACGTTCGCGGCCCTGAACGACCCGATCATCTACACCTACACGGTGACCAACACGTCCGAAGGCGCGACGATGCCTGCCTTCGCCAATGCCATCACCATCACCGATGACAAATTCCCTGGCGTGGCCATTGCCTGCGACCGCACGGCGGACAACCAACTTGAAGTGGGCGAAAGCACGACCTGCACGGCCACCTACAGCGTGACGCAGGCCGATCTGGACGCGGGCGAAGTCGTGAACTCTGCCGTGGCAGAGACCACATTCGGGGGACAGCCCGTTTTGTCCCCTGCGGATCAAGTGACGGTGTCCGGCAATCAGGCCCCTGCCTTGTCGCTGCTGAAAGAGGTGATCGCGGGCCCTGATCCGGCTGCGGTTGACGACATGATCACCTACCGCATGACGGCCACGAACACCGGCAACCAGACGCTTGCCAATGTGATGATCACGGATCCGCGCATTGCTGATCTGACCTGCACCGTGGGCGGCGTCGCGGCCCCGACTGTTGTGACCCTTGCGCCTGGCGGGGTGTTGATTTGCGAAGGCGACTATACCGTTCAGCAATCTGACGTCGACGCGCAGGCGCTGGACAACACGGCCACCACCATGGCCACCAATCCGTCCGGGACGCCGGTTTCCACCACAGACACAGCGAACCAGCCGATTGATCCGTTTGATCCTGCGTTGACCGTTGTCAAAACCCTGACTTCCGGTGAACCCGGTTCCGACTATTCCGCCGTGGGTGAGGAGATGGTCTTCCAGATCAGCGTCAAGAATACCGGCAATATCACGTTGGATAACGTGTCGGTCACCGACAGCATCGTGCCCGGCACCTGCGACATCGGCACTTTGGCACCTGGTGATGAAGATGTGACCTGCGAATTCACTTATACGGTTGAACAGTCAGACATTGATCGCGGCTTCGTCGACAACACCGCCACGGCGGCAGGCCAGCCCCGCACACCAGACAGCGAAGAGATTACGCAAGATGGCAGCCTGCGCAGCCAAGGCCCCCTGCAGGAGCCGTCTTTCTCATTGGTGAAAACCGCCGATCTTGCGGATTTCGACAGCGATCAGACGACAATCACCTACAGCTACACGGTCGCGAACACGGGTAACGTGACGCTGACGGCGCCCCCGACGATCACCGATGACCGCATTGAAACGGTGACATGCCCACCCTTCCCAGCGGGCGGCCTGCCACCTCTTGGCTTCATCACCTGTTCGGCCACCTATGAAACCACACAGCAAGACGTGGATGATGGTGGGGTAACGAACATTGCCAGTGTGTCGTCGACCGATGCGCCCTTCGATCCAAATAACCCCGGCGGTGCGCAGGATAGCGCAACTGTGCCGTCGGTCCGCACCCCCGGTGTGACCATCGAAAAGGTCGCCTCGGCCACGACGGACGTCGCAGAAGGTGACACGATCACCTACACCTACACGGTCGAAAACACCGGCAACGTGACATTGACCGATGTCATGCTCGACGATCAGCACACGTCTGCGACGGGCACGACGGGTCTGTCGATCATGCCATCCGCGACGATCACCTCGATCGCGCCTGATGGCATCGTGACGCTGACGGCTGAATATGTCGTGACGCAAGAGGACATCGACGCAGGTGCCGCCCTGACCAACACCGTGTCCCTGACAGCAACCAGCCCTGACGGCACGACACCGACAGCCACCGCCGACGAAAGCGTCACACCTGAGAATGAATCCCCCGCGATTGAGGCGATCAAGACCGTCGCATCCAACACCGGCCTGACCGAAGGTGACACTGTTACCTTTGAGGTCCGCGTCGAAAATACGGGCAACGTCACTCTCGACACCATCGGCCTGACCGACAGCTTGATCCGCCTTGACGGGTCCACCGTGACCCCGTCCCCAACCCCAAGCCTGATTGACGGCGACGGCGGCACCCTGTCCCCTGATGAGGTCTGGACCTATCAGATCGTCCATACCCTGACGCAGGCCGATATTGACGCAGGCGGCATTTCAAACTCCGCCACGGCGACGGGCACGTCACCTTTTGACACGGACGTCAGCGATGTATCGGACACCGGCACGGGCACCGGCAGCACATCGACGCCGTTTGTCATTCCGGCCACGCCATCCGTGGAAACCAACAAGGTCGTCGCGATTGAAAACACTGGCGTTGGTGAAACGGTGACGTTCCAGATCACGATCCGAAACACCGGCAACGTCACGCTGACCGGCGTGGCGGTCTCCGACGACACGTTGACGCGTGCGGACGGAACACCTTTGACCCTGACATCTGGGCCGACATTCGCCGGTGCCAACGATGGGTCCGGTAATGGCACTCTGAAGGTTGGGGAAACTGCGACCTACAACGCGACCTATGTTTTGACCCAGCCGGATGTTGACGCAGGCGGAATTGCCAACGTTGCGACGGGCACAGGTACACCGCCCTCGGGCCCACCGGCCACCGACCCTGTCGATACCCCTGCGACGGTGACAATTCCCGCGATGCCGTCGATCACGATGGATAAGGTCCTGTCAGCTGGCGGGCCGAATTTCGACGCCGTTGATGATGTGCTGACCTATCAGTTCATCGTGACCAACACCGGCAATGTGACAATCACGGATGAGATTACGATCACCGATCCGCTGATCACAGACGCCGGCGGAACGATCGCTTGCCCAGCACCCCCGTTGGCGCCCATGGCGGTTGCCACCTGTACCGGCACCTATTCGGTGATTCAGTCGGATATCGACAACGGGTCGGTCACCAACTCAGCCACAGCCAGTGTGCCGGGCGCTGATCCGGTGACCGACAGCACCACGACGCCAGCCCGCCAATTGCCTGCGCTGGGCATCGTGAAAGAGGCGGAAGACATCCAATCCGCCGACTTCATCATCGGGGCAGAGGTGGATTACACCTATACCGTCACCAACACCGGCAACCTGACTTTGACCGATCCGATCACGGTCAGCGATAACCTGATCGCGAATGTAACCTGCGCAGATTTGCCCGTGGACGGTTTGGCACCGGATGCAGAGCTGATCTGCACGGCCACCTACACGGTGACAGCCACCGATGTGCAGCTCGCCAGTGTGACCAATCTGGCCTCAGCCAGCAGTGGCAGCATTGAAAGCCCGCTGACCAGCGAAACGATCCCTGCGGATGGTGTGCCGTCTTTGACGTTGGAAAAGACCATCTCCACAGTGACCGATGCAGCCGACAATCCTCTGCCGGATGGGACGTTCTCGGCCATTGGGGATAAGCTGACCTATGAATTCGTGATAACCAACTCGGGCGAAGTCTCCTTTGCTGCGGCGATTACGGTCACGGATGATTATTTCCCCGACCCGATCACCTGTTACGTGCCTGATGCAAGCAACCCGGACCTGATCCCGGGTGAGACGTTCAGCTGCTTTGCGACCTATGTGATCACGCAGGATGATCTAGATGCGGAAACAGTCCTGAACACCGCGTTCGTCCAGACGACCTTTGGCACAGACCCCGAAACGCCGGTGACAAGTCCGCCCACCACGGAGGAGGTTCTAGCCAACACAGCGCCCGCGCTTGAGATCGTCAAAGCCGTCTCCAGCGGGTCGTATACGGCCATCGGGGATGAGCTGACCTATACATTCGATGTCACCAACACCGGCAACCAGACACTGACGTCGGTCACGGTTACAGACAGGTTCTTCCCTGATCTGGAGTGCACGGTGCCCGAACTGGCCCCTGGCGGATCATTTGACTGTCAAGCAGTGCTGGAAATTACCCAGACGGAAGTTGACGCCGGTGAACTGGTCAACGTCGCGCGCGTGGATGGCCTGTCGCCTTCCAATGAACCGGTAGACGCTGCAAGTAATTTGGTGATCTCCGTCGGGCCTGGCGGCAGCAGTGAATTGACGCTTGTAAAGACAGCCAACCCTGACCCGTTTGGCGCCGTTGGCAGCAGCATCACCTATGCCTTTGCCGTGACAAACGATGGTCCGTTCACGATGAAAGACCTTATCGTGACCGATCCGTTGATCCCCGGCTATTCCTGCACGATCCCGCGCCTTGCCGTGGGTCAGACGGATGCGATCAGCTGTTCTGCGTCCTACACGGTGACGCAAGATGACGTTGACCGCGGTGAAATTGAAAACACCGCAAACGTGACAGGGACAACCTTGATCGACCGGATCAGTACCACGGAGGATACGATCACAACCCAAGGTCCCGATGCAGACCCATCCCTTGCCGTCGTCAAAACAGCCGAGGTTCCGTCAACCGCTGTGGGTGAGACGATCACCTATACCTTGCGCATCAACAACACAGGCAATGTCAGCCTGACTGCACCGGACCTAACCGATCGCATGACGCGGATCGGATCAGGGCGGGCGACTTTCCTGACCACACCCTTCGTGCTGGTTTCAGGTGACGAAGATGATGACATGTTCCTCGATGTGACGGAAACGTGGATTTACTCCGCGACCTATGTCTTGACGCAAAGCGATTTGAACGCGGGCGGTGTGTCCAACACAGTCACCGCTGTCGCAGAGGACCCCAACGGGACGTCCGTCAGCGATGTGTCTGATGATGGCGACACGGGCAACGGTGACGACAATCCGACATTGGTGACGATCACACCGCAACCCGTTTTGGACGTCACCAAAACCGTTGTGGCAGCGGGCAGTCAAACAGGCGACATCGTCACCTTCCGGATCGAGGCCGCCAACCGCGGCAACGTCGACATCCTGAATGTGGTCTTCGACGATACGTTGACCCGCAACGATGGCACCGACATCACCGCAGGATTGACCGCGCCAACACGTGTGGTGCCCAATGCGACCGAAACGGTGCTGCGTCCCGGTCAGGCCTTTGCCTGGACCATCGACTACGAATTGACGCAGGAAGATGTGGATGCCGGCGGTATTTCCAACGTCGCCCTCATCACCGGAGAGGGAGAGCTTGGCGACCCTGCCTCGGACGTATCGGATGATGGCGATGATACGGATGGCAATCTTACAGGTGACCCGACGGTGTTGCCGATCCTGCCAGAGCCGGGCCTGAACCTTGTAAAGGTCGTGACCTCTGACGTGCCGGACGGCGCAGGCGATGTTGTCAGCTTTGCAATCACAGCGACCAACACTGGCAACGTTTCACTGTCGAACATGACACTTGTCGATACCTTCACGCGCGGCGACGGAACCCCACTGACGCCAGACAGCATCACGCCTGATCCAGTATCCGGGCAGACCATCGCAGCAGGCGACAGCCTGACGTGGACGCTATCCTATACGTTGACGCAAGACGACGTGGACAACGGCGGGCTGTCCAACACAGCCACGGCCACAGGCACCAGCCCAATCGGCCTGCCTGTCACGGATGTGTCCGACAACGGCGACGACGCAGACGGCAACGTGGTCGACGACCCGACCGTGATCGACATCCCGCAGGACCCGACGCTACTGGTCGCCAAAGTCGCCACGACGCCGGAACGCATCGTTGACACGTTGATTGAGACGACCTTCACCATCTCGGTCGAAAATGCGGGCAACGTGACCCACCGTGATCTGTCGGTTCTGGATGACATGACCGTCTTTGTGGCGCCCGCGACCTTGGTCAGCGTGTCGACCCCCGTGGTCAACGGCCTTGCCGAAGGCGGAGCGAATGGTGCGTATAACGGCATTTCCACTACTGAGACGCTGTCCGCAGGGTCCACGTTGAATGTGGGTGATACGGCAACCATCGCGATTACGGTGCGTTATGACATCGCGAATGGCTCTCCCGCAGGGTTGAACACAGCTGTGGTCGAAAGTGACTTTACCACTGTGCCGATCACCGCCGTTGTGGGCGTTGACATCAGTGACCCTGATCCGGACCTTTTGGCCAATAAATCGGTCACATCCGCAGGGCCCTATCAGGTCGGGTCGGTGGTGGACTATGAAATCACCTTCACCAACCGCAACACCACGCCAGAGGCGGATTTGACCCTTGTCGATATCTTGCCTGCTGGCATGACCTACGTGCCGGACAGCGCAACCTTCAACGGGGCCGCCACACCGGCGCCCACCCGTGTCGGGCGGCGTCTGGAATGGCGCGGTATCGACATCGACGGCGGCGCGACGGTGACAATCACATTGTCTGCACTGTTGCTCGACGGTGCGGGGTCCTTCGTGAACGAAGCCTTCGTCTTGGACAATCAGGGCGATCAGGTGTCGAATACGGCCACCGCCGAAATCAATGTGGCCCCCGAAGCGGTCTTTGATTGCACCGATGTGATCGGCAAGGTCTTCGATGACCGCAATGGCAACGGCTATCAGGACCCACCGCCTGACGCCCGTGCGCCGATCACGGACCAGACGTTCAACGACGGCAAGTTCCGCGTCACACCTGAGGTTATCGACCAACAGGAACGCGGAGAGCCTGGCCTCGCTGGCGTCCGCCTTGTCACGGTGCGCGGCGATATCATCACCACGGACGAATACGGCCGCTTCAGCGTGCCATGTGCCGAACTGCCTGGACCAACGGGGGCGAACTTTACGCTCAAACTCGATGATCGGTCTTTGCCCACAGGGTATCGCGTGACGTCCGAAAACCCGCGCACGCTGCGGCTGACGGCAGGGATCATGGCCGAGCTGAACTTCGGCGCAACGCTGGCCAATTTGGTCGATATCGATCTTCTGGCAGCGGCCTTTGACGGTAACACAACACAGCCGTCTGCGGGTCTGTCACAGGGTGTTGACGGCCTTGTGGCACAGATCGCAAATACGCCGTCTGTGTTGCGCCTGACCTACTACACCAACGGTGAGGGCACGGACGTCGCCCGTGCACGACTGGCTGCGGTTGAGGCGTTGATCCGCGACCGTTGGCGCGGCCCCTACCGCCTGCGGATTGAGACCACCATCGCGAGGGTTCAGTAATGGAAAAGTATATGATGTATCGCCTGTCCCTTCGTGCGGCCCTGCTGGGCAGCTGTGTTGTCCTCGCGCAGCCAACCTTTGCGCAGGACGGTTCGGGTTTTCTGATCACCATCAACGGCCAACCCACCGCCGGTGATGCTGCCATCCAACGGCAGGTTCAGCGACCGGATGCACAGTTGGCACAGGCTGATGTGCGCATTCAGTATAACGGCCTGACCGCGACACCCGTCCTTGATCTTGAGGTCGTGGGCACCCGCCGTGGTGGGGCCGTCACGCTGCAATCCGCGATGAACTATCCCGCTTACGTGCAGCGCGGTGAGGTGCGGATTTATGACGCCAGCGCAGGCACGCCTCGTCTGGTCCAAACCGTGCCGATCGCGCCCAATGGGACTGCGTCTGTGTCTTTGGGGCAGGGCGATTTTTACGCCACGCACCGCGTCTACGACGCCCGTGGGCGGTATGATGAAACGGCGCCTTTGTCTCTCAACCGCCCCGACAGCCGCCTGCGTGCGGACGGGGTTGAAGACGGCACAGATGCCACTGCCCGTCGCGGCATTCCGGTGCATGGCGGGGCGGTCACAGTGTCCGGGTCTTCGGTGCCGCAAGGGGCCACTGTCCGCACTTTGGGTGAAACGATCCGGCCAGATGGGTCCGGCGCATTTGTCTTGCAGCGCATCCTGCCCGCAGGCGCCTATCCGGTGGGCGTGCAGGTGACCGGTGCAGGGCAAAACGTCGACCTTGTACGCGACATCGACATTCCCCGCGCCGATTGGTTCTACGTGGCCACCGCCGATCTGACCTTCGGCGAACGCACCTCTGACGGGGTGTCTGAAACCTACACCGAAGGCCGCGCTGCGGGCTATGTGAACGGTCACTTCGCCAATGGTGTGCAGCTGACCGCGCAGGTCGACACGGGCCTTGGCCCGCTGGATGAGATTTTCTCAGACCTTGATGAACGCGACCCGCGCAGCGTCTTGTTGCGCGTCGACCCCTACGATCTGTACCCGACCTATGGCGATGACAGCACAATCGTGGATGACACGCCGACACAGGGCAAATTCTACCTCCGCGTGGAACGGGACAACAATTACGCGCTGTGGGGCAACTATCAGGCGCAGGTGCGCGGCGGCTATCTGCGCAACGAACGTACGCTTTATGGCCTGTCCGGCCATTGGGAATCGCAAAACGTCACCGACCAAGGCGACGCGCGGGTATCGGTGGATGTCTACGCCGCACAGCCCGAACGGCTGGCCCAAAGGGACGTTCTGCTTGGCACAGGCGGGGCGGTCTATTTCCTGAACCGTCAAGACATCGGCATCGGGTCGGAGACGATCAGCGTCCAAATCCGTGACCGCTCCACCGGGCGCGTGATCGAAACCCGCGAACTGGTCGCAGGGCAGGACTATTCGATCAACTATATTCAGGGTGTCATCACCTTGGCCGCACCCTTGTCCAGCTACGGCGGGTCCGACGGCGTGGTTGTCACAGCCCCTGGCGGCAACACCGAAACAGCCCTTGTGGCGCAATATGAATACAGCCCCACCGCCCAGGACGTTGACACATTTGCTT
Source organism: Pseudooctadecabacter sp. (assembly GCF_965657175.1). Classification (GTDB taxonomy): domain Bacteria; phylum Pseudomonadota; class Alphaproteobacteria; order Rhodobacterales; family Rhodobacteraceae; genus Octadecabacter. The sequence continues at coordinate 89,642 of NZ_CBFHNH010000001.1, read as the reverse complement.
ACGGTGGACGGGTAGAGGCATGGGTCACGGACGATGTCCGTGTCGGCGTGACCGCCATGACCGAAGACAACGGATCGGGCGATGATCAGGAGGCTGTGGGCATCGATCTGCTGTGGCAGCCTAGTGACACCGCCTTTATTGCGCTGGACTATGCGCGCAGCGAAGGACCGGGGTTCACCTCGTCTGTCTCCTCTGACGGTGGGCTGGTGTTCGACACCCAAACCGGTGCTGGTGGAAATGGTGAGGCGTACCGCTTTGAAGCGGGCGCGGACCTGACCGATCTGGGTCTGTCCACGGACGGCCGGATCGCGGCCTATTATGAGGAACGGACCGCCGGATTCTCGACCCTCGATTATGATGTGGATGCGAATGAAATCCTTTGGGGTGTGGCGCTGGATGCACAGCTGTCGGATCGGGCCGAAGTCGCGGTCTATTATGACGACTACACCTCAGACAATGGCGATGTGAACCGCGAAGGCGGGGTCGAACTGACCTACGCGCTGACCGGCGCTCTGACCCTTGGGGCGGGGCTGGCCTATGTGGATATCAACGACGGCAGCGAAGACGGCACGCGCACCGATGCCGCCCTGCGTCTGACCTATGCGCCCAACGATGATCTGAGCGTGTTCGGCTACGTTCAGGGCACCGTCGACCAGACGGGCACCATCGACAGCAATGACCGCGTGGGCGTGGGCGGTTCTTACGCCTTTGCGGACACATGGACGGTCGAAGGCGAAGTGTCCGACGGCGACCAAGGCACCGGCGCGCGCATTGTGTTCCGTCAGGAACGCGGCGAACAGGACAGCACCTATTTTGGCTATGAGCTCGACCCGGACCGCGAAATCGCAGGCGTTGATCTGGTGGGCAACGATGATGGTCGCCTGATCTTTGGTGGGTCGCGGGATCTGGGCAATGGCTGGTCCGCCTACGGCGAAAACAGCTATGACATGTTCGGCGCGCACCGGTCGCTGACATCGGCCTATGGTGCCACCTATGAGGCGTCCGATTACCTCACCTACTCGGCCTCCGTGGAATTCGGCCAGATCGAAGACGACATCAATGGCGATTATGAACGCCAAGGGCTGGGCCTTGGCATGGCCTATCAGGACGCGGATATGACCGCGTCTGCGCGGCTGGAGTACCGGACCGATGACGGCACGACCGCTGGCAATACGCGCGACAGCGAAACGATCCTGCTGGTGTCCGACCTTGCCTATAAGATCGACGAAGAACGCCGCCTTTTGGCGAGCCTCGATTTTGCGACAACCAGTGGCGATGGCGATATCGTCGAAAGCGGCGATCTGATTGATGCGCAGATCGGCTACGCCTTCCGGCCGATCGATAATGAACGGCTGAATATGCTGTTCCGCTACCGTTATCTGGAAGACACTTACGGCCAGCAGTTGGACAACAGCGACCAGCCGGGGTCCCTGCAGCGCAGCCATGTCCTCAGCTTTGATGCCTCATACGACCTGAACCAGGAATGGACCTTGGGTGGCAAGCTGGGTGTGCGCCTGTCGGAAACGGCACCTGATGCCGATACCGCGTTCACCGAAAACAACGCAGCCCTCGCGGTGGCCAATGCGCGCTATCACTTCATGCACAACTGGGATGCTTTGGTCGAAGTGCGCGCCATGCATTTTGACCAGACCGAGACGACAGAGTTCGGCGCACTGGGGGCCATTTACCGCCACCTTGGTCCGAACGTGAAACTGGGCGTGGGCTATACCTTTGGCACTGTGTCCAGCGATCTGACGGATATCGATTTCGACGAAGGCGGCAGCTTTATCAATCTGGTCGCCCAATTCTAGGGGCGATCAGATCACGGCCTTTTCGCCAAAGGGTTCGCCCTTGGCGATCCGGTCAAACCCGAACGGGCTAAGGTCAAGGGTCCGGTATGCGCCGTAGACCAACATCTCGGCCGCGCCGCGACCCATGGCAGGGGATTGCTGCAGCCCGTGGCCGGAAAATCCGTTGAGGAAGTGGAAATTCGTGATCTCCGGATGGGGGCCATGGATGGCATTGTGATCAAAGGTGTTGAAATCATAGTGACCGGCCCATTCGGTGATGACCTTGATTGCCTCGAACTGGGGGATGCGGGTCGCGATGGTGGGCCAGATGTGGTTTTCCCAAAGCCCGTGATCCATGTTGAAATCGTCAAAATCCACCGCTGGGTCGACCTCTGCATGTCCGCCCGCCAGATAGGTCTGCGGCCCGTCTTGGCGGACGTGTACGCCTGAGGGATCAATCGTCAGCGGCAGGTCACGGTCCAAGGGGTGTTCGGCGGAAAAGATCCAGGTAAAGCGTTTGCGCGGCTCCACCGGAATGTCGATGCCCGCCATCGCAGCCGTCTTGGCCCCGCGTGGGCCAGTGGCGTTGACGACCTGACCACAGGCAATGACGTCACCTGACGCGAGCGTCACACTGTCAACCGCGTTGCCAGAGACCGACAGGCTGACGACCTCACCCGCCAGATATTCAACCCCGCGTTCGCGCGCGGACCTACGCCACCAGTCAAAAACGGTGCCGCCGTCCCAATATCCTTCATCCACAAGGTTGATGGACCCCAGCAAAACGTCGTCGACATTGTAGAACGGGTAGGCAGCCTTGATCTGATCCGGGGTCATCAGCTGGGTCGCGGCACCTGCCTTTGCCTGCACCGCATGGGACGCGCGCAGCTGATCCGCGAAGGCATCGGTGTCCGCCAAATACATATAGCCGTAGCTTTGGATCGACAGATCAGGCACACGTGGGTCATTGCCCATGAAGCCTTTGAACCCCTTGATGAACTCCGCCCCGAATTGGGAAATCTGGACGTTCAGCGGGTTGCTGAACTGTTGGCGGATGCACGAATTGGTATGGGCCGTCGCGCATTTTTCATAAGTCGGGTCCCGTTCGATAACCAGGACCGTGCCATCGAAATCCGGATTGTCAGTCAAAAACCACGCCACGGCCGACCCGTAGATCGCGCCGCCGATGATCACCACATCATAGCTTTGGCGGCTGGGTATTGTTGTGAATGTCGACTTTGCCATTTTGCGATCCTCCTGCGTCTGAACAGGGCGGACAGTCTGCTTTGGGTCAAGTGAAATTAAATCCGATAAAATTTGTCAGAAATGCTTGACCGGCTCTGCACGGCCGAGTATCCGACAAAAGAAGTCAGATTTAGATGGAGCATCAAACATGACACGCCTGACCCTTTCCGCCCTGTTGCTTGCGACCGCAGCACCCGCCTTTGCCGAAGGTGAATTGAACCTCTATTCCTCGCGGCACTACGACACCGATGAACGTCTGTATTCCGACTTTGAGGATATGACCGGCATCACAATCAACCGCATCGAAGGCAACGCCGACGAACTGGTCGCCCGGATGGAGGCCGAAGGCCGCAATTCACCTGCCGACATTTTGCTGACCGTCGACACCTCCCGTCTGGAACGGGCCAAAGACGTGGGCATCCTGCAAGCAGTGGACAGCGACATCCTTGAAGATCGCATCCCGGCCAACCTGCAAGACAGCGACAACCAGTGGTTCGGGTTTTCCCAGCGTGCGCGCGTGATCTTTTTTGACAAGGCCGATGTCAGCAACCCGCCGTCCAGCTATCTGGATCTGGCCGATCCGGCTTACGAAGGCATGATCTGCATCCGGTCCTCAACCAACACCTACAACCAGACACTTCTGGCCTCGATCATCGAAAACCACGGCGAAGACGTGGCACGGATGTGGGCCGAAGGCGTGGTTGCCAACATGGCACGTGCGCCACAGGGTGGTGACACGGACCAGTTGCGCGGGATCGTATCCGGCGAATGTGAGATTTCGGTCAGCAACTCTTACTACTTTTCCCGCGCCATCCGCAAAGACATCGACGGCCTGTCAGACAGCATCGACATGGTGGGCCTCCAGTGGCCGTCGCAAGGCGCAGAAGGTGCGCATATGAACCTGTCCGGCGCCGGTGTTGCCGCAAACGCGCCGAACCGTGACAACGCGGTGGCGTTCCTCGAATACCTCGCCTCTGATCAGGCGCAGCAATACTTCTCAGCCGGGAACGATGAATACCCAGCCGTAGAAGGTGTCGTGCTGAGCGAGGAAGTCGCATCTTTGGGTGAATTTCAGGCCGATGACGTGGATCTGTCTGCAGTGGCCAAGCAACTGCCCCTCGCGTTGACGATCTTCAACGATGTCGGTTGGGAATAAATTCTAATCTACGAAGACCAGAAGGGCGCGGCGAAAGCTGCGCCCTTTCTCTATTCGCGGTCCACTTATGCGTCGTGCCGCGCGACCCTGCGGCACAGCAGGATGACAGGCAGCAACCCAATGGCCCCGATGGCAAGGCTGGGCACCGCTGCCCCAGACAGGCGTTCATCAGATGCCAATCGAAACGCCTGTACAGCCAACGTGTCGAAATTAAACGGTCGCATGATCAAGGTTGCGGGCAGTTCCTTCATCACATCCACAAAGACGATCAGCGCAGCGGTCAGAAGGCTCGGCGTCAGGAGCGGCACATGCACCCGCCGGATGGTGCCCACCGACGATTGCCCCAAGACCCGTGATGCGGCGTCGATATTGCGGCTGACGGCGGCAATCCCGCCTTCATAGGCCCCCAAGGCGGCGGCCAGAAACCGGATCATATAGGCCCCGATCAACAGCCAGATGGACCCGGTGAACAACAGTCCGGTGGACACATCAAAGGTGTCGCGCATGAAGCTGTCCAGCGCGTTGTCAAAGGCCGCAAAGGGCACGATCAGGCCAACGGCAATCACACCGCCGGGCACCGCATATCCCACCCGCGCGATATACAACGCCCCCGATGCCGCCGCCGTATTGCGCAGCCGTGCAAAGCTGCCCAAAAGAACGGCCACAAAGACTGTCACACCGGCCGCGATCCCCGCAAGGGTCAGTGAATTGGTGATGAATTTCAGGTAGCGCGGGCTGAGAAGGTCCTGTTCAGACCCGACCGCCATGAAGCTGAGGGCGATCACCGGAATGATCACGCCAAACAACACCGGCAGACCACATAACACAAAGGCCCCCACCTTTGCGCCGCCGCGCAACGGAATCCGTGCGATGATGTCTTGGCGCTTGCCATTTGAAAACCGCGCGCGGCCTCTGTTGGACCTTTCCAACATCGCGAGCAGCAGGGCAAAGGCCAGCAAGCCAAGGGACAGCTGCGCCGCAGCCCCCCTGTCGGCCATGGAAAACCAGCTGGTGTAGATGCCGGTCGCAAAGGTCTGGACGCCGAAATAGGACACGGTGCCGAAATCCGCGATGGTCTCCATCATCGTGAGCAAAACACCAGCGGCGATGGCAGGGCGGGCCAGTGGCAAGGATACCGTCAGGAAGGCAGAGGTCGGCGATTTGCCCAAGGACCGTGCCGCTAGAAACGTCGTGGCGCTTTGCCCAAGGAACGCCGCACGGGCGAGGAGGTAGACATAAGGATAAAGCACCAACGACAGCATCGCCGCCGCCCCGCCAAGGCTGCGGATTTCAGGGAACCAATAATCGCGCGGCCCCCATCCCGTCAGATTGCGCAACAGTGTTTGCACGATGCCCGGATGATCCAGCACATGGGTGTAGGCATAGGCCAGCACATAGGCGGGAAAGGCCAGCGGAATCACCAGCGCAATTTCCATCCACCTGCGTCCCGGAAAGTCGCACATCGTGACCAGCCAAGCGGCCACAGTGCCGATCAGAAAGGTCGCCGTGCCAACAATCACCACAAGGGCCAGCGTATTGCCCGTGTAGCGCCACAAAACAGTCTCCGCCAAATGGCGCAACGTCTCCGTATCGCCAGTCACCGACGCCAAGAGCACGGCCAGATGCGGCAGCAGGAGAAAGGCCGCGACCGCGAAGGCCAAGGCGGCAATGGCTTTGTCTGCGAAAAACCACGGGGGCCGGTCCGGCTGGGTGTGATGTTGGACGCTGTCGGTCATATCAGCGCGATAGCTGATCTGGGGCCGCACGTCCATCTATGGCTTATCGTTTTGGTCAGGAATGAGGCGACTTGCGTTTACATGTCGCACCATGCCACCTGATGGCCAAGGGGGGATACCATGCGCATTGGTCTGATCTGTTTGGTGCTGGGCTATGTCCTCAGCCAGTTTTATCGTGCCTTTCTGGCCGTTCTGACCCCCGCGCTTGAGGCCGATCTGGGGGCGACCTCGGCTGATCTGGCCTTTGCGTCCGGTCTTTGGTTTCTGGTCTTTGCCGCCATGCAAATCCCCGTGGGGGAGGCGCTGGACCGCATCGGGCCGCGCATCACGGCAGTGACGCTTTTCGCGGTCGGCGGGGCAGGGGGTGCGATGTTGTTCGCCGTGGCGCAGACGCCTGCGCATATCACATGGGCGATGGCGCTTATCGGGGTGGGGTGTTCACCTGTCCTGATGGCCGCCTACTACATTTTCGCCAAGATGTATCCGGCAGCGATGTTTTCGACTTTGGCCGGCGCGATGATCGGCTTTGGCAGTTTGGGCAATCTTGCCAGCTCCGCACCCATGGCATGGGCCGTCGACGCGCTGGGCTGGCGTGAAACGATGGTGGCCTTGGCCGTGCTGACCTTGCTTGTCTCGGTCGCTTTGTGGCTGACGGTCAAAGACCCGCCCAAGACGACAGGTGACGCGCCCAAAGGGTCGGTTCTGGACCTTCTCAAGATCAGGGCGCTGTGGCTGATTTTTCCAATGATGTTCGTGAACTACGCCCCCGCTGCAGGCATTCGCGGCCTTTGGGTGGGGCCCTATGGGGCGGAGCAGTTCGGCGCGGACACCGCGCTGATTGGCACCGTGACATTGGTCATGGGGTTGGCGATGATCGCGGGTAATTTTCTGTATGGACCGGCGGACCGTTGGCTGGGCACCCGCAAATGGGTGGTCTTTGGGGGGAACGGTTTGGGCGCGCTGGGCTGTTTCGCCTTGGTGGTGATGCCCGGCGATGCCTCCATCTGGACGGCCACTGCCTTTTTGTCCTTGATCGGCTTTGCGGGCGGGTCGTTCCCTGTCCTGATCGCCCACGCACGGCCCTTCTTCCCGGAACATTTGACCGGCCGTGGTGTCACGCTGCTGAACCTTTTCGGGATCGGCGGCGTCGGCATCATGCAGATTGTCACCGGTCGGCTGTTCGAAGGGTGGGAGGCCACGGCGCACGATCCCTTCAGATCGTTGTTCTTGTTTTATGGTGTGCTGATCTGTTGCGGCCTTGCCCTTTATGCCTTCAGCCAAGATAGAACCGATTAGACCCCCTTTTGTTTGTGGCGCCCAGCCGCTAAGACGCGCGGGCCTCACCATAGGGGTGAGTCTTAAAAAGGAACCAAGCAGATGGGCTATAAAGTCGTCGTATGTGGTGCCACGGGCAACGTGGGCCGCGAAATGCTCAACATTCTGGCCGAGCGCCAGTTCCCAGCGGATGAGGTTGTCGCACTGGCTTCCCGCAAATCCATGGGCACGGAAGTGACATTTGGCGACACGATCCTGAAAACGAAAGACTTGGATACCTTTGATTTCACAGGCTACGACATCGCGTTCTTCGCGGTCGGGTCCGATGCCACCAAGAAATACGCCCCCGTGGCCGCCAAGGCCGGTTGCGTTGTCATCGATAACTCGTCTCTCTATCGCTACGACCCCGATGTGCCGCTCGTCGTGCCAGAGGTGAACCCCGAAGCCGTCGAAGGCTACGCCAAGAAAAACATCATCGCGAACCCGAACTGTTCGACAGCCCAGATGGTTGTGGCGCTCAAGCCGCTGCACGACCGCGCCAAGATCAAGCGCGTCGTTGTGTCGACATACCAGTCCGTGTCCGGCACCGGCAAAGACGCCGTGGATGAGCTGTGGAACCAGACCAAAGGGGTCTACGTTCCGGGCCAAGAGGTTGAACCGTCGGTCTACCCCAAGCAGATCGCCTTCAACGTGATCCCGCACATCGATGTGTTCATGGAAGACGGATCCACCAAGGAAGAGTGGAAGATGGTCGCGGAGACGAAGAAGATCGTCGACCCGTCGATCAAGGTCACGGCCACCTGTGTTCGTGTGCCCGTGTTCGTCGGCCATTCCGAAGCGATCAACATCGAATTCGAAGACTTCCTCGACGAAGACGAAGCCCGCGACATCCTGCGGGAGGCCCCGGGCATCATGGTGATCGACAAGCGTGAAAGCGGCGGCTACGTGACGCCTGTTGAATGTGTCGGCGATTTCGCCACCTTCATCAGCCGCATCCGTCAGGACAGCACGATTGAAAACGGTCTGAACCTGTGGTGCGTGTCCGACAACCTGCGCAAAGGGGCGGCCCTGAACGCAGTGCAGATTGCCGAAACACTGGGCGCACGGGTCCTGAAAAAGGGCTGATATCCGGCGTAAGAGTTTGAATGCGCCCGCGGGTCCGACACAGGATTCGCGGGCGTTTTCGTATTTTACAGACGGTTGTTGATCGCCGCGGCATTGTGGATCACGGCGTTGAGCGCCCCAATCGCAGCCTCCGCATTGGGTTGGGCTGGATCAATGTCGATATAGCGGGCAAGGCCAAGGTTGGACCGGATCCCCAGATCAACAGCGATCGGATCGTTGTCGACCTCGGACAGCAGCACATTGGCCGTGTTGGCCATATTGTTGGCGGCCTCGGCCATATGCGCGGCCTCGTCTTCGTTGTCGGTCGCGGATGCGACGGCGCGCAGGCTGTCGGCCAGATGGGACAGTGCGGCGATGTGGGCGAAGGCTTCGACATTGGTGTCGAGATCGCCCACCTTTGCGACCACTGCGACCTCCTTGGCAGGCATGGCGGGTGCTGCGGCTTTGGCGGTGGACCACGGCGTATTGCCCAAGGTTTCTACGGTCACAGCCGCGTCAAATTCTTTGGTCCAGAATTGGCAGAAATACTGCTGTCCACCGCCCACAAGCCACCAGCCGTCGATGGTCTTGTTGTCGTCGGTCAGAGCGGGTTGCGATTCAATCTCCCCGAACCACGTCTGTAATGTGCAGTCCTCTTTGACGGTCAGCTGCGCCACGTGCGTGCCTGCGTTCCACGCGGGTTCCACCGCGTTCGTGGCGCGCCAATCGCCTTCGGTGTCGTCCTTGGCGGGCGGTTCTGGCGCCCAGAACCCACCCTTTGCTTTGGCTTTGTTTTTGCCGCCGAACACGCGGTACAGTTTGTCGCCTGCGTTCAGGGTCATCGCATGAACGGGACGGGCCGCCGAATAGGTCACTGTTTGACTGGGGGCGAGGGTGAAATACCCGTCCTCCTTCAATTCGATACTGCGCATTCCGATCAGCAGCATCGGGTCTTTCTGGGCACCGGGAAATGGTGGTGTGTCCGTTGTCATGTCGTGTCCTTTCAAATCGCGTCTCTAAATCATCGGCAGAGTTAACCTGCGCAAAACCTAGAAAACTGTGATCTGGGACACAGACAGCAGCCCGGGTCGGGAAATCCCGACCCTTCTTTTGGGGCAGGCTAGAACCTTTCTGCCCGCAGAACCTCGACGTCGGTGATGGTGACAACGCCGATGTGTTTGTCGACGACTTCAAACGCGGCCTCTAGCAGGCCATCAAGGCGTTCTTCGCGGATGATGCACACGACCTGCACCATGCCCGATGCGCGGCTGATCTGTCCCTCACGGGACCACGCACCCGACCGGCCAGACCCGCCCAAAACGGGCAGAATGGAATAGCCCGTAACGCCTGCCTTTTCCAAGGTATCGGTCAGACGTTTTTGCATGATGGCTTCGATCGTGATGACGACCCGCTTGGCTTTGTGGGTTTGCATGTCAGCCCCCTGTCACGGCTTGGCTGACCGCCACATAAAGCGGGATGCCAATGGTTAGGTTGAAGGGGAAGGTCACCCCCAAAGAAAGTGTCAGATACACCGACGGGTTGGCCTCAGGCAGGGCCACACGCATTGCGGCGGGAACAGCGATGTAACTGGCCGAGGCCGACAGCACCATCAGCAAAGCGACCCCGCCCGGCGACAGCCCGATCAACAGCGCCGCACCAAGCCCGATCATGCTGCCCACGACCGGCATGATAATCCCGAACGCCACAGCGCCCATGTTCAATACCCCGCGCGATTCTCGCAATCCACGTCCCGCGACCAGACCCATGTCCAAAAGGAACAGGCACAACACACCCGTAAACGGTGCCACGATGAAGCTAGAGATTGATGCAAGCCCCTCAGCGCCGGTCACAGCCCCGATGAAGAACGACCCGACGAGCAACACGATGGACCCGTTAAGCATGATTTCCCGCATCAATTCGCCATCCATCCGGCGGCCCGACCCGCCTGTGGACACCAGCCAAAGTGCCGACAGGATCGCGGGGGCCTCCATCACGGCGGCGACGGCAACCATGTAGCCCTCGGATGCAATGGCACGGCCTTCAAGGACGGACGTCGCGGCCACAAACGTCACGATAGAAATAGACCCGTAGTGGCCGGCCACAGCTGCCGCATCGACCCTGCTGAGGTTGGTCAGAACTTGCAGGAGCAAAAAGGCGACAAACGGCAAAACGGCAGATAGGACCAAACCCGCCCCGAGCGAGGCGATCAACGTGCCATCCAGCCCGTTGGCGGCGACGGCAGCGCCGCCTTTGAACCCGATGGCGAACAACAGATAGATAGAAAGCGCCTTTGCCGCTGCCTCCGGCACGCTCAGGTCGGACCGGCCCAAGGCAGCCGCCAATCCCAAGACGAACGACAATATGACAGGGGACAACAGGTTGGTTACTGCCAGATCAAGGATATCAGTCATAGAAACCTCCGATGATCGCTGTTGCGCCCTTTTCTATGAGGGGTGACGTGGCGGCAAGGCCAAACCTTAGACGGTCGTAAAGGTCCGCGTCTCGGGGTGGAATTGCTGCAGGGCACCGCTGGAAATATCGACCCAAAGCCCGTGCAGCGACAGCCGCCCGGCTTCCATGTTTTCGGTCACATAGGGAAAGGTCATCAGATTGCGCATCGATGTCAGAACGGAGCTTTGTTCCAGCTGATGAATGCGTTCTGCATCGTCGCCTTCGGGCAGGGCCTCATACGCGGGGCGCAAAATGTCCATCCAGCGCCCGATGAAGCTGTCTTTCTCTTCCAGCTCAGGCGCTTTGCCTGAACACATGTCATAGCAGCCCTGAACGCCACCGCAGCGCGAATGGCCCAGAACGATCAGGTGATTGATTTTCAACGCTTTTACGGCGTATTCCACGGCTGCTGATGTGCCATGGTGATGGCCGTCTGGGTTATGGGGCGGGACGAGATTGGCGATGTTGCGGTGGACGAAAAACTCACCCTGATCGGCCCCGAAGATCGGTTCCACATGTACACGGCTGTCGCAGCACGAAATCACCATGCAGCGCGGGTGCTGGCCGTCTTCGGCAAGATGCTGATACCAGCCTTTGTTTTCCTCGTAGGTGGTGGCCTTCCAACCGTGATAGCGGCGCACCAGATATTCGGGCAACAAGCGGGCAGTTGGCATGGGGTCGGTCCTTCGTGATTTAGCTGCCTCCTTTTATTCGATTTTTCATGAATTTCGAGTGATTTATGCCGCCGCCGATAAACCTATTAGCAATCTTATCTGCTTAGGGCTGCGCACGGGGCCAAAAGGAGTGGATCAGATGGATCATCAAAACCAACAAGGCGCAGCGGTCGTCGCGCAATTGATACCCAAGGAATCCTTTGGGCAGGACGTTCGGGCTTTGTCGCCTTTCGGGATGGATGGCGATGAATTTGACCACAGCGATGTGATCTGCGCTGGGCTTGAAGAATTGTCGCGCCATCTGCGCTGGCTTGATGATGACTATCAGTCGGGGCAATTTGACCGGCTGGAAACCCGCGCGCGCAGCATTGTTTTGTTGGCCGACCAGTTGGGATTGCGGCGTATGGGGCAGGTAGCGGCAGATGTCGTCTACTGCATCGACGACCCGGATGAAGTTGCCCTGACAGCCACCCTGTCACGTTTGATGCGTTTGATGACCCAAGCCTTGGATCACGCTGCGGGTCCAATTTCCACCTATTGATGCGTGGCCCTCGCGCGGGCCTTGGTCTAGGGTTTGATCTAATCCAAAACCAGAGGCCCCATGTCCCCTACTTTCGCCCCCCCGACATCTGAAGCTATCCCCCTTATCGCCGTTGCATCGGAGGACCTAGATGCCACGCTGAAATCCGTGCCCAAAGCGACCTCGGCCTGGTTGGCGGCCAACGGGTTTAAGGCTGCGATGGGGGCCGTTTGCATGGTGCCCGATGGGAACGGCGGGTTTGGCGAAGCCTTCGTCGGTTTGGGTCCGCAGGGACAGACCCGCCACCGGTTTGTTTTGGCGGCAGGTGCCGCAAAACTGCCCGGGGGGGTGTATCACCTGAAATCGGACCTCAGCGGGCCTGCCTTGGATGAGGCGGCCTTGGGTCTGTTGTTGTCCAGCTACCGGTTTGACCGATACAAATCCCAACCCGCAGCAGCGGCGTCTTTCGTCGCCCCCGCCGGTGTCGATGCACAGCGGGTTGAGGCGATCGCCGCAGGTGAATGTCTGACCCGCGATCTGATCAACACGCCCGCGTCCGATATGGGCCCACAAGAGCTGTCCGATGCGGCAGAAACCCTCGCCCAAACCCATGGCGCGACGTTCAGCATGATCGAAGGCGATGACCTTTTGGCGCAGAACCTGCCGCTGATCCACACGGTGGGACGCGCGTCATCCCGTGCGCCGCGGCTGATCGACATGACGTGGGGGTCGACCGGCCCCAAGCTGACCTTGGTTGGCAAGGGCGTGGTCTTTGATACAGGCGGTCTAAACCTGAAACCCGGTGCCTCTATGGGGTTGATGAAAAAGGATATGGGCGGGGCGGCCAATGTCCTTGGCCTCGCGCATATGATTATGGCTCTCAACGTGCCGGTGCAGTTGCGCGTCCTTATCCCTGCCGTTGAAAATTCTGTTGATGGCTCTGCCTTCCGGCCCGGCGATGTTTTGACCAGCCGCAAGGGACCGACGGTTGAGATCAACAATACCGATGCCGAAGGTCGTCTGGTACTGGCCGACGCTTTGGCCTTGGCAGAGGAAGGCAAGCCCGATCACATCGTTTCAATGGCGACCCTCACGGGGGCTGCGCGGGTGGCTGTCGGGCCTGATCTTGCGCCGTTCTACACCACCGATCACGCTATGGCGCGTGCGCTTCCGCAAGCCGCCGCTGAGGTCGCGGACCCTGTCTGGCAAATGCCGTTCCACGACCCCTACGAGGCGATGATTGAGCCGCAGATTGCCGACCTCGACAATGCGCCAGCGGGTGGGTTTGCGGGGTCCATCACCGCAGCGCTGTTCCTGCGCCGCTTTGTGACGGACACGCCCTACACGCATTTTGACATCTACGGCTGGAACCCCGTAGCCGCCCCCGCACGGCCCAAGGGCGGTGCCTGCCAAGGTGCGCGCGCGTTGCTTGCCGCCCTGCCCGATGTGTTGGGCCTGTGACCGACCGCAGGCTAACCCCCGCCAACGGACGCGTGGCCGCCGCCCACCTGAAGGGCCGCGTCACGGCTGACGCCTTCGTCGTAGGAGAGGCGGCCAGCGTTGGACAGAGTGTCGTTGATCTTTGCGCAACACCGGCGGGTAAACGGGACCGGCAATTGCTGATGGGCGCGGCTGTCACTGTTTACGAAAGACGCGACGGCTGGGCCTTTGTGCAGGCCAAAAAGGATGGCTATGTCGGCTACCTGCGCGAAGCGGCGCTGGGCGCGGCCAGTACGCCAACCCACCGCGTCGGGACCTTGGCCACGCATGCCTATGACACCGAAAGCTTCAAATCCGCCGATCTGGTTCATCTGTCCTTCGGGTCCGAAGTGACCGTGATCGATGAACGTCACAAGATGTTTGAAACAAACCTTGGGTTCATCCCCAAAAAACACCTGCGGCCCCTCAGCCAGACGTTTTCTGACCCCGCCACGGTGGCGCAGTTGTTCTTTGGCACGCCTTACCTTTGGGGTGGCAATTCATCACGCGGCATCGATTGTTCAGGTATCGTGCAGGCCGCCTATTTGGCCAGCGGTCATGCCTGCGCGGGTGACAGCGATTTGCAGCGGGAGGGCTTTGGGATGCCGCTGGCGGCGGATGCGACCCTGCAGCGGGGCGATCTGATCTTTTGGAAAGGTCACGTGGCCATGATGGTGGATGCGGAAACCATGATCCATGCCAATGCCCACCATATGGCGGTGGTCTATGAAGGTTTGGCGCAGGCCACGCTGCGGATCAAGGCGCAGGGCGATGGGGATATCCTTGCGCGCAAACGGTTGGTCTAGTCGACGGCGCGGATCAGTTTGCGTTCCAGTACCCGCAGCACCTGTCGCAGGTCGTTCCCGCGTTTGAGGATCTGACCCTCCATTCCCAACACCACGTATTGCCCTTGCTTCATCCGCAAGGCGGGGCGTTTTTCGATCCGGTACATGGGATGTTCGGCTGTGCGCCGGAACACCGAAAACACAGCCACGTCCTTGAGGTGGGAAATGCCGTAGTCCCGCCACTCCCCCGCCGCGACGAACCGACCATAAAGCGACAGGATCATGTTCAGTTCGGTGCGATGAAAAGCCACCTGCGCAGGGGCTTTCCCGGGGAAGGGGGTGGGCGCGTTCATGATGTCAGAGTTGCGCCGATTTCCCAGCAAATCAACCCGCGGCGGCAATTCTGTCCAAAATGGTCACGCGCCCATCCAACGGATGCCACATTTGCCCTGCAAATCGGTCCCATCGTAAGTCCCTCGGGCGCATCTATTAGCCCCCACCCAGTGGTGCGTCCGAGGTGACTTCGGTGATCTCAATTACATGATACAGACAGGATCCGGTTGTCCGCACCGATGTTGAAATTGATCCGGTCTGGGCGGAAATCCATCGTGACAGCCTGACCGGGGCGGATGACGCGCACGGGGCCCATGATTAAGACACGTTCAAGCGCGGTTGCGTCTTGCCCTACCAAATTCACGTGACGGCCTGCGTTGCAGGTGTCCGCGCCCGCGGCAGGCACGGGCGGCAAAGTTGGTCTTTGCGGTGCGGGTTCCGCACAGGCGGCAAGGACCACAAACGGGGCAAGCATCAGAATATGTTTCATGGCCCCACTATCCTCCAGCGGTGATTGTGACGCAACGGGGATTGCATGGCGCCGCCGTTTCCCACAGGTTAGCCGCAAATATAGGAGGACACATCATGCGTACACGCGCCGCCGTAGCCATCCAAGCGGGCAAACCCCTTGAAGTGATGGAGGTCAATCTGGACGGTCCCCGCGAAGGGGAAGTTCTGGTTGAAATCAAAGCGACCGGCATTTGCCACACGGACGAATTCACCCTGTCGGGCGCGGACCCTGAAGGGCTGTTTCCGGCCATTCTGGGGCATGAGGGCGCGGGCGTTGTTGTGGATGTGGGCCCTGGCGTGACGACGCTGAAGAAGGGGGATCATGTCATCCCCCTCTACACCCCCGAATGTCGCGAGTGTGAATATTGTCTGAACCCCAAAACCAATCTGTGTCAGTCGATCCGCAGCACCCAAGGTCAGGGCCTGATGCCCGACGGGTCATCACGGTTCACAACCCTCGATGGGGACCCGATCCTGCATTACATGGGCTGTTCGACCTTTGCGAACCATACCGTGGTGCCAGAAATTGCGCTGGCCAAGGTCCGCGAAGATGCGCCCTTTGATAAGATTTGCTACATCGGCTGCGGTGTGACGACCGGCATCGGTGCGGTCATCAACACCGCCAAAGTCGAAATCGGCAGCCGCGCGATTGTCTTTGGCCTTGGGGGCATTGGCCTGAACGTCATCCAAGGGCTGCGTTTGGCCGGTGCTGACCAGATCGTCGGCGTTGATCTGAACCCGTCCAAGGTCGAGATGGCGACGCGGTTCGGCATGACCGACTTTGTGAACCCAAAGGATGTGGACGGCGATATGGTGGCCCATCTGGTGGCACTCACCAAGGGCGGGGCAGATTATACCTTTGACGCCACCGGCAACGTAGACGTCATGCGCACGGCGCTGGAATCCGCGCACAAAGGTTGGGGCGAAAGCATTATCATCGGGGTGGCGCCAGCGGGTGCTGAGATCAGCACGCGTCCGTTCCAGTTGGTCACAGGGCGCAGCTGGCGCGGCACGGCCTTTGGCGGGGCGCGGGGCCGGACAGATGTGCCGCAGATCGTCGATTGGTACATGGACGGCAAGATTGAGATCGATCCAATGATCACCCACACCATGGGTCTGGATGACATCAACAAAGGCTTTGATCTGATGCATAAGGGTGAAAGTATCCGGTCGGTCGTCCTCTATTGATCGCGGTCCTTGATAAACTGGCCCGGTCTGTTCAGCAGTCCGGGCCTTTTGCGTTTTGTGGCGTCGGCGTATCCCGTGGCGGCCCGCCCGCCTTTGCCACCGCCTGCGCCGACGGCGTGACCGCCGACGAAAAGACGCTGTTCCGTGTCGCGTCAGTGTCCAAGATCGTCACCGCCGCCGCATTTGAAGTCGCGGCAGGGGCCGCGGGGCTGGATCGCCCCTATGCGGTCGACGCGGGGGAGATACTCGGCCTTGATCTGCGCCATCCGCAGTTCCCCGACACAGCGGTGACTTTGGGCATGTTGATGACCCACACATCGGGTCTGTCGGATGCACATGGATACGGGTTTGATGGTACGCTGGCTGAGGGGTGGACGGCGGCCACGGCCTTTGGTCCGCACGCGCCGGGGTCGTTCTTTGAATATTCCAATCTTGGCTACATCTTGTTGGCCGCCGCAGCCGAGGTTGTGTCGGGGCAGCGTTTTGATCTGTTGGTCGCGGACGTTCTGTCGCCCCATGGGATCGAGGCTGGCTTTAATTGGGCGGGCCTGACTGACGCGCCATCTGTGCCGACCTTCCGTCGGGACGGGCCGGAGTTTGTGGCAATGATCGATGCCCCTCCTGATGAAGCGCGCATCGGTGAAAGCTATATACTTGGCCAACACACGGCACGGTTTTCGCCCCAAGGTGGGTTGCGGATGTCCCTTCAGGGCATGTTAACGCTGGCGATCGCCGGTGCGGGCGTTGCGCGCAGGCCCCTATGGCGACAGACCGACGGCCCCGGTGTCTACGAAAACGGCCTGTTCCAAGACTACGGCGCAGGCGAACAAATTCTGCCCGATCCGCCGTTCTATCCCCGCCCGCTGGTTGGTCACTTTGGCAATGCCTATGGGTTCAACGGGGGCGTGTGGTGGGATGCTGAGGCTGATCTGTGCTTCGCCTATGCCCTCAACGGGGTGCCCATGGGTGAGGAAAGCGATGCTTTGTCAACGGCTGAGCTGGCGATTTTCGAGGCCGTGGCTCAGCTGCCGTAGCGGGCCATGAACGTTTCAACCGCGCCGTCAACGATGCGCTTTTTCTGCGCGTCGTCAAAAGATGTGTCCATGCAGAACACCAGACGCGGGAACAGGTCAGCCTTGCACAATTCACCGAATTGGTCAGCCGCCAGCGGCAAATCATCAATCACCAATTGCCCCCGCGTGATACCGGCTTCCATGAATTCGATCATCCGCTGGCGGGCCAAGGCCGGGCCGCTTTCGTAAAACTCCCGTCCCAATTCGGGGAATCGGTCACTTTCGGCCACGCACAGGCGGAAGACTCGTTGGCCAAAATCAGACGTGAAAAAACACACCATTTGCCACGCAGCCTCGGTCAGGATTGTGCGCACATCCTGATCCATGCTGACGGTGTCAAATGCCTCTTCGGCCTGCCGCAAGCATTCCGCTTTGGCGACTTCCATGAACAGCAGGCGCTTGTCGGGAAAGTAGGAATATAACGTCGCCTTGGACACGCCTGCGGCGCGCGCGATGTCATCGACGCTTGCGCCTTCGAACCCGTCGGACATGAAAATATCCGTGGCCCCGGCCAGCACCTGATCGAATTTGCGCCCACGTTTGACCGTAGGTTGTCCGTCTGCCATGCGTCTCTCCCTGATCCGGTATCTTAAACTGGTCCGTTCAGTATGGACAAGTCAGGTAGGGTGACATCGATGCGATACAAGGTGCTTGATCCTTGCCAAAGCTCGCTTACATTAGAAACATTCTAAAATGAGGTACGTCATGATCCCCGGAGTATCCCACCGCCGCCGCTTTGCCGATCTGACCGAGCAAGAGGTCATCGCCCTTGCGATTTCGTCGGAGGAGGACGATGCCCGCATTTACCGCACCTACGCTGACCGGATGCGTGCGGATTATCCTGCGTCGGCCTCAGTTTTTGCGGCGATGGCCGCAGAGGAGGACGAACACCGGCGCCGTTTGATTGACCTTCATCAAGCGCGGTTCGGGGAGGTGATCCCCCTGATCCGGCGAGAACATGTGGCGGGCTTTTATGCACGTCGTCCGGTTTGGCTTATCGAAAACCTCGGCCTTGACCGGATGCGGGACGAAGCGCGCCAGATGGAGCGTGACGCCCAGCGGTTTTATGAAGCCGCCGCCGCGCGCACGTCGGACGCTGCCACACGTGCCTTGCTGGGCGATCTGGCCGCAGCAGAAGCGGGCCATTCCGACAAAGCCGACGCCTTGATGGACGCCACGGTCACGCCGGACGTTGATCGCGATGAAAAGGACGCGGCCCACCGTCAGTTTGTTTTGACATGGGTCCAGCCTGGATTGGCAGGGTTGATGGACGGGTCGGTTTCGACCCTCGCCCCGATTTTTGCCACGGCCTTTGCGACACAAGACACTTGGACGACCTTCTTGGTCGGCCTCGCGGCCTCTGTCGGGGCGGGTATTTCCATGGGGTTCACCGAAGCCGCCAGTGACGACGGACAGATTTCCGGACGCGGATCGCCTGTGAAACGGGGCTTTGCATCGGGTGTGATGACCACCTTGGGCGGGTTGGGGCATGCGTTGCCCTACCTGATCACCGATTTCTGGACGGCGACCGTCATCGCAATCGCTGTTGTGTTTGTTGAACTTTGGGCGATTGCGTGGATTCAGAACCGCTACATGCAAACGCCTTTCTTTCGTGCAGCCCTTCAGGTCGTGGTGGGTGGCGCGCTGGTTTTGGGCGTGGGTATTTTGATCGGCAGCGGTTAGCGGCTTTAGTACGTGGCCTGAGGGTGCTAACCCTAAGTCATGTGGGACATTTTTCTTCAGACGCTGCCGTTTTTTGCCCTGATCGGGCTGGGCTATGGCGCGGGGCGCACGGGCTTTTTCACGCCTGAGGCGACGGCCTATCTGACGAAATTCGTCTTTTACTTCGCGCTGTCGGCCATGTTGTTCCGGTTTTCGGCCAACCTGTCGCTGGCGGCGATTTTCGATCTGCCGTTTGTGCTGGCCTATCTGTGGGGTACGCTGTTCGTGTACCTGTTGGCCACCGGCGTGGCGTTGATCCGCAAACGCGGGATTGAGGAAGCAGCCGTTGAGGCGCAATGCGCGGTCATCGGCAATGTCGGCTTCTTGGGTATTCCGATGTTGGTGTTGTTGCTGGGCGAAGGTGCGATTGGACCTGTGATGTTGGTCTTGGCCGTGGACCTGATCGTTTTTGGGTCGCTCATCGTGATCCTGATCACCGGGTCCCGCGACGGGCGCATGTCCTTGGGCGTGCTGCGAACCGTGGGGCTGGGTTTGCTGAAAAACCCGATGATCGTTTCGATCTCGCTGGGGTTGATCGTTTCTGGCCTTGGCCTGCCGATCCCCAAACCGGCAAATGAATTTCTGTCCATCCTCGGGGCCGCTGCGACGCCGGGTGCATTGTTTGCGATCGGGGCCTCGCTGGCCACCAAGTCTGCGGAAAAGGTTGCCGTTGCGGGCTGGCTGTCCTTTGCCAAGCTGGTGTTGCATCCGGCGGCTGTCGCTTTTGCCGCCTTGGTGATGCTGCCCGTCGATCCTTATGCCGCCGGTGTGATGATTGCTGCTGCGGCCTTGCCCGTGGCGGGAAATGTCTACATCTTGGCGCAGCATTACGGGGTCGCGCCTGCGCGCGTCTCCGCCTCCATTCTCATTTCGACAGCGGCAAGTGTTGTGACTGTCTCTGTCGTGATTGCCGCCGTCAGCCTGTAGGACACGACCATGACCGATCAATCCCCTCCAACCTATCAGGCGCTGCCCTTGCCCGACCGTGCCGATTACGACGATGCGCAAATGCAGGCCGAGGCCGAGCGGTTCTATGACCACGTCCGCACCCGCCATTCCATCCGCGATTATATCGACCGTCCCGTGCCCCGCGCCGTGATTGAGGCCTGTGTAAAGGCCGCAGGCACAGCCCCCAGTGGGGCCAACCAGCAGCCGTGGCATTTCGTGGCGATCAGTGACCCGGCCATGAAAGCGCGCATTCGCAAGGCGGCTGAGGACGAAGAACAGAAATTCTACGGCGGCGGCGGGGGCGATGCGTGGCTCAAGGCGCTTGAACCCATCGGCACCGATGCCTCCAAACCGCACCTCGATATCGCCCCTTGGCTCATCGTGATTTTTGCCCAACGCTGGGGCATGCGCGACGGGGAACGGGTGAAGCATTACTATGTGCCCGAAAGCGTAGGGATCGCCACGGGCATGTTGATCACCGCCCTGCACACCGCTGGGCTGTCGTGTCTGACACACACACCCAATCCGATGAAGTTTCTGAATGAGCTTTGTGACAGGCCCGAGAACGAAAAGCCGATCATGATCTTGGCCGTGGGTCACCCCGCAGACAGTGCGACAGTTCCTGCCGTTGCCAAACAGAAGAAACCTCTGGATGAAATCATGACCACCTATGATGGGACCGCCTGATGGAAACCGTATCCGAAAACACCTGTTTTGGCGGCACCCAAGGTGTCTACAAACACGCATCAACCGCCACCGGCACCGACATGACCTTTGGCCTGTTCCTACCCGCCGAAGCGCAGGATGGCCCCGTGCCACTGTTGTGGTTTTTGTCGGGCCTGACCTGCACCCATGAAAACGCCATGACCAAAGCAGGCGCACAGGCCTGGGCGGCGGATCAGGGTATCGCACTTGTGTTTCCCGACACCTCCCCCCGTGGTGAGGGCGTCCCCAATGACGACGCCTATGATCTGGGCCAAGGCGCGGGGTTCTACATCGACGCAACCGAGGCACCGTGGTCCGAGCATTACAAAATGTGGACCTATGTGGCCGAAGAACTGCCCGCGCTGTTGGGCGCGAATTTCGCGCTCGATATGGATCGACAGTCGATCACCGGCCATTCCATGGGCGGGCACGGGGCGTTGACAATGGCCATGGCGCTGAAGGGCCGGTTCCGGTCTGTGTCCGCCTTTGCACCGATCTGCAACCCGACGGTCAGCGATTGGGGCCGCAAACAATTCGCGGCCTATTGGGGGGATGAGGCGAATTGGGGTCCACATGACGCGGCGCTGCTGATGCAAGGCGGGGGGTTCGACGGCCCGATGTTGATTGATACGGGAACGGACGATCAATTCTGGGACCTGCTGGGCACCGAGGCTTTCGCGGGTGCTTTTGCCGCCGCCAAACAAGACGGCCAAGTGCGCCTGCAAAAGGGCTATGATCACAGCTATTTCTTTATCTCGACCTTTATGGAAGACCACGTGAATTTCCACGCAGAGGCTCTATGGCGGTAAATCGGCCCGACCCGGTGCCGTGCACCGAACCGCGCCTCCGGGTCGTGCAACGCACGGGTCGGAGGCGCCTGTGATCTATGTCGATGCAGATGCCTGCCCCGTGAAGGCGGAGGTCGAAAAGGTCGGCACCCGTCACGGTGTGCAGATGTTCATCGTGTCCAATGGCGGTCTGCGACCGTCACAGAACCCGCTGGTCGACACCGTGATCGTGCCGGATGGGCCGGACGTGGCCGATATGTGGATCGCGGACCGCGCGAAGGCGGGCGACATTGTCATCACCGGTGACATTCCCTTGGCCGCCAAATGTGTTGAGGCTGGTGCGCGGGTTCTCAAGCACAACGGTGAGGCCCTGACGGCGGCGAATATTGGCAACGTTTTGGCCACCCGTGACCTGATGGCCGACATCCGCGCGGCAGACCCGTTTCGCACAGGCGGCGGGCGCGCCTTTTCCAAAGCCGACAGGTCGCGGTTTCTGGATGCGCTTGAACGTGAACTCAGGGCGGCCAAACGTCTTTGACATTTGCGTAAACCTGATACTCTGACCCAAATATAAAAGGCTGTAGATATGGGCGTGCGCGCTGTTGTTTTTGACATTGGGAATGTGCTGATCGAATGGCAGCCCGAACGGTTTTATGATGCCGCAATCGGCCCCGACCGGCGCAAGGCATTCTTTGCCGCGATTGATTTGCACGCCATGAACGACCGCGTGGATCAAGGACAGAATTTTGAGGCCGTGATCCGCGAAACGGCCCAAGCCAACCCTGATTGGGCGGACGAGGTGATGATGTGGCATGACCGGTGGATCGACATGGCCGCCCCCGTGATTGATTATTCCGTCCGTATTCTGCGGGCGCTCCGACGGGCGGAGGTGCCGGTGTTTGCCCTGTCCAATTTCGGCATCGAAACCTTTGACATTGGCGTGCGGGAATATCCGTTCCTCGAAGAATTCGACCGGCGCTATATCTCCGGCCATATGGGCGTCACCAAACCGGACGCGCGCATTTACGAAATGGTTGAGGCCGATTGCGGCGTACCTGCGGATGGATTGCTTTTTGCGGATGACCGGCAGGAAAACCTTGATGCTGCCGCCGCGCGGGGCTGGCAGGTGCATTTATTCGAAACCCCGCAGGGGTGGGAGGACCGCCTGATTGCCGAAGGACTTTTGACGAAAGAGGCCATGACATGACGGTGATGATCCCGTTTGAAGACGGCCAAAAGGGCCTCGATTGGCTTCAGCTGACCGATGCGCTGGCAGCAGGTCACGACTTGCCCAAGGGCAAGGTTGAGGACGTGTTTTTGTACCGCGATCCGGACACGTTGCTGAACCGCTCTGCCTGGATTGACGGGATGGGGCTGGCGATCAAATGCGCCACGATTTTCCCGCAGAACCGGACGTCCGGTCAGCCGATGATCCATGGTGCTGTGAACCTGTTTTCTGATGCGAATGGCCAGCTTGAGGCGATCCTCGATTTCCACCTTGTCACCAAGTGGAAGACCGCAGGCGACAGCCTTTTGGCCGCACGCCGTTTGGCGCGCCCGGACAGCAGACGTATTTTGATTGTGGGCGCGGGCACAGTTGGGCGGTCCTTGTGGCAGGCCTATGGGGCAGCTTTTCCGCAGGCTGAGTTTACCGTTTGGAACCGATCTGCTGCGGGCGCTCAGGCCTTTGCGCGTGATTGCCCCGGCGTGTCCATTGCCGATGATCTGGAGGTCGCCGTCAAAGCCGCAGACATCGTGACCTCTGCCACGATGACGACGGAGCCAGTGTTGAAAGGCGCGTGGTTCCAGCCCGGTCAACACATTGATCTGATCGGCGCCTACCGCCCCGATATGCGTGAGGTCGACGATGACGCCTTGCTGCGGGCACGGGTCTTTGTGGACAGTTTCGACACCACCCTTGGGCACATCGGCGAACTCAAGATCCCACTCTCGACGGGGGCGATCACCAAGGATCACGTATTGGCCGACTACTATGATGTGGCGTCATTCAAACGCACGTCGGACGCGGATATCACCTTGTTCAAAAATGGCGGCGGCGCGCATCTGGACCTGATGACCAGCCGCTACATCCTCGATGTCTGGAAAGGGCGGCAGGCATGATGGGCTGGTTGATCCCCTTAATCGTGCTGGCCGGTTTGGCCGCATTGCCGTGGTTGGCCGAAAGCAGGCGGCACGGGGCCGATGCGTTTCGCGCCAAAGCGCCAGGACGGTTTGCCAAGCTCACGGATGGGGTCACACACTATCAATGGCTGGGGGCAGGGCGCGGGCCTGTGGTGGTCTGTGTCCATGGTCTGTCTACCCCCAGTCCGGTCTGGTACGCGCTTGCCACGGGGATGGGGCAGCTTGGATTTCGGGTGTTGATCTATGATCTTTACGGGCGTGGTTTTTCGGATGCGCCACGGGGGCGGCAAGACACGAGGTTCTTTGTGCGGCAACTCAAAGACCTAATGGATCATCAAAAGCTGACAGAAGATGTGACTGTCATCGGCTATTCCATGGGCGGGTCGATTGCGACGGCCTTTGCCGCACAATACCCCAGCCATGTGCGCCGCCTGATCTTGCTGGCCAGTGGGGGCGTTTGGCTGCGTGAGGATCGTTTGACCGAATGGGCCCGCAGCATTCCGGTGCTGGGGGATTGGTTGCATCATGTGGTCGTCGCCCGCCGGGACCGTCGCGCGCTCCGCCAGCAGTTGGGCGACAGTTTCGACATCAAGGGAATTATCGAACTGCAGCTTGCCGAATATGAAAGCCGCGGGTTTTTGCGGTCGGTCTTGTCAAGTCGACGCAACGCTTTGGCGGAACGTCTTGAAGATGCGCATCGGACCATCGGCCGTGAGGGAATCCCCGTTGTCGGGCTATGGGCCGAACATGATGCGGTTATCCCCCTCAAATCCTTGGGCACGTTGACCCAGTGGAACCGGTCCGTCCGGCAAGAGGTCATCACCAACGCCGATCACCGGTTCCCCTACACCCATGCAGCGGAGGCGACCGAAATTCTGGCGTCGGTCCTGCGCGAAGACCTCGGCCGTGGTGTGTAAACAGCGCTGAACCCGCCCTAAGTGGCCTGTGGCACCGCAGGTGACCGGGTTTCGCGGATCGGCAGATGCACCACTGCAGAAAACGCCCCGACCGCAACACCGACCCACCAGACCGTCGTGTAGGACCCGTAGGCGTCATACAATCTGCCGCCCAACCAGACCCCTAGAAAGCTGCCCAGCTGGTGTGAGAAGAAAACGATCCCATAGAGCGTCCCCATATACCGCAGCCCATAGATATGCGCGACCAACCCGCTGGTCAGTGGCACTGTGGCCAGCCACAGCGATCCCATGACGACGGAAAAAAGGATGACCGTGGTTGGTGTGATCGGAAAGGCAATGAACAGCGCCGCCGCAATGGTACGACCGGTGTAAATGCCCGCCAACAAGTACTTCTTGGAATACCGTTTGCCGGCCCACCCGGCGAGAAGTGTCCCCGCAATATTGGCCAGACCGATCAGTGAAATCGCAATCGCACCAAGGGCCGACGTCGTGGTGATGCCGATGTTGTGCAGGGTGCCACCGGGAAGGATCGGGCCGGACATCTCGGTGATCATTGCTGGAAAATGCGCTGTGATAAAAGCCAGTTGGTAGCCACAGGAGAAGAAGCCAAGAAAGATAAGCGTGTAGGATGGGTCACGAAAGGCGCGGGTGATGACCTGACCGATGCTTTCCTCCAACTCCTGCCTGTCGGCGGTCGTGGGGGACTTCATCATCGGCAACGTCATGAGGGACGCGAGGATTAGACCCGCAAAGACCAAGAAAACCGATTGCCATGACAAGAGCGTCAAAAGATATTCCGCCAAGGGTGCGCCGAAGACCTGCCCTGCGGACCCTGCCGCCGTCGCAATGGCCAACGCCATAGAGCGGTGCTCATCTGATGCCGCCCGCCCGACGACCGCCAAAATCACCCCGAAGCCCGTTCCGGCGATCCCAAAGCCCACAAGCCAAGCATAGGTTTGATGCCCGATGGGTGAAATCGAATTGGCAGACAGGACCAAGCCCACGGCATAGACAAGCGCGCCAAGGATGATCGCCTTGCGGTCGGTCAATCGCTCCGCCAATGCGCCAAATATGGGCTGTCCAATTCCCCAGGCGAGGTTCTGGATCGCAATGGCCAATGAAAATTCAGCCCGCGCCCACCCGAACTCTTCGGCAATGGGAATTTGGAACACGCCGAATGAGGCGCGGACCGCAAAGCTGACCATGATGACGATACAGCCTGCAACAAGAACGGGTGTGACAAGGTTTGCTTGTGTGGGGGCAGAGGTGTTCATATGCGGACTTTGGGCCGAGACGGTCGGCCGGTCAATTTGGAAGATGTGATAAATCACATCAGAACTTTTGAAGGTGGGCCAAAATTCCGGAATTTTGGCGAAACAAAATACGAGAATTTTGTTGCCTCCGGCGGGGATATTTTTGAGACAGAGACAAAGGGGGCCTGCATGGTGACGGTTGTCGAGGAATATGAGGCGCGTGTCGCGTCGGGCGCATTGCGCGATGACCCAATCCAAAGGGCGGCCTTGCCTGATTTGGAAAGGGTTCGCGCTGCTGTGCGAGAGGCTCCGGCGGCACCCAAGTCAGGATGGTTTCGAAAAGCCGCGCCGGTTGAAGGGCCAAAGGGTTTGTATCTTTGGGGTGGGGTCGGACGGGGCAAATCCATGTTGATGGATTTGCTCTACGACCTCATTGAGGTCCCAAAGGAACGGCAACATTTCCATGCGTTCATGCAGTGGGTCCACGGAGCCATCGCCAAGGCGCGCGCAGAAGGGGTGGACGATGCTATTGCCCCCGTGGCGTCCGATCTTGCGGGGCGGGTACGGTTTTTGG
Organism: Pseudooctadecabacter sp.; assembly: GCF_965657175.1. Lineage (GTDB taxonomy): Bacteria > Pseudomonadota > Alphaproteobacteria > Rhodobacterales > Rhodobacteraceae > Octadecabacter. Next base: position 63,274 of record NZ_CBFHNH010000001.1, on the reverse strand, counting down.
CGTTTGATGAGATGCAGATCAGCGACATCACCGATGCGATGATTGTGGGTCGGTTGTTTGAGGCCCTGTTCGCGGCCGGTGTTACGGTGGTGACGACATCCAACCGCGTCCCAGATGATTTGTATAAAGACGGTTTGAACCGGCAACTCTTCCTGCCGTTCATTGCCTTGCTGAAAGACCGGATGCAGGTGCACGAATTGGCCAGCGATACCGATTACAGGCAAGGTGTCCTTGAAGGAACACCTACCTATTTCACGCCCAATTCTGCGCAGGCACGGGCACAGATTGATGCAATCTGGCACGAACTGGTCAAGGGGGACGCTGCACCGTTGACCTTGCGCGTCAAGGGACGGGACGTCGTGTTGCCCGCCTATGCCAATGGCGTGGGGCGGGCAAAGTTCCGCGACCTCTGCGGTGTGTTTCTGGGGGCTGCGGACTATTTGGTCATCGCGGACGCCGTTCGGGTTCTTGTCCTCGAAGACATTCCGCGATTGGGCCGGTCCAATTTCAACGAAGCCAAGCGGTTCGTCACCCTGATCGACACGCTTTATGAAGCAAAGGTGCGGTTGATAGCCTCTGCCGCCGCCGCGCCGGAGATGCTCTACCTTGAAGGGGAGGGCGTGTTTGAATTCGAACGCACCGCCAGCCGCCTGCGCGAAATGCAGGGGGTCGGTTGGGGGCGGTCAGATTAGACGCTATCGATTTGCGGGATGACCAGACGTTGACCCACGCGGATACGGTCGGGGCTGGACAGCAGGCCACGGTTGGCCTCAAAAATCGCCTCGAAGTGTTCGATTGAACCGAAAAACTTGATCGAAATCGCACCAAGGCTGTCGCCCCGTTGCACGGTGTAGAACCGTGCCTGCACGGCTTCGGTTGCCTGCTGCACGATGCGCACTTCCATGCCGTCCACTTCGTCGGGGGACACTTCGGGGATTACGGGGGCCGGTCCACCGGCTGCGATTTGGGCCTGAACGACGATGTTGTTGAGAAGCACGTGGGTGTCCACGCGGCCATCTGACGTCACCAGAATTTCCGGCACCGCAACGGTACCTGCGGCAGCAGCATCGTTGACTATGGCGTCAATGTCTTCGTCCGATGTGCCCGACCGCAGTGCGGCAATCACGATCGCCTCAAGCGTGTCGCGTTCTTGCAGGACGGACCGCTGGCCCGTCGCGGCCTCAATGCCGGCCAGAATTTCCGATGTTGATTGATGCAGCACCTGACTGTTGGTCGTCACCGGTTCAACCCCCGCAAAGCCGAGTTCCGCCAGAACGTTGTTTGTCATGTCGGACAAGCGGGTGTCGTCTGTGGTGGGGCGGGGCACGTCCACGCGGCGGGGGGCGTCGATCAGACCGGTTTCAGGTTCAATCGTCAGCGGGGTCGTCGCGGCCAAGGCTTCGTCAACGATGGATGTGATGTCTGGCGTCGCGGCGCGGGTCACTTCTTCAGAAGTGATAGCACCTTCGGCCTCGACGGGGGTGCCAAGACGGTCTGCGATCTGATCGCCGTCATCTGCGAAGGGACGAAAGATAATTAGACCGCATAGGAAAACAGCGAAGACGGTCAAGGCGACAACAATACGGATCATAGGTCAGATACTTTCAGAGCGTTAGCCGTTGGGCGACAAAAGGATGGACAGGCCGACAGACAGCCACGCCTGCATTCCGCCGCGGTAGTAGAAGAGTTTTGATGAGGGATAGCCTGCTGTGATCAGTTGGGTGATCGCGTCCGGCGCGTCAGAAGACCATGTTCCGCCGCTGTAAAACGTCAGGTCCATGGCATTGGTAAAGTCGAGTGATCCATCGGACATATCGACGGCACCAAGGGCGCGCAGGATATCTTTGCGGAACCGGTTGCCCTCGGACAAGGTGATGGCCGGAATGTTGACTGATCCGGGAATAGCGCCTGTTCCGTAGTCTTCGGGTGCGCGTGCATCAACCAGCAGGCCACGGCCTTCGGTCACAGTATTTTCCAGAAACGCAAGAACTTCGAGTTCGCCCAACGTCGCCACACCCGTGGCGGCAACCATCGGTTGGATGCAATCGGTGGGGCACGGGCGCGATGTGCGCGCGAAATCGCCCGAAATCACGGCGTTGATGTCAGGGTTGCGGAAAACGGTGAAGCTTTCGCCGTTCAGGCTAAAGGTGCTTGATTGTTTGAATGTGGTGATCCGCACGTCTTGCGCCATGGCCGCAGGGGCCGCCGCCATCAGGCCAGCGCAAGCTGCCGCTTTGATAAACTGTCCCATCTTGCCCTTTCCTCTGATCGTGACGTTGCACGGGCGGCCATTCGGCCTTGGATATTTCGTGGGGCGCGCCTTACGCTTTTCTGCGGTGGTCCGGACGCGCCCCATGGCGGCCACCGTTGCCTGTTGAAACAGAAGGACGAGCCCTCGGGCTCGCCCCCCCGCCCTGCCAAGATCGTGCGGCGCCGATGCGCCAGAACCTTTTCTCAGAACGCTGGCAGCGCGTGCTGAGGGTGAACAGACACGCGCGCGAGGGTCATTGCGCGCTGCCCGTGGTGGTTAGTCCCAAGGTCGTCCAAACCTGCATCCCGCCGCGGTAGTAGCTGATCTTTTCGGGCGGATACCCTGCGGCCAGCATGTCGGTGATGAAGGTCGGGGCGTCTTGTGTCGCGGGTCCATCATCAAAAATGATCAGGTCCATCGCGCCATCGAAGTTGAAGATGCCTTGATAGTGTTCTGCCCCCAACGCCATCAGAATCTCGTCGCGGAACGGGTTGGTTTCGGCCACCGTTGCGGCCGGAATGTTCACGGACGCCGGGATGTGTGCCACGGCGCGCGCATCTGGCAGGCGCGCATCCACCAGCAGGCCGCTGCCGTCTTCGATGGCGGTGGACATAAAATCGATGACGTCCAATTCGCCAACGGTCGCCACATTGCGCGCCGCTGTCATGGGGGACAGGCAGGGCTGGATACAATCGGACAACGCACGGCTGACCACATCGAAACTGGTGTCCGGCAAGGTGGCGGTCCGCGAAATCGTGATTTCCTGACCGTTGAACATGAACACCGCATCATCAGTCACGGGGAGAGACTGCGCCAAAGCGGTGGTTGTCAGTCCTGTGAAAATGCACGCCGAAATTGCGCGTTTCATCCTTCGTCCCCCAACGATATGAGCGCAAGATGTGGTGGTGTGGCTGGCAGGCCGACGCTCAAATAGACTTAAAAACAAGATATAGAGCGATTGCGAATCACTCGTCAAAGGAAAAACGAAGGAGGTGATTCGTTTTTTTGGAAGTGGGGGCTATCGGAGGGTGATGGGCGGATGCTGCGGCAGGCTGCTGAGCATTGCTGTGCCGCCACAATCCAGCGCGGTGGTGCCGGCCTCAAACACCGGAAATCGGGTGTAGCGCGAAATCATGCTGTCGGTGCGCCAGACGTTGTTGACGCAAAGGTCCTGTGCGTTGGTGCCGGAATTAAAGCCGAACCCCGGATCGCCGCAATCATCGGCACGGCCACCGGCATTCCACGCTTGCCCCTTGGGGCTGTCGTGCATCCCGCCGGTGGGAAAAACCATGCCACGCGGATCAAAGCTGAGGTTCCAAGACGTCTGCGGCGTCAGTTGCGACAGGTCCCACGCGCCAAGTGGCACATCGTCTTGGAACCCTTGGATGAAAAAGGCGCTGACATCGTCATGGGTGATCAAGACCCGATCCAGCAGCGCATCTGGCACGGTCATGAATCCTTCCATCCGGTAGCCATTGTCGCCCTGCCAGCAGAATTCGAAATCAGCGGCTTTCACGGCCTGCGCGGGTAGGGTGAGGGCGGCAAGGAGGGCTGCTGCGCGGATCATGTGTTTTCCCGGATGACGTGGCCCGCGAAATACAAAGACCCGCAGATTAGGATGCGCGCATTGGGCGTCTGTGCGGTGATCGCATCGAGGGCGGCCAAAAGATCGGGCGCGGTTTGGGCAGGGATACCTGCCTTTGTCGCGGCGGCGGCGGTGTCTTCGGCAGGCAGTGTGTTCTTCTCACCGGGGATCGACACCGCTGTGAGGGACGCCGCGTAAGGCTTCAGCGGCACCATGAACCCCGTGACGTCCTTGGTGTTGAGCATCCCGCAGATCAGATGTGTTGGTTTTTCCGGAAGCGTCGCAAGCGTCGCGGCAATCGCGTGACCCGCCGCGGGGTTGTGACCACCATCGAGCCAAATTTCCGCCGGGCTGCACCGATCCACGAGGGGCCCCCTCGTGATCCGCTGCATCCGCGCAGGCCATTCGGCCTGTGTCATCGCCGCCTCGCAAGCGGCCTCATCCGCGCCGAGGTGGGTCAACGCGGCCAGAACAGCGCCAGCGTTCTGGATTTGATGGGGGCCAGGCAGGGCGGGCAGCGACAGATCAAGAAGGCGGGTTTCGTCCTGATAGACAAGCCGGTCGTGTTCGCGGGTGACGTGGAACTGTTGGCCATAGGCCAGCACCGGCGCGCTTTCGCGCAGGGCTTTGCGTTCAATCACATCCATCGCGTCATCTTGTTGCGGACCAACGATCACAGGCACGCCACGTTTGATGATCCCCGCCTTTTCGCCAGCAATTTCAGCCAAGGTATCACCTAGGAATTGTTGGTGGTCCAAATCGACCGGTGTGATGATCGACAAACGGGGTGTCATGACGTTTGTGGCATCCAGCCGCCCGCCCAAGCCCACCTCAAGCAGGGTGTAGTCGGCGGGTGTTTCAGCAAAAGCCAGAAGGGCCGCGCAGGTGGTGATTTCGAAATAGGTGATGTCTCGGCCGTCATTGGCGGCATAGCAACGGTCGAGCGCTTCGGTCAGCGCCTCTTCGGTAATCAGCGTGCCTGCCAGCCGGATGCGTTCATGAAACCGCGCTAGATGGGGGGACGTATAGGCGTGGACCTTGGCGCCCGTCGCCTCAAGCCCTGCGCGGATCATGGCCTGCGTGCTGCCTTTGCCATTTGTGCCTGCAATATGAATGACAGGCGGCAGACGGTCCTGCGGGTTGCCCAAAGCGCCCAGCAGCCGCCACATGCGGTCCAGTGTCAGGTCAATCACCTTGGGGTGCAGCGCCATCATGCGGTCAAGGATCAGGTCGGAGGATTGGGGCATCACGGTGGGCCTTTGTGCGGGGTTGAAAGCGGCCCTCCGGGGGGAGTTTTTCGGGCCAGATGAAACAGGGGACCCGTCAGGCTGGAATCCGCTGCGTTTTGATCAAAAACAAGAGCAGAGCACCCGCGACGACGTCAAGTCCGCCGCACATGGCGGGCCACCAAACAGGGCCGGGGTGGCCGGTGAGCAAGGTTGCGGCGTCAAACAGCCCGTGCGCGATAATGCCTGCGGCAAGGACGGTCGCGCTGGTTTTGAAGCCGTAGGCGGCCAGCGCGCTGAAGGCCAGAAAGACGACGCAGTGCAGGATGATCGTGGCGGTGCCTGCGTTAGCCTGAAAGGCGAAGACGGGCCAGAACAAGGCGATGGCCCCTAGTAAAACGGCGATGCCGCTGCGGTCCTCAAGCGCGCCCAAACGGTAGAGCGTGCCGATTAGGACCGCGCCGAGCCCAGCCCCGATCAAAAGGGCCGTCATTCGTTGGTGTCTTCGCCTGTCGCCGCTTCAAGAACGTCCTCGACTTCGGTTTTATCAGCGGGTGCTGGCAAATCACCTGCGACGGCTGGATCAAGGTTCATCAGCATGCGGGTGATCGTGATCAGTTCATCGCGCATTTTGCCGCGTTCTGTGACGCGGTCGAGCATCCCATGATCCAGCAGGTATTCCGCCCGTTGGAACCCTTCGGGCAGTTTTTCGCGGATGGTTTGTTCGATAACGCGCGGGCCGGCAAAACAGATCAGCGCATTGGGTTCTGCGATATGCACATCGCCCAGCATTGCGTAGCTGGCAGTGACGCCGCCGGTGGTCGGATGGGTCAGGACCACGATGTAGGGCAGGTTCGCCTCTTTCAGCATTTCAATCGCGACAGTTGTGCGCGGCATCTGCATCAGGCTGAGGATGCCTTCTTGCATGCGTGCGCCACCGGCGGCGGAAAACAAGATCAGCGGACACTGGCGTTCGACCGCCTTTTCAGCGGCGGCAATGATCGCGTTGCCCACGTACATTCCCATGGACCCGGCCATAAAGCTGAAATCCTGACAGGCGGCCACGATAGGGGTGCGGCCCATGTCGCCGGTGGCCACCAACATGGCCTCTTTTTCGTCAGTCTGCTTTTGGGCGGCTTTCAGACGGTCAGGATAGCGTTTTTGATCGCGGAAATTGAGCGGGTCGACTGTCGGCGCGGGCACGGCCACTTCGGCGAATGCACCACCATCAAAGAGGTTCGCGAACCGGTCGCGGGGGCTGATCTGCATGTGATGTCCGCAAGACGTGCAGACGTTCAAATTCTCGGCCAGTTCGCGGTGAAACAGCATCGTGCCGCATTCATCGCATTTCGACCACAGGTTCTCAGGCACCTCGCGGCGCGAAAAAATCGAATTGATGCGCGGGCGGACGTAGTTGGAAATCCAGTTCATGGGGGCCTCGAATTATGGTTGGTCTCAAATAAGCCTGTCGCTGCGTAAATGCAATCAACGCCGGATGGCCAGACGGGTGGCCAGCCAAACCGACAGCAGAAAGAGAGTTTCAAACGGCACCCAAGGGTCCCATGGCAGGCCGCCTGTGGGCCAGACGTATAAGGATGCACCATACAGCCAGTCGTCGGCGGCCAGCACGAACATGGCAAAGAAATTGTTGATAAAGTGGATCGCAATGGCCGGGCCAAGGGTGCCGTGTCGCGCAGTGACATCCGCGCAGACAAGGCCAAGCCCCATGGCCCAGACCACATAGGCCCAGGTTGAATAGGGCGGTTGGGTGCCGTCGTAGTGGATGAGCCCAAACAGCACCGAGGGGATCACCATCCACACCAGTGGATTGCGCGACAGGGCGGCCATATGGCTTTGCAAATAGCCACGAAAGACCAATTCCTCCGCCCCGATTTGCACCAACAGCAGCGGTAAGGTCAGGGGTAGGATCGCGAGCCATGTGGCGACGTCCATCTGTTGGTAGACAGTAGGGTCAGACAGCGACGGGCCAAGAGCGACGATGTAGAGAGGGATCAAATAGACCGCCACTTTGACACCTGCATAAAGTGCCGTTGCGGGTTGGCCGACCAAAGCCCCGAGTGCAACCCGGTGCAACAACCGCAAAATGCCCCACAGAAGCGCCGCATAGACCGCGAACAGCGCCAGATTCCACCGGACCGCGAGCGGCGTTGACCCACTGTAGAACGCATCTGCCATGTCGGGGTTGTCGACGATCCGAGGGCTGTAGGCCCAGACGGTCAGCACCGGTGTGACCAAGAGCGCGAACCCGTAATACAGCACAAAAAGGCTGATCCCGACGAAGGCCCAATTGGCCGATGCCTCAAACGGGGCGGCCCGTTGGGCCATGGGGGCGTAGCGGTTAGGCAACGACATGGCCGGCCTGTTCCAAAAGGCGGCGGGTTTGGGTAAGCGAAGCGCTGCGCACCAGCAGGTAATCGCGCAAGTGGGTCGAAATCACGAACACACCCAGCCCAGCGGATGAGATTGGCGTGACAGCCGCCATAACCACCCCCGGTTCATCAAGATCTGCCAGTGTTTCGACGCGCAGCGCGGACCAGCCGCGTTCGGCGGCGACAGTCGCGGGGATCAGATCGGCGCGGCAGACGATGGACAATTCATCCTCGGCGCGGGTGATGGACGTCAGCCCCGTCCCGCTTGGCCATTCGGGCACAGCGGCGTCGGCAGGCAGACGGACGATCGCATAAGGATCAGGCAGGGACGTGAAGCTGAGTTGCATGGTGTCATCGTGGCCTGCCTGCCCCCGGATGCCAAGTCACTTGCGGCTTGTCCCTTTCGCCAAGGCAATTTAGACCGTTGCGCAACGCTTATTCCTTGGGAGGATGCCGTCATGGCGAAAGATCACAACAACCGCACCGACAAGACCAATCTGCCCAGCCGTCACGTGACAATCGGGCCCGCGCGCGCGCCGCACCGGTCCTATTACTATGCCATGGGCATGACCGAGGAAGAGATTTACCAACCACTGGTGGGTGTCGCCACCTGCTGGAACGAAGCCGCCCCGTGTAACATCGCCCTGAACCGTCAGGCGCAATCAGTGAAGCTGGGCGTGAAAACCGCCAATGGCACGCCACGCGAATTCACCACCATCACCGTGACCGACGGCATCGCCATGGGTCACGAAGGGATGCGGTCATCGCTTGCCTCCCGTGAGGCGATTGCCGACACCGTTGAACTGACCATGCGCGGCCATTCCTATGACGCTATCGTTGGTCTTGCAGGCTGTGACAAATCCCTTCCCGGTATGATGATGGCCATGGTGCGTCTGAACACCCCGTCTGTCTTTATCTACGGCGGGTCGATCCTGCCGGGTCGTGCGCCTGCGGGCGCTGATGTGCCAGCGGATTTCGCCAACCGCGATCTAACCGTGCAGGACATGTTTGAGGCCGTGGGTCGCCAGCAAAACGGCACCCTGTCTGAGGAAGCCTTGGAAGTGTTGGAACGGGTGGCCTGCCCGTCGGCCGGTGCCTGCGGTGGCCAGTTTACAGCCAACACCATGGCTTGTGTGTCTGAGGCGATTGGTCTGGCCTTGCCGAACTCCTCCTCTGCGCCCGCGCCCTACGAATCCCGCGATCAGTATGGCAAAGCCTCGGGTGAGGCTGTCATGAACCTGATCGCCAAGAACATCCGCGCACGGGACATCGTGACCCGTCAGTCGCTTGAAAACGCAGCCCGTGTGGTGGCCTGTACCGGCGGGTCGACCAACGCCGGTTTGCACCTGCCTGCTATCGCACATGAGGCTGGAATCGATTTTGATCTGATGGACGTCTGCGACATCTTCCGTGACACGCCGTACTTCGTCGACCTCAAACCAGGTGGCCAATATGTGGCCAAAGACCTGTACGAAGTCGGCGGCGTGCCCGTCGTCATGCGCGAATTGCGCAAGGCCGGACTGGTCCATGAGGATTGCATCACCGCCACGGGCGAAAGCATCGGTCACGAGTTGGACCTGATTGAGCGTAACGCCGACGGCAAAGTCATCTATCCGGTCGAAACACCGATCACGGCCACGGGCGGTGTTGTTGGCCTCAAGGGCAATCTGGCCCCCGAAGGCGCCATCGTAAAGGTCGCGGGCATGTCTGCCGAAGAGCAGTCTTTCACCGGCCCCGCCCGTGTGTTCGAAAGCGAAGAAGAGGCTTTTGAGGCCGTCAAAAAGCGCGAATACAAAGAGGGTGAAGTTCTGGTGATCCGCAACGAAGGCCCCTCTGGCGGTCCAGGTATGCGCGAAATGCTGGCGACCACGGCAGCACTGTCCGGTCAGGGCATGGGCAAGAAAGTGGCGCTAATCACCGATGGTCGGTTCTCTGGTGCGACCCGCGGGTTCTGTGTGGGCCACGTTGGGCCGGAGGCCGCGCATTGTGGGCCCATCGGCCTGTTGCAGCATGGCGACATGATCACCATCAACGCCGTCACCGGTGAACTTTCTGTCGATCTGACCGACGACGAACTGGCTGCGCGCAAGGCCGATTGGAAAGGTCCAAAAGAGACGATCTATGCTTCCGGCGCGTTGTGGAAATACGCCCAGCTGGTCGGTGGTGCCCAAAAAGGTGCGGTCACGCATCCGGGTGCCAAGGAAGAACGCCACATCTACATGGATATCTAGGTTCGTGTGGGGGCGGGGGTTCGTCATGGTGCGGGGGATCGCAGCGGCTGCTTTGATCGCTTTGTCGGGCTGTGCGGATCTGACCACCGGCGTGGCCGACACTTTGGCGGGTTTTGGGTCCTCGCGTGATGCGACGAACGAAGGCATCTGCACCTTGGCCCTTTTGGGCGGTGAAGTGCGGGTGCGCGGACCCGAAGGCTATTGCATCGACCAAGCCGCCAGTGACGCGCGCCGTGGGTTTGCCGTTCTGGCGGGCTGCGCATTGCTGTCGGATGAGGCTGTCGTCATGCCCAGCACCGATGGCCTGATCCTTGTACAATTCGGGGATGAAGGCACCGCCAGTGTGACCGACAACGAAGAACCCTTCGCGGCCTTTCTGGCAACAGACCTCGGCCGATCCGTTTTGTCGGCCAACGGCGATGCGGCGAATGTGGCATCGGTGTCAACGGTGACGGATCGCGCAGGTGTCTTGGCGCGGTTCGAAGACGCCTCAGGACCGGGGTTTGCTGGAACCAGTGGCGCGCAATGGCGCGGGTTTTTGGACGTACAGGGCCGTTTGACGACCGTCTCTATCCTGAGTTTTGATCGCAATCCCCTTAGCCGTGGGGAAGGCGAGAGACTGCTGGTCGTGTCCATGGCGGAATTGGCCGAGGCCAACACCCTGTCGGACGACGTCGCACTGTCCAACTAATTCACTGTATTTGCCTGTATAATTGTTTCCTTTTTCGAAACAATTTGTCAGGTATGGTCGCACAACGAGAATCCGACCGGCGGGAAAAATGGCGCAACACAAAAGTGGGATATTGGAACGCATCGTGATGCGGCGCGCACGGGCCTTTTGGGCACGAGCCGCCAATGCGGCCCCCACAACGGATTTGGCCGTCTTGCGCAGGCGTCGCAATCAAGCGCGCATTCTGCGTCAGAAACTGGATGAGCTGACACACACAGCCGACAGCCGCTTGGCCCTGCCGCGCATCGGGTCGTCATCGTTTCCCAAGCCGCCGGGCACCGATTGGGCGTGGCGGCCTCAGCTTTGGCGCGGGGCATTGCCGGTCAAAGGAATGGCGTCGGTTGAAAGCAAAACCATGCTGGGCGATGAGGTCACGATCTTTCATGATTGCCACATCTCTGAGTTGACACTGCGCCAGTTGCGCAACATCCGTGAGGCCGATTTGGCCCCCTTTGGGCTGCGCATGGATGTGTTCCGGTTTGACGGTTCTTTCCTGAGCCTTGTGCTGAACCTGCCGCCCGCCAGTTGTGATGGCCTGCTGCGCACACATCTTTTGCGGCTGGAGGCGATTGTCGAGGTTGAAAAACCCCTTGAGGTTTTTGCGCGCCTCAATGTGCGCCACGGCCCAAACACCGAACAAATCGTGCGGGAGCTGCCCCTGAACGATGATCATGTGATGGTCGAGTTTGATCTGGCCTACACCAAGCTGAACGAAAAGCGGGTGGATTCGATGTGGGTTGATCTGATCTTTGAAGGGCCGGAAATGAATCAGGTTACGATCCGGGACGTGACCCTATCACGCAACCCACGAGCCGAGTTGTAAGAGGATGTCCATGTCTGACGATATCGAACTGACCAAACTTCGAATGGTTGAAGGCGTCTGGACCGGGGCCTTGCGCCACACTGGGTCAAGCGATTGGCAGCCCGACATTCAAGTCACCCATCTCGATGACGTCTTGCCCGGCGTTGACGTTGTTGAGGACCGGGTGGAGGAACATTGGCTCGTGTCTGTGCCTGTCCCGGCTGAGAAAATCGCCGATGGTGTGCAGACCTTCGTGATTTCCGATGCGCGGTCGGACACGGTGTTGGGCAGTTTTTCCATCGTTGCGGGGGATGCCCTGGCAGAGGATATCCGCGCCGAGATGTCGTTGCTGCGCGCTGAGTTGGATATGTTGAAGAAGGCCTTCCGTCGGCACTGCGTCGAGACTTTGGGCTAAGATTTTCGAATTGGCTTCACCAATCCGATCCGCGCCGCTGCGCGGCGCAGATTTTAGGTATTTTTGAACCAGAGAAATAGGTGACGTCGCGTTTGGGGTGACGTGCGCGTCAAGGTGCACCAGATTGTCTTGGAAACGAGGAGATGTCCCATGACCCAGTATCCGCATTTGTTGGCCCCTTTGGATTTGGGCTTCACCACGTTGAAAAACCGCGTGTTGATGGGGTCCATGCACACCGGACTTGAAGAAACGCGGGATTGGAACCGGGTGGCGGAGTTTTATGCCGCCCGTGCCCGTGGCGGGGTTGCCTTGATGGTCACAGGTGGGATGGCCCCCAATGCCGAAGGTGGCGTGTTCCCCGGTGCGGCGGGTCTGTTTTCGGATCAGGACATCGCGAACCACAAAGTTGTCACAGACCGCGTGCATGATGCAGGTGGCAAGATTGCCATGCAAATCTTGCATGCCGGGCGCTATGCCTATTCCAAGGACTGCGTGGCACCGTCGCCGGTGAAATCCCCCATCTCTCCTTTCCCGCCGCGCGAATTGGACGAGGATGGCATCGAACAGCAGATCACCGACATGGTCACCGCAGCCGTGCGCGCCAAAGAGGCCGGTTATGACGGGGTCGAGGTTATGGGGTCTGAGGGGTATTTCCTGAACCAGTTCCTTGTGACCCATACCAACAAGCGCGAAGACCGCTGGGGCGGGACCTATGAAAACCGAATGCGCCTGCCGGTAGAGGTCGTGCGCCGTGTGCGTGAGGCCGTGGGGACGGATTTTATCGTGATCTACCGGCTGTCGATGATCGACCTGATCCCAAACGGGTCCACTTGGGACGAGGTCGTCACGCTGGCACGCGCGATTGAGGCGGCGGGGGCGACGATCCTCAACACAGGGATCGGTTGGCATGAGGCACGGATTCCGACGATCGCCACCTCAGTGCCGCGTCGGGCCTTTACCTGGGTGACCAAGAAGCTGATGGGGGAGGTGGGTATCCCTGTCATCACGTCCAACCGCATCAACACGCCGCAGGTGGGTGAGGATGTCTTGGCCGATGGTTGCGCGGACATGGTCAGCATGGCGCGGCCATTCTTGGCGGATCCGGATTTCGTCGCCAAGGCGCAGGCCGGTCGGGCGGAGATGATCGCGCCCTGTATTGCCTGTAATCAGGCCTGTCTGGATCATACGTTTTCGATGAAGATCGCGTCGTGTCTGGTGAACCCCAAAGCCGCCCATGAGACCGAACTGGTGATGACGCCGTCCACAAAGTCGGTTGGCATCGTAGGGGCGGGCCCGGCGGGGTTGGCCGCTGCTTTGGCGGCAGCGGAACGGGGCATGTCTGTAACGGTCTTTGATCGTGCAGACGACATCGGCGGGCAGCTGAATATGGCCAAACAGGTTCCCGGTAAGGAAGAATTCTGGGGACTGGTCGATTATTATCGCGCCGCCGTCGCCGACGCCGGGATCACCTTGAAACTGGGTGCCAAAGCCTCCGCCGATGATCTGACCGGTTTTGATGAGGTCATTGTCGCCACCGGCGTGACCCCACGTGACCCGCAAATCGACGGCCAAGACATGCCCCATGTGCTGTCCTACATCGACGTTCTGCGCGGTAAGGCCAAGGTCGGCCAGAAGGTCGCCATCATCGGGGCCGGCGGGATCGGGTTTGATGTGGCGGATTATCTGGTGACGGATGACAGCCCCACCGAGGATCTGGCCGCATGGCTTGAAGAATGGGGCGTTGGTGATCCTGAGGATGTTCGTGGCGGTTTGCGCCCCGAGGGGCCGCAACCCGATGCTGCAATCCGTCAGGTGACGTTGTTGCAGCGCAAAGCGCAAAAGCTGGGCAAGGGTCTGGGCAAGACTACGGGCTGGATTCACCGCGCGGCGTTGAAGATGAAAAACGTCGAAATGGTGGGTGGTGTGAACTACGAACGCATCGACGACAAAGGCCTGCACGTCAGCTTTGGCGACGCGCGGGAGAACCCGACGTTGATTGAGGCCGACACCATTGTCTTGTGCGCGGGTCAAATCCCCCAGCGGTCCCTTGCGGATGCGTTGGAGACCAAAGGCATCACCGCCCATGTGATTGGCGGTGCGGATGTTGCAGCCGAACTGGACGCCAAGCGCGCGATTGATCAGGGCACCCGTCTGGTTGCAGGTCTATAGCGCGGGGTTGACCCCGTCACATCCGGTCTAGGTCTTGGCGTCAAGGAGGGCGCCATGACCGAAGCCGATACATCTGCCATCATTGAAATGGCGCTGAGCGATCATGTCCCTTTCGCGACGATCCATGCTGAATACGGGTTGAGCGAGAAAGAGGTCGTGGCCTTGATGCGGGCAAATTTGAAACCCAGCAGCTACCGAACATGGCGCAAACGGGTGCATGATTTTGGATCACGACGGGAATATTATAAATGAAGCTCCTTTCCGTTCTGGCGTTATGCGCCCTGTCCGCTTGCGTCGTCATAGCCCCACGTGTCGATCCTGATGCGGAGGTCCTCGTCATCGGCGACAGCATTCTTGCGTGGCATCGCGGCAAGGGCGCGTCGATTCCTGCGGTAGTCGAAGATCAGACCCAACGTGGCGTGACGAACCAAGCCATTGCGGGGGCCACTTTCATCGGGTCGCGCGGGATTCCTTCGCAATTTGCCTCAGGTGACTGGGACATTGTCCTGATGAACGGTGGCGGAAACGACATTGGTGACGTCTGCGGCACATCCGGTGAGGCTGCGGTGCTGAACCGGTTGATCTCACCCGATGGTACCCAAGGCGCCATTCCTGACTTTGTGCGCCGCGTGCGGGCGACGGGTGCTGATGTCATTTGGCTTGGGTATTATCCGATCAGTGTTGAAGGTGGGCCTTTCGCGCCGTGCCGCGTGACCCTTGATCAACTGAAAGCCCGACAACAGACCATGGCGCGCATTTTGGATGGCGTGACTTTCGTGGATACGGCCGATGTGATCGCGCCCGACAACCTTGCGCTTTATGACGGTGATCTTGTGCATCCGTCGGTGGACGGTGCGGCGCGGATCGGTGTTCAGGTGGCTTCCGTGGTGCGCCAGCTTCCGTAAAGACAGCGTGGAACATCGGCACACTCTCCGCGTTGTTTTTGCAAGCAACTTATAGGAGGCCATCATGCCAAAGATTGACACATCCAAAATCCTTATCCTGTCGACCCACGGGTTTGAGCAGTCCGAGCTTGAGTTCCCCCGCGACCAGCTGCGCGCCAAAGGCGCGACTGTCCATGTTGCCACATTGGACGGAAAGGCGATCAAAGGATGGGAAGGCGATGACTGGGGCCGTGAGGCAGACGCTGACCTGAAAATCGCGGATGCGAAGGTCGAAGATTATGACGCCCTTGTCTTGCCCGGAGGCCAGATCAACCCCGATCTGCTGCGTGTGGACAAAGACACGTTGTTGTTGATCCGTGCCTTCGCTGACGCCGGTAAAATCATTGCCGCTGTGTGTCATGCGCCGTGGTTGTTGGTTGAGGCCGGACTCGCACAGGGGCGTGAGATGACGTCCTTCCACTCGATCCGGACTGACGTTGAAAATGCGGGCGCACAGTGGGTGGACCAGTCTGTCGCCATCAGCAACGGCATTATCACAAGCCGCAATCCCGACGATCTTAAAGACTTTGTCGCAAAGATCGTGGAAGAGGTGGAAGAGGGCAAACATCCACGCGATATCGCAGCCTAGAACCTTACAATGTAGAGCGCCCCGTTTTGGAAACGGGGCGTTTCTGCGTTTCCTGCCCCGCAACAGTCGTGCAGAAACCGCGTAATTGTCAGGCGAGCGTCTCAGTCCTGCCCGATTTCAAACCGATAGATGGTCCTCGAAAAAAGACGCAAACCGAGGACGACGCATGGATCGCCTGACCGAAATGGAAGCCTTCGCCACAGTTGTGGATCAAGGTGGATTTACTGACGCAGCCAAGAAAATGGGGATTTCCAAATCCGCCGTGTCCAAGCATGTGTCATCTCTCGAAGCCCGCCTTGGCGCGCGCCTTTTGAACCGGACGACCCGCCGGGTTAGCCCCACCGAAATCGGCCTTGCCTATTATGATCGGGCCCGTCGCGTTCTAAATGACGCAGGCGAAGCGGATGCGCTTGTCACGTCCATGCAAAGCGCGCCGTCTGGTCTGTTGCGGATTTCCGTGGCCACTGATTTTGGAGTGAACCATCTGTCCCCTGTGTTGGGCGATTTCCTTGGCGAATTCCCGGACATCACGGTCAACATGGTTCTCAACAACCGGTACGTTGAACTGATTTCCGAAGGTTTCGACATGGCCGTCCGCATTGGTGAGTTGGAAGACAGCACTTTGAGGGCACGCAAATTGACGGAAACGTCCCGCCGGATGGTCGCGTCCCCTGCTTATTTTGAACAATACGGTCGCCCCGAAAAGATCGATGATCTGAATGACCATAAACTGCTGCACTATTCCAATCAGGCCAATTCGGCGGTCTGGAAATTGACGGCGCCCTCAGGCGAGAAACGTCAGGTTCGCACGGCTGGGTGGTTGACGGTCAACGACGGTCAGTCCTTGTTGAACGCCGCGATCTCGGGCCTTGGCATCGCCTATCTGCCGTCCTTCCTTTACGCTGATGCGATGGAAAAAGGCCTGATCGAAGAGGCCATTCCCGACCTTCCGGTCGAAACCCAAGGCATTTACGCGGTCTATCCGCCTGGTCGTTTCACACAGCCTAAGGTCCGCGCCTTTATTGATTTCTTGGTCCATGCTTTTGCCGAAAAAGGCCCCGACGCTTGGTAGCCACAGACGTGACGTGTTAAATTCCCATGGGTGCATAGGCCCCACCTAACGCAGCCTTCGGGTTGCGTTTTTTTGTTCACTGGGTTGAGGTGATGATGACTTCGACTCGACGGTTTGCGTCACGACCGGCTTCGGTCACGTTTGTGGCGACAGGGGCCAGATAGCCTATGCCTTGGGCGTCCAATTGGCGACGTGGGACGTTATAAGTCGTCACCAAACGTTCCAAGACGGACCCCGAACGCCGCTTGGACAATGCAATGTTGCTATCTAGCGATCCGACTGCATCCGTATGTCCGACCAAAGCCACCTGCCGGTCGGGGTTGGCGATCAGGTACTCGGCCAAGGTCCGGAGGCTGTCAAAAGACGCGTCTCCCAATTGTGCCGATCCGGTTTTAAATGTGAGGTCGGACAGAATAAACCGCCCCGATTGTTCCAATTCTTGCGCCAGATCACCGGTCACGACAGGCCCTTGCGCCCGCACTGCGGGTGCCGCGGCTGTGGCCAAAACCTCAGCCTGGCCGCCAACGCGTGTGACTTGCACGAACCCCGCCGAAGACGATCGGCTGGCCAGCAGGCTGACCAATTCCGTGTCCTCATCGGTGGTGCGCCGTGCGGCGAGGTAGCGGTAATCGCCAAAATTCACCTGCATATCCGGAGCGGGCAAAACGCGTGTGCTAAAGCGGAAATCAAATCCGCCGCACACGTCGTCGGTGCAGGTGAACACCACGTCAAACCCGGCTTCGATCAACTGCGCCTCAAGCGGGTCGATGATTTGAAAGGTGGTCAGCCCCGTCGCCTCAATCCGCCAGGCTTGTTGGACGAAGGCGCCCGCTTCCGTCTGGGTGGGTAGGCCCTCCACCGTCCAGCTGCCGATGGGCATGGCATAGCTGTCCGCAGCGCTCACGTCCTCCGCTGTCAGCGCCGCATTGGCTGGCATGTCGAGGGTGACAGCCAGCGCAGGCAGCGGCAAAAGGGACAGGAGCGCGGCGCGGATCATCTGTTCTGGGCGTGATAGTCGTCGTTCGGGCGCATGTCCGTGGCAGACGCCATGCGGTTCGTCATGTTGAAAAAACCGACCACTGCGGTGATGTCCCAGATGTCGCGGTCCGTAAACCCGGCGGTGCGCAGGGCGGTGCGATCATCCTCTGTGATCTCCGCACTGGCCTTTGTGACTTTTTCGGCAAAGCCCAACATCGCCGTTTGGCGCCCGTCCAGATCGGCCACCCGCCAGTTCATCACAAGCATCTCCCCCAGCTTCGGATCACCCGACAGGGCGCGCACGGCTTGGCCATGGGCCGTCAGGCAGTAGAAACATTTGTTGATGGAGGACACGACCACCGCGATCATCTCCCTCTCCAACTTTGTCAGGCCCGACTCCGCCAGCATCAAATCGTTGTACATGGCCGAAAACGCATCGAACTTGGCCCCGTCAAAGGCATAGGCCCGCAGGACGATGGGCACGAAGCCCAGCTTGTCGTCACACACGTCAAAGTATTTCGCGATGTGATCTGGCAGCGGGTCCTGTGCGGGCAGGTTCAGGGCGGTTGGCAATTTGGTCATCTCAAGCCTCTGGGTGGATGCGGTAGTGGTATCCTCCCACAGGGGTCATGCCGAGGGAAGTGTAGAGAGCATTTGCCCCCACATTGGCCTTTGTCACCAACAGTGCAATTTGGGCTGCGCTGTGGTCTTGCGCCCAGAACGCCAAGGCGCGGATCATGTGGCGGCCAAGCCCGTTGCGACGAAAAGAGTGGGCTGTCTCAATCGCGTGGAGCATGGCGGTGCCATCGCGGATCGCGGCAAAGGCCGTGCCTGCGGGCGTGTCATGGATGCGGCCCAACACGCATGTTTTTGGGCCAGCGGCACGGGCCATCACGGCCAGCCGCGCGTCATCAACACCGCCTGCGTCCCAAATTTCCGCTTGCGTGGCCAGCGGTGGCCAGACCTGAAAACAGGTGACAGCTGGGGGGCGTTCCGTGGCCAATGTGGCCGTTGGGGCCGTGTAAAATGTGACGGGGTCCTTGATGGCATAGCCATCGGCCTCAAGCGCGGCATCCAACGCGTCTTCGCCATGGCGGACCATAAACAACGGGCGTTGCCCCAAGGCGCGCATGGCGGCTTCGGCCTGTCCGCGTTCGTTGATCTGGGCCGCGGGCGTGGCCGTGGCTGCCGACACGCGACTGCCGCCACCCGCGCCTTCACGGATGGTCCAGCCTGCCACGTCGGTCATGGATTTGGCGGGCCAAGTGGCATCAATCAGCGCGGTCAGGGCCTCGGGCGTCATGCGGGAAACGCGGCCCGCAAATCGGCCAAGGCGGCATCAATCTGGGCGCGGTCCTGCCCACGGATCACGATGTTCGCGCCATACTGTCCCGTACCGCTTTGGAACGGGTAGGACCCGAGTGACAGGTCAGGATACTTGGCGTCAATCTCCCCCAGGGGGCCAGCGATATCGCCTTCACCGCGATCAATCCGCAGGCTTTCGGAGATCAACGGCGCACCGCCCGTCAAGGTCGGCAGAACCGACGCCACCATGGCACGGAACACCGATGGCACGCCTGCCATCACATGCACATTGCGCAGGGTGAACCCCGGCGCCACGGACACTGGATTGTCGATCAACGTGGCCGACGCAGGGATGCGCGCCATGCGCTGACGCGCGGCGTTAAATTCTTTGCCATCACGATCATAATGGGCCTGCAACAAAGCACGCGCATCATCTCGGATGTCGATGGTGTCGCCAAAGGCCTCAGCAATGCAATCGGCGGTGATGTCGTCATGGGTAGGTCCGATTCCGCCGGAGGTGAACACACTGTCATACCCCGCCGATAAGGCCTGCACAGCGGCGATGATCGCGGCGGCATCGTCGCTGACCACGCGGACTTCTTTCAGATCAATACCATGGGCCGTCAGTTCATTTGCCAGATGGTGCATATTCGCATCCCGCGTGCGGCCCGAAAGGATTTCGTCACCGATGACCAACATGGCTGCGGTTGGGTTTTGCATGGCATTCTCCTGTGCTGTGAAATGGTATATGGGGCGAATATGCGCTTTGCCACTCCCCTTGTGTCCGGACGTCTGATCCGCCGTTACATGCGGTTCCTGTGTGATGTGGAATTGGATGACGGGCGCGTGGTGAAGGCCCATTGCCCGAACCCCGGGTCCATGATGGGTCTGAAAGACGAAGGGCTGCGCGTCTGGCTTGAGGGGAACGATGACCCCCGCAAAAAGCTCGACTGGGGGTGGCGGATTGTTGAGGCGGATGGCGCCTGCGTGGGCATCGACACTGGTGCCGCCAATGGCATCGTGGCTGAGGGTTTGGCGGCGGGGCTGACAGGCCTAGACGGTTACGACACGATCCGGCCCGAAGTAAAATACCGCGACAAAAGCCGTGTGGATTTTCTGCTGTCTGGTGCGGATCGGCGGGATTGCTATCTGGAGGTCAAATCCGTGACCTTGCTGCGCCAAAGCGGTCTGGCAGAGTTTCCTGATTCTGTCACTGCACGCGGGGCCAAGCATCTGGGTGATCTGGCGGCCATGGTCGCCGAAGGCCACCGCGCGGTCCTGCTGTTCCTGATCCAGCGTGGCGATTGTGACCGTGTGGCGGTGGCCGCTGACATTGACCCCACCTATGCGGCCGCTTTTGACGCTGCACGCGCCGCAGGTGTTGAGGTTCTGTGCTTTGATTGCGATGTGTCCCCCAGCGGTATTGCGTTGCGGCGACGGATCGCCTTTGGCTGACGGGCCTGCGGGGGCCGATGTTGCGGCCAAGATGACAGCAGGGGGTTTAAAACCGCCCCATGATGACCTATTTGAAGGTCAAGCGAGACGGATTGAACACGTGAGCACCAACAAAGCGCGCCTGACCAAAGATGGCATTCGACTGTATGACCCGAGCGATTTTGCAGGCATGCACGCAGCCGGTCGTTTGGCTGCCGAAATCTTGGACCGAATTGCCGAACATGTGGAGCCGGGTGTCACAACCGGCCATCTGGATCAGTTGATCACCGATTGGGTGACTGAGG
The DNA here is from genome assembly GCF_965657175.1 of Pseudooctadecabacter sp. Taxonomy (GTDB): domain Bacteria; phylum Pseudomonadota; class Alphaproteobacteria; order Rhodobacterales; family Rhodobacteraceae; genus Octadecabacter. The sequence goes on along the minus strand of NZ_CBFHNH010000001.1, from coordinate 42,848 downwards.
CGCGTGCGACCTCTGCCACGATCGGCTACAAGGGCTATCAGCACGCCAGCTGCATTTCGATCAATCACGTGGTGTGTCACGGAATTCCGTCCGACAAGAAGCTGAAATCGGGCGATATTCTGAACATCGACGTAACGGTGATTGTCGACGGTTGGTTCGGGGACACCAGCCGGATGTATGTCGCGGGTGGGCAGCCCAACCGCAAGGCGGAACGTCTGATCCAAGTGACCCATGATGCCCTGATGTTGGGGATCGAAGCCGCCAAGCCAGGCAACACCTTTGGTGATATCGGCCACGCCATCCAGTCCTACGTCGAAGCGCAGCGCATGTCTGTTGTGCGCGATTTTTGCGGGCATGGGCTGGGGCTGGTGTTTCACGCGCCGCCCAATGTGCTGCACTACGGACGTGCGGGCACGGGCCCTGTACTGGAGGAAGGCATGTTCTTCACCATCGAGCCGATGGTGAACCTTGGCCGGCCCGAGACGAAAATCCTTGCCGACGACTGGACCGCTGTAACGCGGGACAAATCCCTGTCGGCACAATTCGAACATTCCATCGGGATCACCTCGGACGGGGCGGATATCTTTACGCTGTCGCCCAAGGGCATGTTCCACCCAACGTATTGAGGACTGCGGCGCTTCTCCTTGCCCTTGCAGGCCCGGCTGTCGCAGACGAGGCCGCGATCTTGCAAGCATGGGAGGAGTGGCTGGTCACCAACGATGTGACCCAATCCGCGTTGGCCATCACCAAGGACGGCATTTTGCTGTCCGACCATGGGCGCGGGATGCAGGCCGATGATGCCGTGCCGCTTGCGTCCTTGTCCAAAGCAGTGACTGGGGCCTGCGTTCTGGCGCTTCAGGACGAAGGCTTGCTGGAGGTGTCCGACACCTTGGATACGGTCTTTGCCGCCACACCTGATCGCGTTGGGCAGGGCGGGGACATCACGATTGATGCGCTTTTAACCCATACCTCCGGTCTTGATTTTGACCGGACACAAACGGTGCTGAACCCGTCTTTGTGGGGCGCGTCTGACATGCACGACCAGATTGCGGACCTTGCCTTGGCGCGCCCGCTTGGTGCGGCGGAATTCTTCTACAACAATGAAAATTACGCGGTGCTGGGCAGCGTTATCATGCAAGTCACAGGGCAATCAGTTGCGGAGGCCTGTGCCCCTCGCGTGCTGGCCGGTCAGCCAACCGCAGCACCTGACAGACGCACCGGTGGCGGGTTGGCCTACGGTGGGTGGTCTATGTCGGTGGAGGATTACGCGGCCTTTACAGCCACGTTGGCACCCGACGACGATTGGCCGGGCGCGCCGGTGGGCGGGGGCGCATACTACGGGCCCGGCGTTCTGGTCCGCGACATGCAGAACGGCACGAACCTTTGGCATTTCGGTGGCTTTTGCCTGATGGGGTTGGGCGACTACGGGTCGTATTTCTACGTGCTGGAAAATGGCTGGGGTGTGGTTGTCTGGTACGATATTTGTGCATCCGGCGCGCAGGCGGTGGCCCTTGATAACGCCTTAGCCCGCGCCGCCTATTCTGGCGAATGATCGCTTATGGCAGGGTGAGCATCGTCACATGCGTGTCGCCGTAGCGGCGCAAATCCACCTGCACAAAACCCGCTAACGGCTGCGGCGCATTGTCTTCCACCACAATCAATGCATCAGCGGTAAGCCAGCCCCCGGCCTTGGCCGATGCAACGGCGCTGGCTGCCATCCCCTTGCCGTAAGGGGGATCCAGAAACACCAGATCGCAGGGCGCAGGTGCCGCTGGCAGTTTGTCCGCCGCACAGGTCAGAAGTGTAGCGTCATCGATCCGGCCCGTCTTGGTAATGTTTTCGCGGATCAGCTTTTGCGCTGTGCGGCCATTGTCCACGAAGGTGCAGTGGGCGGCACCACGCGACAGGGCTTCCAACCCCAAAGCACCCGTGCCCGCAAACAGGTCGAGGACCCGCGCGCCTCGGGGCAATCCATGGCCCACCAGCACGTTGAATAGGCTTTCGCGCACACGGTCGGGCGTGGGCCGCAGGTGTGCCGCAGCATCGCCTTTGCCAACCGAGGCCAGCGTCAAACCGCGATGCTGACCGGCGATGATCCTCATGGGCGCAACAGGGCTTTCATATCCGTTTCGGGGTCTTGGATCAGGGGTTTGGCGGGGGATTTTCCGGCCTCGATCAACCGCTTTCCGATCATGTAATTGCGCGGGTCGTTCATGGCGTCGACGGCCAACAACTGATCGCCTCGGAAATACCAATGGGATTGCGCATCGCCGGTCTGGCGCACGACCACATCGTCGTAGCCAAGGTTTAGCCCCGCAATCTGCAATTTGACGTCGTACTGATCCGACCAGAACCACGGTTTCGGGGCGTAAGGCACTTCCGCCCCCAGCATGTTGCGCGCCACGCATTCCGCCTGATCAATGGCGTTGCCGACGCTTTCGAGACGGATTTGCTGCCCGTACCAGTCCAGCGTGGCGCAATCACCTGCGGCCCAGATGCCGGGCACGCTGGTCTGGCCGTAAATATTCGTCTGGATGCCATTATCACAGACCACGCCCGCGTCTTCGGCCAAAGCGGTCGCGGGGTAAATGCCCACACCGACGATGGCGAAATCAACGTCGAGAGTTGTGCCGTCTGACAAAATCGCACCGGTTACACGGTCCTCGCCCGTCAGCCGGTCCAGCCCCGTGCCTTCGCGAATGTCGACGCCGTGGGCGGCATGCAGGTCGCGGAAGTAGTCAGAGGTCTGGGGCGCTGCCACACGTTGCAAGATGCGGTCCGCCATTTCCACCAGCACCACCTGCAGGCCTAGCTTGGCCGCGACCGCAGCAGCCTCAAGCCCGATATAGCCCCCGCCGATAATCAGCAGCCTGCGACCTGCGACGAATTCGGGCATCATCGCATCGGCATCCGCCAGATCGCGGACCTGATACACGCCGTCCAGATTGCCGCCAATGGCATCGGGTAGCAGACGCGGGTGTGATCCGGTGGTGAAGGCCAACTGGTCGTAGTGCAGCACCTCATCCCCTTCCAGCGTCACGGTTTTGGCCGCGCCATCTACCGCCACGGCGCGGGTGCCGGTGCGCAGGGTGATATCATTGCCATCGTACCAATCGCGTGGCCGCAGGAAGAGGCGTTCACGCTCCATCTCACCCAAAAGATACGCCTTGGACAGGGCTGGGCGTTGGTAGGGCGGCCCGTCTTCGGCCCCTAGTAAGGTGATGTCGCCTTCATACCCTTCGGTCCGCAGTTTCCCCACCAAGGACGCGCCGGCCTGACCGGCCCCGATCACTACAATATGGCCCATTTTGCGTTCCCGTCTGGTGTCTACCGACCTCGACCCTATATGGTGGATTGACGAATATGCAATTGCCGAAAGGGGCAGAGAATGACAATTTCAGTTGGCGACAAACTTCCCGATGCGATGCTTGTGAAAATGGGCGATGAGGGGCCCGAGCAGGTTTCGGTGTCGACCCTGACCGAAGGCCGCAATGTCGTGATCTTCGCCGTGCCCGGCGCCTATACTGGTGTGTGCACCACGGCCCACGTCCCGTCCTTTATCCGCACCCAGGACCAGTTCAAGGAACGCGGCGTGGAAGAGATCATCTGCGTATCCGTCAACGATCCCTTCGTCATGAGCAACTGGGGAGAGGCCACAGGTGCAACCGAAGCAGGCATCGCCATGGTCGGTGACGCCGCTGCCGAATTCACCAAAGCGCTGGGCATGGATTTCACGGCCCCGCCTGCGGGCCTGATCAACCGGTCCAAACGATATGCTATGTTGGTCATGGATGGCGAAGTGAAAGTGCTGAACGTCGAAGACAGCCCCGGTGAGTGCGGCATCTCCGCTGGCGAAGGCCTGCTGGACGACATGGGCTGACGCCTCGGACCCGCCGTCCGGGTTCGGCGCACAGGCGCCGGATCAGGGCGGTCAGCCTGCCAGTGCGTCCATTTTCTGGGCAAGCTTTAGGTCAAGATCTGACAACCCACCTGTGTCGTGGGTTGTCAACGTTACCTCGACGGTCTTGTAGACATTGAACCATTCGGGATGATGGTTCAGCTTTTCGGCCACAATCGCGGCCGATGTCATCCAGCCAAATGCTTCGATGAAATTGCCGAAGGTGAAGGTTTTTTTGGCGGAGGATTCCCCGACCTCCCAGCCTGCTGCGGTCAAAGCGTCTTTGCCTGTTTGGTCCAATGGGTCGCTCATTGCTGTTCCTCCACATTGATTTTCTTGAAAGGTCCGTAAGACGTCAGGACCTCGATCTCTTCGTCAATTGCCGCGCGTTCGGCCTTAAGGTAATCCGCCACAGCCCCGCGGAACCCTGCATCGCTGAACCAATGCAGCGAGTGGGTTGTGACAGGCAGATAGCCGCGTGCAAGCTTGTGTTCGCCCTGCGCGCCGGCCTCAACCCGCGCCATGCCGTGGGCAATGGCGTAGTCGATGGCCTGATAATAGCAGACTTCGAAATGGAGGCAGGGGTGATGTTCGGTGCAGCCCCAGTAGCGCCCATAAAGCGTATCACGTCCGATAAAATTCAACGCGCCTGCCACGGGCACGCCGCCGCGCAGGGCAAAAACCAGCAACATGTCATCGCGCAGGGTGTCTTGCGCGATATCGAAGAACCGCCGCGTCAGATAGGGCTGGCCCCATTTGCGCGCGCCGGTGTCTTGGTAGAACGTCCAAAAGGCGTCCCAGTGGTGCGGTTCAATCTGATCGCCGGTCAGCGGCACAATCTCTCCGCCAAAATCCTGCGCCGTGCGGCGTTCTTTGCGAAGCGTTTTTCGTTTGCGCGATGACAGTGCGGCCAGAAATTCGTCCCAATCTGCATAGCCATTATTTGCCCAATGATACTGTTGGGACGTGCGGTGCAGCAGGCCCATTTCCGCGCCGGCCAATGCCTCATCCTCGGTGCAGAAGGTGGCGTGCAAGGACGACAGATCATTGTCCGATGCGATTTGCACCGCACCCTGAACCAAGGCCCCCATGCCGATGGTGTCAAACCCCGGTCGGGTCAAAAAACGCCGACCGGTGGCAGGTGTGAACGGCACGGCAATTTGCAGTTTCGGGTAGTACCGACCGCCCGACCGTTCAAACGCATGGGCAAAGTTATGGTCGAACATATATTCGCCCTGGCTGTGGGATTTGCCATAAAGCGGGGCCACCGCGATCAACTGTCCATCTTGGCGCGCGGCCAGATAATGCGGGTCCCACCCGGTGCCCGCGCCGACGCTTCCGCTGTCTTCAAGTGCTTTCAAAAAACGGTAGGTCGTGAAGGGATCAACGGCGCGCCCGTCATGCGCTTCGGAACAGGCGCAGGCGTCCCATTCGGCCGCATCAATGCGGTCGAGGGTCGTATGCGTGGTGATTTCGATTGCGCTTCCGTCCATTCCCATCAGGTGGCGCGGGCGCGGCCAAGTTCAAGCACGGTAACCTTCGAAAGTGATGTTATCTGCGATCTTGCGCGCCTCAGCCTCCATCTGCGGGGATTTGATTGTCCAGCACAGGACTGGCACATCCAGCGCGCGCAGACGTGCCACATGGGGGGAGTTCAGATCGTCTTGTTGGTGGCTGATAAAACAGGCCCCAACGCGGTCGAAATCGGGGATCGTGGCCTGTTCATGGCGGACGGCGCTGGGCACAGTCGGCCAGTCTTCGGGCGGATAGGGGCAAGTTGTTAGGCCAAGAGGACGGTCGGGCGCATATTTAGCGCAGGCTGCTACCGCGTGCGGGTTGAACGACATCAGCGCCACGTCACCTTTGTACCCATCAAGCACAGCGCAAACCGCCTGTTCTAACGGACCAACCGAGGGGCCAAGCCCACCGTCTTGATCCTTAATTTCAATCAGCAACGGCACGGCGCCATCTACAATTTCCAAGACCTGCGCCAGCGTTGGGATTGTTCCGCCCCCGCTGAGGGGGATCAAGGCAAGCTCAGCCGCGGTTTTGCCCGCAATCGGGCCGGACTCCCCAGTCAGGCGGGCCATGTCGTAGTCATGAAACACCATTGGCACGCCATCTTTGGATGGCTGGATATCGACCTCAATTCCGTACCCTTCGGCCACAGCGGCCTGAACGGCCTCAGCCGAATTTTCCGCCCATTTGTCGTCGTGCAGGGCGCGGTGTGCGATCGGGCGCGCAAGGAAGCTGTCAGGCAGGGTCATGCGATTTCAAAGACAGCTTCGATTTCCACGGCCACGCCGAAGGGTAGCGATGCCGCAGACACCGCGCTGCGGGCATGGCGACCTTTGTCGCCTAAAGCTTCGACCATGAAATCCGATGCGCCGTTGATGACCTTTGGCTGGTCGTGGAAATCGGCGGTGGAATTTACAAAGCCCACAAGTTTGACCACTCGCACGAGCCGGTCGATGTCGCCGTCGCACCCCGCTTTGAGTTGCGCCAGCAAGCTGATCGCGCAGGCTTTGGCTGCGGCGGCCCCTTCTTCGGCGTCCATGTCGGACCCCAGTTTGCCGGTTATGAACCCGTCGGCATTGGCCGAAATCTGGCCTGACACGAACAACTGATTTCCGCTCCGCACCCATGGTACATAGTTGGCGGCCGGTGCAGGGGCGTCGGGCAGGGTCACGCCCAGTTCGGCGAGGCGGGCTTCGATGGTGGACATGGGGGCTTCCTTTCGTCGGTTTGCGCCGACGCTAGACTGCCCCGTGTCGGGCTGCAATCACCCGTCGCGGAAAGTGCGGGCGATGTAGTCGGACAAGGGGCGGACAAGATAATTCATCGGCGTGCGATCTGCTGTCCGTATAAAGGCTTCTACCGGCATGCCGGGCAGAAGGGTCGCCGTTTCCGGCAACCGCGCCAATTCCCCATCGTTCAGGGTAATTTCTGCGCGGTAGTAAGACGCACGCGTGGCGTCATCTGTAAAGGCGTCCGCCGAAACCGACGCTACCGTGCCGTAAAGTTCAGGCGTGGTCCGCTGATCGAGGGCCGAGAACCTGACGCTGACCTCTTGTCCGATGCTTAGAACATCAATGTCAGTGGGTTCCACCCGCGTTGCAATCACAAGGGGTCTGTCTTGCGGGACAATGAACAGCAACGGATCGGCGGGGCGAATGACGGCCCCCGTGCCAAAAACAGCCAATCCATAGACAATGCCGCCCACGGGGGCGCGGATGTCCAGCCTGTCCAACTGCCGCAGAAGGGACGTGCGCTGTTCGCGTAATTCCAGCTCATTGAATTGAAGGTCACGCAGACGGGTGATCGCCTCTTCACGGCGGGTTGTTTGAAGGCCCAGGAGTTCAAGGTCAATTTCGGTGATCCGTTCCGCCGCACCTGCCATGCTGGCTGTCAATTCGCCGACTTGGCCCAACAAACGGGCCTGTTCCCGTTGCAGGTTCAAAATAGTAGATGCCTGGGCCAAGCCACGGTCCAGAAGGGATTGTTGATTGGCCAGTTCTTCTTCAATCAATTCAAGCTGGGTTTGCAGGGCCGTCTGCTGGGCCTGAACCCCCGCGATCTGCGCCGCGATCTGATCTTTTCGGTTGAGAAGCTGTTCGCTACGCCGCGTTTCACTGTCACGTCGCGCGTTGAACAGATTGATCTGGCCGGCCTTTAGGGCGGCAATTGTGTCAGCGTCCCCTTCATCGATCAAAGGATCGAACGTAAGGTTGCTTGCCCCGTCCCTCTCAGCCTCAAATCGTGCACGCCTTGCGAGGATTTCGAACAACTGTCCCTCAACCACTGTCAAAGACGCCGAAAGGTCCTGCGGATCGAGACGCAGCAACAATTCCCCCGCTTCGACAGTGCCGCCTTCGTCAACGGAAATCTGGGTGATGACGCCGCCGTCAGGGTGCTGCACGATTTGCCTGTTCTGGTCGACTTCGATGAGGCCGCTGGCAATGACAGCGCCTGTGATGCGCGCCGTGACAGCCCAGCCGCCAAAGCCGCCAACAAGGATCAGCAAAGCGATCAGGCCCAATGTCAAAGGCCGCCGTGCGGACCAATCGGTTCTCATGTGACACCCCCGCCTTTGCCCTTGCTGCGGTCAATCTGCTGGCGATTGGCGAGGATTTTGGCCTTCACCTCTTCGGTGGGGCCAAAGGCTTTGACGATGCCGTTGTCGATATACATCAGCTTGTTGCACTGTTCGATCGCGGCAGGGCGGTGGGCCATGACAAAGACAGACCGGCCTTCGGCGCGCATCATGCGTATCGCCATATTGACGGCGATCGACCCCTCATTGTCGAGGTTCGAATTCGGTTCATCCAAAACCAGAAAGACCGGGTCACCATAGAGGGCCCGCGCGAGACCGATGCGCTGCACCTGCCCACCCGACAGCCGCCCGCCGGACCCATCCACGATGGTGTCATACCCTTCGGGCAATTGCAGAATCATGTCGTGGGCCGCCGCCTCTTTCGCGGCCTTGATGACCGCGCTGTGGTCCGGATCGGACGCCATCCGAGCGATGTTGTCGCGGATTGTGCCGGACAACAGCGTGACGGTCTGTGGCAGATAGCCGATGTAGCCGCCCAGCGTATCCGCGTCATATTGATCAAGGGACGCACCATCCAGCCTGATGGTCCCGCCCGCGGGATGCCACAACCCAGACAGGGCCCGTGCCAAGGTGGATTTGCCGGCCCCCGATGGCCCGATCACGCCAACTGCGTCGCCGGGATCGACTTTGAATGACACCATCCGAAGGCTGGCCTTGGTTTCCCCCGGAGGTAGGATCGTCACCTGATCGGCCACGATTTTTGCCTTGGGTCGCGGCAATTCGGTGCGGCCTTGTGGGATAGGGACTGCCCCCAACAGACGCGTCAGGTTGATCCAACCGATGCGGGCGCGTTCCAGCACGGCCCATTGGTTGATCAGCTGTTCAATCGGGGCCAAAGCGCGACCCATCAGGATTGACCCTGCGATCATCGCCCCAGGCGTAAGCTGCCCCTGAAGCACCAGATAGGCCCCAAGGCCTAGCATCGCAGATTGTAAAAACAGGCGGAACGACTTCGTCACGCTGCCAAAAGTGCCCCCCAGATCGCCTGCGTGAATGCCTGCCCTTAGGGATTTGTTGCGCAGGTTCAGCCAGCGCTGAAACGCAGCACGGCGCATGCCGAGCGCTTGGATGGTATCCGCACCACTGCGCAGCTGTTCCCCCATGGCTTCCGCGCGGAAAGTGGCCTCATTCGCGCTATCCAGCGGCTTTCGGCTGGTCATCTGGTTGAGCAGTGCCACGACAATCAGGATCGACCCACCCCCGAGCGCCAGGTACCCCAGATAGGGATGGAAAATGAAAAGACCGGCCATAAACACGATCGCCCAAGGCAGATCAAATGGGGCCATGGCCACGGGGGACATGATTGCGCGCTGAATAGACTGCAAATCGCGCTGGGCTGTCTCAGCCTCAACCGGGGCGCGGCCGGATGCTTTGGCCCTCAGGGCTGCGTTGAACACCCTTTCATCCAGATCGGTTTGGAACTGCGCCCCGATCCGCCCCATGATGCGGCCACGGGAATAGTCGAGAATGCCCATCATCAAATACATAAAGCCCACGATCACGGACAAAGCGATCAAGGTTTCCATCGACCGCGACCCAAGAACACGGTCATAGACGTTCAGCATGTACAATGGGCCGGTCAGCATCAGGGCGTTCACAAAGCTGCTGAAAATCGCCACAAACCAATAGAGCGCACGCGCCCGCGCACGCACCGCCACCAATTCGGCGCGGCCTGCTTTGATTTCTGCCTTCGTTGGCTCTTTTTGCATCATGAGCGCAAAATCGCCTTTCCCTATGCCTCGGCCCACATATGTGAGACCTTGGGGTTGAAAATGAACTTATACTGTATCAGGCCCTGCCACGATCATTTCAGTCCCCGTAATCCATATTCATCATAGGATTATTTCATAAGTCTTACCAACAGCTGCACCGGATAGGCCATTGTTACCCAATCTCTCGACCCGAATTCACATCATCTGCGTCCTTATCGCCATAGCCGGAGTGTCGGCCTGTACCGTTGGTGACACGTCTTTGTCGATCAACGATCCATATGAGGCGACGAACCGCCAGATTCATGCGTTTAACAAGGGCCTCGATCAAGCGGCACTGCGCCCGTCGGGTCGCGTCACGTCGTCGATCCCCGCAGAATACACCCAGCCCATCACCAATTTCGCCGACAACGTGGGTTTGCCAAGTGCCGTGGCCAACGGAATTTTGCAGGCTGATGTGGGCGGTGCCGTGACCAACACAATGCGGTTTTTGATCAATACGACGGTCGGGATCGGAGGGCTTTTCGATCCCGCAGGGGCCATTGGGCTGACCGAACAAAAAACGGACTTCGGCGAAACGCTCCATGTCTGGGGCGTGGGTGAAGGCGCCTATATCGAATTGCCGTTGCTGGGGCCGTCCAACCAGCGCGATGCCTTTGGCGAATTGGTCGAATTGGTATTCGACCCGCTGGATCACCTGGGCACGTCGCCGCAACTTGCATATGGCACCTATGCGCGCGCCGCTGATTTGGCGGTCAATCGTGGTTCCCTGTTTGAGACCATTGACGGTGTGCTTTATGACAGTGCCGACAGCTATGAACAGACCCGCCTGATCGCCTTGCAAAACCGCCGTTTCGAATTAGGTCAGGAGGCACCGGCAGAGGACGCGATTGATCCTTTCGCCGGTGATCTGAGCCTTGAGGGGTTTGAATAATGACCGACCTGATGTTGTCCCGCCGCCGCTTTATCGCTTTGGGTGCAGCCCCCTTAATAACTGCTCTGCCGATGCCTGCCTTGGCGCTCACCGGTGCGCAGGCAGAAGGCCTCGTTGATCGCGCTGTGGCTGAGATCAACAGCGTTATCGCATCAGGCGCATCGCTGAATTCCATGATCAACAGCTTCAAGGGGATCTTTGATCGCTACGCCGATACGGCCTATCTGGCCGCTTATGCGCTGGGCAACGACGGGCGGTCGGCCTCAACCGCGCAAAAGCAGGCCTTTGCAGATGCGTTTGGGTTCTATCTGGCGAACAAATACGGCCGCCGGTTCAACGAATTCGTGGGCGGGCAAATTCAGGTTCAAGGGTCCCAGCCCGTCAATTCCTATATCGAGGTTCAGACCCGCGCACTACTGCCCAACCAATCCCCCCTTCAGGTGGATTTCCATGTGACCGACCGTCCGGGCCGCCCGGTGTTTTTCAACCTCATCGTCGAAGGCATCAACATGCTGCTGAGCGAACGGGCCGAAATCGGGGCCCTGCTGGATGCACGTGGTGGTAATCTGGACGCATTGATCAGGGATTTGACATGAGACGACTGGCCTTGGCGATGATCCTCGCCCCCGCGATTGCAGCTGCGACGCCTTACGATGGTATCTACCGTCAGAACGCCAATGCGGAATGTGCCCTTGTGGGCGTGGACGGTGGCGCATTGCGGATCGAAGACGGTATTTTCTATGGTGTTGAGTTGGAATGCCGGATGACCCGCCCGGTCAACGTCGTCGATATGGACGCGACCCTCTATACAATGAACTGTTCGGGCAATGACGAAGTCTGGACCGAACGCGCAATGCTGATGCATGACGCCGAAGACGACGGCATCATCATGATCTGGGACGGTTACGCTTTCCGCTATTCTCGGTGCCCCGATCTTGACGCGACGGTGGAAGACGCCGCCGCAGCCACGGACGGTTGATCAGCCCCCGTTTGTGATCAGGTCCAGCAGTAGGTTTTCGATGATGTCGCCTGCTTCTTCCTCGGAATAGCCGAGCCCTTGCCCCCCCTGACCTGTGCCGCCCTGTGGCTGCTGGGCGACCTGCGAGGGCACAGTCATGGGCAGCGGCGTCACAGGCAAGCCATCCAACACACGGCGCATGGTTTCGTGCCAAATCTCGGCCGGCAGGCCCGATCCGGTGACCCCTGTCAGGGGGGTGTTGTCGTCATAGCCCATCCAGACACCGGCCACATAGTCGCCGGAAAAGCCAATGAACCACGCATCTCGTGCGCCTTGTGTGGTGCCGGTTTTACCAGCGATTTCCCACCCGTCGACGCCAGCGCGACGACCAGAGCCGCCTTCGACGACCTGATACATCATCCACGTCAGCTGCCGCGCCGCGGCTTTTTGGATCACACGTTCGCGGATACCGCCTGCGGCTTCAAGCAACGGCGTTTCATCGCCCATCAGACGCAGTTCAACGAGCCCGTAAGGTTTCACCGCAGATCCGCCGTTCAGGATGCCCGCATAGGCCCCCGTCATCTCCAGCAAAGTGCTTTCTGATGCGCCAAGGGCCAAGGCTGGGCCATTCGCCAAATCGCTGACGATGCCAAAGTTTTCCGCGACGGTCCGCACGTTTTCGCGGCCGACGGATTCGGACAAAGCAACGGCTGGAATGTTCAAGGACTGTTGCAAGGCCTCTGTCAGTGTGACGCGACCTTGGAATTCATTGGTGTAGTTGCGCGGGCAATATTCCCCGGACCCTGGCACGGTCCAACATCGCGGTTCATCCACCAAGACATCCAAGGGCGTCATGCCCAGTTCCAACGCTGTGCCATAGACGAAGGGTTTGAAGGCAGACCCTGTCTGCCGCAACGCCTGCGTGGCGCGGTTGAACGCCCCCGCCACTGTCAAATCGCGCCCGCCCACCATGCCCCGCACGGCGCCATCGGCTGACATCACGACAATCGCGGCCTGCGCCTGCGATCCCTCGCGGACCTTGTTTTCAAACACCCAGACCAACGCGTCCTCCGCCGCGTTTTGAATGCGCGGATCGAGGGTGGTTTTGATGATGACGTCTTCGGTCGTCTGTTCGGTAAAGAAGTTCGGGCCGCTGTCCATCACCCAATCGGCAAAATACCCGCCCGCACGGCGGCGTGCGGCCGCTGACAAGGTCGCAGGGTTGGCCTGCGCGATCGCGTATTCTTGCGGGGTTAGATAGCCCGCCTCCCGCATCAGTCGCAGAACGGTCGCGCCACGATCCTGTGCCGTCTGCAAGTTGCGCGTGGGCGAGAAACTGGACGGCGCTTTCAGCAGCCCCGCCAACATCGCCGCCTGTGGTGGGGTCACCTCGGCCGCAGAAATCCCGAAATACCGCTGTGCTGCCGCTTCAAAACCGCGTGACCCGGCCCCCAGATAGGCGCGGTTCATATAGATCGTCAGAATTTCATCCTTGGTATAACGGGTCTCCATCGCCATGGCGTAGGTCATCTCGACGATCTTGCGCCAAAGGGTCGTGCTGCGGCAGTCTTGTTCGTAGGCGGCTTCATCTTCCCAACGGTCGGGATCGAACGGTTGACCAAAACACAAAAGCTTTGCAGTTTGCTGGGTGATCGATGACCCGCCTGCGCCACGGAACGGATGCCCGTGTAGCCGCTGATTGCGGATTATGGCGGCACCGGTGGCGTAGAAATCCACACCGATGTGGTACCAATTGTAGAACCGTTTGTCCTCGGTCGCGATGATGGCGTTGCGCAGATGGGGGCTAACGGTCTGGGCTGTCACCATGCCGCCGAACTGGTCCCCGCGCCACGCAAAGGTCTCCCCGCGTGCATCAAGCAACGTCACCGACCCGCGCGTGCGCCCGTCTACCAGTTCTTCGAAATCCGGCAGGGTCGACGCGTAATAAAGTACCGCAAGACCAACAATCGCGCCCACAACAAGGCTGCCGCGCCATGCAAGACGCCACAGCAAGATCAAAACCCATTTGAACGGCCACAAGATCATCCCCAAAAAGCCGCGGGGCTTTTTGGCCGTTTTGCGTCGCGTGGGGCGTGCGGGCTTTCGCTTCTTTGGCGCAGGTGTGCTGCGTTTTTCGGCAACCAATGGTGTCCGCGATCCTCGTTTGCCAGTCATTCTGCCCACTCTCACTAGCGCCGTTTCGGCGTCACTTTGGCCCATGATACGTCCGGTGATTCCAAAAGTAGAGAAACTTTGACGTTGTTTGAGCGGTTTTCTGCCTGACTAATTTTTAGGCAAACGGATCAAATTGTGCATTTTTTGTGCAAAAGGCGAGTTGGCGCGCGCAAAATTAACCCGCCTTTGCTTGAGGTACCCCCGACCTTGCGACCTTTTGTGACCAGCGCGGCCCCGAGGGGTCAGCCATGACGAAAACCGGAAGGGACAATCGTGAAACTCATTATTGCAACAATCAAACCGTTCAAGCTGGAGGAGGTCCGCGAGGCCCTGACAGCCATTGGCGTTCGCGGGATGATGGTCACCGAGATCAAGGGCTTCGGCTCTCAATCAGGGCACACCGAAATCTACCGTGGCGCGGAATATGCCGTGAACTTCGTGCCGAAGGTGAAGCTGGAAATCGTCGTGGCCTCCGCCATGGCCGAACAAGTGGTCGAAACCATCGCCAGCACCGCCAAGACCGACAAAATCGGCGACGGCAAAATCTTTACGCTCGATGTGCAAAGCGCCCTGCGCGTCCGCACCGGTGAAATCAACGACGACGCGATCTAAACGAATATCAAGGGACCTTGAGAGATATGAAATTCCTGAAAACACTATCGGTCGCGGGTGCAGTTGCAGCACTTCCGACCCTCGCGCTGGCGCAAGACGCCGCTCCGGGCTTCGATGAAATCGGCCCCTATATCATGACCACCTTGTTGTTCCTCGTGGGCGGCTTTTTGGTGTTCTGGATGGCCGCAGGCTTTGCCATGCTTGAGGCAGGCCTCGTGCGGTCCAAGAACGTCACAATGCAGCTGACCAAGAACATCGCTTTGTTCTCATTGGCGGCGATCATGTATTGGCTGGTTGGTTTCAAACTGATGTACCCGGATGACTTTAACGGCTACTTCGCCTTCAATTTTGTCCCAACGGTACTTGAACCTGTGGGCCTGTCCGCCGCTGACGCATCGCTTGATTACGCGTCCGTCGCATCCGACTTCTTCTTCCAGCTGATGTTTGTGGCCGCCACGGCGTCCATCGTGTCCGGTGCCGTCGCCGAACGCATCAAACTGTGGCCCTTCCTGATCTTCGTGATCGTTCTGACAGGTATCCTCTACCCGATCTCCGGTTCCTGGCAGTGGGGCGGCGGCTTCTTGTCCGAAATGGGCTTCTATGACTTCGCCGGTTCGACAGTTGTGCACTCCGTCGGTGGCTGGGCTGCTTTGGCTGGCGCACTGATCCTTGGGCCACGTCTGGGCAAGTATAAAGACGGCCGTGTGAACCCGATGCCTGGTTCCAACTTGGCCCTCGCAACGCTCGGTACGTTCATCCTGTGGATGGGTTGGTTCGGCTTCAACGGCGGCTCTCAGCTGGCTGCGGGCACCGTAGGTGACATCACCGACGTGGGTCGTATCTTCGCCAACACCAACATGGCGGCCGCTTCCGGTGCTGTCGCGGCGCTGCTCCTGACGCAGATCATGTACAAAAAGGTCGACCTGACCATGGTGCTGAACGGCTGTCTTGGAGGCCTCGTGTCCATCACGGCATCCCCGCTTGAACCATCCATGTTCGGATCCCTGTGGATCGGTGCTGTTGGTGGTCTGATCGTGGTCTTCACCGTGCCGCTTCTGGACAAGCTGAAGATCGACGACGTGATCGGCGCCATCCCGGTACACCTTTTTGCGGGTATCTGGGGCACGATCGCAGTTGTCTTCTACACCCCCGATACTTCTCTCATGGTGCAGCTGACGGGGATCGTCTCCTACGGTGTGTTCACCTTCGTTGCCGCTGGCGTCGTCTGGTTTATCCTGAAAGCCACGGTGGGCATCCGCGTCTCCGAAGAAGCAGAGATCCAGGGCCTCGATACGTCCGAGCTTGGCATGGAAGCCTACCCCGACTTTACCAAAGGCTAATCTTCCCCGACATAGCCTTGCCAAAGAAGGCCCCGCTTTAACCGGCGGGGCCTTTTTGCATGCTTTTGCGGCGACAAAGGCACATGAGGCAAAAAATCCTTGGTTCTGGGCCGGTTTTGCGCACATTGTGCCGCAAGACCCCTCAACGGGTCATTCATTGACAAGAGCAGGCCAAATGACAACGAACGAGATGCCCGAATGGGCGGACAACCTGAACAAGATGATGGTTCGGTTAAACCGCAGAATTGAACACCAGAACTTTCTGATCGCTTACGGAAACCTGGGGCCTGATCGGATCGTCGACATCAGCCACCGAGGGGATCCCTTCCGGCTCTACGTGCCCTTTGGGGATCGCGATTTGATCCAGCGGCACCTGATTTCAGACCGCGACTTTTACGAATCCGGTTACCTGAACGCCTTGCGTGAAATGGGTGTCGTGCCACACGACAAGGTCATCATTGATGCCGGGGCCAATATCGGCAACCACACCGTTTTTTTTGCGCATTACTTCAAACCGTCGAAACTGTATTCCTTTGAACCCCAGCGCATGGTGTTCGACACGCTGCAACGCAATATCGAACTCAATTCCAACGGGCGGGACATCACGGCGGTCAATGCGTTGTTGGGCGCGGAAAAGGGGACAGGGTCGCTTGCGTTCTACAAACAGGGCAATCTGGGGGCCGCCTCTTTTGCACTGGACGATAAGGGTGAAACCCCCATGGTCGCGCTGGATGACGCGGTGACAAAGGCCGACCGCAAAAACGTCGGCTTCATGAAGATCGACGTCGAGGGTTTCCAGATCGAGGTTTTGCGCGGCGCGCATGACATCCTCACCCAAAGCAAGCCCGCCCTGTGGGTTGAGGTCTTCCGGAACGAACGTGAGGAATGCGATGCGTTTCTGGCCCCCTATGGCTACACCGCGACAGAACTGTCGCGCAGCAATGTGGTCTATCAGGTCAGTTGACGGGCGGGTGCAGCCCTACTTCGACTGCATCTTTTCCACCATCTTGAGGACCGCGCGGCGTGGCATGAACGGTATGATCCAGCCCAGTATGAACGACAGCCGTCTGTCGTTGATTGCGACCAGATCGCCGTTCATCATCGCATCGTATCCGTATTTTGCCACGCTTTCGGGCGTGGCACCTGATTTGACCAGATCGGTCCCGTCCAGATCGGCGCGTTCGGCAAACTCCGTTTCCACATAACCCGGGGCGAGGACGGTCACGGTGACACCCTTGCCGCGCAATTCATGATCCACGGCCTGGCTGAAGGAATTTACAAACGCCTTTGTGGCGAAATAAACCGCCTGCAAAGGTCCTGGCATGAAACCGGCCGTGGACCCGACGTTCAATATCCTGCCGCTGCCCCGGTTGGCCATTTTGGCGCCAAACGCATGGGTCAATGTCACCAGCGCCTTGATGTTGAGGTCGATCATCGCCTGCTCGTCCGCCAGATCGCGGTCAATCAAACGACCATGCCCACCAAATCCTGCGTTGTTGATCAAGATGTCGACGGGCACGTCAAAGCCCTCGACCGCCTCGACCAGACTTTCGGCGCCGTTGACTGTCCCCAAATCCAGCGCGACCACACGTACGGTGACCCCATGGGCGGCTTCGAGTTCATCCTTCAACGTGTTGAGGGCATCGGCCCGTCGGGCGGTCAGGATCAAATCGCCGCCGGTCTGGGCGTGATGGCGGGCAAGGGCGGCACCGATCCCGGAGGAGGCTCCGGTGATGAGGGCAGTGTTGGGCATAATCGTCTCCAGTAATGGCAAAGGGCGTCCCTGGCATATGGGAACGCCCTTCATGTGTTTCGAGGGTGCAGACTTTCTTTTGAAAGTCTGTGCTCAAAGCCTCATGTGAGGCTTTGCTACACCCCTGCGTCGATGATCGCTTGCGCTAGAATGGGCACGGTTTCAGCGTTCAGACCGGCGATGTTCATCCGGCTGTCACCCACCATGTAGATCCCGTGATCGGCGCGTAGGGCCTCGACCTTGTCAGGGCTTGTCCCCAAACGGCTGAACATGCCGCGATGTTCCGCAAGAAAATCGAAGCGGTCGGAATTGGACAGGCGGCGCAGTTCAGCGGCCAGCTGCTGGCGCAGGTCCAACATGCCAAGACGGACTTCTTCCAGCTCGGCCTCCCAATCGGCACGCAATTCAGGATCGGTCAGGATCGTGGACACGATCCGCGCACCGTGATCGGGCGGGAAGCTGAAATTCTGGCGGTTGAGGAAAGCAAGGTTCTGCTGTGCGAGATCGCGCTGCGCCTCATCCTTGGCGATGGCCATCAAGATGCCTGTGCGTTCGCGATAGATGCCAAAATTCTTGGAACAGCTGGCCGCGATCAGCACATTGTCAAAGCTTTCGGCAACCATGCGGGTCGCCGCCCCGTCTTTGTCCAACCCGTCGCCAAAACCCTGATAGGCGATGTCGATGAAGGGCAGCGCGGACTTTTCTTTCAGCAGGTTGATGACACCTTTCCACTGGGGCATCGTCAGATTCGCACCGGTCGGATTGTGGCAGCAGCCATGTAGCAGCACCACGTCCCCGGGCAACACCTGACCCAGATCGGTCAGCATGCCGACATAGTCGACCTGACCGGTTTCGCTGTCAAAGTAACGGTAAGATTTCGACTTCATGCCGAGGTATTTGATGATCGACGGGTGGTTCGGCCACGTGGGGTCCGACAGCCAAACGGTCGCACCGGGGGCCGCCATTTTGATCAGCTCCAACGCCTGCCGGATCGCACCTGTGCCGCCGGGGGTGGCCACAGCGGCAACGCGGTTGCGCGCCACAGCGCCATCCAGCACCAGATCAATCATCGCATCGGAAAACGCAGGATCGCCCGCCAGCCCGGTGTAGGCCTTCGTCGTCTGATCGGCATTGATCCGGCGTTCGGCCTCTTTCACCGCGCGCATGACCGGCGTGTTGCCGGACGCGTCCTTGTAGACGCCGACACCAAGATCGATCTTGGTGTCACGCTCATCCGCGCGGTAGGCCGCCATAAGGGCGAGGATTTTGTCTTTGGGTTGGTCTTTCAGATGCTCAAGCATCATGCGTCTCCGGTATAGATGGGAAGGTCAGGGAAGAGGCCCCATTCGGACCAGCTTCCGTCATAAACAGCGTGATCGGTCTTGCCAATGCGTTCCATGGCGAGGGCAAGGATCGCGGCAGTGACGCCGGACCCGCACGACAAGATCGCAGGTTTGGACAGATCGACGCCCGCGGCCTCAAATATAGGGCGAGTGGCGTCAGGGGATTTCATAGTGCCGTCGGGGTTCAGCAGATCGCGGTAAAACACGTTGCGGCTGTTCGGGATGTGGCCTGCACGCAGGCCTTCACGGGGCTCGGGCACATCGCCACGAAACCTCTCCGGCGCGCGGGCATCGACGATCACGTAGTCCCCAAGTTTGGAAGCGGCGGCCACCTGTGTGACGTCCTTGACCATCTGGTTCTGGCGGCTGGTTGTCATGTGGCGGTCGCGGATCACGGGGGGCAGGTCTTCCACCGGATGACCCTCCGCTTGCCATTTGGGAAACCCGCCGTCCAGCACCGCAATGTCTGTCTTGCCCATCAGGCGGAACATCCACCACACGCGCGCCGCACTGAAAATCCCCATGCCATCATAGACCACGATCTGGTGTCCATCACCAACACCCATCTTGCGCATCCGGCTCATGAATTTTTCGGTCGACGGCATCATGTGCGGCAGTTCAGACCGCTGGTCGCTGATCTCATCAATGTCAAAGAACCGCGCGCCGGGGATGTGGCCGGCATCGTATTCACCCTTTGCGTCCCGCGCTTCGTTGGGCATGAACCACGTGGCATCCAGCACCCGCAGATCGGGGTCTTTCAGATGGTCGGCCAGCCATGTGGTCGATACAAGCGTTTTGGGATCGTCAGAGGCCATGGGCGCACCCTCTCTCAGCCAAGAAATGCAGGCAATTTGGTTGCCTCGTCCCTACCGCCGCTGCCGTCTCAGTGCAAGGGAAACACCGAAAAAGGGCGCCCCAAACGGGACGCCCTTCCATCTGCTACAGCTGCCAAGGCTTACTTGTTCAGCGCGGACTTGATGATACCGCCGATGGACCCCAGCACGCCGCCGCCTGCGGCACCGCCTGCTACAGCGCCCAGAAGCGATGTCACGTCAAAGTTGCTCGCGGCTTCGACCGCGGCTTCGCCAGAAGGTGCATCAATGCCCAGCTGACCCAGAATCGTGCCTGCACCCAGGCCGCCAACGGCGCCCAGCACCGTGTTCAGCATGCCGCCGCCGTTCAAAGTTTCGGAAATCTTACCCGTAATGTTGCCGCCCGCTGCGCCGGACAGCGCGGGGATCAGCAGTCCCAAAATCATTTCCATAGTTCCCAATCCTTCCTATTGGGGGCGATATATTCAATTTCGCACAGCTCCGCCCACCACAGCATGTGCTGCGCGCAGGCTAACAGAAGTCGGTTTTCAAACAATAGGGGAGCTTACGCCGTCTATTCCCCGTGGCGCAGCAGGCGGGCCTTCTGGCGGCCCCAATCGCGCTTGGCCTCGGTGGCGCGTTTGTCTTGCTTTTGCTTACCCTTGGCCACGGCGATCTTCAGTTTCACCCGGCCCTTGTGGTTGAAATACATGACCAGTGGGACAAGGGTCATCCCTTGCCGCTGGGTCGCATTCCAAAGCCGCGCCAGTTCACGCCGCGACACCAGCAACTTGCGTCGTGCGCGTTCTTCATGGGGGAACATGGCCTGCTTGTAGGGCGCGATATAGGCGTTGGTCAGCCACAATTCCCCATCCTCAACAGAGGCATAGCTGTCTGCGATGTTGGATTGCCCCGTGCGCAGGGATTTGACCTCGGACCCGGACAGGATAATGCCGCACTCAAGGTCATCCTCGATTGTATAATCATACCGAGCTCGCCGGTTTTCGGCGATCACCTTATAGTTGGAGTTGTCGTCTTTTTTGGCCATGATCCGTTGCAGATAAGGGATGGCATGGGGCACGACAACCCGTAGCATGCCGGAAACCACGCCAAGGACCCTCATGACCCGCCCCCTGATCGACAATCAAACCGCGCGCCGTCTGTTTTTGGACCATCACCTGCTGCTTGGGCCTCGCAGTGGGACGGGCAAAGGCGCAGATCTGCAAACGGTCATTGATGATCTGGGCTTTGTGCAGGTGGACAGCGTCAACACATTGGCCCGCGCCCATGACCTGATCCTGTGGTCGCGCCGTCAACAATACCGCCCGCCAAATTTGCCGCGCCTTATGAAAACCCGTGGGGCCTTTGAACACTGGACCCACGACGCCTCGGTCATCCCAATGGCCAGCTTTCCTGTCTGGCGGCACAAATTCGCACGTGACAAAGCGCATATGGACACAAAGTGGGACGCATGGCGCCGCGAGGGCTTTCGCGACCAACTGGATGCGGTGATGCGTCAAATCGCGGATGCGGGTGCCTGTTCCTCTACGGATGTGGGCGAAGACGAAGAGAGAAAATCAGGCGGCTGGTGGGATTGGCACCCGTCCAAAACCGCCCTCGAATACCTGTGGCGTTCGGGTGAGCTGTCCGTCTGCCATCGGCGCGGGTTTCGCAAATATTACGACCTGACCGAACGGGTGATTCCGCCAGAACACCTCAATGCCCGCGTGACGGAAGAGGACATGATCGATTGGGCCTGCCGCACCGCTCTTGACCGTTTGGGCTTTGCCACCTCCGGTGAACTTGCGGCCTTCTACGCCATCGCCACCCCCGCACAGGCCAAAACATGGTGCGCCCGCGCGCTCAAATCCCAAACCATCGTTGAGGCAGACGTCCAGTCTCATGATGGCACGCTCCGTCGTTGCTTCGTTTTGCCTGAAATACTCAATAGCGCCCCGCCAGAGCCGTCCACGCGGGTGCGGCTGCTCTCCCCCTTTGATCCCGCCTTGCGCGATCGCAAACGTGCCGAACGGCTTTGGGGGTTTCATTACCGGATAGAAATTTTTGTCCCTGCGCCAAAACGCCAGTACGGCTACTACGTTTTCCCCGTCCTGCAGGGGGACCGCATCATTGGTCGTATTGATACCAAACGGGACGGTGACCGCACCGTCGTGACCGCCTTTTGGCCAGAGACCGGCGTGCGGATGGGCAAAGCCCGCGTCAAAGCATTGGAAGCCGAAATCGACCGCGTCGCCACCTTTGTGGGCAGCGCGGACGTTGATTGGGGCGACGGATGGCTCAAGATGTGACTTGAACAGTGTTCAAAAATGCGTTACATGAACGATGTTCATAGATCGGAGCCACCCCATGCCCCACGTCGTCCAAACCGAAGCCCTTATCGCCGAAGGCGTTCTTACACCCGCCCAAGGACAGATTATCGCCCGCAGATCGCGGCAGGTGATGGTGTCGCTTGTGATCAATTCGGTGCTCTGCGTCGGGATCATCGCCGCTGCCATCGGGTTCGTATTTTGGTTGGCTGATGCTCTCGCCGTGGCGATCACGGGCGGTTTGTTTCTGGCAATCGGCACCGTCGTTTTGCTGAAAGCAAGCGACCTTTACCGCATGTTTGGCACTGCGGCGGCCCTCATCGGGGCGGGGATGCTGACCTTTGGCGGGATGGTCGATTTGGTGGATAAATTGGGGGAACGGGACGGTGGTCTTGCGCTGATTGTGTTGGGCATCCTGTCGATCCTCGGGACTGTCTTTGCCTTCCGCCGTAGCCCACCCCACGCCCGTTTCCTGTCAGGTAGCCTGACACTCATGGCGGCCTCCCTGCACATCGCGGGCGTCTATATCTGGGGCGAGGCGATTGAACTCACGGGGCTGCCGCTTGCCGTAATCCACGGCTACGTCGCAGCCTTGATTTTCGGGTTCGGCCTGTTGGTTGACGTGCGCCTTGTCACCGCATTGGCCATCGTGCCCTTCGCCCAGATGCTGGAGACCGGCACGTTCTACTGGTCGGGCATGTATGCTTTCTATAGCCCGGAAAGCACCCTCACGATCCTGCAAATGTCGCTTGCGATGGTCGTGTGCATCGCACTCGCCCACATGCTGACGGAACGGGTCCGTCGTCACACGCACCTGTTTGGCATCATGGCGTTTATCGTCGCGAACCTCAGTTTTCTGGTGGGGTCGCTCTGGGGGGATGTTGTCGGCCTGTCGATCTGGGGCCCCGGCACATCCTACTGGCGGGCCGAAGGGACCTATGAAGAGTACACTGCCGCGCGCGATGCGTTCGAGGCCACGGCCCTCACCATTTCCGAACACGTTTATTCCATCGTCTGGGCTGTTCTTCTGGTGCTGGCCGCCGTCTGGTCTGCACACACCAACCGGCGTGGCATCTTCAACGCGGCCATGACCTTTGGCGCAATCCACGCCTACACCCAAGCGTTTGAGACATTCTATGACGAGCCGCTGGCCTACGTCATCGGTGGCCTTGCGGCGATCCCTGTGGCCTGGGGCATCTGGCGGCTCAACGACAGGTTTGAGGCGCAAACGCAAACGGGCGGGGTTTAATCCCCGCCCGCAAAACATTCTAAATCTGGCTGGCTGATCTTAGTTCAGCAGACCCGCATGAACCATCGCATCGCGCATTTTGGTCTTGGTGCTGTCTTCCAAACCGGTCAGCGGGGACCGGACCTCATCGGAACACAGCCCCAACAGGGACATGCCATATTTCGCCCCGACCAGACCGGGTTCGGTGAAAATGGCCTTGTGCAGCGGCATCAAGCGGTCGTTCAGTGCTAAAGCCGCCGGATAATCCCCCGCCAGAGTCGCCTCTTGCATCTGGGCGCACAGGGCAGGGGCCACATTCGCCGTCACAGAAATACAGCCCACGCCGCCTTGTGCGTTGAACCCGATGGCGGTGGGGTCTTCGCCGGAAAGCTGCACAAAGTCCGTCCCGCAGCTCAGCCGCTGGTTCGGCACCCGTGCCAGATCACCCGTCGCGTCTTTGACGCCAAGGATATTGTCGTGCTTGGCCAATACGCCCATGGTTTCAGGCGTCATATCGACGACCGACCGGCCCGGAATGTTGTAAATCACAATCGGCAGTCCGCAGTCCGCAGCGGCCGTGAAATGCGCGATCAATCCGCGTTGTGTGGGCTTGTTGTAATAGGGCGTCACGACCAGTGCGGCATCGGCACCGGCGGCCTTTGCGGCCTTCACCAGACGCACGGTTTCAGCGGTGTTGTTGGACCCGGCACCTGCCACCACGGGAATACGCCCAGCTGCGGCCTGCACCACGGTTTCGACCACCAGATCATGTTCCGCGTGTGTCAGGGTCGGGCTTTCGCCGGTCGTGCCGACGGGCACCAGACCATGACTGCCTTGCTCGATATGCCACTCAACCAGTTTTTTGAGCGTATCAAGATCCAACTGGCCGTCCTTGAACGGCGTGACCAAAGCGGGGAGAGAACCCTTGAGCATGATACGCATCCTTTCAGTTGGGGGGGCAAGTCGCCCGTGAATCCCTCGTCCCCTAGCGGGGTTTTCCGCCTTTGCCAAGTTTGTGAGTTGTAGCTTTCGCATGACGCCTTAGGTTTGTTGTAACAACAACAGACCTGCGGCTGCGCGTGCGGGCGACGATCAACAGGGCGGGAGGGGATCAGATGTCATTGAAATTCGGCTGTCGGATGATCGCCGCCCTGGTTCTAAGCGCGACCACCAGCGTCGCGCAAACCACACCGGATGCAACGTTTTCCAACGCGGTAGACATGCTGCGCACGGGTGACAGCGCCAGTGCCTACCAGACCGTGCAGAAGATGGATCCGGTTGAGGCTGATCTGCTCCGCTGGTTGGATCTGCGTGACCCTGAAGGCGCGGAGCGTCCTTTCGCGGTCTATACCCGATTCCTAGCAGAGCGGTCCGATTGGCCGGGCCTTTCGCGCATCCGTGCCGCCGCCGAACGCAGCATTGATGGGGCCGTGGCCGATGCGGATATCCTGCGATTTTTTGACGGCCACGATGTAGAAACCGGCGCAGGGGCCGCAGCCTATGCCGGTGCCTTGATCCGCGCGGGCAGGCGGGCGGAGGCTGAAACCATGCTCGCCGCTGTGTGGACGACGGCGGGCCTCACGGAGATGGGTCATCAGGCCATCGTCGATGCCTATCCCGAGGTGGTCGCGCCGTTTCACGCGGCCCGTGCCGACATGCTGTTGTGGCGTTGGCGGACATCTGATGCCCTAAATGTCCTGCCGCTTTTGGACGAAGGGACCGCGGCCCTGACCCGCGCGCGTATTGGCTACATCACGAAAGCCAGTGATCTGGAGGACCGTCGCGCCCTGATCCCGGACCGCCTGCGGTCTGATCCGGGGCTGGCCTATGACCGGTTCAACTGGCTTGCGGATCGCAGCGACTGGACCGATGCCTCCGAATTGCTGCTGGCGCAATCGTCCAGTGCGGATGCGCTGGGGGTGCCGTGGCGCTGGGGGTCGTGGCGGCGCATTCTGGCGCGCTGGCACATGCGCGAAGGCAATATTGACCGCGCCTACGCGTTGGCCGCGGATCATTTTATTGCCCCGGATGAGGCGAATTTTTCCGACCTCGAATGGCTCTCTGGCTACATCGCACTGACGTATTTGCGCGATTTTGATCGTGCGCTTGGGCATTTTGAGGCTTTTGACGCCTCCGTCTCCTCGCCCATTTCCAAAGGGCGTGCTGGCTATTGGTTGGGTCGCGCCCATGAGGGCCGTGGCGATGCAGAGGCGGCGGTGGCCGCCTTTCAGGCAGGCGCGCAACATCAGACGTCGTTCTATGGCCTGCTGTCTGCGGAACGGTTGGGCCTGACCCTCGATCCCGATCTGGTGGGCGGTGCTGATTTCGGCGACTGGCGCACGGGGCGCATTTTGCAAAACGATCTCGTCCGCGCGGGATTGGCCCTTTTGGATGCCGGTGAACGCGGGTCTGCGGTTCTGTTTATCCGCGATGCGGCAGCCCAGATGTCACGTCAGGATTTGGGCCAACTGGGTGCGATGCTGATGGAAATTGATGAACCCTTCTATGCCGTCCTTGCCGCCAAAACAGCCGTTCGCGATGGGACACTGGTGCAAGACGTCTACTTCCCGATCCATCCCATGGCCGACCTCGACATGCCCGTCGAACCCGCCCTCGCCCTGTCCATCGCGCGGCAGGAATCGGAGTTTCGTGTCGACGCCGGAAGCTCCGTTGGCGCGCTGGGGCTGATGCAGTTGATGCCCGGCACCGCCAGCGACGTGGCAGGCTGGCTTGATCTGCCCTACAGCCGCGCGCGGCTGACGACCGATTGGCGGTATAACGTGGCGCTTGGGTCGGAATATTTGGCCTATCTCACCCGTGAATTTGGCAACAGTCCGGCGATGATTGCGGCGGGCTATAATGCGGGTCCGGGGCGGCCCAGCCGGTGGATGGCGGAACGTGGTGATCCGCGTCGCGGATTAGGCGGCGGGACGCCGGTGGACGTCATCGACTGGATCGAACACATCCCGATTCGTGAAACCCGCAACTACGTCATGCGCGTCACCGAAGGCATTCCCGTCTACCGCGCGCGGCTTTCAGGCCGCATTGCGCCGGTGCGTTTTACCGATCTGCTGATTGGTGAGGTTCCGGTCATACGCCCCGTGGCGCGCCCCGCCGTTGCCGCAGCACCTGACCTCGACCGAACCCCCGACACCCCGCCCGCGCCAAGCGGCCCCGCGCCCGTGCGCCCTGTCGCCCCCGCTGGCGAATAGGCGCTAGGCTGCGGCCCGCTGCGCCCGCCATAGTGTGAACAGCCCGGCGGCCACGACCAGCCCCGCGCCCAACATCACGTTCAGCGACAAGACCTCGCCGAAGATCATCAGGCCGATGGCGCTGGCGAAAACCAGTTGCAGATAGGCGAAAGGTTGGACTGTGCTGGCCTCCGCCACTTCGTAGGTTTTGATCAACAACCAATGGCCCGACGCGCCGGTGATGCACAGTGCACCCATCCACATCCAATCCGTAAGGATCATCGGCTCCCATGCCCAAAGACCCAGCGGGGTCATCATCACAGCACCAGTCACGCCGGTCCAAAAGAACGACGTCGCAGTACTGTCGCGTCGTGCCACGTAGCGCGTCAGAAGTCCGTAAAGCGCAAACATAAACGCCGCCAATAACGGCACCGCCGCCGCCGGACTAAAGACAGCGACCCCCGGTTGCAGAATGATCAGAACGCCGACAAATCCCACGCCAATGGCCGCCCAGCGCCGCCAGCCGACCCGTTCGCCCAAGACCGGTCCGGATAAGGCGGCGACCAACAGCGGATAGAAGGTGAACACGGCGTGTGCCTCCACCAGTCCCAACAACACGAAGGCCCAGACCATGACGCAAATCTCAGCCGCCAACAGCAGCCCGCGAAACCCCTGCACCCACGGCTGCGACGTGGCCGCTGCCGCACGGATGGACCCAGCCTGACGACGGGCAATGGCGATAACAAAGGCGGCAAAGAACCAGTAGCGGATCGCCACGATCATCAGCACGTTGTATTCGCCTGCCAGATGGCGGCTGATCCCGTCCTGTACCGCGAAGACAAAGGTTGTGGCCACCATCAGCCAGATGCCCAACCGGTCGCCTGTCATCGTTTGACCCCTCGGGTCATATGCCGCTTGCGCCCGAAACCGGGGGTGCGGGTGATGTCGAACCCTGCGGCGTCAAGCCCGCGCCGCACAAAACCGGCGGCGGTATAGGTGGCGCAAGTGCCCCCGCTCTTGGTATGCGCGCCGACCTCAGCCAACAGCGCGTCGCCCCAGAGTTCGGGGTTCTTGGCCGGTGAAAATCCGTCCAGAAACCACGCGTCGGCCATGTCGTCCCAAGTCGGCAGAGTGTCCCGCGCATCGCCGTAGACCACATGCAAATCGTAGTCCGCCCCGCTGAGGTGCGGGGGGATCAGGTCGTCTTTCACGTCAAAGACATCTACGGGCAGACCTTCGTGCGCGGACAAAGCCGCGATCATTTCTGACACACGCATCGGGAAAGCCTCAAAACTGGTGAAGTGCAGCCGCCCCTCTACCCCCGCCGTCCGCCATGCGGCCAATGTCACCAGAAAGTTCAACCCCGTGCCAAAGCCCAATTCGGCAACGTAAAATCCATTCTTAAACCGCGCAGGCAGGTCGTTGCCTGCCAAAAAGACATGCTGCGTCTCCGCCACCCCATCATCGAGGGAAAAGTAAGGGTCATCGAACCGGCGCGACACCGGCACGCTGCCGTCGCGCCATTCCAAATCTGCCCGCTGGTCTGTCATGTCATTGTGTCCTATGTCTCGCCCAGACCATGAAAGCAGGGGACGGCGATGGCAATGCCAGACGTGACAGTGCGCGGGGCTGGAGTCTTTGGGCTGGCGACCGCTTGGGCGCTGTTGAAACGGGGCCTGTCCGTGCGCGTCATTGACCCAAACGGCGCGGCGTCCGGTGCATCTGGCGGGATCGTGGGCGCGCTGGCGCCTCATGTGCCCGAACAGTGGAACCCCAAGAAGGGCTTTCAACTGGACAGCCTTTTGATGGCCGAAGACTGGTGGGCCGATATTGCCACCATGGGCGGGCGCGATCCGGGTTATGCCCGCACGGGACGTCTGCAACCTTTGGCCGAGGCGGGTGTCGCCTTGGCCAAGGACCGCGCCAAAGGGGCTGAGGCCCTGTGGCAAGGCCGCGCGGTATGGCGCATCACCGATCAACCGGGCGATTTCGCCCCGCCGTCTGCGTCCGGCCTGTGGGTCTTCGACACCCTGTCGGCCCGCATTCATCCCCGTCAGGCCTGTGAGGCTTTGGCCGCCGCGATCCGCGCCAAGGGCGGGATCATCAGCGCCGATGAGATGCCCTTCGACGGCCCCACAGTCTGGGCCACGGGCCATCAGGGTCTGGCAGAGCTGACAGCGCAACACAGCCGCCTTGTGGGGGCAGGTATCAAAGGCCAAGCCGTGTTGCTGGATCACGACGCGCGAAGCGCCCCGCAGGCTTTTATCGACGGGCTGCATATTATTCCCCACGGCGATGGCACCACGGCAATCGGGTCCACCACAGAACGCGAATTCGACGATGGCACCGCGACGGACGCCCAGTGCGATGCGCTGCTGGACAAGGCACGTGCCCTTATGCCGGTCCTGCGTGACGCGCCTGAAGTCATGCGCTGGGCCGGTGTCCGCCCTCGTGCGCGCACCCGTGCGCCCATGTTGGGCCAACATCCGTTCCGCCAGGGTGATTTCATCGCCAACGGCGGCTTTAAAATCGGCTTCGGCATGGCACCGCTTTGTGCCGAACAGTTGGCGCATCTGATCACCACTGGCGAAAACCTGATCCCCGAGGCTTTTGCCCCCGACCGCAGCCTCTAGCGCATCTGCGCGATCATGCATTGTACCCCGTGCGGGCCGCGCACCCATGCGGTTCCATCGGCCCAACACAAGGTGGCCGAATGGGGCAATGTCAGAGGTGACGTCGCGCGGTAATTCACTTCGGTCAAAGAGCGGTCCAACATCCGTTCCCCCATCAGCATCAACCGTTGGGCCAGCAATGGCCCATGACTGACCAAGCCGTCGTAGCCCTCAACCTCGCGGGCATAATCCGCGTCATAGTGGATGCGGTGCCCGTTGAACGTGAGCGCGGAATACCGAAACAAAAGCGTGTTGTTGAAATGGGCGTCCTCACGGTGGGTTTCATCGACGCGGGCTTGGGGCGGGGCCGCTGCCGCACCGCCATCTTCGCGGTAGACCAGATCCTGCCATTCAGTCAGAACCACCGTGCCCCGTTGGCGAATGTCGTGGCGTATCCGGACAAAGGCCAGTGGCCCGGACCGCCCTGTTTTGCGTGTCACCCCTTCAATCATTCTGGTCTTATCGGCCTGCACACCCGCCAACAACGGCGCGTGAAACAGCAAGCGACCAGCGGCCCACATCCGCCGTGGCAACCCCATATCGGCGAGGAACCCGCCCACCGCCGGATGGCCGTCACGCCCCAGATTCTCAGGTGGCTGCGGGTCCCAGAAATAGATGTGGTGAAAGAACGGGGGCAGGGCACGCCCCGCCTCAGCCGTCACATCAACCCCAAGGGCGGCCTGCAACGCCCGCGCGCGGGCGGGGTCCATTACATCGGTTAGAGTCTGTTCCGTCATGCCCGGACGCTGACCAATCCTATGCCGCGGCGCAAGTCCTAGCTGCGCGCGACCTCGGCCTTTAGCGCGTCCATCAAGGCTGTCAGCGTTTTGACATATCTGTCGCCGGTCAAGGCTCCCGCGTCGTCAAACTGCTGCGAACTGGCGGCCACCAACACCTCTGGCGTCTGGATGATCCGCGTCCCGAAAGGCATCATGCACAGGCGCAGCGAAAATTGCGCCCGCTCCCCTCCGGCGCGGCCTGCAGTGGCGGACATGATCGCGAGGGGTTTGTCTGACCATGGGCTGCCATCTGTCCGGCTGACCCAATCAAGGGCGTTCTTGAGGACCCCGGAAATCGCCTTATTGTATTCAGGGGATGAGATCACGACCGCCTCCGCCCCTTTGATCTGGTCCGCTAAGGTCTGGACGGATGCGGGGATACCCTCAGCCTCCTCCAGATCACCATTATAAAGCGGCAATCGCAAATCCCCCTCTTGATAGTCGCCGCCATAAATATCCGCAGCGGCGCGGATCAATTTGGTGTTGGTGGATGCCGCGCGCAGCGATCCAGACAGGCCGAGAAGATAGGACATTGTGCCTCCGATTTTGTGTTGGATATCAACCTAGGGGCTTTCCCCCACGCGGCCAGTGCGCAAAGGTGCAGGCCAAGCAAGAAAGGCCTCAATATGCGACATGGCGGACAGATTTTGGTGGATCAATTGGTGAAGCTCGGCGTGCGGCGTGTGTTCTCCGTGCCGGGTGAAAGTTTTCTGGCCGCTTTGGATGGTCTGTATGACGCGGGCATCGACAATATTGTTGGCCGCCAAGAAGGCGGCGTCGCCATGATGGCTGAGGCTTATGGCAAGATGACAGGCCAGCCCGGCGTGGCCTTTGTGACCCGTGGCCCCGGTGCCACCAATGCCTCAGCCGGCTTGCATATTGCCCAGCAGGATAGCACACCCATGGTGCTTTTTGTGGGCCAGATCAACAACCGTCACACCGATCGCGAAACCTTTCAGGAGGTGGATTATAAATCGCTCTTCGGTGGTCTCGTGAAATGGGTGGCGCAGGTGGACCATACCGATCGTCTGCCCGAATACATCGCCCGCGCCTTCCGAGTGGCCCAAACCGGACGGCCCGGCCCGGTGGTTCTGGCTCTACCCGAAAACATGCTGAGCGCGCAGGCAGAGGTTGCAGATTTCACCGGTGTTGTGGTGCCGGATACAGCAGGGAGCCAAGACGGTGCCGCCCCCTTTGCCAAAGCGTTGGCGCATGCTGAACGCCCCCTTATCATCGTGGGCGGCCCCCATTGGGACAAAGGTACGACCACTGCCGCCGCCCGACTGGCCGAGGCCGCGAAGGCGCCCATCGTTACATCCTTTCGCCGCCAAGACTATGTGGACAACCGTCACAGCCACTACGCGGGCGACTTGAACGTGGGCATCAATCCTAAACTCGCCGACCGCATCCGCGCCACCGATTGCTTGGTGCTGATCGGCACGCGTTTTGGCGATATCAACACGCAAGGCTACACGCTTGTCGATCCGGCGGAGCCGCAGAAAACCATTCTTCACATCCACCATGATGTCGCAGAAATCGGTCGCGTTTACGGGCCAACCCTTGGCTGGGTCGAAACCGCCCCCCGCGCCATCCCCGCACTTTTGAACGCGCTCAAGCCTGCCGACATGCCCGACCGAAGCGCTTGGATCAAAGCCGCGCGCGCTGACTATGACGCATGGACGAACCCGCAAGAAACCCCAGGCGAGGCGAAGCTGGAACAGGTGATTAAACACCTGTCAGAAACCCTTCCCGAGGACGCAATGGTGACAAACGGGGCGGGCAATTACGCCGCGTGGCTGCACCGCTATTTCACGTACAAAACCTATGGCACTCAACTGGCGCCCACGTCTGGTTCGATGGGCTATGGCTTTCCTGCGGCGATCTCCGCCTCCCTCGAACATCCCAGCAAGACGGTCGTCTGCCTCGCTGGCGACGGCTGTTTCCAGATGACGCTGAACGAACTCTCCACCGCGGCCCAGTATGGCGCGACACCCATCGTGATCGTTGTGAACAACGGCCGCTACGGCACGATCCGCATGCATCAGGAAAAAACCTATCCCGGTCGCGTCTCCGGCACGATGTTGACCAATCCTGACTTCGCAGCCCTCGCGCGCGCCTATGGCGGCCATGGCGAAACAGTGACAACAACTGCTGACTTCGCCGCGGCCTTTGACCGCGCCAAAGCAAGCGGCACCTTCTCCGTCATTGACCTGCATGTGGACGAAGACGCCCTGTCCCCTGCGCTCACCCTTTCGGGGCTTGCCAAGGTTTAGGTTTCGTTTTGCCCTAAATACTCCGGGGGAGGCGCCAAAGGCGACGGGGGCAGCGCCCCACTATCCCGCCAGCACAGACCGCAACGTGGCCCCGACCTCATCCACATGGTCCTGCGTGATCGTCAGCGGCGGGGACATGGCGAGCGCGTCCCCGATGGGCCGTACGATCAGCCCCGCATCCCAAAGTGCCGCATGGGCTGCACGGCCCGCGTCACCCACTGCACCGTCTTGACGCAGTTGCACTGCACCGATGATCCCGCAGTTGCGCACGTCGACCACTGCGTCGATATCGGCCAGCCCGTGCAACATCTCCTCCCACGGGGCGGCCATGCGCGCGGCGTTGCCAAAAATATCCTCGTCCCGATAGACATCCAGTGTGGCGATACACGCGGCGGAGGCCAGGGGATGGCCTGAATAGGTATATCCATGAAACAGATCGGGCATTTTGCTGGGGGCCTGACGGAAGGCCTCACGCACAGCACTTGTCGCCAACACGCCGCCCATGGGCACTGTGGCGTTCGTCATGCCTTTTGCGCAGGTCACCAGATCGGGCTGCACACCAAAGGCTTCATAGGCAAAGGGCGTGCCCATACGGCCAAAGCCGGTGATAACCTCATCAAAAATCAGCAAAATCCCGTTGGCGTCACAAATCTCACGCAGTCGCTCAAGGTACCCCAGAGGCGGCGGAAAGACTCCGCCCGCCCCCGACACAGGCTCTACAATCACCGCCGCGATAGTGTGACCGCCATGCAGATCGCACAGCCGTTGCAAATCCTCTGCCAGATGCGCGCCGTGCTCTGGCATTCCACGGCTAAAGTGGTTTTCTTCTAACCATGTGTGCCGCAAATGCGCGGTGGAGGAATAGAGCGTGCCGAACTGTCCCTTGTTCAAGCCGATCCCGCCCACGCTGAGTCCGCCAAAATTGATCCCGTGATAGGCTTTTTCGCGCCCCACCAACATGCGCCGCCCGCCGTCCCCGCGCGCGGCGTGATAGGCCAGTGCGATCTTCAGCGCGGTATCCACGGCTTCGGACCCGGAGTTGGTGAAAAACACGTGGTCCATGCCGGGCGCCAGATCGACGACCCGTGCTGCCGCCTCAAACGCAATCGGATGGCCTTGGCCAAAGTTATGGGCGAAATCCAGCTCCGCCGCCTGACGCTGGATCGCCTCGACGATGCGCGGATGATTATGACCCGCGTTGGAACACCACAGCCCGCCCGTGCCGTCAAACTTTTCGGCCCCGTCGATGGTCACATAGCGCACGCCTTCCGCCTTGTGGATCAGCCGCGGCGCATCCTGAAAGGCGCGGCTCGGCGTAAAGGGCATCCAGAAGCTGTCCAAATCATTTGGAATGCGAACGTCATCAGGCATGGCAAATCTCCTTTGCCCGAAACCCTGACATGGGTCCTGAACCCGTTCTAGCCCTGAAACGGCAAAAACGCTTCAACTGCGGCAGAGGCTATGACGATCACATTGCCATTGTCCGGATTGGTCACGTTCAACCCGCCTTTGACCGCCCGCACATCGGCCTGCCCACGGGGCAGTTTTTCCGCCAGTGCCGCGCAATCTACGGCATCCGGGTCCTGCACGCCCACAGTCACCTGCACCCTCATGGCATCATGGGACAGGCCTGTGGCCTCAAACAGGGGGAGCGATGAATGACGCAAGGCGTCCTCAATCGCGCGCGCGGCGGCCTTGGTGTAATCTTGACCATAAAGGTCATTGCCCATGCCCATTTCGATGATGAACCGCTGATCGCTCATGTATTCAACTCCAACGCAACAGATAGGGCGACATTGGCGATGACCGTAGGTTCCCCATCAGGGCGCGGCACATCCAGCCCGCCTTCGACGACCGAAAAGTTCAGTTGGCCGTAGGGAAAGATGTCCCGCAAGGCGTCGGTGTCGACAGCATCAGGGCGCTGCACGCCGATCTCAACGGTGATTTGCATGGCCTCTTTTGGCTTGCCGTAAAGTTCCGCCAGATTGATCGAGTTGTGCCACAGCGCATCCTGCAACGCACGGCGTGCGGCCTGCGTGTAGTCGCGCCTGCGCAGCGACGTTCCCATACCGAATTCTGTAAGTAGCCGTGTCGCCATCCTGTCCTCCACCGCGCGCTAAAGTTCGAGAAATTTAGCTGCCTTCTTGCAGGGGGTCATGTCCCCAGTTCATCAAAGAATACCGCCACGCCGACGTTTCCACATCCTCTTTCGGCCCACCCTGCGACAAATGTCGTTTGATATAGCCCACGACCTTGCCCATGTGCGACCACTGATCGTCTGTCAAATCGTCCTTGTTGGTGCGTTTGATCTTCACGATCCGCCGGCCGGATTTATGACCCGTGCTTTCGCCGTCCTCGGTGTCGCCGACTGATTTGCTCTCATCCGTGTCCAGCCAATCGTCCAATTCCTGCGGCGCCATATTCACCAGATCACGCCATTCGTCCCAAACTTGCTCTCGGTTCTTGCTCATCTTTGCTCTCCTGAAAGGTCAAGCAAACAACCGACAGGACGGGTCAACGGTTCCTAAAATTCAACGCCAATCTGTGCCTTGATGCCGGACCGGAAGGGGTGTTTGACCAATTCCATCTCCGTCACCAGATCGGCAATTTCGATCAGGTCGTCATGGGCGTTGCGGCCCGTCAAAACCACGTGGGTCATGTCGGGCTTTTCTTCGGCCAAAAACTGCACGACCTCGGCGATGGGCACATAATCGTACCGGATTGCGATGTTGATTTCGTCCAGCAAGACCATCGAATTGGTTTCATCGCGGATCAGTTCCTTGGCCTTTTCCCACGCGGCCATGGCCATCTCTGTGTCGCGGGTTTTGTCCTGCGTTTCCCAAGTGAACCCTTCACCCATGGTATGAAACGCACATTCATCCGAGAATTTGCCCAAGATCAGATCACGTTCGCCGGTGGACATCCCCCCCTTGATGAACTGCACAACAGCGCATTTCATTCCATGGGCGATGTGGCGGAAAATCATCCCAAACGCGGCGGAGGATTTACCTTTGCCCTTGCCGGTATGGACGATGATCAGACCCTTTTTGTCGGTCTTGGTCGCCATGATCTTGTCCCGCGCGGCCTTCTTCTTGGCCATCTTCATGGCGTGGCGGTCGGCGTCGTCTGTCATGGCGATCTCCTGTGAATGTCTGTGGGCGCGCGACATGTGTCCCGCGTTTTTGGCATGATGCCAATGGTTATTTTCGCGTGCAGCGTGGAATGCCTCGCCTTTAAGGTTAGGGTAAGTCGTCCTGTCTTTTCCCCTGAAATTCCCGCCCCTTCCCGTGGTCTTAGAGCGTCAGGAGGACGGCTGGATGCGAACTTTTTCACTGTGTATTTTTTGTATGTATCTGGGCATTGCAGCGCTTGCTGCTGGGCTCTAGCTTCCGTCGTTACTCCGCTATCGCCAAAATCCGTGCCCGCGCTGAATTGCTGCGCGGGGTCCAAAGGCCGCGATCAATGGCCTCTTGCAGGCGCTGGGCGATCTCGCGCAGGGCCGGTGCGTTGTGCTCGTTGATAAACTCGCGCGTGTCATCGTCGGCCAGAAAGGCCTCTTCGACCAAATCGAAGTGGTGGTTTTTGACGACGCCCGTCGTTGCGGCGAAGGCGAACAGGTAGTCGACCGTGGCGGCCATTTCAAATGCGCCCTTGTAGCCATGGCGTTTTACGCCCGCGATCCACTTGGGGTTCACCACGCGGGACCGCACGACCCGCCCGATTTCATCGTCTAACGTGCGGATAACCGGCCGTTCGGGTCGCGAATGATCGTTGTGGTAAATCGGCCTGTCGCGCCCCTGAAGGGAAGCCACTGCCGCGGCCGCCCCACCTTCGAACTGGTAGTAATCGTCGCTATCGAGGACATCATGTTCGCGATTGTCTTGGTTTTGGACAATCGCCTCAACCTGACCCAATCGTGCTTCAAACCCTGTCCGATCCCGCTCGCCTTCTTGCGCGGCGGAATAGGCATAGCCGCCCCATTCAAGGTAGGCATCTGCCAAATCGGCGCGGTCCGCCCAAAGCCGTTCGTCGATCATGGCTTGCAGCCCCGCACCATAGGCCCCGGGTTTGGACCCGTAGACCCGTGCCGCCCCTTCGCCAGCGCGCGCACGCGCGGCCGCTGGGTTTTGTGCGGGGGGTTCATCCAAGGCCTGAACGGCGCGCGCCGCACTGTCAAAAAGAGCAATCAGCTGTGGAAATGCATCGCGGAAAAAGCCGCTGATGCGCAGGGTGACATCGACCCGGGGGCGGCCCAATGCGCCTTCGGGGATGATGTCAAACCCGGTGACACGGCGGTTTGCGGCGTCCCATTTCGGTTTCACCCCCATCAGCGCCATGGCCTGCGCAATGTCATCGCCGCCCGTGCGCATGTTGGCCGTACCCCAAGCCGTGACCAACATGGCCCGTGGCCAGTCGCCGTGGTCTTGAAGGTGTTTTTCAATCAATAGGTTCGCTGATTTCCATCCAAGTGCCCATGCCGTGGGCGTGGGCACCGCGCGCGCATCGACGGAATAGAAATTTCCACCCGTGGGCAAGACATCCAACCGCCCGCGTGTGGGGGCGCCCGATGGGGCGGGGGCCACGAACTGCCCCGCGAGGGCGCGGAGCAACCCGTGCCCTTCGCGCGGACCACAGGCCGCAACAGTGTCTGCAATCGCGCCCCGCATTTCAGTGGCAACGGCTGCCGATGCGGGGCCGGGGGCTTGAGAGCCCTCCATCAGGGCAATTGCCAACAGTTCCAACCGTTCGACGGTGTCGCCCAGCGTGCGCCATGTGTCCGAAGTCAGGTCGGCCAATAGGGCCGGTTTGTCCCCGGCGGGTGCGGCCATAT
Source organism: Pseudooctadecabacter sp. (assembly GCF_965657175.1). Taxonomy (GTDB): domain Bacteria; phylum Pseudomonadota; class Alphaproteobacteria; order Rhodobacterales; family Rhodobacteraceae; genus Octadecabacter. The sequence continues at coordinate 5,899 of NZ_CBFHNH010000001.1, read as the reverse complement.
CGCAATCCAGCGGATCAAATCCAAGGCCCAGATCAGATGCCAAGGCGCGCAAAACGGACGCATCCCCGCCCTGCCCATCGCTACGGGGGATGCGGGCCAAGGCGATCACCAGATCGCGCAGTTGTTCGCCCTCGGGCGATTGTCCAAAAATGTGCAGCCCATCGCGGATCTGCGCCTCTTTCAGCTCGCACAGGTAAGCGTCCAGCTTGGTCAGATCGCCGTCTTCATCCCCGTCAAAGCCCACGTCTGCCGCCAGCCCGGTCACGTCTGACAGCGACAGGATTTCCCGACGCAGATGGTCTATCCGGCGGGGATCCACGCCTGCGGCTTCATAATATTCATCGACCAAAGCCTCCAGATCGCGCAGGGGGCCGTAGCTTTCGGCGCGGGTGAGGGGTGGGGTCAGGTGATCGATGATAACTGCAGCCGCGCGGCGTTTGGCCTGCGTGCCCTCGCCGGGGTCGTTGACGATGAAGGGATAGACGTGGGGCGTGGGGCCAAGGACCACTTCGGGCCAACAGGTGTCTGACAGGGCTGTGGCCTTGCCGGGCAGCCATTCGAGGTTGCCGTGTTTGCCCATATGCACGATCGCATCGGCGCCCCAGTGGTGGCGCAGCCAGAAATAGAAAGCCAGATAGTTGTGGGGCGGCACCAGATCGGGGCTGTGGTATGTGTCTGTGGGATCGACGTTATATCCTCGCGCCGGTTGCAGCCCCACGATGGCGTTGCCGTAGCGATGAATGGAGAGGGCGAAGCCTGCCTCAGACCGACCCTCCGGGGGGAGTTTGTCGGGCCAGATGAAGAAGGGATCCTCCTCAGGCGGGCCCCAGCGTGTGAGGACCTGGTCTTTGACGGCCCAAGGCAGCGCATCGAAATGGGCGCGGTAGATGTCGAGAGGGAGGCGTTCGCCCCCCTGTCGGTCGGCGCGGTCGGTGAGCCAGTTTGTGGGCCCCGCCATCATGCGATCCATCAGCGTTTGCGCGTCGGCCGGCGGTGTCACGTCATAGCCTGCCTGCGCCAATAGACCCAAGGCGTTGACTGTTGCTGCAGGGGTATCGAGGCCCACGCCATTGGCCAGACGCCCGTCTTTGTTGGGGTAGTTTGCCACCACCAGTGCGACTTTGCGCTGTGCAGCAGGTGTGCCGCGTAAGTTGGCCCATGCGCGGGCCAGTTGCACCACGAAGTCCACCCTGTCGCCCACGGCGCGGTAGGTGGCGATGGGGCATTCGGTGGCCTCGTCAAAATAGGCCTCCCCTTTGAAACTGATCGCACGGGACAGCACGCGGCCATCGACCTCAGGCAGGGCTACGTTCATGGCGATATCGCGGGAGGACAAACCGGTGAGCCCTTCGGACCATGCGTCTTCAGAGGAGGCCGCGAGCACGACCTGAAACACCGGTGCTGCGTTGGCGTAGTCTGCGGCCAGCGGGTTCATCGCCGCTGTATCGCCTGCGTGGGGGGAGCCGACGGCGAAGCTTGTGCAGTTCAGGATCACATCGGGTGGGGCTGCGTTGAACAGGCTTTCAAGCGTGGCTTGCGACAGCGGGTCCTTCAGTGAGGCAACGAACACCGGAAGCGGGTTCAGGCCAGCACGCAGGAGGCCTTTGACCAACCGATTGATCGGGTTCAGCCCCGCGCCCTGCACCAAAGCACGGTAGAATACGATCGGCACAACGGGCGCGCCGTCGGTCCACGCGGCTTGTGCGGTCGCAAGATCGCTGACGCCCGCGCCGGGCCAATAGACCCCTGCTTTGAGTAGCGGTCGCGCTGGATCAGGACGCGCGGACCCCTCCAACATCGTGGCCGCGTAGCGTAGAAAATTCGTGGAATTTTCGGGGCCACCTTCGACAAGGTAGGACCACAATGCGTCGTAGTCCGCATCGGTGACCGTAGACAGCGCGCGCAATTCCGCGTCTGGTTTGTCGTCCCCTGGCAGCAGGGCCAAAGGCACGCCCGCTGCACGCAGTCGTGCTGCGTATTGTTCGACGCCATAGGTCCAATAGCCTACGCCGCCCAGCACCCGTGCAATCACAAGCCGCGATTTGGTGGCACAGCTGTCCAGATGCAGATCGACCGACATCGGATGCATCAAATGCATCAGGCTGGCCAATCGCAGGCTGGGTGCCTCCGCCATCTCGCCCCGCGCTGTCGACAGCGCTGCAAGTTCCGTATCAGCGGCAGAAATGACCACCACATCGGCGGGGGTCTGCCCCAGATCAACGGGTTCCTTCCCGTCGTCAATCGTGCCGGGCGCTGCGGCTAAAAGGTGCATGGCTGAACCTTTCGGCGTCTTGCTCCGTTGATGACGCAAAGGAGACAATCATGACCAAAGACCTGCCCAACCCGATGCCTGATCCAAAACCCGCACCCGGCAAAGATCTGCCGTCCCCCATGCCCGACGGGCCCAAGGCCATGGAAGACCGCGATATTCCAGAACCGCTGAAAGACAACAAAGCAGGCGAGACCGCCATAGACGAACGGGGCGGTAAGGCCCTGCGCGGCTGGGAAAACATCGACCAGAAAGGTCATGATCAAAGTAATGGCGACGCACCAGAGGACAGAGACGGCACAAACGGACATTAAAGCGCCTTTTCAAAAAACAACGAATAAGGGCCTGCTTCGTAGCTGCCAAAAGGCCCGCATTCGGTGAACTCAAAACGGCGATACAGCCGGTGGGCCGCATCAAGCCCTGTGCCTGTTTCCAGCCGCAACAGCGACAGGCCTTCAGCGCGTGCTGTGTCTTCGATCATCCGCAGCACGGCGGCGGCCACGCCTTTTCCGCGCCCAGCTTCGTCCGTGAACATGGATTTGACTTCACCGTAGCCGTCCATGACCGCCAGTGCGCCAGTGCCAAGCACGGTCTCGCCATGACGCGCCGCAAAGAACCGGATGTGGTCCGCGCACAGCGCATCCAGATCCAGGTAGTGACAGGCATCAGCTGGAAACATCGCATTCATCAAGGCGTGGCTTTGGCCCAGCAGCGCGGCTGGGCCGGGGGCCTTGGGGTCAGCGGGTTCGACCGAAATCATGCGCGCAGGGCGGCATCAATCGCCGCATGATCCAAACCGGCCTGACCAATTACGACCAGCCGCGTGATGCGGGGCGCGTCGCCAAAGGGGCGGTCGAAATAGGTATCGACCCGAGGGCCCACGGCCTGCAGGGTCAACCGCATAGGCTTCCCTTCGATGGCGGCAAACCCTTTCAGGCGCAGAATGTCATGGGCGCGGATCACATCGGCCACCTGTTCGGCAAAGGCCGTGGCATCTGTGATCTCCCCCCGTTCGACCACGAAACTCTCAAACTCGTCATGGCCGTGTTCATGATCATGGTGATGATGGTCGTCCGCGTGATCATCATGGTGATCATCGTCGTGATGATGGTGGTGATGCACCTCATGGCGAGCGTCCAGATCTCCTTCGGCCCCGACACCCTGACCCAGCAACACATCTACCGGCAGTGCACCCATCGTTGCGGTCACCACCTGCACGCCGTCACGGGCATCCGATTTCAACGCGGCGCGCAGATCATCGGCCTGACCGCCTTCCAGCAGATCCGCTTTGTTAACCACGATCATATCCGCACAGGCGATCTGGTCCTCGAACAGCTCACTCAGCGGCGTCTCGTGATCGAGGTTGTCGTCCAGCTTGCGTTGGGCATCCACAGCCTCAACGGAATGGGCGAACCGCCCGTCCGTCACGGCGCGTCCGTCCACGACCGTTACCACACCGTCCACAGTCACCTTGGTCGAAATGCCGGGCCAGTTGAATGCGCGTACCAAGGGTTGCGGCAACGCCAGACCCGACGTTTCGATCACGATGTGATCGGGCGGGTTATCGCGGCCCAGCAGCTTTTCCATGGTCGGGATGAAGTCATCGGCCACGGTGCAGCAGATGCAGCCATTGGACAGTTCCATAATGTCGTCTTCGGTGCAGGTTTCATCGCCGCAGCCTTTCAGGATGTCACCATCGACGCCGAGATCACCGAATTCATTGATGATCAACGCAATGCGGCGCCCTTGCGAATTTTCCAGCATGTGGCGGATCAACGTGGTCTTACCGGCCCCCAGAAAACCAGTGACGACGGTGGCAGGAATCTTGGCAGGCATGTTTTTCGTCCTTATGTCATGTGGCCCAAGGCGCGCGAAAGGAAGTCCAATGGCCCCCACGACCGGAGACCGATTTATCATTTGCACCGGCTGTACCGGCGGCGCGGATCTGGCCCGCGCATTGAAGGGCAGCGTGCCGGTGGAAACCACCGACTGCATGAACGTCTGCGACAGCCCTGTGTCTTTGGCCGTTCGGGCCGAGGGCAAGGCCGCTTATCTGTTCACCGGCGTGGACCCCGACGCCCCCGAGGACATTGAGGCCTTTGCCAAACTTTACGCCGCAGCACCCGATGGGCAGATTATGGACGCACGGCCCGCCGGCAATCTGCGGTTTTGTCTGGTGGGACGTATCCCCGCCTAAGCCTCCCGCGTCCAGAAATAGGCGCAGAAAAAGCCCAGACAGGTCCAGCCCACGGCAGCCGCCCCCAGCGAATAGGTCACAAATTGCGCGGCCAGTTCTGGCGGGGCCACGCCCCAATAGGTGTCTAGCCGCGGTGCCCCGATCAGCTGTGGTGCTGCCAGCAACGCCACCCCTAGCAGCGCCAATGGCCCGCGCACAAAGGCGATCATCCACAGACCCAGACCGGAGGCAATCAACGTGCCCAGCCACCAAGCCTGGCGCGCCTCAACCTCGGCCCCGATGGTGCCAGGCAATACAGGCGGCAGGCCAATCGCCGGGGCGAGTTGGATTGCGATAAAGCCGCACAGGCCCCAGATGATCCCCTGACGGGCCGTGATTGTGGTGAACCCCTTCATCTCGGTCAGGGCCATCACGGCGAGCATCAAAAACCCGAAGCCCACATACGTCACGATATTGAATCCGACCGTCATCAGATGACGGCCCCATTCGCCGCCCAAACCGGGCGCACCCCGTTCGGATTGTGGCGATCCGTCGGCACCGAAATGCACGCGAGTGCCGCCCTCGAACAGCTCACCCTCCAGCAACGTCGGGATGACGAAATAAAATTGCAACGCGGCGACAATCAGCCCCGCTGCAAGCCCAGCGAACACAGCGCTGGTCAGCAATTTTTGTGACATGGTTTTACGCTGTCTGCCTTAGTGGCAGGGGAACGCCATGGCGTGACGCTGATCGTGCGCCGCATCATGCAGCACAGACGCCTGCGCGTAGCCAGAGGCCAGCAGCAACATCGCACCGGCAAGGGCCGCGAATACGATGGGCATCAGTTGCACGTCAGCGCGGGCGATTGTTTTGGTGGTCGCGTTCATAGTCTACTCTCCTGTTCCGTCATCCCCGACGGTTGGTTTCAGTCTCGCATGGCAGGTCTCCTGGCTTGCGGGTCATCGTGGTTTGCGCCCTCCTTCCCGGTTACCCAGTGGATTTGGACGCACACTCACCGCTTACAGTCGCGGGGGCGGCTGTGGCATTCGGCCTCCTGATTGGATCGGCCCGCACCACATTCCCTTTTGATCCCCTTTCCGGCTTAGCCGGTCAGAGTGGAACCATGCCCGCCTGTTGTGCGCCTTTGTCGCACGGTGGGTCAAGGTGGTTTCCGGCGTCATTGGGTCGAAAGCGACAGCGACCTTGGCAGGCGCGTCCTAAAATTCGCGAATTTTAAGGCCTCCGGCGGAGGTATTTTTGAACCAGAGACACCTAATGCACCCGATATCTTGTGGATAACCGCCCATTTTGCCCCATATCCGGTGCGGTTTCGTTGACTCGCGGGTCTTCCGCCGCGCAGCATAGACCCCTGACGCAGAATCAGTGTGGGCCTTCTTCATGCGGTTTTCCCGCCTTCGCCTCAACGGCTTCAAAAGCTTCGTAGATCCGACCGA